>DATAFH010000045.1:0-49211 GCA_036257565.1 Solirubrobacteraceae bacterium | reverse complement strand
ACCGCGACCCCCGCGCCGATCGCCAGCCCGATCGAGACGCCGCTGCGCAGCGTCGAGCGGATCGCGAGCAGCGACAGCGGCCCGAGCTGGGCGGCGACGAAGAAGCCGAGGCCGAAGCCGAGTACCAGCGCACTCACGCCGCTCACCGTACCGGCCTCCGCAGCACAACCACGGACCATCCCCGCCCACGACCACGCCGCCCCCGAATCCGAAGCCCGGCACCGGCGAGCACGAGGCCAAGCCCCACCCACGCCGGCCACGGCGCCAGCCCGCCGCCCGCATCCCCGCGCGCGGACGCCGCCGCTGCGCCGGATGCGAGCGGCGCGGTGGACCACGGCGCCAGCCCGTTCCCCGGAGCCCCGCGCGCGGACGCCGCCGCTGCGCCGGATCCGAGCGGCGCGGTGGACCACGGCGCCAGCCCGTTCCCCGGAGCCCCGCGCGCGGACCCCGCCGCGCCCGATCCGAGCGGCGAGGTAGGCAACCGCGCCGGCTTCGCGCCCGGCGCCGGATTGGCGTGCGGCGCTGGTTCCGCGTGCGGCAGCGGGGTCGGGCGGGCGGGCGGTGCGCGCCTGGTGGTTGGGAGACGCACGGTCGGTGGTGGAAGGGGCGCGCTCGAGAAGAAGCGGAGCGGGTCGACGTAGCCGAAGCGGTGGCCTTCGCGGCGCACGCCGAGGTGCAGGCCGGCATGGTCGTCGGAGTCGCCGACCGTCCCGAGCCGGGTTCCGCGGGCGATGACTGCGCCGGCGCGGACGGATATCTGCGCCATCGGCATGTGCGTCACGCGCCAATCGCCGCAGCGCACCGTCACGAGGTGACCACTCGAGCCAACACGACCGGCGACAACCACCCGGCCGCTGCACGCGGCGCGCACGCCCTCGCCCGGCGCGGCCTCGAGGTCGACGCCCCGGTGCTGGCCGGCCCGGAATGGGTTGGCGGCGACGTCGAAGCCGGCAGTGACGTCGCCGCCGACGGGGTTGGCGAGGACGAGGGCTAGGACTGTGGCGGCGACCATCCGGCGACCGTACGGCCGCCCCCGCCCGCCGCGTTGGGACGAGCGTGGATCGGTACAGAATCGGCACGCTTTCGTGACACTTCGGGTCTCGGCCGTTGACACCGGCTGACGTCCGCGCTGCTGGACAGGGCGACGAGGGTCGGGCGCGGGGCTTGATGCCGGCGGACGGCAACGGCGGCTGGGTAGCGGCCGTTGCCGTCCGCTGGCAACCAACGCCGCGCCCGACCCTCACCCTCCCTACCCAGCCGCCGTTGACGTTCCCCCCTCGACCACCGCGCGGTACAGGGCGTTCGCCGGAGCGCCGGTGAGGTCCGCCACGACCGACGCTGCCGGCCTCACGCGGGCTCCCGCGTCGACGAGCCGGCGGACCGCGTCGACGGCCGCCGGGTCGAGGCCGGATGGTGGCGGTGCTCCTCCCATGACGAGGACGACCTCGCCGCGCGGCGGCTCGTCCGCGTACCGCTCCGCGAGCGAGGCCGCGGTGCCGCGGACGACCTC
This sequence comes from Solirubrobacteraceae bacterium, assembly GCA_036257565.1. Taxonomy (GTDB): domain Bacteria; phylum Actinomycetota; class Thermoleophilia; order Solirubrobacterales; family Solirubrobacteraceae; genus DASSUW01. The sequence continues at coordinate 47,701 of DATAFH010000045.1, read as the reverse complement.
CTCGTGCACCTTCGTCAGCTCGCGGCATACCGCGACCGGGCGGTCGGGGTCGAGCGACGCGAGCACGGCGAGTGAGGCGCCGACGCGGCGCGGGGACTCGAAGGCCACCACCGTCTCGGGCGAGGAGAGCACCTCGACGAGCGCCGCCCGCTTGCGCGGCAGGAAGCCCACGAACCGCCATGCGTCCGCGGGGAGCGCCGACGCGACGAGCGCCGCCAGGGCCGCGGACGGACCAGGCAGGACCTCGACCTCGAGCCCCGCCGCCACACACGACTGTACGAGCACGAAACCGGGGTCGCTGACGAGCGGCATCCCCGCATCGGAGACGAGCGCGACGACCTCGCCGGCGGCCATCCGCTCGACGAGCTCGGCCGCCCGCTCCCGCTCGTTGTGCTCGTGGTAGCTGACGAGCGTCGCCTGCACGCCGTAGCGCTCGAGCAGCACCCAGGTGCGCCGCGTGTCCTCGCATGCGACGACATCTGCGTCGCGCAGCGCCGACAACACGCGCAGCGTGACGTCCTCCAGGTTCCCGATCGGCGTCGGGCACACGACCAGACGACCTCCCGTCACCCCGCGACCTCCGACTGGGCGCCGCCAACGAGACGGCGCGGAGCGCCGACGAGACGACGCCGACCGCCGCCGTCGAGCAAGGCGCAAGTACCACCGACGAGGCGGCGCGGAGCGTCGACTGGGTCGACGAAGCTGCCGAGCGGGCGGGGGGCGGCGACCGTCATGCGACCGCCTCCGGGAACCCGGCGCGGGCCACGCCGATGCCCTCGCGGGCGGCGAGAGCGGCTCCGATCATCCCCGCCTCGGCGCCGAAGGCCGCCTTCACAATCCGGACGACGTCGCGCGCCGGGGCGAGCGCGCGCTCGCGGACGATCTCGCGCGCCGGCTCGAGCAGGAGCTCGCCCGCTTCGCTGACCCCGCCGCCGATCACGATCACCTGCGGGTTGAAGATGTTGACCAGGGACACCAAGCCGATCCCCAGCCGCCGCCCGATGGTGGCGATCGCGTCAGCCGCCACCGGGTCCCCGGAACGCGCGAGCTCGGTGATCATCGGCCCGGTCAGCTCGCGCCCCTCCTCCAGCGCGTGGCCCAGCGGCGTGTCCGGTCGCCGGGCCACGGCCACGGACACGAGCCGGACCAGCGCGGTGCCGGAGACGACCGTCTCCAGGCACCCGTAGTTCGGGCAGTTGGACTGGCAGGGCGGCCCGTCCATGTCCACGACCATGTGACCCATCTCGGCCCCGCCGCCGACCCACCCGCGGTAGACCTTGCCGCCGAGCACCAGCCCGCCACCAATCCCGGTCCCCAGCGTCAGGAGCACCACCTCGGAGCAACCCGCCGCCGCGCCTACGCGCGCCTCGCAGAGCACCGCGCAGTTGGCGTCGTTGTCGACTACCACCGGTAGCCCGAGCCGCTCGGCCATGACCTCGTGGAACGCGATGTCGTACAGCGGCGCGTTGGCCGCCTGCACCGCCATCCCCGTGCGCGAGTCGAACGTGCACGGGATGCCGAAGCCGACCGCCTCGATACCTTCGCCCACGGCGGTCCTGACCTCCTCGACCGCGTCGGCGACCATCTGCACGAGACCGGCCTGGTCCAGCCCGTAGATCAGCCGGTTGGTACGGTGATGGATCCCGAGGTCGGCGTCGACCGCGCCGGCCAGGAGCTTGGTGCCGCCGAGGTCGACGCCTATGACGCCTCGCTCGACCACGCGGGCCACGATACCGCTCCAATGGCCGACGACGACAAGCCCGAGTACACGGTCTACCGCTCACGCCCGCGCCTTCCCTGGCAGCGGGAGGAGAGCCTGGGCGCCGGCGGCGATGACGACGGCCGTCCGCCACGCCGCCCCAGGTGGCCGTTTCGCACGCGGGAGCGAGACCCGCGCCGCAAGCGCCGGTCCACTCCGGGCCGGATCGCGGCCTACCTCGGCATCGCGATCGCCGGGTGGTTGCTCCTCAGCTTCGTCGTCTTCCTCATCAGCGCCCAGGTCCAGTCCTCGAAGATCTCCGACGCCGCTGACGCGAAGCTGAGCGGCGGCGGCTACCCGCTCACGTCGCCGAACACGATCCTCGTGCTCGGGTCCGACGCGCGCACCAAGGACCGCGCCGAGCCGGGAGCCCAGACGATCGGCGCCCCCTCACGCAGCGACTCGATCCTGCTGCTGCGCGTCGGCGGCGGCGCCAACGCACAGCTCTCGATCCTGCGCGACACCGTCGTCGACATCCCCGGCCACGGCCAGGGCAAGATCAACGCGGCCTACGCGTTCGGCGGCCCCTCGCTGGCCATCGAGACCGTCGAGTCCTACCTCGGCATCGATATCAACCACCTGGTCGAGGTCAACTTCGAGAACTTCCCGGCGCTGATCGACTCGCTGGGCGGCGTGACCGTGAAGACGGGCTGCGTGATCTCCAAGATCAACGGCGGCAAGCGAAACGGCGGCACCACGCTGCGCCTCAAGCGCGGCGAGCACGAGCTGAGCGGCGACGAGGCGCTCGCCATCGCGCGCACGCGCAAGAACGAGTGCCGCCCCGAAGAGGACGACCAGACGCGCGTGCGGCGCCAGCAGCAGCTCCTCAGCGCGATCAAGGACAAGGTCACCTCCTTCGAGACCTTCGTCCGCCTGCCGTGGGTCTCCTGGGCCGCGCCCCAGGCCGTCAGGTCCGACATGTCGGGCCCCACTCTGCTCGGCCTCGTCGGCGCCGAGCTCACCGGCGGTAACGCCAAGCGCTACGTCCTACGCCCGAGCGGGAGCACGACGCTGCCCGATGGCGGCGCCGGCCTCACGGTCGACGACGCCACCAAGCAGCGCGCGGTCGAGCAGTTCCTCCGGGGCTAGTGGCCCCGGTCGTCCTCCAGCTGCGCCCGGATCTCGCCGCCGGGCCACTTCGAGCTGTGCACGTTGACGTAGGTCACGCCGGCCTCGATGGCGTCGACCAGCTCGTCGAACGCGCCGACCTCGATGCCCTGACCCGGGCTCGTCGGCGGCATCGGGCCGGGGCCGATCACATCCTCGGGGCCGATCTCACCGGTCACGGTCGCCGGGGCCACGGGGCACGCTTGCGTACCGGCCGGGCCGTTGCCGAGGTTCGTGCACAGGAAGACGCTGATGCCGCCGTTCACGCCCTCCTGGCCCAGGTGGATGTGGGCCTGCTGCACGGCGCCCTCGAGGTCGCGGTACGAGAGCCGGAACTTGATCGAGTCCCCGAAGCGCGCGAACTTCGCCGCAAACTTGCCGCTGCCGTCGGTGGAGATCGCCGGAACCTCCTCGTAACCGGTCAGGCGCTCCTCGATGCCGCGTCCGCCCCCGCCGGCGACCGCCGCTCCCACGACGCCGAGCAGGGCGACCAGCGCCACGGCGCCGGCCAACTGCATCCTTCTCCTCACCCGCATCCCCCCTCTCTCGAAGAGTGGCTGAACGGGGGTGTACGCGCGGCCGACCCGCGGGGTTCAGAGCCCGGCCAGAGCGGCGATCCGCTCGCGGTGCTCGGGGCCCGAGCCGTACGCGTGGGCGTTCGCCTCGCCCCGCTTGAGGAAGAAGTGCAGGTCGTGCTCCCAGGTGAAGCCGATGCCGCCGTGGACCTGGAGCGCCGACCGCGGCACCCGTCGCCCGGCCTCGCCCGCATAGGCCTTCGCGCACGCGACCGCGAGCGGCGCGGCCTCGGGCTCGTGGTCGAGCGCCCACGCCGCCCAGTAGACGGCCGAGCGTGCACCCTCGACCTCGAGCAGCATCTGCGCGCACGCGTGGGAGACGGCCTGGTAGGTCCCGATCGCCCGGCCGAACTGCCTGCGCTCCTTGGCGTACTCGACCGCCATCGACATTGCCCGCTCCGCCACGCCGACCGACTCGGCGGCGTTCATGACGGTCGCCTGCAACCGCCCCCGCGCCACGTCCGCCCCCCCGTCCGAGCGCGAGCCGCCGGTGACCCGGAAGAGGCGCCGCGTGGGATCGAGCGCACGGACCGGCTCGACCTGCGCATCCGTCACCAGCGAACCGTCCCAGTCGACGAGCACGTCGGCCGTCCCGGCGTCGGCCGCCAGCCCGTCGATCACGGCCGCGCCCCGCCGGCCCTCCGGCACGTCGGCCGCCAGCAGACCGGCAACCCAGGTCGACTGGAGCGGCGTCGGCGCGAGCGCGTAGCCAAGCTCCTCGGCGACGACGATCATCTCGACCGTGCCCAGCTCGGCGATCTCCGGCCACCCCAGCGCCACCATCTCGTCCCACTGCCCGTCGGTGAACCCGCGCTCGTCCTCGAGCGCGAGCCGCCGGACCTCGGCAAGCGGATAGCGCGCGGTCAGTAGCTCGCGCGCCGTGGACTTGATGGTCCGCTGGTCCTCCGACAGGTCGAAGTTCATGCCCGCGGGAGTCCCAGCACGCGCTCGGCCACGATGTTCTTGAGGATCTCCGTGGTGCCGCCCTCGATCGAGTTGGCGCGAGCGCGCAGGAAGCGATGCGGCCAGCGCCCCTCGGCGACCATCGCCCGCGGTCCCGCGACGTCCATCGCCAGCTCGGTGAGCCCTTGGTTGACCTCGGCCCAGTGCCACTTGCCGAGCGAGCCCTCGGGGCCCGGCGCGCCGCGCTTCATGATCGCGGTCAGCCCGCGGTAGGCGTTCAGGCGCAGCACCTGCGCCTCGGCGTACAGCTGCCCGAAGCGCTGGCGGACGAGCGGGTCGTCGGCGCGGCCCGCCTCGCGGATGTCGTCCCGTAGCTCCCGCAGCGCGATCTGCACCGAGACCTGCAGCGCGAAGGCGAGGCCGGCGCGCTCGTGCATCAGCGTGGTGATCGCCACCGGCCAGCCGTTCCCCTCCCCGCCGACGATGTTCTCGTGCGGGATCCGCGCGCCCTCGATGAACAGCTCGTTGAACTCCGCCTCGCCTGTGATCTGCACGAGCGGCCGCACCTCGACGGCGTCCTGATCCATGTCCATCAGGAAGTAGGTGAGCCCGCGGTGGCGCGGCGCGTCGGCGTCCGTACGCGCGACGAGCATGCACCACTTGGCCTCGTGCGCGTAGGTCGTCCACACCTTCTGCCCGGTGACCACCCAGTCGTCGCCGTCGCGCACCGCGCGCGTCTTCAGGGAGGCGAGGTCCGAGCCCGACTCGGGCTCCGAGAAGCCCTGGCACCAGATCTCGTCGGCCGACAGGATCGCCGGCAGGAAGCGCCGGCGCTGCTCCTCGCTGCCGTGGGCGATGACCGTCGGGCCGCCCATCGCGAGCCCGAGCACGTTGGCCATCGGCGGCGCGCCCGCCCGCGCGACCTCCTCGAAGAAGATCGCCTGCTCGACCAGCGTGCCACCCGCGCCGCCGTACTCGCTCGGCCACGTGAGACCGGCCCAGCCGCGCTCGTTGACGGCCCGCTGCCAGGCGCGGCGGAACTCGAACTGCTCGGGGTCGTTGGCGGGCTCGGGACCCGGGTGGTTGGCCGCTATCCAGTCGCGGACGGCGTCACGGAACTCGCGCTCCGGCGGGGACAGGCTCAGGTCCATGGGCCGGGGAAGCTACCGTCTCGGGCTCGGCGGCACGCCGTCTGGAGGCGAGCGCGACGCCGCCGAGGATGAGCACGAGGCCGGCGATCGCGGCCACCGTGATCGCCTCGTCGAGGAACACGGCGCCGTAGAACAGCGCGACGCCCGGCGCGAGGTAGCTCACGAGCGAGGCGCGCCCCGCTCCGGTCTCGGCGATCAGCTTGTAGAAGATCACGAAGGCGAGCGCGGTGCCGACCGCGCCGAGCACCAGCACCGCCAGGATCGCCCGCAGGCCCGGCACCTCGCTGGGCGCCGTCGCCACCGCGATCGGCAGCGTCGTGATCGCCGCGACGGAGATCGAGACGAACGACGCCTGCATCGAGGTCAGCCGCTTGTAGCGACCCTTGACCACGAAGCCGCCGAGCGCGTAGAAGGCCGCGGCGCCGACCATGGCCATGGCGCCGAGGAACTGCGCGAAGGTGGAGATCGACTCGACGCCGACCACGAGCGCGACGCCGGCCAGGCCGATGAACATGCCGACCGCCTGCACGCGGCCGATCTTCTCGGACGGGTCGATGAACGGTGCGAACAGGGCGACGAACAGCGCCGCCGGGGAGATGAGCACGGCGGTGAGGCCCGACGGCACCTCGTGCTCGCCGAACGTGATAAGCAGGAAGGGCGCCGTGACCGCCAGCGTGCCGAGCAGCATCGCCCACCCCGGCCGCCGGCGCATGTCGGCAACCGCGCCGCGGGCGGTGCCACCGAGCGCGACGAGCAGCACGAGCGCCGCGATCGCCGTCCGCGCCCACACGATCATCGGCGCGCTGAGGTCCTCGAGCGCGTACTTGATCAGCAGGTACGAGCCGCCCCAGATCGCGGCGAGCGCGCTGAGCAGGGCGACGTGGCGAGCGGACATGGCCTCCAGTGTCGCAGCGCCCGGCTCCAAGCGGAAATGACGATTCCGCCGCACCAGCATAAGCGCCGCTTATGGCTCAGTCGGTCGTGGAGGAGGCCGCCGGCTTGGCGTCGGCCTTCTTGTCCTTCTTCTCGGACGACTTCGCGTCCTGCTTGTCGGCTCCCGACTCGGCCGCTCTGTCGGTCTCGCGCTTGCGCTTGGCCGTCCCGTAGTCCGTGTTGTAGAAGCCCGAGCCCTTGAAGTGCACCGCGATCGGGTGGAACACGCGCTGGACGGGAGCACCGCACACCTCGCACTCGGTCACCGGGTCGTCGGTGATCTTCTGCATCACCTCGAACAAGTGGCCGCTCTCGCAGCGATACTCGTAGATCGGCATCGAGCGGGCGAGTATAGGTCCCTAGACTGCCCGCCCATGCCAGCGCCCACCATGGACGTGGTCGTGGCGCTAGCGAAGCGTCGCGGCCTCATCTTCCCCGCCTCGGAGATCTACGGCGGGATCGCGAACACGTACGACTACGGGCACTACGGGGTGCTGCTCAAGAAGAACGTGATCGACGCCTGGTGGAAGGCGATGATCCAGGAGCGCGACGACGTGGTGGCGCTCGACTCGGCGATCATCCAGCACCCGCGCGCGTGGGAGGCGTCGGGCCACCTGGCCGGCTTCACCGACCCGCTCGTCGACTGCAAGACGTGCGGGCAACGCTTCCGCGCCGACCACCTCGCCGAGCTCTCCTGCCCCCGTAAACCGTCCAAGCACCCGGGCGAGGCCGAGGATTGCGAGCTCACGGAGGCGCGCGAGTTCAACCTCATGTTCGAGACGACGATCGGCCCCGTGTCCGAGCAGGGCTCGACCGTCTACCTGCGGCCGGAGACCGCCCAGGGCATCTTCCTCGACTTCAAGACGACGCTGCAGTACGCGCGCCGCAAGCCGCCGTTCGGCATCGCGCAGGTCGGCAAGTCGTTCCGCAACGAGATCACGCCGGGCAACTTCATCTTTCGCACGCTCGAGTTCGAGCAGATGGAGATGGAGTTCTTCGTCCCGCCCGACCAGGCCGACCAGTGGTTCGAGCACTGGAAGCAGGCGCGCATGGACTGGTACGCGGGCCTCGGCATCGAGCCCGAGCGCCTGCGCCTTCGCGCGCACGACGCCGACGAGCTCTCGCACTACTCCTCCGCGACCTCGGACATCGAGTACCTGTATCCCATCGGCTGGTCGGAGCTCGAGGGCATCGCCAACCGCGGCGACTTCGACCTCACGCAGCACGCCCAGTTCTCCGGCGAGAAGCTCGAGTACTTCGACCAGAACGCCGGCGAGCGCTACGTGCCGCATGTGATCGAGCCGGCCGCCGGCGTCGGCCGCACCGTGCTCGCGCTGCTGTGCGACGCGTACGACGAGGACGAGATCGGCGGCGAGCGGCGCACCGTCCTGCGCCTGCACCCGTCCGTCGCCCCCATCAAGGTCGCCGTGCTGCCGCTGCTGCGCAAGGACGGGCACCCCGAGAAGGCGCGCGCGATCCACGAGCAGCTGCGCGAGCACCTCGTCTCCGAGTACGACGAGGGCGGCCACATCGGCCGTCGCTACCGGCGCCAGGACGAGATCGGCACTCCGCTGGCCGTCACGGTCGACCACCAGACACTCGAGGACGACACCGTGACGCTGCGCGACCGCGACACGCTGGAGCAGGAGCGCGTGCCCGTAGCCGAGCTGGTCGACCGTGTGACCAAGCTCACGCGCTGAACGTCGGCGTTCAGTATCGTCGGCCCATGAGCTCCGTGCCGGCGGACCAGCTCAGCTATGAGGACCTGTACCGCCGCTGGGAGCAGAGCAACTGGCGGGCCACGGAGATCGACTTCTCCGTCGACCGCGAGCACTGGCACGAGCGCTTCAGCGACCTCGAGCGCCGCGCCGCCCTGTGGAACTACGCGATGTTCTTCCACGGCGAGGACGCGGTCACCGACGACCTCTCGCCGTTCATCGACGCGGCGCCCCGCGAGGAGCAGAAGTACTTCCTCGCCACCCAGCAGGTCGACGAGGCGCGGCACGCGGTGTTCTTCAACCGCTTCATGCAGGAGGTCGTCGAGCGCGGCGACGGCTCGATCGGCGGCACGCTGGAGGCCACGCGCCCGGAGCTGACGTGGGGCTTCCTCAAGACGTTCGAGATGCTCGACCGCGTGGTCGGCGAGCTGCGCCGCGACCGCTCGCGCACCAAGCTCGCGCAGGCCGTGACGATGTACCACTTCGTCGTCGAGGCGACGCTCGCCCAGCCGGGCCAGCACTTCATCACGGACTACCTGACGCAGCGCGACGCCCTGCCCGGCTTCCGTGAGGGGATGCGCAACGTCTCGCTCGACGAGCAGCGCCACATCGGCTTCGGGGTCAAGCTGCTGCGCGACCTCGCGGCCGAGGACCCCGACGTGCCGGAGGCGGTCGCCGAACAGCTGCGCGCCGTCACCCCGGTCTCGCTCGCGGTGTTCGTGCCGCCCGGCTGGGACGAGCGCTATGTCGAGTGCTTCGGCTTCACGCTCGAGCACGTCTACGAGGAGGGCGCCCGGTCGTTCGAGGCCAAGTTCCGCGCCGCCGGGCTGCCGATCGACTCGCTGCCCGGCCCGCAGCCGATGCCGATGGACCTGCCGGCGCCCGAGCGGGCGGCCCGCGGGCTCGCGATGCTGCGCGCGGGCTACCTCGGCGAGCGCAACGGCCCGCCGGCGCGCGACCCCGAGGCGATGGCGATGCTCTTCGACAGCATCCGCCGGAGCTTCGACCTGCGCAAGGCGCCCGACGAGCCGTTCGTCCTCCAGTGGGAGTTCCCGGACGCCGAGCCGTGGCACATCCGGCTGGACAACGGCGCCACGGCCGCCGGCCCGGGCCGCGCCCCGCACGTCGACCTCGAGCTGCAGTGCCGCTTCGACGATTGGGTCGACATCGTGGCCGGCCGCCTCCACCCGGGCCGGGCGGTCACCACCGGCCGCCTGCGCCCGCGCGGACGGCCGCGGACGCTGTGGCGCGCCCGCGGCCTGTTCGGCTGACTACCTGGCGGCCACCGTGCGGTAGCGGTTGACGGCCAGCGGCGCGAAGACCGCGAGGATCGCCGTGCACCAGACGAACGACATCCAGACGTCCGTGTTGGCCGGCGTCCCGAGCCACAGGTGCCGCACCGCGTCGGTCACCGTGGTGAACGGATTGGCCTCCGCGAACTGCCGCAGGCCGTCAGGCATCGACGCGGCGGGCACGAAGATCCCCGACGCGAAGGTGAGCGGGAAGATCGCGGTGAAGCCGATCGCGTTCGCGGTCTCCGGCGTTGACGAGTAGAGGCCGACGAGCGCGAACACCCACGAGAACGCGTAGCCGAAGAACAGCAGCAGCAGGATCCCGAGCGCGATGTCGCCCGCGCCCGTGGTCATGTTGAAGCCGGCCACGAAGCCCACGGCCAGCAGTACGGCGAGTGACAGGCAGTTGAGCGGGACGTCGGAGGACGTGCGGCCCGCGAGCACCGCCGCGCGCGACATCGGGAGCGACCGGAAGCGGTCGATCAGGCCTTTCGTGACGTCCTCGGAGAGACCGAGCGCGGTCACGAAGCCGCCGAACGCGATCGACTGCACGATGATGCCGGGCATCAGGAAGTCGACGTAGTCGAAGCCCGGCGTCTGGATCGCGCCGCCGAAGACATACACGAACAGCAGCACGAACATGACCGGCTGGACCGTGTAGGCGATCAGCAGGTCCGGCTGGCGCGGGATCCGCATCAGATTGCGGCGCGCGAGGATCAGCGAGTCCTCGATCGTCACGGCGAGCGAGCTCATGCCGCCGTCACCTCCTCGCGCTGAGGCGCCTCGTCCGCCGGCTCCTCCTCGGCCGCGTGGCCGGTCAGCGCGATGAACACGTCGTCGAGCGTCGGCCGCTGCAGCGCGATGTCGACCACGCCGACTCCGGCGGCGTCCAGTCGCCGCACGGCGTCCGGGATGATGCCGGGGCGCGCGCGCACGGGTGCCCGGAGCGTCGTGCCGTCGGCGCTGGGCCGATCCTGGGCAAGCTCGGCGAGCGCCGAGATCGCGGGCTCGGCGTCGCCGGAGTCCTCGAGCTCGACCTCGAGGCGCTCGCCGCCGATCTGGTCCTTCAACTCGTCCGACGTGCCCGTGGCGATGACGCGGCCGTGGTCGACCACGACGATGCTGTCGGCGAGCCGGTCGGCCTCGTCGAGGTACTGCGTCGTGAGCAGCACGGTGGTGCCGGCCTGCACACGTGCCTCGATCGTCTCCCACATGCCGATGCGGGCACGCGGGTCGAGGCCGGTGGTCGGCTCGTCGAGGAACAGGACGGGCGGACGGGCCAAGAGTGCCGCCCCGAGATCGAGCCGGCGGCGCATGCCGCCCGAGTAGGTCTTCGCCGGCCGCTTGGCGGCATCGGTCAGCTCGAAGCGCTCGAGCAGCTCCTGCGCGCGCTTGCGGGACTCGGCCTTGCCGAGGTGGTACAGCCGTCCGACCATCTCCAGGTTCTCGAAGCCAGTCAGGTTCTCGTCCACGGCCGCGTACTGACCCGCGAGGCCGATGCGCGCGCGCAGCGCCCCCGCGTCTTTCACGACGTCGAGCCCGGCGACGCGCGCCGTTCCGCCGTCGGGCTCGAGCAGAGTGGCCAGAACGCGGACCGCGGTGGTCTTGCCGGCGCCGTTGGGGCCCAGCAGGCCGAGGATGCTCCCGGTCCTGGCGGCGAAGTCGACGCCACACAGGGCGCGCACCGAGCCGTAGGACTTCTCGAGACCCTCGACGACGATCGCATGATCGTTCATGCGCTCGAAGCTAGCGGAGCATTGCGGCGGGCTAGGTACGGTTTGGCACACTTCAGGTGATGGCAGAGCGGCGACCGCGCCCGAAGCTCGTCGAGCGGCTCGAGGCGCGGCGGGCGACGCACTATCGGCGCAGCCGCGTGTACCGCATCGGGTTCGCGGCGCTCGGCACGCTGATCCTCGTCGCGGGGGTCGTGATGATCGTCACGCCTGGCCCGGCGTTCGTGTTGATCCCGATCGGGCTCGCGATGCTGGCGCTCGAGTTCAAGTGGGCGGAGGAGCTGCTCGAGCGGTCGCTCGAGCAGGCGCAGATCGCGCAGGAGCGGGCGGCGCAGACGACCCGCACGCAGCGGGTGCTCGGGGTGCTCGCCGGCCTCGCCGCGCTGGCCGCGGGGGTCGCCGCCATCCTGCTGTGGGACATCCCGCTGCTGCCGGACGGCTGAGCGCCCGGCAGCTCGCGAGGAGGATCAGGTGGTGGAGCCCGCCGTCTGGCTCGGGGTGGAGGCGGTGGTGGTCGACGTGTACTCGAACTCCTCCTCGGCGCCGAACAGGGCGTCGAGCACCTTCTTGCGCAGCGGCTCGGAGACGAGGAGGGCGATGCCGGCGCCGGCCAGGCCGATGAACAGCAGCTTGCCGAGGCCGCCCTTGCGCTTCTTCTTGGGCGACTCCCGCAGCGCGACGCTGGCGTCCTTGAACGACTCGGCAGCCTTCTTGACGTCCTTCTGCAGCTTCTTGTCGTCGAAGATCTGCTTGGTGGGCGACTTGCCGTTGCTCAGCCGGCCATAGGCGCTGCGTGCGGACTCGTACGCCTGCACGATGTTGTCGCGCAGGTCCTCGTCCTCGACGATGCGCTGAACGTACGGGTTGTAGCGCGCCTTCAGGGCCGCCTTCTGCGCCTTCTTGGCCTTCTTTCGGGCTTGTGCCATACCACCTCTCCGCGGTCCGTTTTCACGAGCATACCCGTGTTCCGCCGCCCTCAACGACCGTCGGTCAGGGCGGCGTCGAACACCTCGCCGACCTCCCCCACCCACACGAACTCCATCTTGTCCCGCAGCGGCTCCGGGATGTCCTCGAGGTCTGCCTCGTTGCGGCGCGGCGCGACGACCCGGCGGATGCCCGCGCGCTGGGCGGCGAGCGCCTTCTCTTTGAGCCCCCCGATGGGCAGCACCTGGCCGCTCAGCGTGAGCTCGCCCGTCATCGCGAGGTCGTCGCGCACCGGCCGCCCGGACACCAGCGACATCAGCGCGGTGGCCATCGTGATGCCGGCGCTCGGGCCGTCCTTGGGAATCGCCCCGGCGGGCACGTGCACATGCAGATCGTGCGTGGCGAACCAGTCGTCGGGCGCGTCCGCGTGCCCACGCACGTACGAGAGCGCGGCCTGCGCGGACTCCTTCATCACGTCGCCGAGCTGGCCCGTGATCGTCAGCCTGCCCTTGCCCGGCATCGCGGTCGCCTCAACGAACAGGACATCGCCGCCAACGGGTGTCCAGGCGAGCCCGGTGGCCACGCCCGGCTCGGCCGTGCGGCGGCGCACGTCGGCGTAGAAGCGCGGGCGGCCGAGGAGCTCACGCACGCGGGGCGCGGTCACCGACACCTTGCCGTCGTGCGTGCCCATCGCCACCTGGACGGCGACCTTCCGGCACACCGAGCCGATCTCGCGCTCGAGCGAGCGCACCCCCGCCTCGCGCGTGTAATCGGCGACGATCGCCCGCAGGCCCGCGTCGCTGAACGCGACCTGCGAGCGCTTGAGACCGCTGCGCTCGATCTGGCGCGGGACGAGGTAGCGGCGGGCGATCTGGAGCTTCTCCTCGGCCGTGTAGCCGGCCAGCGTGATGACCTCCATGCGGTCGCGCAGCGGGCCGGGCACGCGATCCATGTCGTTGGCCGTGCAGATGAACATCACGCGCGAGAGGTCGAACGGGACGTCGAGGTAGTGGTCTCGGAACGTGGAGTTCTGCTCGGGGTCAAGCACCTCGAGCATCGCGCTCGCCGGGTCGCCCCGGTAGTCGGCGCCCATCTTGTCGATCTCGTCGATCATGAAGACGGGGTTGTTCGACTCGGCGTCGCGCAGCGCGCGCATGACCGTCCCCGGCATGGCGCCGATGTAGGTCCGGCGGTGGCCGCGGATCTCCGACTCGTCCCGGACGCCGCCCACGCTGATGCGCTCGAACCGCCGCCCGAGGGCGCGCGCCACGGACTGGCCGAGCGAGGTCTTGCCCACGCCGGGCGGGCCGGCCAAGCAGAGGATCGAGCCACGGGCGTCCGGCTTGAGCTTGCGGACCGCGAGGAACTCGAGGATCCGGTCCTTGACCTTCTCGATGTCGTAGTGGTCCTCGTCGAGCACGGCCCGCGCGTGCTGCAGGTCGAGGTTGTCCTCGGTGCCCTTGCCCCACGGCAGCGCGGCCATCCACTCCAGGTAGGTACGGATGACGCCGTGCTCGGCGGCCGCCTGCGGGAGCTTCTCGAGGCGGGAGAGCTCGCGGTCGACCTGCGTGCGGACGGTCTCCGGCAGCTCGAGCGCGGCGAGCTGCTCGCGCAGCTCGTCGACCTCGGCCTCGGCCGGGTCCTGCTCGCCCAGCTCGTCCTGGATCGCCTTGAGCTGCTGGCGCAGCACCCACTCGCGCTGGCCCTTCTCCATCTCGGCGTTGACCTGGCTCTGGATCTTCGAGCCGATGGCGACGATGTCGAGCTCGCGGGCGAGGGTCTCGGACAGGCGGCGCAGGCGGCGGGCGACGTCGACCTCCTCGAGCAGCGCCTGGCGCTCGTCGCTGCCGATCCGCAGCGCGCCGGCGATCAGGTGGCTGAGCGCCGACGGGTCCTCGAGGTTGGCGACCGCCATCTGGAGCTCCTCGGGGAGGTACGGGACCTCCTCGATGATCTGGCTGAACGTCTGCTGGACGTTGCGCATGAGCGCGGTGAGCTCGGGGCCCTCGTCGACCACGTCGGGCAGCTCGGAGACGCGGGCGGTGAGGTAGGGCTCGGTGCCGAGCCACTCCTCGATCCGCACGCGCTGGCCGCCCTGGACGAGGATGCGCAGCGAGCCGTCCGGCACCTTGAGCATGCGGGCCACCATCCCGGCGACGCCGACCTCGTACAGCTGCTCCGGCCCGGGCGTGTCCTCCTCCGGCTCGCGGCTGGCCACCATCACGAGCATCCGGTCGCCGACCAGCACGTCGTTGACGAGCTGGACCGAGCGCTCCTGGCCCACGGCCAGCGGGGTCAGCGTGTCCGGATAGGTGACGGAGTCGCGCAGGGGCAGGACCGGCAGCTCGGCGGGCAGCGGCGCATCGCGGGCCGCGATGTCGCCGTCGGCCGTTGCCAGCTCGATCACTGGTGATTCCGCCCGTGGACACGCGTGCTGTCCAGGTGGTCGCTGGCGCCGCCTGGCAAGGACGCAGACCCGCAGGAATGCCTCTGGCATTTCAAGGGTTGAGGACGCCGCCAGGGGGTGATCAGCGGCCGCCTGGCAGTCCGGGTGTTCGCGGGCGGGATCACTGGTTCGGGTCCGCCTGCTGGATCGGCACGGTGCGTGCCTCGGCGCGGGCGAGCGGCAGCTCGACGGTCAGCATGCCGTCCTCGTAGGAGGCGTTCGCATGGTCGGGGTCGACGTCGACGCCGAGCGCGACGACGCGGCGAAACGGGCCGTGCTCAACCTCGAGCTGCTGGTAGACGCGCTCCTCGCCGCCCTCGGGGCGGCGGTTGCCGGCCAGGACGAGCTCGCGGCCGTGGATCTGCAGCTCGATCTCGCGCGGGTCGATGCCCGCGAGGTCGGCGCGGACGACGGCCCTCGGCGGGTCGGCGACGTAGTAGACGTCGACGGCGGGCGAGAAGCCGCCGCGCCGCGAGGGTGCGAGCCGGCGGTCGAAGACGTCGCCGAACAGCTCGTCCATCTCCCGCCGCATGCGCTCGAAGTTGGCGAACAGGTCTCGCTCGTGGGCCACGCAGCAAGGCTACCGGCGGGCCGGCCAAGCTCGCGTGGGGGGCCAACCCATCACCGTCGCCCCGACATCCCGTAGCCGCCCGAGCAGCGGTAGCCGGGATCTGCGCAGGGCCGGCACGCGCAGCTCTCGCGGTCCGTACCGGCGCTCGTAGTCGCCGCCGCCGCCCATGTCCATGGGGGCTGAAGGTCTCACGGACGACCCTGGCGGACCCGCACCTGGACTCGGCGACAGACTGCCCCCGGCGCGGCAGTCCCGCGATCGACCGTGTGCCGTTCGAGTTCGCGCCCCGCGACGATTACCGCGGGAACCGGCGGCGCCGGCGTGCCGCGGATCTCGCGGCGTGCGAGATCGCCCCTGTCCGGCGCGCGCCGCGCTAGGCCCCTATCGCCTCAGGAAGAGGCGGGGATCGACGGCCATCGGCCGCTCGGTCGGCTGGCCGAAGTAGAACCCCTGGCCGAGGTCGACGCCGAGCTCCAGCATTGTGTGGAACTCGTCGATGCGCTCGATGCCCTCGGCTACGACCTTCGTCCCGTGCTCGTGGGCGAGCTCGACGAGCGCGGCGACCAGCTTGCGGCGGGCCTCGGAGTGCTGGATGCCCTGGGTGAGCGCCAGGTCGATCTTGGCGATGTCCGGGCGCAGCACGTCGAGGCAGAGCAGCGCCTCGGTGCCGCAGGAGAGGTCGTCGAGCGCGATCTGGGCGCCGCGCTCGCGGTGTGCGGCGACCATCTCGGCGAGCATGTCGCGGTCGGCGCAGCGCTCCGGCTTGACCACCTCGATGCAGATCCGTGACGGATCGGCGTTCATCCGGGTCACCACCGGCCAGGTCGTGCGGATCGTGGCATCGACGTCGAGCGAGGCCCGCGGGTCGAGGTTGACGAACAGCACCTCGCCGTCGGGGAGCAGCGGGAGCCCGGTCTCGAGCGCAGCCGTGCGGGCGCGGTAGTCGAAGGAGAACAGCGCGTCGTGCGCCTCGGCGGCGGCCATCAGCTCGCCGCCGCGGACCTCGACGGCGCCGAGCCGTCCGCGCATCAGCGCCTCGCGACCGTAGGCGCGGCCGGTCGCCAGGTCCACGATCGGCTGGAAGTGCGGCTTCATCTGACCGTGCGACAGGAAGTCCGGGAACCAGTCCGTGCGCGCGCGGTCGAGCAGGGTCTCGGCGGGCAGCGGCAGCGCCTGCTCGTCGGAGAGCCGCAGCGCGAACAGGCACGCCCGCTCGGACACCGACACCGCCTTCAGCAGCTCCCGCAGCGCGTCGCTCCAGCCGGGCCCGGTCAGCAGCAGCCCGTCAACTGCAATGTCCCCGTCAACCGGGTCGGTCGCCAGGTGCTCGACCTTGTAGAGCACGGAGGGACGGTGCGACAGCAGTCGCACGCCGTCCAGCGAGGTCGCCTCGGCCTGGCTCATCACAGGACAGCATCGGCGCGGCGGCGCTCAGCCTTGACCGGTGATCGCGAAGCGTTCGTCGTGAGACGAACATCGCGGGCTCGGACGGGGCGCGGCGGGACGAGCGTTCGGCATGGAGGGAGGCAGGTTCAGGCGGGAGCGTGGGACGAACTTCGGCAGTGAGGGAGGCGGGTTCGGGCGGGAGCGTGGGACGAAACTTCGGCGGTGAGGAAGGCGGGTTGGAGTGGATTCGTGGGACTGGGAGGGCGTGGGGCTGCTCGTGATCGCAGGGCGATCATGTCTAGACCCACCACTTTCGGTTCGGCCCCTGGGGCTGCTGAGTACCGCATACCGCCCCTGAGCAGCCCCAACCGCCCGCGGACGACCGACGCACACCCCGTACTCCCCCTCAATGCCGCCGTTCGCCGGCGCAACCGCGGCCAAGAGAGTCACAAGGTGTAGACCGCGCCCTCCCGAGCCACCTCGACCGGACCACCGAACGCGGCCGCGGCCTCCCGAAGGGCGCGTTCGGCGTCGAGCTCGTCCGAGATGTGCGTGAGGACGAGCCGGCGCGCTCCGGCCCGGCGGCCGTGGTCGCCGGCCTCGGCTGGGGTGAGGTGGCCTCGCGGGCCGTCGCGCTCCGGGCGCGGGAGGGTGGCCTCGATGAGCAGGAGGTCGGTGTCGCGCGCGAACTCGCACAGCGCGTCACTCGGCGAGGAGTCGGCGCTATAGGTAATCCGGGCCCCGTCGGCCGAAACGTCGAGCGCGTGGGTCGGCACGAAGTGCGGGACAGCCTGGAAGCGGACCGCGATGTCGCCGACCGTGACCACGTCGCCGCCGTCGTACTCCTCGAGCGCGAAGCCGGTCTCGATGTGCTCCTCGCGCATCCCGGACGCCGCGCACAACCGCCGGAACGCCTCCCCGGCGCCCGGCGGGGCGATCAGGCGCGGGTGCGGCGGATGGTCGGTGCCCGGCCACCCGTCGACCGGGACGGGCTGGTGGCGCGGCGCGTAGATGAGGCCGGACGCGAACGGCACGAGGTCGAGGATGTGGTCCGCGTGCAGGTGCGAGACGACCACCGCGTCGACCTCCGCGTAATCCATCACCGCGCGGAGCTTCCCGAAGACGCCGTTCCCGCAGTCCAGGAGCACCCGGGCGCCGGCGGCCTGAACGAGATAGCCGCTGCACGCCCCACCCGCGTCCTGCCAGGCCGGCGACTTGCCGAGCACCCTGAGCTCCACGGACGGAGCTTACGCGTGGAGCGCGGCCTGCTCCTGGGCGGTCGGGAACTGCCAGGCCGCCTGGCGGCGGCGCTCCTGGCGGAAGACGAAGCGCATCTGGCTGGGTGGGCGGAGGCCCTGCGGGCTGTCCGGGCGGAACGTCGCGCACGGCTGGTCGAGCGCCAGCGCGCACAGTCCGTTCCGCCTGAAGAAGCAGTCCTCGCACGTCACCTTTCGCCCCTTGTCGCTTCTGTCCATCCTCCGAGCTCCCCCTTCACCGATCCGTCACAACTCGGCAACAGCAAAGCACCGGGAAGCAGAAGCGAGCAACCCTCATCCCCGCAAAACGCACACAGTTCGTAGCGTGTCCGCAAATACCCTGTAACGGGATGAAAACCCCCGTACCTGCGACGTGCCGACTTCGCTCCCTCGGGGTTTTTGTGCGGGCGCTCCAGGGGAGCCGCTGAGGATGCGCGTGCTCGTCACCGGGATCTCCGGCTATGTCGGTGCGGCGCTGGTGCCGCGCCTGCACCAGGCCGGCCACGAGGTCCGCGGCTTCGCCCGCTCGCAGGAGCGCGTGACCGCGGCGGGGATCGCCCTCAACGACGTCGTGTACGGCGACGCCATCACCGGCGCCGGCCTCGGCAAGGCGCTGGACGGCGTGGACGCCGCGTACTACCTCATCCACTCGATGGAGGGACCGGCCGACGGCTTCCCCGCAGCTGAGCGGCGCGCCGCTCGGCGCTTCGCCACCGCCGCGCGGGACGCGGGCGTGCGGCGGATCGTCTACCTCGGCGGCCTCGTCCCCCAGGACAAGCGGGCCTCCCGCCACTTGGCCTCGCGCCTGGCCGTCGAGGAGGCGCTGCTCGAGGCGGCGGCGGAGCCGATCGCGTTTCGCGCCTCGATCGTCGTCGGGGCCCGCTCGCGATCGTTCCGCTTCCTCGTCCGCCTGATCGAGCGCCTGCCGCTACTCGCCCTCCCCGCCTGGCGCTCGAACCGCACCCAGCCGATCGACGGCCGCGACGTGCTCGAGTTCCTCGTGCGCGCGGCGGACGCCCCCGCCGAGCTGTCCGGCCGCTCGTGGGACATCGCCGGCCCGGACGTCATGACCTACGAGCGGCTGATCGCCCGCATCGCCGACGCGATGCTCGTCGACCGCCCCTCGATCCCCGTCACCTTCAACCTCACGCCGGTGGCCTCCGTCGTCGCGGCGGCGGTGGCCGAGGAGGACCCCGGCTTCATCGGGCCGCTCATGGAGTCGCTCGAGAGCGACCTGCTGCCACGTACGAACGACGCCGCGGCGGCCTTCGGCGTTAGGTTGCACACGTTCGACGCAGCCGTCGAACGCGCCCTGCGCGACTGGGAGAAGACCGAGGAGGTGGCCGCGAAGTGACGCTGGTGACCGCGTCGATCGAAATCGACGCGCCGCGCGAACGGGTCTATGACTTCATGATCGACCCGAGCCACCTCGACGACTGGGTCACGATCCACCGGCGAGTCAACAAGCGCGACGACGGCGATCCCCGCGAGGGCTTCGGGATGGTGCAGACACTGCATCTGCGTGGCGCCAACTTCAAGGTGCGCTGGACGCTGACCGAGGCCGACCGCCCGGACCACGCGACCTGGGAGGGCCGCGGCCCCGCCCATTCGTACGCGCGCACGAGCTACACGCTCCGCGAGAACGGCGAGGACCGCACGCGCTTCGACTACGAGAACGAGTTCAAGGCCCCCGGCGGCTTCCTCGGCGCCGCCGCGAGCCGGTTCCTGGTCGGCGGCGTGCCCGAGCGTGAAGCCGAGCGCTCACTGCAGCGCCTCAAGGCCCTGATCGAGAACGGGCAGGGCCCCAGCTGAGCTTCAGTGCGCGTGGTGCCGGTGCACCACGGCATGGCCCTTGCCGCGGCTCAGCAGCCACCGGTTGACCGGGTAGGCAGCCGCGCCCGCGATCAGCAGCGCGACGGCCAGACTGCCCCAGAACTTGAAGTTGTCGAGCCCGGCCTCCATCGCACCCGGGATGACCAGCATGATCGCGTTGTCGACGATCTCCATGATCGTGATCGAGATCGTGTCCGAGGCCAGCGCGATCGGGATGACGGCGCGGAGCGCCATGCCCGAGCGCAGCAGCGGCAGGCTGGTCAGGGAGTACCCGAAGAAGAACGCCAGCGCGACCGCGAGCGCGATCGTCTGGAGGTCCGACCAGCCGAGCGCCGTACCGATGATCATGCCCAGGACCTCGCCGATCGCGCAGCCCGTGAGGCAGTGCACGGTCGCGCTGAAGGCAAGCCGGTTGAGCGACCCTTCCGCGGGCGCATGGGAGGCCATGCCGAAACCATACCCCTAGGACGTATTCCCGCACACAAGTATTCACCGGCATGGGCGGTTCACTGGTAGCGTTTCACCTTGTCATAGTGAGCGAAAGGGAGCCAGTGGCAGACTTTCTCGACGAGAAGCGCAAGGAGATCCAGTCACGCCTGAAGGAGCTGCGTCCGTTGGTGGATGAGTTTCACCGTTTGGAAGCAGCAGAGCGCGCACTGTCAGGTGTCGAAGGGCGACAGGCCAGCGCCACCGGCTCCGTCACACGCCGCCGGCGTTCCACCCGATCCTCGTCCAACGGCCGCCGCGGCCGGCCGCGCGGCTCCGGCACCCGCGCCACGCAGGCGCTGGCGCTCGTGGGCGAGCGCCCCGGCATCACGATCCCCGAGCTGGCCGAGGCCATGGGGATCAAGCAGAACTACCTCTACCGGGTGATGCCGGGGCTCGCCGAGGACGGCAAGGTCACCAAGTCAGGACGCGGCTGGCATCTGCGAGCGTAACGTCGCACAGCGCCCGTCGGTCGGCCGGATTTGCCTCGGCGACGGCGTGAGGACCGACGGACGCTGGGCGAAACCCCTAACTAACGAGCCCTAGCCGCTGTACGGCCGCCCGTTCCTCCAACAGCTCTTCCACCGTGCGGTCGATCCGCTGGCGTGAGAACTGCGGCACGTCGAGCCCTTCGACGATCTCCCACTGCCCGTTCGCCGTGCGGACGGGGAAGGAGGAGATGATCCCCTCCGGTACGTCGTAGGCGCCGGTCGACGGCACGGCCATCGAGACCCAGCCGCCCCCGGCAGTGCCGTTGACCCAGTCATACACGTGGTCGATTGCGGCGCTCGCGGCGGAGGCTGCCGAGGATGCGCCCCGGGCCTCGATGATCTCCGCTCCGCGCTTGCCGACGCGCGGGATGTACTCCTCGGCCACCCACGCCTCGTCGGCCACCACGTCCCAGGCACGCTCACCTCGCACGCGGGCGTTGAACAGGTCGGGGTACATCGTCGGCGAGTGGTTGCCCCACACCGCCATGTGAGAGATGTCCGACACCGCCGCTCCGGTGCGCGCCGCGAGCTGGGCGACGGCGCGGTTGTGGTCGAGTCGCGTCATCGCGGTGAAGCGCTCGGCCGGCACGCCGTCCGCGTTGCTCATCGCGATCAGCGCGTTCGTGTTGGCGGGGTTGCCGACCACCAGGACCTTCACGTCGCTCGCCGCATTCGCCGCGATCGCCTCGCCCTGCGGCTTGAAGATCGCGCCGTTGGCCTCGAGCAGGTCGGCCCGCTCCATGCCCTTGGTCCGCGGCCGGGCCCCGACCAGCAACGCGATCGAGGTGCCGTCGAACGCCACGCCCGCGTCGTCGGTCACGTCGATGCCGGCCAGCAGCGGGAACGCGCCGTCGAACAGCTCGAGCGCCGTCCCCTCCGCCGCCTTCACCGCATCGGGGATCTCGAGCAGCCGCAGGTGAACCGGGACGTCATCGCCCAACAACTGGCCTGACGCAACACGGAATAGGAGCGCATAACCGATCTGACCGGCAGCACCGGTCACAGTGACATCGACTGGTTGACGCATCTCAGGCCATCTCCTCGATCACGGCGTCGGCGAACTCGGACGTCCCGACGGCGGTGGGGTCGTCACGTGTGGGCTTGAGGTCATAGGTGACCTCCTCCCCCCGCTCGATCACCGCCGCGATCGCTCCTTCCAGCCGGTCGGCCGCGTCCCGCTCGCCGAGGTGACGGAGCATGAGCACGCCGGAGAGCATGAGCGCGGTCGGGTTGACCTTGTTCTGGCCCTTGTACTTCGGTGCCGACCCGTGCGTGGCCTCGAACATGGCCGCCTCGGTGCCGAGGTTCCCGCCAGGCGCCAGCCCGAGGCCGCCGATCATCCCCGCCCCGAGGTCGGAGACGATGTCGCCGTACAGGTTGGGGAGCACGATCACGTCGTACTCCTCCGGGCGCGAGACGAGCTGATTGCACAGGTTGTCGATGATGCGGTCCTCGAACTCGATGTCCGGGTAGTCCTCCGCGACCCGCCGCGCCACCTCCAGGAACAGGCCGTCCGAGAACTTCATGATATTCGCCTTGTGCGCGGCGGTGACCTTGCGGCGCCCGTTCTCCCGCGCGTAGTCGAAAGCCGCGCGCACGATCCGCTCGGAGCCGAAGACCGAGATCGGCTTCACCGAGATGCCGGAGTGCTCGCGGATCGTCGAGCCGTCGAGCTCGCTGATGAACGACCGCAGCCGCTCGGCGTTCTCGGTGTCCTTCTCGAACTCGATGCCGGCGTAGAGGTCCTCCGTGTTCTCGCGCACGATCACGATGTCCGTCTCCGGGAAGCGCGTGCGCACGCCGTTGTAGGCCTTGCACGGCCGGATGCAGGCGTAGAGGTCGAGCTCCTTGCGCAGCAGCACGTTGACCGAGCGGAAGCCGGAGCCGACCGGCGTGGTGGTCGGCCCCTTGATGCCGACCTTCGTGCGCCGGATCGACTCCAGCGTGCGGTCGGGGAACGGCGTTCCCTCGTCGTGGTACACGTCCTCGCCTGCCGGGTGCTCGTCCCAGTCGAACTCGACGCCGGTCCCCTCCAGGACCCGCCTCGTCGCCTCCGCGAGCTCCGGCCCGGTCCCGTCACCGGGGATGAATGTCACGTCATGAGCCATGCGGGGAGGCTATGCCACCATTGACTTCCCTTGCTCGGAGGCAGCTCCCTCAAGCTGGCGACCATCTTCGGCATTCGCGTGGGTGTGAATGCGTCGTGGTTCCTCGTCCTCTTCCTGTTCATCTTCTACCTGAACCAGGCGTTCGAGGAGGTGCTGGACGACCCCACGGCGGCCTACGCGTGCTCGGTCGGCGCCGCCCTCGGCTTCTTCGGCTCGATCCTGCTGCACGAGCTCGGCCACGCCGTCGCCGCCCGCCGCGAGGGCATCGAGGTGAGCGGCATCGACCTCTTCTTCTTCGGCGGCGTGATGAAGATGAGCAGCGACACGCGCTCGCCCGGCCAGGAGTTCCGCGTGGCCGCCGCCGGGCCGCTCGTCACGCTCGCGATCGTCGCCGTCACCGGCGCCCTCAGCGTCGCGCTCCTCGGCTGGGAAACCTTCCTCGACGCCGCGACCCTGGACAACCGGGCGCCCGCGAGCGCCTTCGAGCTGTGGCTGAGCTTCCTCGTCTCGATGAACGTGCTGCTGCTCGTGTTCAACCTCATCCCCGCCTTCCCGCTCGACGGGGGCCGGATCGCCCGGGCCGCCGCCTGGAAGGTGACCGGCGAGCGCAGCCGGGCGACCCGCATCTCCGCCAACCTGGGGCAGGCGTTCGCAGCCGTGCTGATCGGCTGGGGGCTCTACCAGCTGTTCGGCCAGGGCCGTACCTTCAGCGGCCTGTGGGCGATCGTGCTCGGGTACCTGCTCGGGTCCTCGGCCCGCGCGGCGATCGCCCAGACCGCCTTCACCGATCGCCTCGAGGGCGTCACCGTCGCCGACATCATGGACGCCGATCCCGTCGCCATCCCGGCCGATCTCCCGGCCTCGCGGGCCTGGGAGGAGTACTTCCTGCGCTACCAGGGCTGGCCCTGGTTCGCGGTCGTGGACCCCGACGGGCGCTACGTCGGCCTCGCCCACCGGGCGGCGGTCGAGCACGCCGCGATCGTCGAGGACGGCACCACCCCGATCCGGGAGATCGCGTCGGGGGCGAACGACCGCGTGCGGGACGACGCGCCGCTCGAGGCGCTGCTCGGCTCGGAGCCGCTGCGCCGCCTCGGCGCCCTGATGGCAGTCGACGCGGACGGCCGCCTGCGGGGCGTCGTGACCGTCGAGCAGGTCACGCGCGCGCTCCGGACGCGCCTGTCCACGGCGTGACGTCCTCCCCTACTAGGATCCGCCGCACATGCCCGCCCACGACGTCCTGATCATCGGCGCCGGCCTGGCCGGCCAGCGGGCCGCCCTGGCGGCGGCGCGCGAGGGGGCGACGGTGGCGATCATGTCCAAGGTCCACCCCGTGCGTTCGCACTCCAACGCCGCTGCAGGCGGCATCAACGCGGCGCTGAACCCGGACGACTCCTGGGAGTCGCACGCCTTCGACACGGTCAAGGGCTCGGACTACCTCGGCGACCAGGACGCGATCGAGATCATGTGTCGCGAGGCGCCGGACGAGGTGCTGTGGCTCGAGCACTCGGGCGTCACGTTCCACCGCAACGAGACCGGCCACCTCGGCACACGAGCCTTCGGCGGCGCCTCCGCCGCCCGGACCTACTACGTGGCCGACATCACGGGCCAGGCGCTGCTCCACGTGCTCTACGAGCAGCTCATGAAGCACCACGAGCAGATCGACCGCTACGAGGAGTGGTTCGTCACCGCGCTCGTGCAGAACGGCGACGGCGAGTGCGGCGGCGCGGTGGCCCGCAACATCCGCGACGGGCAGATGGAGCTGTTCGCCGCCAAGGCGGTCATCCAGGCCTCGGGCGGCGCCGGCCAGTGCTTCAAGCCGACCACCAACGCGCTCATCTGCACGGGCGACGGGATCGCCCAGAGCTACCGCATCGGCGCCCCGCTGATGGACATGGAGATGATCCAGTACCACCCGACCACGCTGGCGGGCAACGGGATCCTCATCACGGAGGGCGCCCGCGGCGAGGGCGCGCACCTCTACAACGCCGAGGGCGAGCGCTTCATGGAGAAGTACGCGCCCAACAAGATGGAGCTCGCCTCGCGCGACGTCGTGTCCCGCTCCGAGCAGACCGAGATCAACGAGGGCCGCGGCTTCCCGGACGGGACCGTGGCGCTCGACATCACCAAGGTGCCGCGCAAGCGCACGCTCGAGGCGCTGCGTGAGATCGTCAACATCGGCCGCGACTTCGCGGGCGTCGACATCACGCGCGAGCCGATCCACATCCGCCCCGGCTGCCACTACATCATGGGCGGCGTCAAGACCGACGTGTGGGGCGCGACCGAGATCCCCGGCCTCTACGCGGCCGGCGAGGTGGCCTGCGTGTCCGTCCACGGCGGCAACCGCCTGGGCGCCAACTCCCTGCTCGACACGCTGATCTTCGGTCGCCGCTCGGGCGAGCACGCGGCCAGGCGGGCTCTCGCCATGGCCATGCCCTCGCCCGCCGTCGGCGCCCTGGCCGACGAGGAGCGCACGATCGCCTCGATCATGCGCCGCGCGAGGACGGACGGCGGCCGCCGGATCTCCGAGATGAAGGACGAGCTGGGCGAGACCATGAACGAGAAGTGCGCGGTGTTCCGCGACGAGGCGGGGCTCACCGAGGCGCTCGAGGTCGTGCGCCGGCTCAAGGAGGAGTCGCTCACCGCGTCGATCGACGACCGCGGCACGGTCTTCAACCAGGACGTCCTGGGCGCCATCGAGCTCGGCTACATGCTCGACACCGCGGAGTGCATCGTGGTCGCCGCGCTCGAGCGCAAGGAGTCGCGCGGCGCGCAGTTCCGGCTCGACTACCCCAAGCGCGACGACGACGGCTGGCTCAAGCACATCACGCTGTCGCGCAACGGCGGCCCTGAGCCGGAGGTGGCCTACGCCCCGGTGACGATCACCAAGTGGGAGCCCCAGGAGCGGACCTACTGATGCCCGAGTACACGCTGCGGATCCGCCGCTACACGCCCGAGACCGGCGAGGCCGCCCACTGGGACGACTTCATGATCGACCTCGACGGCCACCGGTCGGTGCTCGACGGCATCCTGCAGGCCCGCGACCGTCAGGACGGCACGATCGGCATCCGCTGCTCGTGCCGCGCGGCGATCTGCGGCTCCTGCGGCGTGCGCATCAACGGCAGCCCGGCGCTGGCCTGCCACACCCACCTCGACAAGGCGGCCGAGGTCGCCGGCGACGAGCCGATCACCGTCGAGCCGATGGGCAACATGCCCGTGCTCAAGGACCTGATCGTCGACATGGACGCGGTGCACTGGAAGAAGATCCAGCGCGTGACGCCGTGGCTGCTGCCCGAGGCGGACCCGCCCGAGCGCGAGTACGTCGTGCCGCCCGAGTCGATGATCGACGTCACGCAGAGCATGGCCTGCATCCAGTGCGGCGCCTGCGTGTCGGACTGCCTCTCGATGGAGGTCGACCCGGAGTTCATCGGCCCGGCCGCGCTCGCCAAGGCGTACCGCTTCGTCGGCGACCCGCGCGACGGCGAGCACTTCGAGCGCCTCAAGGACCTGGCCGAGGATCCGCACGGCATCTACGACTGCACACACTGCTTCAACTGCATCGAGGCGTGCCCCAAGGGCGTCGCCCCCATGAGCCAGATCATGCGGCTGCGCCGCGCCGCCGGCACCGAGCACGAGATCAACGACCGCAACAACGGGCACCGCCACGAGCGCGCGTTCGTGTCGCTGGTCCGCGACTACGGGCTGCTCTACGAGGCCGAGCTGCTCCCGCGCTCCTACGGCGGCGACTCGTGGTTCGGCAAGTTCCACCCGGCCGCCGGGATGGAGCTGGCCTCCTCGCTTCCCTCGATCGTCAAGGCGCTCCAGCGCGGCAAGGTCACGCCCATGAAGGCGCTCAAGGGCCACAAGCTGGGCAAGGACGACCTGCAGGCCGTCCAGCGGATCTACGAGCACGCCGAGGGCGACGCCTACGAGCTCAACCTCTACGTCGTCGGCTACGAGGACGAGGAGGAGCCGCCGGGCGACGGCGACGCCCAGGCCGACGCCGCCGGCAGCCACCTGCCAGAGGAGAGGAGCCCGAACCGGTGAAGGTCGCCTACTGGCCCGGCTGCGTGAGCCGCGGCTTCACGCCCGAGCTGCACGGATCGATGGCGAAGGTCGCCCCCCTGCTCGACATCGAGCTCGTCGAGCTCGACCGCGCCGCCTGCTGCGGCGCCGGCGTCATCGCCGAGCACAACCAGGAGCTGGCCGACGCGCTGAACGCCCGCACGTTCGCGCTGGCCCAGATGGAGCTGGAGCGCGGCGCCGAGCTGATGATGAACATCTGCTCGACCTGCCAGGGCGCCCAGAGCGAGTGCCAGGAGCGCCTGGACGCGAACTCCGAGTACCGCGAGCACGTCAACGAGACGCTGTCGGCCGAGGGGCTGCGCTACGAGAAGGGCCTCTCCAACAAGCACTTCCTGTGGCTGATGGTCGAGGAGATCGGGCTCGACGCCGTGCGCGCGAAGGTCAAGCGCCCGCTCACCGACCTCCGCGTGGGCCCCTTCTACGGCTGTTACATCGTGCGCCCCAGCGACCGGCTGGGGATCGACCGTGCCCACCCGCGCGACACCTACCTGCACCAGCTCATCACCGCGCTGGGCGGCACGGTGGTCGACTACGCCGGCCAGTACAAGTGCTGCGGCTTCCCGATCATCACCATGAACAAGGAAGCCTCGCTCAAGCAGGCCGGCCGGCACCTGGGCGACGCGGTGGACGCCGAGGCCGACTGCCTCGTCACCCCCTGCCCGCTCTGCCACCTCAACCTCGACCTCCAGCAGCCCGTGGCCGAGCGGATCGTCGGGCGCCAGCTCGACATGCCGGTGCTGCACCTGCCGCAGCTCGTCGGCCTGGCGCTCGGGCTCTCGCCCAAGGAGCTGGGCATGAACAAGCACGTGGTGCGCCCGACCTCGGTCATCGATTGGTCGACGTCCGTCGTCGCAAGCGTCGCCGCCTGAGGGCTGCCTACGCCTGGCCCGCCGGGCTGGGCGTGGCGCTCGGCGCGCGGTACGCGACGGAGTCGCTGCGCCACCGGCGCGAGAGCGGCCACGGCTACGACCTCCACGGCGCGGACGAGCTGAGCGTCCGCGACCCGGGCTTCCTGCGCACCGCCGAGGCGCTGACCGGCGCCCCGATCTCGACCGGCGACGAGGTCGAGCTGCTGATCAACGGCGACCAGATCTTCCCCGCCTACCTCGAGACCGTGCGCAGCGCGGAGCGCACGCTGTGCCTGCTCACGTACGTCTACTGGCGCGGCGACATCGCGCGCGAGGTGGCGGGCGCGCTGTGCGAGCGGGCGCGCGCCGGCGTCGAGGTCAACGTGATCATCGACGCCGTCGGCGGCCTGAAGATCGAGAAGAACCTCGTCGAGCAGATGCTCGACGCCGGGGTGCGGTTCTCGCGCTTCCGGCCGCCGAAACCGTACGCCGCGCGCCGGGTGGCCAACCGGACGCACCGCAAGATCCTCGTAGCCGACGGCAAGGTCGGCCTCACCGGCGGCGTCGGCATTGCCGAGGAGTGGACGGGCGACGCCCAGGACACCGACCACTGGCGTGATACCCACGTGCGGGTGCGCGGACCGGTCGTGCGCGGGCTGTTCGGCGCGTTCGCGGAGAACTGGCTCGAGGCGACCGGCGAGGTGCTGGTCGGCGACGGCTACCTGCCGGACATCCCCGAGCAGGACGAGGGCGGCCCGATGATGGTCGTGCGCTCGAGCGCGGGCGTGGGCGACACGAACATCGAGGCGCTCTACTACCTGGCCATCGCCGCTGCGCGCGAGACGCTCGACCTCACGGCCGCGTACTTCGTGCCGCGCCCGGCCTTCACCGACGCGCTGGTCGACGCCGCCGGGCGTGGCGTCCGGGTGCGGGTGCTGGTGCCCGGTCCCAACATCGACAAGCCGCCCGTGTGGGTGGCCGGGCGGGTGAGCTACGACGACCTGCTCGACGCCGGCGTGGAGATCCACGAGTACCAGCCGACGATGCTGCACGCCAAGTCCATGGTCGTCGACGGCGCGTGGTCGTCGGTCGGCTCGGTCAACTTCGACAACCGCTCGTTCCAGCTGCATGACGAGGCGACGCTGTGTGTGCTCTCGGAGGCGTTCGCGGAGCGGCTGAGCGACCAGTTCGAGAAGGACCTCGAGCGCTCCGAGCGTATCGAGCCCGAGCGGTGGAAGCGGCGCGGGCCGCTGCAGCGGGCGAGCGAGTCGGCGCTCAAGCTGGCCCGGAGAGAGCTGTAGACAGCAAAGAGGGCCCGGCTGGGCCCTCTTGCTCTGTATTTCGTACCCCTTCCGTCCCCAGGAAGACTGCTGGCTCTGGTCCCCGCCTCCCCGGTGTCTAAACCTGCAATTCCGAGCCGTGTGGAACGCGGACCAGGTTGCGCTCGTGCAGGACCTCGGCGATCTGGATCGCGTTGGTCGCCGCGCCCTTGAGCAGGTTGTCGGAGACCACCCACAGGCACAGGCCGCGCTCGTGCGACGGGTCGCGCCGGAGCCGCCCGACGAAGACGTCGTCGCGGCCCGCGGCCGTCAGCGCGGTCGGGTAGCCGTGGGTGGCCGGGTCGTCGACCATCGTCAGGCCCGGAGCCGCCTCGAGCAGGGCGCGGGCCTCCTCCACGCTCAGCGGTTCGCGCGTCTGGAGCGTGACCGACTCCGAGTGCGCGTTGCGGACGGGCACGCGCGCGCAGGTCACGTTGATGGCGATCGACTCGTCGCCGAGGATCTTGCGCGTCTCGAACATCATCTTGCGCTCCTCATCGGTGTGGTCGTCGCCGTCGGCGAAGTTGCCGGCGCCGCCGAGGACGTTGAACGCGATCGGGTGCGGGTAGACCTGCGGGTCGGGCGCGGGCTGGCCGTGCAGCACCGTGTGCGTCTGCAGCTCGAGCTCCTCGACCGCCTTGACACCGGTGCCCGAGACCGACTGGTAGGTCGAGACGATCAGGCGCTCGATGCCCGCGGCGTCGTGGATCGGCTTGAGCGCGACCATCAGCTGCATCGTCGAGCAGTTGGGGTTGGCGATCAGGCCGCGGTGATTCTCGAGCGCGTCGGGGTTGACCTCGGAGACCACGAGCGGGACCTCGGGGTCGCGCCGCCACTTCGACGAGTTGTCCACGACCACTGCGCCCGCGTCGACGAAGCGCGGCGCCCACTCGCCGGAGGTCGTGGCCCCCGCCGAGAGGATTGCGAGGTCGAACCCCTGGATGGTCTCGTCGGCGAGCGGCTGGACGATCTGGCCGTCGACCTCCTTGCCGGCCGAGCGCGCGGAGGCGAACGGCACGACCTCGGATGCCGGGAAGGCGCGCTCGCGCAGCTTGGCCCGCATGACGGTGCCGACCGCGCCGGTGGCGCCGACCACTGCCACCCGGTAGCTCATGCCCGCGCTCCGAAGGGATGCTCGGCCTCGACCTGGTCGGCCCCCAGCTCGAAGGTGCTGTGCAGCGCGCGCACCGCGCGGTCCACCGCGTCGGCCGCGACGACGCACGAGATCTTGATCGGCGAGGTCGAGATCATCTCGATGTTGATCATCTCGTCGCCGAGCGTGGTGAACACCTTGGCCGCCACGCCCGGATGCGACTTCATTCCCGCGCCGACGACGGACACCTTCCCCATCTCCGCGTCCTCCGCCACCGCGCGGATGCCCTGCTCGTCGATCAGCGGGTCGAGCGCCTCGCGCGCCACGCGCAGGTCGGCGCGCGGGACGGTGAACGACATGTCGGCCGACGCGCCCTCGGAGACCGGCTCGTTCTGGATGATCATGTCGACGTTGACGTTGGCGTCGGCCAGCGCGCTGAAGATGCGGCCGGCCACGCCGGGATGGTCCGGAACGCCGAGCAGCGTGACCCGCGCCTCGTCGCGCGAGTGGGTGACGGCAGTGATCAGCGGGCGTTCCATCGTCTCCTCTTCTCCGACCACGAAGGTCCCGGGCTCCTCCGTGAACGAGGAGCGGCAGTGGATGCGCACGTCATGGTTGCGGCCGTACTCGACCGATCGCAGCTGCAGGACGCCGGCGCCCGAGGCCGACATCTCGAGCATCTCCTCGAAGGAGACGACCGGCAGCTTGCGGGCGTCGGGCACGATTCGCGGGTCGGCGGAGAAGACCCCGGCGACGTCGGTGTAGATCTCGCACACCTCGGCTCCCACGGCGGCGGCCAGGGCGACGGCCGTCGTGTCCGACCCGCCACGGCCGAGCGTGGTCACGTCCTTGGCGGTGGAGACACCCTGGAAACCGGCCACGAGCACGACGAGCTCGTCGTCGAGCGCGGCGCGGATGCGGTCGGCCCGCACGTCGAGGATGCGGGCCTTCGTGTGCGAGGTGTCGGTCACGATGCCGGCCTGCGAGCCGGTGAGCGAGATCGCCCGGTGGCCGAGGTCATTGATCGCCATCGCGCACAGCGCGCAGGAGATCCGCTCGCCGGTCGAGAGCAGCATGTCCATCTCGCGCGGGTCGGGCGCGGTGGAGACCTCCTGGGCCATCGAGATCAGCTCGTCGGTGGTCTTGCCCCGCGCCGACAGGACGGCGACCACGCGGTGGCCCAGCTCGCGTGCGGCGACGATCCGCCGCGCCGCCCGCCTGATGCGCTCGGCGTCGGCGACCGAGGTGCCGCCGAACTTCATGACCACGGTGCCGGACACGACGCAGCAGTCTAGGTCAGAGGGTCCGGCGGCCCGAGAGCGCGCGGCCGAGGGTGACCTCGTCGGCGTACTCGAGGTCACCGCCCACGGGGAGCCCCGACGCGAGGCGGGTGACGGCGACGTCCGGCGCCCGCTCGCGCAGCGCGGCGGCGACGTGCAGCGCGGTCGCCTCGCCGGTGGTCGTGGGGTTGGTGGCGAGGATGACCTCCCGCACGCCGTCGTCGACCCGGGCGTAGAGCTGGCCCAGCTTGAGGTCCTCGGGCTCGACGCCGTCGATCGGCGACAGCGCCCCGCCCAGCACGTGGTAGCGGCCGCGGAACTCGTGCGTGCGCTCCATCGGGATTACGTCGCCGGGCTCCTCGACCACGCAGATCACGCCGGCGTCGCGCCGCTCGTCGAGGCAGACCGTGCAGCGCGGGCCCTCGGCGAGGTTGAAGCACACCTCGCAGAGCGTGATCTTGTCCTTCACGTCGCGGATCGCGGCGGCCAGCGCCGCCGCGTCCTCGGGCGAGGCGCGCAGGATGTGGAAGGCCAGCCGCTGCGCGGTGCGCTGGCCGACGCCGGGCAGCTTGGCGAGCTCGGTGACGAGGCGCTGGAGCGGGGGCGCGAGCAAGCGGTCAGCGCTTTTTGCGGCGGGCGGCGCGGTTGGGCTGACCGCCGGGAAGCCCGCCGCCCGGAGCGCCGCCGCCGAGACCGCCCATCCCGAGCGCGTCGAGCGCGCTCATGGGATCGAACCCCTCGCCGAGTCCGCCGAGCTTGGACTCCTGCAGCTCCTGCGCCGAGCGCGTCGCCTCGTTGACCGCGGCCACGACCATGTCCTGCAGCATCTCGACGTCGTCGGGGTCGACGGCATCGGGGTCGATGGCGATCGACTCGAGGTGCAGGTCGCCGGTCATCACGACCTTCACCATCCCGCCGCCGGCGCTGGCCTCGACGCGCTCCTCCTTGAGCGCCTCCTGGGCCTGCTGCTGGGCGGCCATCATCTCCTGCGCCTGGCGCAGCATGTTCTGGAGGTTGGGCGGTTGCGGCATCAGGACTCCTCGGTCGGCTCTTCGACCGCGCCGAACTCGCGCTTGAAGCGCTCGACGAGCTCGTCGTCGGACAGCGGCGCGGCGGCCTCGGACGCGACCTCGTGGTCGGCCCGCAGCTCGTGGGCCAGGCGCAGCGACGCGCCGGTGACGGCCCGGATGGACTGGGCGATCAGCTCGCGCTTGGCGGGATCCTCGGCCGCGCGCTTGGAGAACGCGGCCGACTGCGGCCACGCGAGGGTCAGGCCGGTGTCGGCCAGCTCGATCGGGCGTGCCTCGCGCAGCATCGCGGCGAGCATCGGCGACTCCGCCTCCAGGCTCTCGAGGACGGCCGGCCACAGCTCCTCGAAGGCGCCGAGCGAGAGGTCGACGCGCGGCGGCGCGTCGGGCTCGACGGTCGCGACCGCGGTCACCGTCGAGGACGTCGGCGCGCCGTCGGCCTCGGGCTCGGGCTGGTCCTCGACCAGGGCGGAGACGGCGACGCGCGTGCGGCCGGCGGCGGTGGCGGGCTCCTCGGGGGCCCGGGAGGCCGGCGCGGCGGGCGCGGGGGCGCCGGCCAGGCGTGCCTCGAGGCGCTCGATTCGAGCTAGTAGCGCCTTGGTCGACGGGTCGTGCTCCGGCTCGGCCGCCTTCACGAGCGCCAGCTCGAGCTGGGTGCGGGCGTCGGCGCCGTCCTTGAGCGCGCGCAGAGCGTCGGCGATCAGCTCGAGCAGCCGCACGACATCGGCGGGGGCGACGGCGCGCGCCTGGGCGGCGAGACGCTCGTCCTGCTCGGGCGTGACGCGGATCTCGGCGGGCACGTCGCCGAGCGCCTGCACGACCATCAGCGCTCGCGCGTGGGCTTCGAGGTCGCCGAAGTAGCGCCCGAGGTCGCGGCCCGAGTCGGCGAGCCGTGCCGCCGCCTGCAGCGCGGCGCGGGCGTCGCCGGCGGCCACGGCGTCGATCGCGCCGAACACCAGGTCGGCGTCGGCCGCCCCGAGCACGGCGAGCACGTCGTCGAGCGGAACTGCCTCGCTTCGCTCGTCACCGGCTTCGCCTCGGGCGCGGCCGGAGTAGGCCACGAGCTGCTCGAGCGTGCCGAGCGCGTCGCGGAACGAGCCGGTGGCCGAGCGGGCGACGAGCGCCGTCGCCTCGTCGCCGATCTCGATCTCCTCGGCGGTGGCGACGCGCCTCAGCACCCCGGCGATCTGCGGCACGCTCGGGCGCGCGAAGTCGAACCGGTGGCAGCGATCGACGACCGTCGGCAGGACCTTGTTGGCCTCGGTGGTGGCGAGCACGAAGATCGTGTGCGGAGGCGGCTCCTCGAGCGTCTTGAGGAACGCGTTCCATGCGGCCGTGGACAGCATGTGCGCCTCGTCGAGGATGTAGACCTTGTGGCGCCCGGCCACGGGGGCGAAGTTCACCCGCTCGCGCAGATCGCGGATGTCGTCGACCGAGTTGTTGGACGCGGCGTCCATCTCGATCACGTCGAGCGAGGTGGCGGCGGCGATCGAGACGCACGACTCGCAGACGCCGCAGGGCTCGACCGTGGGGCCCTCGACGCAGTTCAGCGACGCGGCGAGGATCTTCGCCATCGAGGTCTTGCCGGTGCCGCGCGAGCCCACGAACAGGTACGCGTGGTGGACCTTTCCCTGCGCGACCGCGTTGCGCAGCGTACGCACCACGTGGTCCTGCCCGACCACGTCGGCGAAGGTCCGCGGGCGATGGCGGCGGTACAGCGAGGCGGGAGCCGAGGGCACGGGCTTTCGAGTCTAGAGAGGTTCAGGACAGCTCCGTCCGGAGCTTGCGTAGAGCGCGGTAGACGCGGCCTTCGGCGGTGCTGAGCGGCTCCCCGAGCAGCTTCGCGATCTCCGGCACGGTGAGATCGGCACCGAAGCGGAGGGCGATCACCTCGCGCTCGTCGGCGCTCAGCGTCGCCAGCGCACGGCCCAGCTCGTCGCGGTGCTCGACGGCGGCCAGCGGATCGTGGCTCGGCTGCGGGTTGCCGGTTCGCTCGAGCGCGCGCATCTCGGCCGAGGACCTGCGGGCGTGGTCGCGCAGCACGTTGAGCGCGATCGCGTAGATCCACGTCTTCTGGGAGCCGCGGCGGCGGTCGAAGCGGCGCCGGGCCTTCAGCACGCGCTCGAAGGCGTCGCCCAGCAGGTCCTCGGCCAGGGCGCGATCGCCGGTGCGGTAGGCGAGGAACGAGAACAGGCCGGCCGCCTCGGCCGCATACAGGCGCTCGAACTCGTCATCCCGCATGAAGACAGGAATCTTCTGTCAGGAATCGGCGGCGAGCTTCGTATGAGGATGTGATGAACGAGTTCGACGACGTCATTCGGCGGCTGCGCGAGAACCGGCCGGAGGCCACCGCGCTCGAGCTCGACGAGATCAAGCAGCGCGTTCGTCGCAGGGCGGCGCGACCCGAACGGAGGCAGGACATGAAGTCACGGTTGGCGATCCTCCTGATGCTCGTGTTGGGCATGATGCTCAGCACCACGGGCGCAGGCCTGGCGATCCAGGGGCTCTCCGGCGGCAACGCCGCCCAGCAGCAGTACGACGAGGAGGAGCAGCAGCCGCCGGGCGGCGTCCTCGGCGAGGACGACTCCGGCTCCGGCGGCACGGGCGACAACGGCGCCACCACGGACAACTCTACGGACGTGCAGCCCGCCGCTCAGGTCGAGACGGGCTCCGACACCGGCGAGCTCCCGTTCACGGGCTTCCTCGCGCTGCCGATCCTCATCGGCGGCGTGGCGCTGATGAGCGCCGGCTTCGTGCTCCGGCGCCGCACCCGCGACGGCTGAGCCGCTGACCCTCGGGGGGTGTGCGGGCATGGACCGTGCACCCTCCGTCGAGGTCGTCCCTGAGGGCTGTCCGTCGTCCGCCGGCTCCGACCGGGCGATCCCACAGCGCCTACAGGAAACCGCTTAAGGCTGCTTCCTTCCGGACCTGACCTGGTTCGCGGGCCTGTATCGCTGGGGACCCGGCCATCGACGCCAGATGGCGACGCGCTGGCCCAGGGGCGAGACCCCTCGGGAGGGGATTCAGCCCCGCTAGAGCGGATTGCGGGTGCAGGGCACCGCTACCTCCCCGCCTAGCACGGTCCACCCGTGAGTCTAGCCCCCGGAGAGGGTGGTTGATCAAGTGCCCACGCCGGTCGGCAGCCGGGCCTGCTTGCCGACGCGGGGCCACTCGCGTGACCGCGCCTCGCGCAGCGCGGCCGTCAGGTCGCGCGGCAGCGGCTCGCGTGGGTTGAGGCGCTGGGCGAGGGCGGCCGCGGCGCGCGGGTCCTCCCCGGCGATCGCCTGCGCGACGGCCAGCCCGTAGGCCATCCGCCAGTTGCGCGGCTCGCGGGCGCGGGCGGCCCGCATCGCGCGCACGGCCAGCTCCGTCTCGCCCGCACGCAGGTCGCAGTAGCCGAGCAGCTCGAACGGCTCCGCCCGCACCGAGAGCGCGTCGCGGGAGGCGAGCGCCCGGTCGATCGCGGTCTGGCAGTCGCCGCGCCGGAAGGCGTCCACGCTCGCCTCGAGCCGGGTCTGGGACTGCAGGACGAGCCACGGCGTGACGGCGAGCAGCAGACACGCGAGGCCGGCGAGCACGCGCCCGAGCCTCGGCGGCGCCGGCAGCCGGCCACGGCCGGCGCGCGCGGCCAGCACCGCCCCCGAGGCCGCGAAGAACCAGGCGAGGAGCGCCGGCATCTCCCAGTCCCAGTCGACGCCGGCGTGCACGAGCAGGGCCGCGCCGGCGGCCAGGAAGGCCGCGTAGGCGTGCCGCTCGGGCCCGCGGAGCCGCCGCGCGGCGACCGCCAGCGGCGTGAGCAGCGCCACGGCGATCAGCAGCAGGCCCACAACGCCGAGCTCGCCCAGGACCTCGAGGTAGAGCGAGTGCGCATCCGTGACCCGCAGGTCGATCTCCCCGCGCCGCCGCTCGTACTCCACGCGGAACGTCCCGGCGCCGGTGCCGCGCCAGGGCTCGTCCTCCCAGGCGTCCACCGCTGCGTCCCAGATGCCGATCCGGCCGTTGTTGCCGCTCTCGGTCAACCGGTCACGGGCGTCGCCGGTCGCGGGCACCAGGTTGCTGTCCGTGAAGGCGGCCCACTCGCGGTCGAGCCGGGTCGGCGCGTCGATCGCGACGGCACCCGCGGCGAGCGCGAGCAGCGTGGCGGCAGCCGCACCGACGAGCAGCGCGCGACGGCGGCGCGGCGCGATCACGACGCGGTCCGCGCGGTCCTCGAGCCGGAGCAGGGCGATCCGCAGCGCCGCCGCGACGACGCAGGCGAGCGCGACGACGACCGCCAGCTCGTGGCCCTGCTCGATCCCCGCCGGCCGGTTGTACGAGGCGGTGGCGAGCGCGTCGGCGCCGTACGCCCACGTGAGGGCGACGGCGGCCGGCACGATCGCGGCGCCGACGGCGAACAGCAGCCGCCGCGGCCGGGCGAGGACGACGTAGACGAGGACGCCGAGCGTCCCGGCGACGATCGCGCCGCGCGAGAACGTGAAGTAGACGGCGACGAGCAGGGCGGGCAGCGCGCCGGTCGCCGCCACGCGCACCCACCGCGGCTCGCGCGCCCCCGACGCGTCGTGGACGGCGAGCACGACGCCGAGCGTCGCGGTCATGCCCATGGCGTTCCAGTAGGTAAGGGGGAACGACAGCCGGCTCGCGATGTACTGCCGGGCGATCGGGAACACGTCGGCCGCCAGCCGGCTCGCCAGGCCCGCCACCGCGGCGGCGACGAGCGCGGCGAGCACCCACCGGAGCAGGACCGACAAGTCGTCGCGACCACGTGGGAACGTGGCGAACAGCGCGAGTAGCAGCGTGTAGAGCAACGCGCGGTTGAACTCGATCAGCGCCCCGCCGGCCGCGTCCGACCACACCGCCGAGATCAGCGTCCAGCTGGCGAATCCCGCGGCGGCGGCCACGGCGACGGCCGCCGCTCGGCTCCACCCAGCGAACGGCTCGACCGCCACGGTGATCCGCAGCAGCAGGGCGACCGCCAGCACGAGGACCACGAGCGCCGTCACGTCGGCGAAGAAGCCGCCGGCGCGGAACGCGAGGAAGGCCGTGAGGACGCCCGGCAGCGCCAGGTGGAGCTGCCGGGCGGCCGCCTCCAGGCGCCCGCGGCCGTCTCGCGGAGGGACCGTCGGAGACGGCTCGGTACCCGTGGCGGTGGCTCTCATCTCCCTCAGATAATCGACCGCAACTTCCGCAAACGGACAGATGTCCGACTTCTCGACGCCGTCCTCTGCCCCACAATGGGGGTCACGGGCAGATACAACGCACGCAAATTCGGCACTGGCGGGCGTCGGCGAAGGGGCGGATAAGACACCGTCCTGCCGGTGACCAGCCGAGTGCCGGGACGCCGCGACGTCTGAGGCCCGTGGTTCGTGGGTAACTAGAGACCTACGGGCGAAGAACGGAATAGTGGAGCGACGGTCCTACCGGACCAAGGAGACACGGACGTAGCCGAATGAGCGAGCAGGTGGCAACGAGTGCACGGACGAGCACGCCACGGGCGCTCGAGCTGCCGCCTTCCCGCGCGGCGTCGCGCCCCGACCGCCTCCGGCTTGTCGCCCGCCTGTCCGTCGATACGGGCTCGCTGCTGGCCGCCGCGACCATCGCCCAGGCCTCGGCGGCGGCGCCGATGCGCGGCTGGACGCTGGTGCTCGTCATCGCCGCGATCCTCGCCGGCCATGCGACCGCCGGCCTCTACAACGTCAGGGCGCCGCCGCGTCCGGGCTTCGAGCTCGTCCAGGTGCTCTCCATCTCGGCGCTCGTGACGATGGCGGTCGCCGGCGGCGAGCTGGCGTGGGGCCGGCCGGAGATCGGCGAGGCGGCGATCCGCTTCTGGCTGCTCGCGGCAACGATGACGACGATCGGGCGCGTCGCCGTCAACGGCACCCACTCGGCGGCGCGCCGCAACGCGGCCACCGGCCGGGGCAACACGCTGATCGTGGGCGCCGGCCGCATCGGCCACCTCGCCGCCCGCCGCCTGCTCGACGACCCCACGCTCGGCATGCGCCCGATCGGGTTCCTCGACCGCGAGCCGCTGTCCGCGGAGAGCGACGCGCGCGGCGAGCCGGCGCTGCCGGTGCTCGGGGCCTCGTACGACCTCGAGGAGGTCGTCGGCGGGCACGAGGTCGAGACCGTGCTCGTGGCGTTCTCGACGGCGCCCGCCCACGTGGTGCTCGACATCGTCCGGCGCTGCTGGGCGCTCGGCGTCGACGTGATGATCGTGCCGCGGCTGTTCGAGGTCGAGGGCCGCCGCGCGCGCACCCAGCACATCGGCGCGCTGCCGGTCGTCGCACTCGCCCCTTCGGACCCCCGCGGCTGGCAGTTCGAGGTCAAGTACGTGATCGACCGCGTCATCGCCGCCGCGGCCATGCTCGTGATGGCCCCCGTGCTCGTCGTCGTGACCGTCGCGCTGCTCGTGACCTCGGGCCGGCCGATTCTGTTCCGGCAGAACCGCGTCGGGCGCGACGGCCACGTCTTCGAGATGCTCAAGTTCCGCACCATGGAGGGTTCGCCCGAGCAGGCCGGCGAGAGCGACGCCGACTGGGCCTTCGCCGCGCTCGGCGGGTCGCCGGACACCGCGATGCCGCCGCCCGAGGATCGGCTCACGAAGCTCGGCGGGCTGCTGCGCGCGCTGTCGATCGACGAGCTGCCGCAGCTCTGGAACGTCCTCCGCGGCGACATGTCGATCGTCGGCCCGCGGCCCGAGCGCGTCCACTACGTCGAGCTCTTCGAGCACGCCGTCTACCGCTATCCCGACCGCCACCGGGTCAAGTCAGGGCTGACCGGCTGGGCACAGGTCAACGGCCTTCGCGGCGAGACGTCGCTCGAGGACCGCATCGAGTGGGACAATTTCTACATCGAGAACTGGTCCCCCTGGCTCGACCTGAAGATCTT
Organism: Solirubrobacteraceae bacterium; assembly: GCA_036257565.1. Lineage (GTDB taxonomy): Bacteria > Actinomycetota > Thermoleophilia > Solirubrobacterales > Solirubrobacteraceae > DASSUW01. Next base: position 8,493 of record DATAFH010000045.1, on the reverse strand, counting down.
GCTCAAGACGCTCCCGGCTCTCCTGGTTGGTGGCGGTGGCCGCTGACGCCGGCGCCGCGCCGCGGCACGCGTCGGCGATCACGTCGGATCTGGCCGGCGTCGTCTGGCGCCGCCGCTGGCTCGCGCTGGCCGCGTTCGTCGCCGTGCTGCTCGGCGTCGCGATCGTGACCGCGACCATGCCCAAGGCCTACCAGTCGACCGCGTACATGCTCGTGAACCCGGACCAGCCGGCCGGGAGCGACTTCGAGCAGACGGAGATCAGCCAGGCGCTCGTCACGACGTACGCGGAGTTGCTCGACTCCCAGAACCTGGCCGACCAGGTGTCCGAGCGGCTCGGTGGCCGCTACGAGGGCAACCCGAAGAAGGCGATCCGCGTCGAGGCGGTCCCGGAGAGCCAGCTGCTCAAGCTCACGGGCGAGGCGAGCACGCCGGAGCTGACCCAGGAGCTCACGAACACCTACACGCAGGTGTTCCAGGAGCGGATCCGCGAGCTGGCCGAGGCCGACGCCGCAGGCGGGCGCGCCGCCGTGGCCGAGCCGGCCACGGTGCCGACCGATCCGGTGCGGCCGCGGCCCAAGCTGTACCTCGCGATCGGAGCGGTGCTGGCGGCGCTCGCGGCCGTGGGCGTCGCGCTGCTCGCCGAGCGGCTCGACCAGCGCCTGCGCATCACCGGCGAGATGACCGACGTGCTCGGGCTGCCGATCATCGCTCGCATCCCGCAGGGCTCGGGCGCGGCGGTCGAGCGGATGCTCGCGGGCGGCGCGGGCGGGGACCGAGACTCGCGGGCGGCCGCCGAGTCGTTCCGGCTGCTGCTCGCCAACCTGACCTTCGCGAACATGGGCACGCGCCCCCGCACGGTCGCGGTCGTGTCGTCGGAGGAGCAGGAGGGCAAGTCGACGACCGCGTTGAGCCTGGCGCGGGCGGCCGGCGAGCTCGACACGGCGACGCTGCTCGTGGAGGCCGACCTGCGGCGGCCGAGCCTCTCGAGCAAGGCGGGGTCATGGATGGGCGACGATGTGGGCTTCTCCAGCCTGCTCGTGCACCGTGCGGCGCTTGACGAGGCCGCCTGGCCGCTGCCGGGCTCGAGCGTCGAGCTGCTGCCGGCCGGGCCGCTGCCGCCCAACCCGGCGGCGCTGCTCGGGTCGCCGGCACTCGGGGAGTTCGACGACGAGGCGAAGGACCGCTACAGCCTCGTCGTCTACGACACGCCGCCGCTCTCCGTGGCGGCCGACGCGTCACTGGTGGCGGCGATCACTGACGGCGTCGTGCTCGTGTTCGACGCGCAGCGGACCCGCCGGCGCCCCGCCGCCCAGGCCGTGGACCAGCTGCGGCGCGCGCAGGCCAACATCCTCGGCGTGGTCGTCAACCGCGTCGACGCGCACCACGGCGGCTACTACTACGCGTCCGAGCCCGGCGCGGTGGTGGAGCAGCACAGCGAGCCGAAGAGCCCGGCGCAGCAGTAAGGGGTCGAGTGCGTCGGCCGGCGTGCCGATGCAGGCAGGGTGCGTCGCGCCTTTGCCACGCTCTTCGCCGTCGTCGTCGTGCTCGTGCTCGCGGCGCCTGCCTCCGCCGCCCAGCTGGCCGGGGTCCAGACGCACCTGCTGTGGAGCGATGTCGACGACCGGGAGATGCAGCGCCAGCTCGACCTGGTGAAGCAGAGCGGGGCGTCGCTGATGCGGGTCGACGTCGGCTGGGCGTCGCTGCAGGAGGACGGGCCGTCGGCTTGGTCCTCGTGGTATCTCGGCCGGCTCGACCGGATGGTGGCGGCGGCCGACGCGCGGGGCATCGAGCTGCTGCTGACGTTCATGAACACGCCGTGCTGGGCGTCGACCGCCCCCGCGGCGCTGAAGCAGGGGTGCGAGGGCGCGTGGTGGGACCGCGGGGTGACGGCCTATCCGCCGGCCGACGCGGGCGACTACGCGCGCGCGCTCGCGTTCCTCGTCCGTCGCTACGGGTCGCGGGTGCTGGCCTGGGAGGTCTGGAACGAGCCCAACTTCGCCGAGTTCTGGAAGTCGCCCGACCCGGCCGCCGCCTATGCGCGGCTGCTGAAGGCGGCGTATCCGGCGGCCAAGGCCGCGCACCCGGGCGCCCAGATCATCGGCGGGTCGCTCTCCCAGTCAGACCACGCGTTCACGCGGCGGCTGTACGAGCTCGGGGCTCGGGGCTCGTTCGACGCGTTCTCGGTTCACCCATACAGCGACGACGTCTCACCGCTCGACCCGCGGGCCGGCGTCGACGCGCGGTACTCGTTCGTGCGCGGCGTGCAGAAGGTGCGCGAGGTCATGCTGGCCTTCGGAGACCGCTCGCCGGTCTGGCTCACCGAGTCGGGGTGGAGCACGGGCACGATCCGTACCTCGGACGGGTGGCGCAACGGCGTCAGCGAGGCGCAGCAGGCGCTCTTCATGCGCCAGCAGGCCGAGCAGGTGGCGCGGTGGCCGTGGGTACGCGCCAACGTCTGGTTCCGGCTGCTCGACATGGGTTCTGACCGCGCCGACAAGTGGTCCAACTGCGGGCTCGTGCGCGCGAACGGGACGGCGAAGCCGGCCTGGGCCGCGTTCCGCGACGCCGCGGCACGACTGCGGGCCGGCCCGCAGGCAGCGGCCGGCCCCACGCCGCCGGCCGCGTCGCCGGCTCCGAAGGCCAAGACGGCGAAGAAGCGCGCCGCCAAGAAGCGACGGGCCGCGAAGCGGCGGGCCGCCAGGGCCCGTGCCGCCAAGCGACGGGCCGCCAGGGCGCACGCCGCCACCCGGGCGGCAAAGCGTCGCGAGCGCGCTGCTGACCGGCGCCGCGCGGGCTACCATCGGCCCGCGTGAGCCTGGCAGCGCGTTCGGCCGTCCTCGCCGCGCTGGTCGCCTGCGTGCTCGCCGGCGCAGCCGGTGCGGTGATCATGGAGGAAGTGGGGCCCCTCGCAGGGCTGGCGCTCGCGGTCGGTGCGGCGGTCACGGTCCTCGTCGCGCGGCAACCGATCCTTGGAGCGCAGCTCGCGCTGCTCGCCGTGCCGCTCGAGTTCTTCTCGATCCGCCTCGGCGGCGATGCGGGACTCAGCGCTTCGGAGATCGTGCTCATCCTCACGGCCGCGGCGGCCGTCGCGCGGTGGACGCTCACCGGTACCGCGCCTGCCGTGCCGGGCCCGCTGCGGGCGCTCGGCGCGCTGTGCGTGGTCATCCTCGTCGGCTACACGGTCGCCGAGGACGAGCTGATCGTCACGAAGATCCTGCTCATGTGGTCGGCGTTCGCGATCGTCGGCGTCCTCGTGGCCAACTCCGAGCGCCGCGACCTCGAGCGGCTCATGGCGTGCCTCGCGATCGCCGGCGGCGTCGCGGGGTTCGTGGCGGCGGCCGGAGGCGCCGACCAGAGCCTGCAGGAGGGAGGGCTGATCGCGACCGGCCGCGCCCAGGCCGGCTTCGCCCAGCCGAACATCCTCGGCTTCTTCCTCGTGATGTCGATCCCGGCGGCGCTCGTGCTCACGATGCGCGGCCGGCCCGCGATGCGGGCGCTGATGACGCTGATGGCGGTCGGCGGCGGGTGGGGCCTGATGCTCAGCCTCTCCCGCACCAGCCTCGTCGGCACGGCGCTGGGGCTCGGCGTCCTGCTGCTGATCCCGCGGTTCCGGCGCCTGGGCGCGGTCGCGCTGGCGGCGCTCGCGATCTTCGTGCTCGTCAACTTCAAGGCCCTGCAGGAGTCGCAGCAGATCGCCGTCGTCTCCGAACGGCTCGCGACGCTCGGCCGCTCCGACGTCGTGCAGTCCGACCCGCGGCTTCGCATCTACGAGACGACGCCCTCGATCGTCGGCGACCATCCGGTGCTCGGCGTGGGCGCCGGCAACTACTCTGTCGTCGCGGTGCGGTACGGCGTGCTCGACGAGGACCACCATCCCTTCGACCACGCCCACAACGTGCCGCTCACCATCGCGGCGGAGCTCGGCCTCGTCGGCCTGCTCGTGTTCGGCTGGTTCATCGTCACGCTCGCGCCCATGGTTTGGCGAGCGATCCTCGCGCGCGGCGACCCCGCCGTCGGCGCGCTCCTGCTCGCCATCGCCGCCGCGATGATCGGCAGCATCGTCACGAGCATGGGCGACTACCCACCCCGGACGAACGTGATCGCAGCGACCTTCATCGCGCTCGTCGGCGCGCTCGCAGGCCTGCTCCGCGACGCCGATCAGCGCAGCAGCTCGTCGTAGACAGCGGCGATCTCGTCCACCATCCGCTCGACGGAGAACTCCTCGGCGGCGACGCGCGCGCCGGCCTCGCCCATCGTCCCGGCGTCGTTCATCAGGTCGCGTACCGCGACGGCCAGGGCGTCGATGTCGCCGGGCGGCACGAGCCGCCCGGTGGCCCCGTCGCGCACGGCCTCCGCGGTGCCGCCCACCGACGTGGCGACCACCGGCAACCCGCAGGCCATCGCCTCGAGCACGGCGATCGGCAGCGACTCCCAGCGCGACGGCAGCACGAACAGGTCGAACGCCCGCAGGTAGCGCTCGACCGAGCCGTCGAAAGGCAGCCGAAGCACGCGCCGCTCGAGTCCGAGCGCGCGAATCTCGTCGTCGATCGCGCGCTCGAGGCTGCCGTTCCCCACGATCGCCACCGTGCCGGGCAAGTCTTGCGCGCCGGCGGCCCGCACGAGCGCCAGCGGGTCCTTCTGCGGCTCGAGCCGGGCGAGGAAGCCCGCCACCGGGCGCCGCGCCGTCGCGAGCGCGGGATGCGGCTCGGCCGGCGCGCACCGCGGGACGCCGTTACGGACCACCCGCGCGCGACCGCTCGCCCCGGCCAGGCGGCCTGCCACCCCCCGCTCCCACTCCGAGCAGGCCACGAACGTCCCGGTGCGGGGCACGAGCGCCCGCTCGACCGCCCAGTACGCCGCCCGGGCCGGCCCAAAGCCCGCCGCGAACGCGAAGCAGTGCGGCGTGTACACGATCCGCTCCCGACCGCCGAGGCCCAGCCGCGCGACCGCACCGGCCTTCGACGAGTGCGCATGCACTATCCGCGGCCTCCTCGCCGCGTCCAGCCGCCGCAACGCCCGCACGGCGCGCAGATCCGCCACCCCCGGAGCCCGCTCGAACGGCAGCACGTGCACCGGCACACCGGCTTCCTCGAACCGCCCCGCGGCCCCTGGCGCGGCAGCCACCTCGACATCCCACCCACGCCGCCGAAGCTCCCCCGCGAGCAGCAGCACATGCGCCAGCACACCGCCGTCCTGCGGCTGCAGAACCTGCAGGACCCGGACGGCACGCACGGGCGCGAGGATAGTCTCCGGCGGCTAGACTGACCCCCGCCCGGGCGCGTAGCTCAGTGGGAGAGCGCTCGCTTCACACGCGAGAGGTCGCAGGTTCGAAACCCGCCGCGCCCATCCGAAAAGGTGGAGATTTGCAGGCACTTCGGCGGCGTCGCGGTGCGGCCACGCGACGGCCGAGACTCGGCGTTTCGTCCCGCACCAATCCACCCGGTCGGTACGGACCGCAGATGAGCAGATCCGCCGAGCGTCGTCTCGTCTGACACGCGAGAGGTCGCTGGTGCGACCCCGGATGCCCATCGTCCTTCGACACGGTGTCGTCAGGTACGGCAGCGACAACACGGCTGCCGCGTTCCACGGATGCCGGAGCGCCGCGAGGGCCGATCGCGCGCCCTAGGACTTCTGGTGCTCGTCCAGGGCGGGCGCCGCGGCAGCGCAGGACGCACGCTTGCTCGTTCGCCAATGGAGGGGTCGGCTGCCTATACCGCCGTCGCGATGTCGCTGACCGGTCGGAGACCGACGCCAGCACGGACGCGACGGCCCGGCCGCACCGGCGCTCGTTCTCGCTTACCGCGCGGAACACGTCCCGAGAATCCGGCGCGCCCGAGCCGTGCGGACCTCGTTCGGATGCCGTGGCCGAGCTCGGCCGGCGGCTCGTCGCCACGAGTACACGGTCTTCCTGCCGTCGCTGTTCGGGCGACCCGGCGAGCCGCTCGCCGCTGCGGTGACGCTGCGGGCGATCGTCCGGGTCTCGTGGCGCGCGAGTTCGTCATCATCGCCGACCGCACCAGTCCGGTCGCCACCTGGCTGCGAGCGCTGGCGGCCGAGGCGCACGGCGAGTGCGGCGGCCCCGGCGTCGGCGCCATTGGCTTGTGTTTCACCGGCGGCTTTGCGCTTGCCATGGCCGTCGAGCCGGCGGTCCTGGCGCCGGTGGTCAGCCAGCCGGGGCTGCCGGCGCCGATCACCTCCCGCAGGCGGGCTGCAGTCGGCCTCGACGACGCCGACCTGGCGCGCGTCAAGCGGCGGGCCCAGGACGGGATGGGCGTGCTGGGGTTGCGCTTCACCGCCGACAAGGGTTGTCCCGGCGCGCTCTTTAGACATTGCGCCGTGAGCTCGGCGAGCGCTTCGAGGGCATCGAGATCGACTCCTCGCCCGGCAACCCGTACGGCATCCCCCGCACGCGCGCACGCGGTGCTGACCGTCGATCTCGCCGACGAGCCCGGCCACCCCAGGCGCGCGGCCCTGGACCGCGTCATGACGTTCATCGCCGAGCGCCTGCTCGCGGGCGACTGATCATCCCGCAGGGTGCTGTTCGGGCCGCAGGCCGTGTGGATCGTCCGCAATGGCCTCACGGGGTTTATGCGGATGATCACGCGGGCGTCAGGCGCTTTGCTGTGACCTCTGAGCAGGCGCCCTCTTGGGCGGCCCGCTCGAGCCGTCCGGGAGTTGTTGTGCACGAACCCATGGGAGTGCTGGTCGTGGATCCCCACCCCGCCATGCGGGGCGCGCTGCGCGCAGCGCTCGAGCTTGAGGACGGCATCCGGATCGCCGGCGAGGCCGGAGACATGCTCACCGCTCTTCGGGACGCCGCGGACCCGCGCATCGCGGTGGCGCTCGTCGACAGTCGGCTCGCCGGGTTGCAGTCGCCGCTCGCTCTCGACGCGCTGAGGGCGCTCGCACATCGCGTGCGGCTGGTGGTCATGGGCACGGGCGACCCCGAGCTGTACGCCGCGTCCTACGTCGATGCGGGCGCGAGCGGCTACTGGGCCAAGGACGGCGACCTACCGGCGCTCGTGGCCCTGCTGCGGGCGGCCGTCGATCGGCGTCCGGCCGCCTAGTGGTCGGGCCGAGCGGCGGTACGGCGGGAGATCGGGGAGCCGAGGGTCGGTCGGGCGTCGCTGGACGGGGATCCGGGCGGCGACGGTGGTGCCCGCGCCGAACTGCGAGTCGAAGTCCAGCTCACCGCCGAGCAGCGTGACGCGCTCGCGCATGCCGATCAGCCCGAATCCCTCGCTGGCCACGTCCGTCTGGAAGCCGGCGCCGTCGTCGGTGACGCTGAGCTGGACGGTCCCGTCGTCCTCGATCACGGCGACCGTCACGCGGCGGGCGCCGGCGTGCTTGACGACGTTGGTCAGCGCCTCTTGCACGAGCCGGTACAGCGTGCTCTCCAGCTCGGGCGCATGGCGCGTGTCCGCGCGGCCTTCCTCGTAGGCGAGATCGAGGTCGAGCTCGATCTCTAGCCCGGCCGTCGCTGCAGTGCGGTTGATCAGCCCGCGCAGCGCGGGAGCGGTGCCGAGCTCGTCCAGCGCCGCGGGGCGCAGCTCGGTGACCATGCCGCGCAGCGCATCGACGCCCAGCTGCACGTGCTCGATCGCCTGCTCGAGGATCCGGTCGACCTGCTCGCGCTCCTTGGCCCGGCGCGCGCCGGAGAGCATCACCTTCAGCCCGGCGAGGTCCTGCAGGGTCTGGTCGTGCAGCTCGCGCGCCCAGCGGCTGCGCTCGCGCTCGGCGGCCTCCAGGCTGCGTCGCAGGCCCTCGGCGGCGACACCGCGCGCAGTCGCGACCGCGGTCGCGGCGCTGGTCGCAAACGCCGTCATCAGCCGCTCGTCCTCGGCGCTGAACTCGGGCCCGTCCTCGAGGCGGTCGACCGCAGCCAACACCCCCAACCCCTGGCCGCGGAACACCAGCGGGACGGCGAGCTCGGCGTGCCCGCCGAAGATCCTCAGCAGGACCGCACGCACATTTGGCGTCGAGTCCGAGAGCCGCTGCGAGCGCGCGGACTTCAGGACGTGGCCGCTCAGTGACTCCTGCAGCGGGATCGCCAGCGCCAGCTGGGAGGGGTCGACCTCGCCTGAGGTCGCTCGTATCACCAGCTCGTCGCCCTCGCGCAGCGCCAACACCATCACGCGCGCCTCAACCAGCGCCCGCGAGCGCTTGACGATCAACTCCAGAATCCGCTCGAGCGCGGTCTCGCCCGCCAGCGCCCGCCCGATCGCCTCGGACGTCTCAAACGCCCGGACCGCCCGCACCAGCTCGTCGCGCTCGCCGCGCACCCCGCCATGGCGGCGCGCATTGCCGATCGCGATCGCCGCCCAGTCCGCCAGCGCGACCACCGTCTGCTCATCGGCCTCGTCGAACTCCTGCGCGCCCTGCTTGTCGGTCAGATACAGATTCCCGAACACATCCCCGCCGATCCGGACCGGCACGCCCAAAAAGCTCGTCATCGGCGGGTGCCCGAGCGGGAAGCCATACGACCGCGGATGA
>DATAFH010000044.1:0-9605 GCA_036257565.1 Solirubrobacteraceae bacterium | reverse complement strand
GACCTCGTGGTGGCGGCCGGCGGCCGGGCGGGCCGCCTGCCGGCGTGGCTCGACGGCCTGGGTTACCCGCGCCCGCAGGAGGAGCGCGTGACGATCGACCTGATGTACGCGAGCCGCCCGCTGCGGCTCGCCCCCGGCGCGCTCGGGCCCGACAAGCTCGTGCTCATCGGCGCGCGCCCCGGCCTGCCGCGCACGCTGGCGCTGGCGGCCCAGGAGGAGGGCCGCTGGCTGCTCACGCTGGGCGGCTACCGCGGCCACCATCCGCCGACCGATGACGAGGGCTTCCTCGCCTTCGCGGCGGGCGTCGCCCCGCCGGACGTCGCCGCCGCGCTGCGCGCCGCCGAGCCGCTCGGCGACGTCGTCACACACGGCTTCCCCGCCAACCTGCGCCGCCGCTACGAGCGCCTGCGCTCCTTCCCGGCCGGCCTGCTCCCGATCGGCGACGCCGTCTGCAGCTTCAACCCGCTGTACGGGCAGGGCATGACCGTGGCGGTGCTCGAGGCGGCCGCCCTGCGCCGCTGCCTGGCCGACGGGACGGCCGACCTCGCCCGGCGGTACTTCGCCGCGGCGGCGCCGGCGGTCGACCACGCGTGGGAGATGGCGATCGGCGGCGACCTGTCGCTGCCCGAGGTGGAAGGGCCGCGGCCCGCGCGCCTGCGCGCGATCAACGCCTACGTCGGTCGGCTGCAGGCGGTCGCCGAGCACGACTCGGTGGTCGCCGCCGCGTTCGTGAACGTCGTGGCCATGCTGGAACGGCCGCAGCGCCTGCTCCGGCCCTCGATCGTCCGCCGGGTGGTGATGGCGTGATCATCAACGGAGTTCGCACGGTGGTGCGCTCAGCGGGCCCGGCCGACGAGCGTGAGGCGGTCGTCTTCGTCCACGGCAATCCGGGCTCGAGCGCCGACTGGGAGCCGCTGCTGTCCGTCGCCGGCATGCGGGCCGTCGCGTGGGACGCGCCCGGCTTCGGTCAGGCCGACAAGCCCGACGACTTCCCGCAGACGGTCGACGCGCACGCCGCGTTCATCGGCGCCGCCCTGAACGCTCTCGGGATCGAGCGCGCCCACCTCGTCCTGCATGACTTCGGCGGTCCGTGGGGGCTCGCCTGGGCGGCCTCTGCGCCGGAGCGACTCGCCAGCGTGACGCTGATGAACACCGGGCTGCTGCTCGGCTATCGCTGGCACTGGCTGGCGCGCCTGTGGCGGACACGCGGCGCGGGCGAGCTGTTCATGGCCACCACCACGCGGCCGGGCTTCCGGATGCTGGTGCGGCGCGGAAACCCGCGCGGCCTGCCGGCCGACTTCGTCGACGCGATGTACGACGACTTCGACGCCGGGACGCGGCGCGCCGTCCTGCGGCTCTACCGCTCCTACGACGACCCGGCCGGCGACGCCGAGCGGCTCGCCGTGGCGCTGCGCGAGGTCGACGTACCCGCCCTCGTCCTCTGGGGCCGCCACGACCCGTACCTCTCGCACACGCTCGCGCTCCGCCAGCGCGAGGTGTTCCCGACCGCGCGCTGCGTGGTCCTGCCCGAAAGCGGCCACTGGCCGTACGCCGACGACCCCGGCCGGGTGGCGCACGAGCTGCGCGCCTTCCTCAGGTCTGCACGACCAGCGCCGTTTGCACGAGCCTGAAGCCGAGCGCCTCGTAGAGCGCGCGCGCCGGGTTGCCCTCGGTCACCATCAGGCCGAGGGCCGGCCCGGCGACGAGGGCGAGCGCGCGCTCGAGCAGGGCGCGGCCGATCCCGCGGTGGGCGGGGTGGCGGAAGAGCTCGATCACCCACGGGCCGTTGAACGGCGGCTCGCCGGGCAGCGTGCCGAGCAGGATTGCGCCCACCACCGCGCCGCCGTCGCCGACGGCCAGGCCGCTGCCGCGCAGCAGGCCCCCGAACTCGACGCCGGCGAGGTCCTTCTCGAGGTCGGGCCTGGGGTCGGGGCGGTGGTCGACGTGCCCCGCCGGAAAGGCGGCGAGGTAGGCGTCCATGAGGTCGGCGGCCGGGCGGTCGACGTCGGTCAGCCGGTAGCCGGGCGGCTCGCGCCAGTCGGTCCGCTCGGCGAGGTCGTGGGACATCAGGTGGCCGTGGCGCGTCGCCTTCCCGCCGGCGGCGATCAGCGCGCGGCCGAGCGCCTCGTCGCCGGCGATCCGCATCCCGCGCAGCTGGGCGAGCGCCGCCGTCGCGGCGCGCTCGAGGGAGACGCCGGGCTCCGGCTGGAAGAGGTCCGCGTGCACCACTCCCTTGCGCTCGTCGCGGTAGTAGGTGGCGACCGGCCCGCAGTCGTCGCTGAGCGTCGTGCACATCGACCAGCAACCTATCTGGCCCGCCCGCCCCGACCGAGGCCGTTCGTAGACTGCGCGCGGATGACCGTCCGAGAGCTGCTCGGCGAGGGGCCGGCGGTGGAGATCGACGGCCTGGCCTACGACAACCGCGCGGTGCGGCCCGGCACGCTGTTCTTCTGCGTGCCTGGCTTCACGCGCGACGGCCACGACTTCGCGCCTGATGCGGTGGAGCGTGGTGCGGCGGCGCTCGTCGTCACGCGGCCGCTCGAGCTCGGCGTCCCCGAGGTCCGCGTGGAGGACGTGCGCGAGGCGATGGCGGTCGCCGCCGCGCGCTTCTACGGCGATCCGACGGCGCGGCTGGCGGTCGTGGGGGTGACCGGGACGAACGGGAAGACGACGACCGCCTTCCTCGTCCGCTCGCTGCTCGAGGCGGCGGGGCGCCAGACCGGGCTCCTGGGCACCGTCACCGCGGTGGTGGCGGGCGAGGAGCGGCCCACGGTGCGGACGACGCCGGAGGCGATCGACCTCCAGCGCACGTTCCGGGACATGCTCGACGGTGGCGACCTGGCGTGCGCGATGGAGATCTCCTCGCATGCCCTCGAGCTCCGGCGGGCGGAGGCCATCCACGTGGCCGTCGCGATCTTCACCAACCTCACGCAGGATCACCTCGACTTCCATCCCGACATGGAGGCCTACTTCCAGGCCAAGCGGCGGCTGTTCGCCTCGTCCCTCACCGACGTCCGGGTGCTCAACGTCGACGACCCGTGCGGCCGGCGGCTGGCCGACGAGTCCCCGGGCAGCGTGACCTTCGCCGTCGACGCTCCCGCGGACTACCGGGCGACCGACCTCGAGTCGGGCTTCACGGGCACCGACTGCACGTTCGCCACGCCCGACGGCGACTTCCGCGTGCACGTGCCGCTGCCGGGACGCTTCAACGTGCTCAACGCGCTCGGCGCATGGGCGGCGGCGCGGGCGCTGGGCGCGGAGCCCGAGGTGCTGGTCGAGGCGCTAACGGTCGCCGGCCGCGTGCCGGGGCGGTTCGAGCCGGTCGCCGCGGGCCAGCCGTTCGCCGTGCTGGTCGACTACGCCCACACGCCCGACTCGCTGGAGAACGTCCTGCGCGCGGCGCGCGAGCTGGCCGACGGCCGCGTGATCACCGTGTTCGGGGCGGGCGGCGACCGCGATCGCGGCAAGCGGCCGCTGATGGGGGAGATCGCCGCGCGGCTGGCCGACATCTGTCTCGTCACCTCGGACAACCCGCGGTCGGAGGACCCGGAGGCGATCATCGCCGAGATCCTGGCCGGCACCGGCGGCGCCCCCCATGTCGAGCACGACGTCGATCGGCGGGCGAGCATCCGGCGGGCCGTCGAGCTGGCGCGCGCCGGGGACGTGGTGGTGATCGCCGGGAAGGGGCACGAGCAGGGGCAGGAGTTCGCGGGCGGGCACAAGGAGCCGTTCGACGACGTGACGGTGGCGCGGGAGGCGCTGGGCGCGTGAGGGGATGGGACGCAGTGCGGGTCGCCGACGCGGCTGGGGCGCGGGTGGTGCGCGGGGCGGCCGCGGGGCCTTCGCGGGCGGTCATCGACTCGCGTGCGGTGCAGCGGGGCGACCTGTTCGTCGGGCTGCCGGGCTCGCAGGCCGACGGCGGCCGCTTCGCGGCGGGGGCGCTCGAGGCGGGTGCTTGGGGCGTGCTTGTCGCGCCCGAGTGGGGGCAGGGCCTGGACGGTGGCGCGGTCCTCGTGGCCGACGATCTGCTGACGGCGCTCGCGGCGCTGGCCCGAGCGTGGCGGCGGACGCTGGACGCGCAGGTGATCGCGGTGACCGGCTCGGTGGGCAAGACCTCCACGAAGGACCTCACCGCCGCGCTGATCGCGCCCCACCGGTCGGTGGTGGCCTCGCGCGCGAACTTCAACACCGATATCGGGATGCCGCTCGAGATCCTCGGCGCCCCGGAAGGCACCGACGTCCTGGTGCTCGAGGCGGCGATGCGCGGGTTCGGCCAGATCGCCGAGCTGGCCGCGATCGCTCGCCCGGACGTCGCCGTCATCACCAACATCGGGCCGGTGCACCTGGAGCAGGTGGGCTCGCTCGACGGGGTCGCGCGGGCCAAGGCCGAGCTCCTGGAAGGGCTCGAGGACGGCACCGCGATCGTGCCCGCCGGCGAGGCGCGGCTCGAGCCCCACCTCCGCCCGGAGCTCGACGTCGTGCGGTTCGGCGAGGGCGGCGACGTGTACCTGGACGGCGACGTCGTCGTCGCCCACGGGGAGCGGCTCGACCTGGAGCTCGCCTTCACGGCGCGGCACCAGCGGACGAACGCGCTGGCCGCGGTGGCCGCGGCGCTCGCGGTCGGCGTGCGGCCGTCGGGCGTGATCGAGGCGCCGACGGGCGCGCTGCGCGGCGAGCTGGTGCGGCTCCCGGACGGCGCGCTGATCGTCAACGACTGCTACAACGCCAGCCCGCTGTCCATGCGCGCGGCGCTCGACGAGCTGGCGGACCACGCGGTGGCCGGGCGGCGCGTGGCGATCCTGGGGGACATGCTCGAGCTGGGCTCGGAAGAGGTTGCGCTCCATCGCGAGGTCGGTGCGCTGGCCGAGCGCGCGGGGGTCGAGCTGCTGGTGACGGTCGGCCCGCGGGCGGTGGCGATGCTCGACACGTTCGACGGCGAGGGCCATGCGGTGACCGACGCCGGCGAGGCCGCCGCATTGGCCGCCGAGCTGATCGCGCCCGGGGACGTCGTGCTCGTCAAGGGCTCGCGCGGCGTGGGGCTCGAGGTCGTGGCGTCGGCGCTCTCGGTCGCGGAGGCGCCGCGTGGGTGAGGTCCTCATCGCGGGGACGGCGTCCCTGCTCATCTGCGTCTTCCTCTCGCCGAAGTTCATCGAGTTCCTGCGCGAGCGCGAGTTCGGCCAGCAGATCCGCGAGGAAGGCCCGCAGGAGCACCACGCCAAGGCGGGCACGCCGACGATGGGCGGGATCATCATCTTCACCGCGATCGCGGTGCCGTTCCTGCTGCTCACGAACCGCGACGCGCGGTCGCTGGCGGTGTTCGGCGTGGCGACGGCGTGCGCGCTGCTCGGGTTCGCGGACGACTACACGAAGCTCGTCAAGCGGCGGTCGCTGGGGCTGCAAGGGCGGACGAAGCTCGTCGTCACCGTGCTGATCGCGATCGGTCTGTGGCTTGCGGCGTCGGAGGGCGCCGAGCTGGGGGACACGCTGAACCTGCGGATCGTCGACGCGCAGATCGACCTCGGCTACCTGTACCCGGTGCTCATCTACCTGGTGGTCGCGGGCACGACCTCGGCGGTCAATCTGACCGATGGGCTGGACGGGCTGGCCGCGGGCTGCGTCTCGATCGTCCTGCTGGCCTACATCGCGATCACGTTCACGACGCGCCAGGAGGATCTCGCTCTGGTCGCCGGGTGCCTGGTCGGCGCGTGCGTCGGCTTCCTGTGGTTCAACTCGTTCCCGGCGTCGATCTTCATGGGGGACACGGGATCGCTCGGCCTGGGCGGCGCGATCGCCGCGATGGCCGTGATGACGAAGACCGAGGTGCTGCTGATCGTGCTCGGCGGGATCTTCGTGATCGAGGCGTTATCCGTCCTGATCCAGGTCTTCTCCTTCCAGGTGTTCCGCAAGCGCGTGTTCCTGATGGCCCCGATCCACCATCACTTCGAGCTGCTCGCCTGGTCGGAGACGAAGATCATCCTGCGCTTCTGGATCGTCGCCGCCGTGTGCGCCGCGATCGGTTTCACGCTGTACCAGCAGACGGTCGGCTGACCCGACCTTCAGCACACCCGCGCGTCGGCGAGCAGCGCGGCGGCGCGGTCCTTGAGCTCCGCGCGGTCGAGGCCGGCGAGGGCGAGCGCACGGGGCACGGTGCCGGCTTCCGCTTGCAGGATGCCCAGGAGGATGTGACCGCCGACGATCCGGCGATCCTTGCGTGCGGCGGCGGCCTTGACCGCGCGCTCGAGGGCGGTCGTCGCGGACGCCGCCATCCGCGCGTGGCCTTCGACGCGCCGTGGAGGGACGTCGATGTCGCCGGCCGCGATCCCGACCGCCATCAGGCTCCGCTCCCGCTCCGTCTCGAGCGCCAGCACCACCGTCTCGCGGTCGAGGCCGACGGCGGCCATCGTCGCCTCGTCCGTCCCCGTGAGCGCCAGGAGCAGGTGCTCGGCCTCGATGGCCGGGCTGCCGAGGTCGAACGCCTCGCGCTCGGAGCACCGGACCACCCGTCGCGCCTCACCGGTAAAGCGACCGAAGATCATCGCCGCACCGTCGCGCCCCGGATGCCCGAACCGGTCATCGCCGCGCCGCCTCCACCCCGAGGGCTCGGAGCCGCTTCGCGTGTTTCTTGTGGACCGCCTGGCGGGTGACGCCGAGAGCTTCGGCAACGAGCGACCAGGTCCACCCGTCGCGGACCGCGCGCTCGACCTCGGCGTCCTCGAGCTGGTCCGCGAGGCGCCGCAGGGCGACGGCGGCGGCCAAGCCGTCCGCGGGATCTCGCGGGAGGTCGAGGTCGATGATCGGCACCGGAGGATTAGCAACCATAGTTGACATGGATCTTCCTTGTCAACTTCAGTTGCTGCGTGCTTCGTCACGACTCTGTTCTGATTCCGTGCCAGTCGGCGCTCGCTCGCCCTCTCGCGGCCGGATCGCCCTTTAACGTCGGCCGCCGGTCACCGAAAGGAGAGGAGCAGACCATGGACCCTGAACTCGTGCGTGAGACGGTCGCCGCGATCCCCGCGGGCGCGTGGATGAGCTACGGCGACGTGGCTCGTGCGGCCGGCGGCACCGACGTCCACGCACGCGCGCTCAACCAGCGGTTCATCCGCGACAACTTTGCCGGCAGCCATCGGGTCCTCAAGTCCGACGGCACCGTCGGCGGCACGGCCCTCGGCGACCCGTCCGAGGTCCGCCGCCGCCTCGAGGCGGAGGGCCTGGAGTTCGAGGGCGGCCGGGCGAACCCCGCCGCGCGAATCCGCCCGCCCGAGCCGGCGGCGGCGTGAGCTCGGGCCGGCGAACGCGTGTCCGGCCGCCCGAGCCGACGGCGGCGTGAGCCGTGCTTGGGAAAGGGCCGCCGTCAGCGGCGCTGAAGCGTGCCGGAAGCGGCGCCGAAGCCAGCCGTCGGGGCCGGGCGCTTGAATGATCGGGCGTGATCGCGCGTCCGCCGCTGCCTGCCGGGCCGTTCGTCGTCGTCGGGCTCGCCCGTTCGGGCGTGGCCGCTGCGCTCGCTCTGCGGGGGCGGGGGGCGGAGGTCGTGGGCTGTGATGCCGGAGAGATCGCAGAGGAGGTGCGGAGCGCGCTGGAGCGCGCCGGTGTCTCCGTGCACTCGCCGGCGGAAGGGGTCGCGTTGCTCGAGGGAGCTTCGACCGTCGTCAAGAGCCCGGGCGTTCCCCAGGACGCGCCGGTGATCGTCGCCGCGCGGCCGGCCGGCAAGCGCGTCGTCGGGGAGCTCGAGATCGGCTGGCGGATGCTGCCGAACCCGTTCATCGCAGTGACCGGCTCGAACGGCAAGACCACGACGGTCGAGCTCGTCGGCCACATCCATCGCGAAGCCGGGCTGCCGGTGGTCGTGGCCGGCAACGTCGGGACGCCGGTCACGGCGCTCCCAGGCACGATCGACCCGGCGACCGTCGTGGTCTGCGAGGCGTCGTCGTTCCAGCTCGAGGACACGGAGGCGTTCGCCCCCGACGCCGCCGTGCTGCTCAACCTCGCGGAGGACCACCTCGACCGGCACGGATCGTTCGACGCGTACCGGGCGGCCAAGCTCGAGGCCTTCGCCCGCCAGCCCCCGGGCGCGCTCGCCGTCGCCCCCGCCGACCTCGTCGGCGACCTCGGGGGCCAGGCCGATCGGGTCACGTTCGGCCGCGGCGGTGACGTCGAGGACCGCGACGGGCGGCTCTGGTGGCGCCGCGCACCGCTCGCCACGGAGATCCGCCTCCGCGGCGCGCACAACCGAGAGAACGCGATGGCCGCCGCCGCCGTCTGCCTCGCCCGCGGGCTTCCCGCCGACGCGGTGCGCCAAGGGCTGGCCACGTTCGGCGGCGTGGCCCACCGCATGGAGGAGATCGCGCGCCGCGACGGCGTCCTCTACGTGAACGACTCCAAGGCCACCAACGTCGCGTCTGCCGTCGTCGCCCTCGCCTCGTTTCCGCCCGGCACCGTCCACGCGATCCTCGGCGGCCGGGGGAAGCGCGGCGACTACCGCCCGCTCGCCCGCGCAGCCGCGGAGAGCGCCCGCGCCGCGTACCTGATCGGCGAGGCCGCCGGCGAGATCCGAGCCGCGCTCGAGGGCGAGGTGGAGCTCGTCGACGCCGGCGATCTGTCCACCGCCGTGGCGAAGGCGCGCGCCGTCGCCCGGCCCGGCGACGTCGTGCTCCTCTCTCCCGCCTGCGCCTCCTATGACCAGTACCGATCGTTCGAGGAGCGGGGAGACCATTTTCGAGAGCTGGCGGCGGAGTAGGCCGGGCGGCAGGGGGATCGGCGGCCGTGTCGAAGGCGGCGTGGATGGCCAAGCGGCAGCAGCCCCTGGAGCACCGGCTCCTGCTGACGGCGACCTTCTGCCTGCTCGCCGGGGGCGCGGTGATGGTCTACTCGGCCTCGTCGGCCCGCACGCTGCTCGAAGGCAACGGCGACGGCACGACCTACCTCGTCAAGTACGTCGTCTATGGCGCCATCGGGCTGGTGGCCATGCACGTGATCAGCCGCCATGGGCTGGTGCCGGCGCGGCGCTACACGCGGCTCATCCTTGCCGTCGCGTTCGCGCTGCTCGTGCTGGTGCTCGTCCCCGGCCTCGGGCTCCAGATCAACGGCGCGCGTCGCTGGCTCGGCGCCGGCCCGCTGGCGTTCCAGCCTTCGGAGGTCATGAAGCTCGCGCTGGTGCTGCACGTCGCGGCGATCCTCGGCGCCAGGCCCAAGCTCGCGCACAACCTCAGAGGCGTGCTCGGTCCGGTGCTCGGCGTGGCCGGCGGGGCGGTCCTGCTCATCCTCGCCGAGCCGGATCTCGGCACGGCGCTCGTCATCTGCTTCACGCTCGCGGCGATGCTCGTGGCCGCCGGGCTGCCGCTGCGCCAGCTCGGCCTCCTCGCCGGTGGCGGCGCCTTCCTCGTCCTGCTCTACGCGCTGATGGACCCCGAGCGCACCGAGCGGTTGACGACGTTCGTCAACCCCTGGGCGGACGCAGCCGGCGCCGGGTTCCAGTCCGTCCAGGGCCAGATCGCGATCGGCTCGGGCGGCTTCTTCGGCCTCGGCCCCGGGCAGTCGGTCCAGAAGATCTTCTACCTCCCGGAGGCCCACACCGACTTCATCCTGGCCGTCATCGGCGAGGAGCTCGG
>DATAFH010000043.1:0-38556 GCA_036257565.1 Solirubrobacteraceae bacterium | reverse complement strand
GACATGGCCCTCTCGCTCCCCAACTGGCGGGAGCCGGAGGCCATCCTCGAGCTCGCCGACATCGCGGTGGCCGAGCGCGAGGGGACCCGCCGCATCGACATCATCGACCGCCTGGCCGGCCTGCGCGCCGACCGCATCTGCTTCTTCGACATGCCCCGACTCGACGTCTCGTCCTCGCTCATCCGCCGCTACGTCGCGGCCGGACGCCCGATCCGCCACCTCGTGCCGGAGGCGGTCGAGCGCTACATCGCCGAGACCGGCCTCTACCGCGCAGGGGTGGCGTCATGAGCAGCCTCACACCGGACCGCCTCGCGGAGCTGATCTTCGACTACGCCGGCGCCGCCAAGGCGATCGACCCGGTCGAGCTCGATCTCCGCGAGGTCCTCGGCTACACGGACTACTTCGTGGTCGTCACCGGCAACACGGACCGGCAGACCAAGGCGATCCACGACCGCATCAACGAGGGCCTCAAGAAGGACCACGGCATCCTCCCGCGGCGCGTCGAAGGCGTCGCCGAGGCACGCTGGATCCTCATGGATTACCTCGACGTCGTCGTCCACATCTTCACGCCTGAGGCGCGCGAGTTCTACCGGCTCGAGCAGCTCTGGGGCGAGGCCCCGAAGCGCGCCGTGGGCGCCTGAGACGACGAAGCACGGCGAGTTCGCTCGCCGTGTCATCGCGGCTGCTTGACGCGAGGAAGACGATGCGCCCGTCGGAGACGGCGTCGAGCCGCTCGACGACCGGGTTTCCGAGGATGTCGTCCGCAGGGCACGTACATGACCGTGAGATCCTGGTCGAGCAGACGGAAGTGCTCCGGGCTGAATTCCGGAAGGAGCTCTCGCCCGCGAGGTCGTCGACCCGCGCGAGCACCCGGAACCCAAGGTCCGTGTGAAGAAGCGGCTGCGCGTGTCGCCCGTCGCATGCGCGCACGCCGTTCCACGTGCGATCGAGCTGCCGGCTCTACCACCGCGTCCCGGGAGCCGAGCTGTGCGCGGGGTGCCCGCTCCACCGCTCGCGCCGCGCGCAAGCCGCTGCCGCCTAGCCGAGGATCCTCACGGTCGAGATGGAGCTAGGGGGATTCGAACCCCCGACCTTTCGGCTGCCAGCCGAACGCTCTCCCAGCTGAGCTATAGCCCCGGGCGCGGATCAGTCTATCGCGGCTGCACGCTGCCGCTAACCTCCGCGCCCCATGGCCGACGAGCGCCGTTACAACCCCCACGAGATCGAGGCCAAGTGGCAGTCGATCTGGGAGCGTGAGCGCACCTGGGAGGTGTCGAACGACGCCGACGGCGACCTACCCAAGTCGTACGTGCTCGAGATGCTGCCCTACCCCTCGGGCGAGCCGCACATGGGGCACCTGAAGAACTACTCGGTCGGGGACGCGGTCGCGCACTTCCACCGCCGGACCGGCCGGCGCGTGCTCCACCCGATGGGCTATGACGCGTTCGGGCTGCCCGCTGAGAACCACGCGATCCGGACCGGTGAGCATCCGCGGGAGTCGACGCGAAAGTCGATCGAGGCGTTCCAGCGCGGCATGCGCTCGTGGGGCATCTCGATCGACTGGTCGCGCGAGTTCGGCACCCACGAGCCACGCTACTACCGCTGGACCCAGTGGATCTTCCTGCAGTTCTATAAGCGCGGCCTCGCGTACCGCAAGGAGGCGGCCGTCAACTGGTGCCCGAAGGACGCGACCGTCCTGGCCAACGAGCAGGTGATCGACGGACGCTGCGAGCGATGCGGCACCGTTGTCGAGGCACGCCAGCTCGAGCAGTGGTTCTTCCGCATCACCGACTATGCCGACCGCCTGCTCGACGACCTGGAGACCGTCGAGTGGCCGCCGCACGTGGTCACGATGCAGCGAAACTGGATCGGGCGATCCGAGGGCGCCGAGGTCATCTTCCGGCAACCCGAGCTGGGCGTCGACTATCCCGTGTTCACCACGCGGCCCGACACGCTGTTCGGCGCAACCTTCTTCGTGATGGCGCCCGAGCATCCCGACGTACTGCGGCTGGCGGCCGGCACGGAGCACGAGGAGGCCGTGCGGGGCTACGTGAACCACGCGCTGAGCGAGAGCAGCGAGGAGCGGGCCGACACGGAGCGCACGAAGACCGGCGTCCCGCTCGGCCGCACGGTCGTCAACCCGGTCAACGGCGAGCGCATCCCGATGTACGTCGCCGACTACGTGCTGATGGAGTACGGCACCGGCGCGATCATGGCCGTGCCCGCCCACGACCAGCGCGACTACGACTTCGCGAGGGCGTTCGGCCTGCCGATCCGCCCGGTCGTCGCGCCCGCCGACGGGACGGTCGAGGAAGGGGAGGCCTTCGTCTCGCACACCGAGGGGGAGGTCCTGATCAACTCCGGGCCCTTCACCGGGATGACCGCGGTCGCGGCGAAAGACGCGATCATCGACTGGCTCGATACGCAGGGCCTCGGCCACCGTTCGATCAACTACCGCCTGCGCGACTGGCTGCTCTCCCGACAGCGGTACTGGGGTGCCCCGATCCCGATGGTCTACTGCGACCGGTGCGGCCTCGTCGCCGTCGCGGAGGAGGACCTGCCGGTGCTCCTGCCAGAGATCGAGGACTACCGCCCGAAGGGTCGCTCGCCCCTGGCGGCGGCCGAGGACTGGGTCAACACGACGTGTCCGCAGTGCGGCGGCCCGGCCAGCCGGGAGACCGACACGATGGACACGTTCGTCGACTCCGCCTGGTACTTCCTGCGCTACACGGACCCGGACAACGAGTCGGCTGCCTGGGACCCGGACATCGCGAACTACTGGATGCCGGTCGACCAATACATCGGCGGCATCGAGCACGCGATCCTGCACCTGCTGTACGCCCGCTTCTTCGTGAAGGCGTTCGCGGACATGGGGATGATCGACAGCCAGGAGCCGTTCCTGCGGCTGTTCACCCAGGGCATGATCACGCGCGCCGGGGCGAAGATGTCCAAGTCCAAGGGCAACATGATCAGCCCCGAGCCGTACGTCGAGCGCTACGGGGCCGACACCGCGCGCGCGTACATCCTCTTCATCGGGCCGCCGGACCAGGACGCTGACTGGACCGACGAGGGCGTCGAGGGCGTCTACCGCTTCCTGGCCCGGCTCTGGCGGCTGGGGGTCGACATCGCCGCCCGCGCCGGCGCGCGCGCGTTGGCACCGGGCGGCGGCGGGGACGCGGGCGACGATCTCGAGCTCATGCGCAAGGCCCACTGGGCGATCGACAAGGTCACGAACGACCTCGCGGGCCGCTTCGCCTTCAACACCGCGATCGCGGCCGTGATGGAGCTGGTCAACGAGGCGTACCGCCGGCGCGAGGGCGCGTCCGACGAGGCGCTGCACTTCGCTGCGGGAACCGCCGCCTCGCTCATCTTCCCGTTCGCCCCGCATACGGGCGCGGAGGTCTACGAGCTCCTGACCGGCGACCGCGTCTGGGAGGAGCCGTGGCCCGCCGCCGACCCGGCGATGCTTGAGCGCGACGTGATCCAGATCGCCGTGCAGGTCAACGGCAAGCTGCGCGACCGGATCCAGGTCCCGGCCGACGCGGGGCGCGACGACGTCGAGTCCGCGGCCCGCGAGCGGCCGAACGTGGCGCGGCACCTGGACGGGCACGAGGTCGCGAAGGTCGTCGTGGTGCCCGGGCGGCTCGTGAACTTCGTCGTGCGCTGAAGCCGGGTCCGCGGGGGAGCTGACCGGCGGGGCGGGGATCCGGCGTCGCATTGAGAAGGCGGCTCGCGGGCGCCGTGGCACGCCGGAGCGGTCTCGGGACGGACTTCGGCATTGAGGGCGGCGGGGCCGGAGAGCCGGGTCGCTCCCCCGCGGCGGGCCGCTCGGCGTGCACAACCGGCCAAGCGCCGCATCGGCGCCCGTGCGTGTCCGGTTAGGTGCCGTAGCGGCACACAAGTGGACAACCGCGACGCGCCAGAGCCACCCGTGTCCACTTAGGTGCCGCAGCGGCACACAAATGGACAACTGCGACACGCCGAAGCCACGCGTGTCCACTCTTGCACCGCCCAGGGCCCACGACTGGCCAAACCGCCGCGCACCGCACCGCCGTTGGCCACGTTCCGCACACCCCCACCCGAGTCCCTCCCCTCAATGCCGCCGTTGACGTACGCCGGAGCTCCCTCGAGCCACCCGAGCCCTCCCGCCCAATGCCGCCGCTGCAGGTTCCCGCCCGCGTTCACCACGTCACGATCTCGGCGCTCTTCCGAGACGATCACGCGTCGATCCGTTGCGCGACGACGCGTAGCTTCGCCGCATGCCCGACGTCCCGCCCCGCCAGCTCGCCGCATACGGCGTCGCGTTGGCGGCCGTCGTGCTGCTCGGCGCCTGGTACCTGACCCGAGGCGGCGAGCCGCCGGCTGACGCGCCGCCGCCGGCGATCAAGGTGGACGAGGACGGCGGCGGTGGCGAAACGGTCGTCGTCCACGTCGCGGGTGCGGTTCGGCGCCCGGGCGTGTATCGGATGCGTGCGACCGCCAGAGTCGATGACGCGCTCGGCCGTGCCGGCGGCGCCACCCGCCGGGCGGATCTGAGCCAGGTCAACCTCGCCGCTCAGGTCGAGGACGGGCGCCAGGTCCTCGTGCCCAAGCGGACGCCTGCGGCCGCGCCCGGAGGCTCGGGCACGGCGACGGCTCCCGCCACGTCAGGCGTCCCCCTCAACATCAACACCGCGACGCTGGAGCAGCTCGACGAGCTGGATGGCATCGGCCCGACGACAGCGCAGAGCATCCTCGACTACCGCGAGGAGAACGGTGGCTTCGGGTCGGTCGACGAGCTCGGCGAGGTGCCCGGCATCGGCGACGTCCGCCTCGCGTCGCTGCGCGAGCAGGTGCGGGTGTGAGGTGCGGGCGGCCACCGCGCGCGAAGCGCTCCGCCGCCACCCGCGCCACCTCGTCCTCCTCGCGCTCACCACCGGCCTGGTCCTCGGCCCTCTCTCACCGCTCGCCACGGTCGTCGCGGCAACCCTCGCGGCCGCCATCGCCGTCATCCCGCCGTCCGCGCGGCCGGCACCAGATGACGCGCGGGCGGCCGACTCGGAGGTTGATGCGCCTCGAGGCGGGTTCGGCGATGCCCGGACCGGCGGTGACGTGCTTCACGGCGCGGTCGGCGGTCCCGCGGGGGTGCGGCTCGGTGTCTCGCTGGCGGCCGCGGCTGCGGTGCTGGTCGGCGCCGTCGTCGCGGACGTGCGGATCGACGCGATCGAGGGTGGCCCGCTGGCTCGGATGCATGGTCGGGCGATGGAGTCGCCGGCGGTGCTGCTGGAGCCGGTGCGTGAGCGGGCGCGCGGCCCGGCGGTGGCGCGGGCTCGGCTTCCCGGTCTCGGCGTCGCGGTGCTGCGAATGCGGGCGGAACGGCATCCCGGGAGCTGGCCCGAGGTCGGGGACATCGTCCAGGTGGCCGGGGAGGTGACGCCGCTCGGGCCCTTCGATGCGTATCAGCGCCGCCGTGGCGCAACCGCCGCCGTCGACGTCGCCGAACTGCAGAGCACCGGGGAGCGGCGTGGTGGCCTGCTCGGAGTCGTGGACGGCGCCCGACGCCGTGCGGAGGCGGGTCTGAGTGGGCACCTGCCGCGGTCCGACGCCGCGCTGCTGCGCGGCATGGTGCTCGGCCAGGACGAGGAGCTCACGGAGGACGTCCGGGACGACTTCAAGCGCTCCGGCCTGGCACACGTGCTCGCGGTCAGCGGCCAGAACGTGATGCTGCTCGGCGTCCTCGTGCTGGCGGCCGGCGCGATCACCGGCCTCGGTCTGCGTGCGCGGCTGCTCATCGCCCTCGCGCTGGTCGCGTTCTACGTGCCACTCACGGGCGCCGGTCCGTCGATCCAGCGCGCCGGCGTGATGGGCGCGGCCGGGCTCGTCGCCGCGCTCGCCGGGCGGCCGGCACACCGCTGGTACGCGCTCGGGCTTGCCGCGGCCGTGACACTCGCCCTCAACCCGCGCGCCGCCGGCGAGCCCGGATGGCAACTGTCCTTCGCCGCGGTCGTCGCGCTGCTCGCCCTGGTGCGGCCGCTGCGAAAGGCGCTCGCCCGGCACATGCCAGGGCCGGTTGCCGACGTGGCCGCCATCACCACCGCCGCGACCCTCGGCACCGCCCCGCTGATGGCGCTGCACTTCGGGCAGGTCTCGCTCGCCGCGCTGCCGGCCAACCTGCTCGCCGCGGCCGCGATCGCGCCCGTGATGTGGCTTGGGATGCTGGCCGCGACCGCGGCCCAGGTGGACCCGGTCATGGCGACGCCGTTCAACGCCGCGAACGGGCCGCTGCTGAGCTTCGTGCAGTGGGTCGCCCACACGATGGCGAGCGCGCCAGCGGCGGCGATCCCTGCACGGCTCGGGTCGCCGCTCGCGCTGCTCGCGGCCTACGGCGTCCTGGCCGCGGCGATCCTGGGCATTCGCGCCGCGTGGCGGCGGGCGATGCAACGGATCGGCGTCTGGCCGCCGATCCCCACCTGCCAGTCGCGGACCCGCCGGATCGCTGCCCTCACGGCGGTGGTTGCGGTCGGGCTTGCCGTGTTCGCCAGCGCCGCCGGCACCGGCACGCTCGACCCGCCGGTGCGGGGCGAGCTGATCGTCTCGTTCCTCAACGTGGGCCAAGGGGACGCGACGCTGCTGCGTCGCGACGGCGTCGCGGTGCTCGTCGACACCGGCCCGGCGGGCGGGCCGATCCTCGACCGGCTCGCCGAGGCCCGGGTCCGCCGTCTCGACGCGCTCGTGATCACCCACGCGCAGAACGACCACGAGGGAGCGGCGCTGTCGATCCTGCGTCACATCCCCACGCGCCTCGTCGTCAACGGCGGAGCCGGCTGGCCGACGGCCGTGCAGCGCGGCCTCCCACGGTCGAGAGCCCGCACGCTCGCCGCCCACGCCGGCCAGCGGCTCACCTTCGGCGGCATCACGATGCGACTCCTTTGGCCACCGCCGCCCAGCCCGACCTTCCGCGCGGAGGGCGACCCGAACAACCGCGCGATCGTCGCGCTCGTCGAGTCCGGCGATTTCGCCCTCCTGCTGCCCGCCGACGCCGAGTCGGACGTCACCGCGACGCTCCCGTTCCCCGACGTCGACGCGCTCAAAGTCGCCCACCACGGCAGCGACGACGAGGGGCTTCCGGCGCTGATCGAACGCACCCGTCCCGAGTTTGCGGCCATCGAGGTGGGGGCGGACAACACTTACGGCCATCCCACGGCCTCGACGCTCGACGCGCTGAAGACCGTCGACCACGTCTACCGGACCGACCGCGACGGCTCCGTCCACCTGCGCCTCGCACACGGCCGAGTCACGGTGGAGCGATCGCCGTGACGGCTTCTAGACTCGCCCTTTCGTGCCGACGTTCAAGGCCGCCTACCTCATCCACGGTGACGACCACGGTCGCATCGCCGAAAGGCGCGCCCGCCTGCGCGCGATGGCGGAGGCCGAGAGCGGCCAGAACGGCGTGGAGTTGTTCGAGGCGGACGCGTGCACCCCCGAGGTCGTCACCGGAGCGCTCAGCGCGATGACCTTCGCGCTCGGCCGGCGGTTCGTGATCGCCGACGGTGTCCAGCGCTGGAAGGAGGCCGAGGTCGAGCCTGTGGCCGCCGCGCTCTCGTCCATGGATCCCGATGCGCTGACCGTCGCGTTCTTCGCTCGGGAGGAGAGCCGCGCGAAGGCGCCGGCTGCGTTGCACAAGGCGGTCGAGGCTGCGGGCGGCGTGATCGCGGCCGAGATGGCGATGCGGGCTTGGGATCTGCCCAAGTGGCTCGCCGCCCAGGCGTCAGAGCTCGGCCTCGAGCTCGACAAGCCGGCCGCTCGCGCGCTGGTGGCCCAGGTCGGCGAGCGCCGGCAGCGGCTGCTGCGGGAGCTGGAGAAGCTCGCCCTCGAGCACGGGCAGGGCGCGAGCATCGGCGTAAAGGAGGTCCAGGAGTGCTGCGCCAGCTCGGCGGAGCGCAAGGCGTGGACGCTCGGCGACGCGCTCGTCGCCGGCGACGCCCAGCACGCCATGCGACTGCTGCTCGAGCTGCGCCAGCAGGGCGAGCGCCTGCCGAGCCTCTCGTACCAGATGGTTCGCCGCGTCCGCGACGCGCTCGCGATCGCCGAGGCGCTTGCGGCCGGCAAGCCGACCGCCCAGATCAAGCGCGGGCTGCGGATGCCACCGCGCGCCGCCGACGACCTGATCCGCGCGGTCAACGAGCGCGACGTCGAGACCTACCGGCGCATGCTCGAGCTGCTCGCCGACCTCGAGGTCGAGAGCCGCGGCGGCAGCGGCGGAGTCCTCAGTGAGGACACCGCGGCCGTGCGCACGATCGTCGCGGCAGCGGGCTGACGCCGGCAGCCGCCGGCGGTCACCGCGACAGCGCGCTGAGCTCCTCGGCGACGCCGTCGTACGGATCCAGGACCTCGCCGGGCAGCATCGCGTCGAGCAGCTCGAAGGCGCCCATCAAGAGCGTGTCCGCGGGCGGCATCGGCCGGCCGTCCCAGGCCGCCGCCCACAGCGCGTCCCAGGTGGCCGCCCAGGCGGTCTCGGCCAGCGCTAACCGCGGCGCGTCCGGGGCCGCGGCGCTCAGCGCCGCCCGAGTCGCGTCGAGCGCCGAGGCGCGCCCCGCGGCGCGAGCGGCGGCGCGCACCCGCTCACGGCGCAGCCACCACTCGCTCTCGACGCACCCGCGACGAGCCCGCTCGCGCGCCGCCGACCGGGCAGCGGCCGCCGCCGACCGCGCCTCCTCGAGGCGCCCGGCACGCACATCGAGGCCCGCAGCCTCCAGGGCGACCGGCAGGCACTCGTCGACGAGCCGGCGGACGCACAGCAACGCCCGGTGCTCGTCGAGCCCGTCGCCGGCCGTCCCGATCATCCGCGAAAGGTAGGGGCGGAGCCGCTGGCGCGGCCCGTCGGCGAGCACGTCGTTGAAGCGGCGGACGTACTCGGCGGCGACCGCGCTCGTAGTCCGCGGCCGGTCGGTGTGCGCCTCGCCCGTCAGCTCCGCGACCCACTCCATCGCGCAGCGCCCGCGATCGGGCGTGAAATGCCGGCCCCGGGACAGGCGGTACTGGTGCGTCTCCACGGCGAAATCTCCTCGTGAGCGTTCCCGCGCCAGCGTAGCGGCGGGTCGAGGTCGGCGGAAGCGGCCGCGATGGCGGAAGGCGCCGGAGCGGACTCAGGCGGCGGGCTTGCGCAGCCGCGCGGCGCGCGACTTCTTGCGGGCCCCGCTGTTGCGATGCAGCGCGCCCCGCTTGACCGCCTTGTCCACCAGCTGCACCAGACGGCGCTGCTCGGCATCGGCTCGCTCGTCGTCGCCCTCGTCGACGGCGGCCTGCAGGCGCCGGAAGTAGGTCTTGACCGCCGACGTGTACTGGCGGTTCTCGGCGCGCTCACGCAGCGACCGCTGGTTGCGCTTGATCTGCGACGGAATGTTGGCCATGGCGCAAGAAGAAGCCGCGGACCTTCCGCGGCGGCGGCGTACTATAGCGCGCCGCTTGTCGGCGCCAGCCCGGAAACCACGGCGCACGGCCGTCAACACCGCGATCTTCTCGGTCGCCACCGGCCTGTCGCGCATCGCCGGCCTCATTCGCGAGGTCGTCGCGGCGCGCTACTTCGGCACCAGCGGCGCCGCGTCCGCCTTCACCGTCGCGTTCCAAGTCCCGAACCTCGTCCGCTCGCTGTTCGCCGACGCGGCCCTCTCGGCCGCCTTCGTCCCGGTCTTCACCGGGCTGCTGGAGCACGACCGCCGCAAGGAGGCGCTCCAGCTCGCCGGCGCCCTCTTCGGGCTCATCCTCGCGACGCTCTCCGCAATCACGGCGCTCTTCATCGTCGGCGCCGACCTGATCATGCCGCTGTTCACGGACAACCCGGCGCTCGACGACCTGACCGTCGGCCTCAGCCGGGTGCTGTTCCCGATCGTGATCCTGCTCGGCCTCAACGGCCTCCTCGTCGGGATGCTGAACGCCTACGACCACTTCACGATCCCGGCGCTCTCCCCGCTCGTCTGGAACCTGGTGATCATCGCCGCGCTCGTCACGCTCACACCACAGTTCGAGGGCGACGACCGGATCTACGCGTACGCGATCGGCGTCCTGGCCGGGACGGTCTGCCAGTTCGCGATGGCGTTCCCGGTCCTCCACCGGCTCCACATCCCGATCCGGATCAGCTTCAACTGGCGCGGGGTGGGTGGGGACATGTCCCGCGTCCTGCTGCTGATGCTGCCGGTCACGATCGGGCTCGGCCTCATCAACTTCAACCTGCTGATCAACACGTACTTCGGCTTCCGCATCTCCGAGCAGGCGCCCGCGGCGATCGACCGCGCGTTCCGGATCTACATGCTGCCCCAGGGAATGTTCTCCGTCGCCGTCGCGACCGTGCTCTTCCCGGCGCTCAGCCGGCTCGTCGCGCGCCAGGACTGGGACGGCCTGCGCCGCACGCAGGCCAACGGGACGCGCCAGATCGTGCTGCTGCTGATCCCCGCCGCGGCGGCGACGATCGCGCTCTCCGAGCCGATAACCCGCCTCGTCTACGAGCGCGGCGAATTCGACGCACAGTCGACCGAGCAGGTGGCCGAGGCCCTGTTCTGGTTCTCGTTCTCGCTGCCGTTCAGCGGCGTCAACCTGCTGCTCACCCGCACGTTCTTCTCGCTCCAGCAGCCGTGGACGCCGACCTTCCTCGCCGGCGTCACGCTGCTCATCAACCTCGTGGTCTCGGCGGCGCTCTACGAGCCGCTCGGGATCGGGGGCGTCGTGCTCGGCACCGTGGTGGCGACCGCCGCGATGACCGTCGGGCAGGCGGCCTACCTCAGACGACGGACGCACGGCCTCGAGCTCGGCACCACCCTCACCACGACGGCCAAGATCCTCGTCGCCGCCGCGATCCTCGGCGTGGTGGCCTACGTCACGTGGTGGGCGCTCGACGAGGCACTGGGCCGGAGCCTGCTCGCCCAGATCGCCTCGGTCGGCGGCGCGCTGACGCTCGGCAGTGCCGCCTACGCGGCGGTCGTGCTCGCCATGCGCATCCCCGAGGCCCGCCAGATCCTCGCCCTGTTCACGAGCCGCCTTCGCTCCTGAGCATCGCGAGCAGCGTCGTCACGGTCGTCCAGTTGCGGGCCGTGCCGTCCTGCGGACCGCGCCGGCTCAACTCAGCGGCGAGCTTGCTGCGTCCGAGCCCATTCGGCGTGCGCATGTAGAGCGTCCCATCCACGATCCGGGCCTCGTCGCCCCCCGAGGCCTTCTCCTGCGCGGCGGCCACCACGCCGGCGTCCGGCTCGCCCGCCGTGAAGATCGCGTGGAGGTGCTTGCCGTCCTTCTCGTCCGGCCACGGATTGCGGTCGACCACCCGCTCGAGCTCCTCCCGCGAGAGCACGATGACCGCCGGCGAGACGCCGAGGCGCTCCGAGATCGCGGCCTCGAGCGCCGCCGCGTCCGGCGCCTCCGCGGTGAACACGACGTTGCCGCTCTGGACGTACGTCGCGACGTCCTCATAGCCGAGCGAGGCGACGACGTCGCGCAGATCCGCCATCGCGACCCGGCCGTGGCCGCCGACGTTGATCCCCCGCAGCAATGCGACGTGAGTCGGCACTCCGCTCACTCTAAGCTCTCCCGGTCGAATGGCGGATCAAGCGCACATCCGGAACTTCTCGATCATCGCCCACATCGACCACGGCAAGTCGACCCTCGCCGACCGCATCCTCGAGCTGACACACACGGTCGATCCGCGGGCGATGCGCGCGCAGCTGCTCGACTCGATGGACCTCGAGCGCGAGCGCGGGATCACGATCAAGGCGCAGGCCGTGCGCGTCTTCTACACGGCACGCAACGGGGAGACCTACCAGTTCCACCTGATCGACACGCCGGGGCACGTGGACTTCACCTACGAGGTCTCACGCAGCCTCGCCGCGTGCGAGGGCGCGCTGCTGGTGGTCGACGCGTCGCAGGGCGTCGAGGCGCAGACGGTGGCGAACACGTATCTGGCGATCGACTCGGGGCTCGAGCTGATCCCGGCCATGAACAAGGTCGATCTCCCCGGCGCCGAGCCCGAGCGCGTGGCGGAGGAGATCGCCGAGCTGATCGGCGAGCCGGCCGAGGAGGTCCTGCGCATCAGCGCCAAGACCGGCGAGGGCGTCGAGGATCTGCTCGAGGAGCTCGTCACCCGGGTTCCGCCCCCGAACGGCGACCCCGACGCGCCGCCCCGCGCGCTGATCTTCGACTCCGAGTTCGACCAGTACCGCGGGGTCATCGCCTACATCCGCGTGGTCGACGGCACGTTCCGCAAGGGCGAGGCGATCCGCGCGATGGCCGCCGGCACCGAGGCCGAGATCGACGACATCGGCTTTTTCACGCCGCTCCAGACGCCGGCCGACGAGCTCCACGCGGGCGAGGTCGGCTACCTCATCACCGGCGTCAAGGACGTCACGCGGCTGCGCGTGGGCGACACGCTGACCACCAAGGGCAGTGGCGCCACCGAGCCGCTGCCCGGCTACCGCGACGTCAAGCCGATGGTCTTCTGCGGCCTGTTCCCGATGAACAACGACGACTACCCGGAGCTGCGCGACGCGCTGGAGAAGCTCTCGCTCAACGACGCGGCGCTGTCCTGGGAGCCCGAGACGTCCGACGCGCTGGGCTTCGGCTTCCGGTGCGGGTTCCTCGGGCTGCTGCACATGGACATCGTGCGCGAGCGGCTCGAGCGCGAGTACGACCTCGAGCTGATGGCGACGATGCCCTCGGTGGAGTTCGAGATCACGCTCACCGACGGCACGGTGATCCCGGTCCACAACCCGACCGACATGCCCGACCCGGCGCGCATCGCCGAGGTCCGCGAGCCGTACATCCGCGCCTCGATCCTCACGCCGAAGGAGTTCATCGGCCAGATCATGGAGCTCTCGCAGGAGCGCCGGGGCATCCACCAGGGCATGCACTACCTGTCGTCCGAGCGCGTGCAGATCACCTACGACCTGCCGCTCGCCGAGATCGTGCTCGACTTCTTCGACCAGCTCAAGACGCGCACGCGGGGCTATGCCTCGCTCGACTATGAGCCGATCGGCCTGCGGCCCTCGAACCTCGTGAAGCTCGACGTGCTGCTCGGCGGGGACACCGTCGACGCGCTCTCGATGGTCGTCCATCGCGACAAGGCGTACGACCAGGGCCGCGTGCTGACCGAGCGCCTGCGCAAGAAGATCCCGCGCCAGCAGTACGACGTGCCGATCCAGGCGGCGGTTGGCGCGAAGATCATCGCCCGCGAGACCGTCAAGGCGTTCCGCAAGGACGTCACGGCCAAGTGCTACGGCGGCGACATCACGCGCAAGCGCAAGCTGCTGGAGAAGCAGAAGGAGGGGAAGCGGCGGATGAAGCAGGTGGGCCGGATCGAGGTCCCGCAGGAGGCGTTCCTCGCGGTGCTGGAGCTGGGCGACGAATGACGAGCGCGACGTACGCCGTGGGGCGCGAGAAGGTGCGCGAGTACGCGCACGCGGTGGGGGAGACCGACCCACGCTATCTCGACCCGGAGGCGGCCCGCGCCGCCGGGTTCGCGGACGTCGTCGCGCCGCCGATGTTCGCCGCCGTCTATGCCGGTCCGGCCGTCTTCCCCGCGATCATCGAGTCCGGATTGGACTTCTCGCGCATGGTCCACGGCGCGCAGGAGTTCCGCTGGGCCGAGCCGGTCGTGGCCGGCGACGAGATCACCACCGAGGCGGAGCTCGAGGAGAAGAACGAGCGCGGCGGTCTCGAGTTCTACGTGTTCAAGACGACGTCGACCAACCAGCGCGGCGAGCTGGTGAGCGAGGGGCGATGGACGAACATCGTGAGATGAAGGTGACGCCCGACCGGTACGTGACCTACCGGTACGCGGGCGCGAGCGGGGACTTCAACCCGATCCACCTCGACGACGAGTTCGCGCGGTCGGTCGGGTTGCCTGGGCGCATCCTGCACGGACTGTGGACGATGGCCCAGTGCGCCCGCGCGCAGGGTGACGGGCTCAAGCTCGAGTCGCTTTCCGTCCAGTTCCGCGGCATGGGCATGCCCGAGCAGGAGCTCACGATCACCACGACGGCGGACGGGACCGTCGAGGCCGTCCAGGGAGAGAACCGGCTCGTCCGGCGCGGGAAGGCCGTCGTCCGCGAATGAGCTGTCTGCCCGCGCTCTCTCCTCGACGGCGGCGGCGGCTCGGCCCTGCGGGCCGACGAGGGCGTGGTTCTTAGAATCTGAGGCCGTGCTTACGCCCCGTCAGGAGATGCTGCTCGGCAAGGTCGTCGACGGCTACAACGCCACCAACCTGCCTGTGGGCTCGAAGGCGCTCGCCGCCGACCCGGACGTCGAGTTCGGGCCGTCGACGATCCGCAACGAGCTCGCCGTGCTCGAGGAGCGCGGCCTGCTCGCCCACCCGCACACGTCCGCCGGGCGCGTGCCGACCGACGCCGGGTACCGCTACTTCGTCGACCGGCTGCTGCCGGCCCGCCGGGACGAGAAGCCCGAGCTGCAGCTCTCGCTCGTGCGGCGCGAGGTCGACGAGGCGATGCGCGTGACGACGGAGACGCTGTCGCAGGTCACGAACCTCCTCGCGATCGTGTCGGCGCCCCCGATCGCCACCACGACCGTGCGCCACGTCGAGGTCCTGTCCCTGCAGCCGCAGGTGCTGATGGTCGTGGTCATCACGTCGACCGGCGGCGTGTCGAAGCGGGTGTTCACGTTCGCCCGGCCGGTCGACCCGGGGCTGGCCGACTGGGCGGCGTCCTACCTGAACGAGCGGCTGGTCGGGATGAGCGTGGGATCGCGGATGATGCAGGCGCGGCTGCACGACCCGGAGCTGCGTCCCACCGAGCTCGCCTTCGTGGCCGAGCTGGCTCCGGCCTTCACCGAGCTCGCGGAGACCGCGGGGAACACGCTGTACGTCGACGGCGCCGCCCGGCTGCTGTCGGAGCACCGGTTCCAGGACGTGTCGCAGCTCAACCAGCTGCTCGACGCGCTCGAACGGCGCGTGACGCTGCTCGGCGTGCTCTCCCAGGCGCTCGACGAGCGCGACATCTACGTGCGGATCGGCGGCGAGAACGCGATGCCGGCGCTGCGCACCCTGTCGCTCGTGGCCGGCAACTACGGCCTCCCGCAGCGGAACCTCGGCACCGTCTCGGTGGTCGGGCCGCTGCGGATGGACTACGCGCGGGCGATCGTGACCGTGCGCGAGGCGGCGCAGCAGCTCTCCCGCTTCGTCGAGGACATCTACGAGGCGCCCTGATGCCCCGCGATCCCTACGAGATCCTCGGCGTCTCGCGGGACGCCGACACGGCGACCGTCAAGAAGGCGTTCCGGCGCCTGGCGCGCGAGCTGCATCCCGACGTCAACGCCCACGACCCGGACGCCGAGGCGAAGTTCAAGGAGGCCGCCGAGGCCTACGAGATCCTGTCCGACGAGGAGCGCCGCCGGCTCTACGACTCCTACGGCCACGAGGGCCTGCGGTCCGGCGGCTTCCAGCCGAACTTCGGCGACTTCGGGTCGATCTCGGACCTCTTCTCGGCGTTCTTCGGCTCCGGCGGGTTCGACGCCTTCGGCGGCGCCCGCACCGGGCCGGTGCAGGGTGGCGACGTGGCGGTGGCCGTGGCGATCGAGCTGGCCGACGCCGCGCACGGCACGTCGGTGGAGGCGGCCTACGACGTGCGCGCCCGCTGCGGCACATGCCACGGAAACGGGGCCAAGCCGGGAACGCCGATCGACACCTGCCCGCGCTGTGGCGGGACCGGGCAGCTGCAGGCGGTGTCGCGCACCGCGTTCGGCCAGCTCGTGCGCTCCGCGGTCTGCGACACGTGCGGCGGCGACGGGCGCGCGCCGCGCGAGCCGTGCGAGACGTGCGGCGGCGACGGCATGGTGATCGACGAGCACCGCGTCAAGGTCGACGTGCCGGCGGGCATCTCCGACGGCCAGCGCATCCGGCTCTCCGGGCGCGGCCACGCGGGCGAGCGCGGCGGCCCGAACGGCGACCTGTACGTGCTCGTGCGTGTGGCCGAGGACGAGCGCTTCCTGCGCGACGGCAGCGACCTGGTCACCGTGATCGATGTCGCGGCGCCGCTCGCCGCCCTGGGAACCACGGTCGACGTCCCGACCCTCGACGGGCCGATTCCGGTCGAGATCAAGGCCGGGACGCAGCCGGGCGAGACGATCCGCCTCGGCGGCCGCGGCATGCCGCCGCTCGGCCGCGGGCGGACGGGCGACCTGCGGGCGGTGGTCAACGTCGTCATCCCACGGCGGCTCACGCACGAGCAGCGCGACCTGCTCGAGCGCTTCGCCGGCAGCCTGACCGAGGACAACGCGCGCGAGGACGAGGGCATGATCGCCAAGCTCAAGCGGGTGCTCGCGGGGTGAGCTCGCCGGTGGTCCGCCTCGGCATCCGCGTCCGGGCGGACCAGGCCGAGGAGGCGCTGGCGCGGCTGCTTCCGGTGCTTGCTTCCGGCGCGGAGGAGCAGGCGCTGGGCGACGCCGTCGAGTACTCGCTCTACGGGACGGCGCGCGAGCTGCCGACCGTCGCTCGCGTGCGGGAGCTGGCGGGGGAGGCCTTCGTCGGCGTCGTCCGCGAGAACGTGGCTAGTGGGTGGGAGCGCCGGTGGCACCACTTCCTGGCGCCGGTGCAGGTCGGCGATCTCGTGGTCCGGCCGCCGTGGGTCGACGGCGGGGCCTCTGACATCGTCATCGATCCCGGCGTCGCCTTCGGCGCCGGTGGCCATCCGACCACCCGCCTGTGCCTGCGACTGCTGCTGCAGTCACCGCCTGGCGGTCCGCTGTGCGACTGGGGCGCCGGCACCGGCGTGCTGGCCATCGCCGCCGCGCGGCTCGGCTGGAGCCCGGTGACGGCGGTGGACGACGATCGCGAGGCGCTGGCCACGATCGCCGCCAATGCGGCCGCCAACGGGGTCACGGTGACGGCGCAGTGGGGCGACGTGACGGCCACGCCTCCGTGGGCGCCGACGGTCGTCGCGAATCCCAGCCGCGGGCTGCTCGTCGCGGCGGCGGAGGGGGTCCGGCGACGGCCGGCGCGGCTCCTCGCGTCCGGGATGCTCGCCGGCGAGGCGGACGCGGTCGTCGCGGCGTGGGGGATGCGCGAGGAGCGGCGGCTGGTCGAGGACGGCTGGGCGGCCGTGGCGCTGGCGGCGCCGTGATCCGGCTTGCGGTGCGGGTGGCGCGTGAGCAGGCCGAGCCGGTGCTCGCGGAGCTGCTGGCGCTGGTCCCGGGCGGGCTGGAGGAGCGTGACGTGGACGCGGACACCGTCGAGTACGCGCTCTACGGCGCGCGCGGGGAGCTGCCGGACGTCGGCGACGTGCGCGCGGCTGCGGCGGGCGCGGTCGTCGACGTCTCGAGCACCGAGGTGGCCGACGGCTGGGAGGAGCGCTGGCGCGAGTACCACCGCCCGCTCGACGTCGGGCCGCTGCGCATCCGGCCGCCGTGGGAGGCGGCGCGCACAGGCGCGCTGGACGTCGTCATCGACCCCGGCCAGGCCTTCGGCACCGGGGCGCATCCGAGCACGCGGCTCTCGCTCGACCTGCTCGTCGGGCTCCCGGCCGGCGGCCCGCTCGCCGACTGGGGCTGCGGATCCGGGGTCCTCGCGCTCGCCGCCGCCCGGCTCGGGTTCGACCCGATCCTCGCCTGCGATCACGATCCCGCCGCCGTCGCCGCCACGCTGGCGGCGGCCCGGACGAACGAGGTGTCCGTGGACGCGCGGCGGCTGGATCTCCGCCGGGTGCCGGGGCCGTGGGCGCCGACCGTGACGGCGAACCTCGTGCGGCCACTGCTGGTCGAGGTCGCCGCGCTGCTCGAGCGGCCTCCGGAGCGGCTGATCGCCTCGGGCCTCGAGTCCGGAGAGGTCGAGGAGGTGGCGGCGGCGTTCGCCCGGCGCGGGCTGCGCCTGGGGGATCGGCGCGACGGCGACGGCTGGGCCGCCATCCTCCTCGTCGGATGATCTCGCTCGACGACGTCCGCGCCGCGGCAGCCCGGATCGACGGCCTCGCCCACCGCACGCCGGTGCTCACCTCGCGCGCGCTCGACGAGACGACCGGCGCGACGGTGTTCCTGAAGGCGGAGAACCTGCAGCGGGCCGGGGCGTTCAAGTTCCGGGGCGCGTGCAACGCGGTCGCCTCGTTGACCGCCGAGGAGCGCGGGCGGGGCGTGGCGACCGTGTCCTCGGGCAACCACGCCCAGGCGCTCGCGCTGGCCGCCCGCCTGCACGGTGTCGGTGCGACGATCCTGATGCCGGACGACGCGCCGGAGGGCAAGCTCGCCGCCACGCGCGGCTACGGGGCGGAGGTCGTGCGGTTCGACCGCTACTCGCAGGACCGCGAGGAGCTGCTGGCCGCCCTCGTGGCCGAGCGCGGCCTCGTGCCCGTGCACCCGTACGACGACGAGCGCGTCATGGCCGGGCAGGGCACGGCGGCGCTCGAGCTGATCGAAGACGCCGGACCGCTCGACCTGCTGCTCGTGTGCGTCGGCGGCGGTGGGCTGATCGCGGGGTGCTCGACCGCCGCCAAGGGCCTGCTGCCCGGAGTCCGGGTCGTCGGCGTCGAGCCGGAGGCGGGAGATGACGTCAAGCGCTCGCTCGAGGCCGGCGAGCGGGTGCGGATCCCGGTCCCCCGCACGATCGCGGACGGCCAGCAGCTCCCCACCCCGGGCGAGCGCACGTTCCCGGTCATCAGGGAGCGCGTCGACGGCGTCGTGCTCGCCTCGGACGCCGAGATCGTCGACGCGATGCGCTTCCTTTTCGAGCGCTGCAAGACGGTGGCCGAGCCGTCGGGCGCCTGCGCGGTCGCCGCGCTCCTCGCGGGACGCGTGCCGGACGCGCGTGGGCTGCGGGTCGGCGTGACGATCTCCGGCGGCAATGTCACCGCCGAGCGTTTCGCAGCGCTCGCCAGATAGGGAATGCGGCTTACGCGCACTCGCAAGCTCGTGCGAGCGCCTTAGCATGCACGCGCATGGCCTGGAATGTGGTGATCCTCGGCGGCGGCTTCGGCGGGCTCTACGCGGCGCGCAAGCTCGAGCGGGTGCTGCCTCGCCACGCCGCGAAGATCACGATCGTCACCGACGTCAACTTCATGCTCTACACCCCGCTGCTGCCCGGCGCGGCGGCCGGGACGCTCGAGCCGCGCCACGTCGTGGTGCCGCTGCGCGAGCACCTGCGGGAGACCGACCTCCTGCTCGGTCACGTGACGGGCGCGGACCCGGACCGGCGCGAGGTCGACGTCACCGCGGCCGAGGGCGACGAGCGGACGATCCAGTACGACCAGCTGATCGTCGCGCTCGGTTCGATCTCCCGCACGCTGCCGATCCCCGGCCTGCGCGAGCATGCGATCGGCTTCAAGACGCTCTCCGACGCGATCGCCCTTCGCAACCACATGCTCAACACGCTCGAGCGCGCCGAGTCGGTGGACGACGACGAGGCCCGCCGGGCGCTGCTCACGTACGTGTTCGTCGGCGCCGGCTACGCCGGGCTCGAGGGGCTGGCCGAGCTGCAGGACTTCGCGGCCGACGTGGTCGACCTCTATCCGCGCTCACGGGTCACCGGCCTGCGCTTCATCCTCGTCGAGGCGCGCGACCGCGTGATGCCGGAGATCTCCGCCGATCTGGCGGCGTTCGCGACGGCCGAGCTGCGGCGGCGCGGGATCGAGGTGCGGACCTCGACCACGGTCGAGCGGATCTCCGCCGACTCGGTCGAGCTGTCCGACGGCGAGGTCGTGCCGTGCCGGACGGTCGCCTGGACCGCGGGGGTGCGGCCGCACCCGGTGGTCGCCGAGCTCGGCCTCCCGCTCGACGACGTCAGCCGCATCGTCGTCGACCGCACCATGCGCGTGCAGGGGCGCTCCGACGTGTGGGCGATCGGCGACGCCGCCGCGGTGCCCGACCCCGCTCGTCCTGGTCAGGCGACGCCGCCGACGGGCCAGCACGCGCTCCGGCAGGGCCGACGGGCGGCCGAGAACGTCGCGGCGGCGCTGGGCGGCGGGAAGCCGAAGCCGTTCACGTACAAGACGCTCGGCGTGTTCGTCGACATGGGGCACCAGAAGGCCGTCGCCGAGACCGTCGGCATCAAGTGGCGCGGCTTCCCCGCCTGGTTCCTCGCCCGCACGTACCACCTCATCATGATGCCCGGCTTCAAGCGCCAGCTCCGGCTCGTGGTCGACTGGACCGTCGACCTCCTGTTCGGCCGCGACACCTCCGAGCTCGGTCAACTGGGGCACCCGCCCAAGCTCGCCGCGCAGAGCGCGGGAGGCACCGAGGCCCGGCGCGACGAGCAGCCGGAGGGCGCCAAAGAGGCGCGCGGCGGGTCGCGGTTCTCGGGCGGCACGGAGGCGCCCGAGGCGGCGAGGCCGAGCTGAGCGCGGGCGCCGTCGCGCTCGTGCTGGGCTCCGCGGCCCTGCACGCGCTGTGGAACTGGCTGATCGCCGACGCGCGGGACAGCCATGCGGCGTCGGCCGTCGCGCTCCTCGTGGCGGCCGTCGTCTTCTTGCCTGTCGCCGCCATCACCTGGGAGGTCGACGGGGCGGCGTGGCCGTACATCGCCGCCTCGGTGGCGCTCGAGCTGGCGTACTTCGGGCTGCTCGCGGCCGCCTACCAGCGGGCTGACCTGAGCTTCATCTATCCCATCGCGCGCGGAGCCGCGCCGGTGCTCGTGCTCGCGGTCTCGGTCGCGCTGCTGGGGGCCGCGGTGTCCGCGAGCGCGGCGCTCGGCGTGCTGGCGGTCGCGGGCGGCGTGCTGCTCGTGCGCGGCGTCGGCCGGGGGGCCGCGGGCGCCGGGCTCGGTCTGGCTCTGGCGGTGGCCGCGTGCATCGCCGGCTACACGCTGGTAGACGACGAGGGCGTGCGCCACGCGGCCGCCCTGAGCTACTTCGAGGCCGTCCTGCTGCTGACCGCGCCGGTGTACGCCGCGGCGGTCCTCGTCGCCCGCGGCTCCGGTGCCCTGCGCGCGGCCGCCGGCCCGCGCCCGGCGCTGGCCGGCGTCGCGATGTTCGCGGCCTACGCTGCCACGCTCGCCGCGCTCGAGATCGCCGAGGCGGCCCCCGTCGCCGCGCTGCGCGAGACCAGCGTGGTCATGGCCGTGGCCGCCGCCGCGATCACCGCGCGCGAGCACGTCCCACCGCGCCGCCTCGCCGGCGCCGCGATCGTCGTCGCCGGCATCGCCGCCATCGCGCTCGGCTGAGCGCCGCGCCGGCGGACGGCGACGACGGCTTCGGGCGGGACGGAATGTGCCGGCGAGAAACGCGTCGGCGGAGCCGGCGCGGCACTCGAGCACCGACCGCGCGCGCCGGCAGGACCTCACCCGCCACGGCCGCACGCTCCGGTCGACCCGCACGACGTGGCCGCCCGCGTCGAGCCACACCAGATCGATCGCGAAGCGCATCCCGAACGTGTGCACCGACCGGCAGCGAGGCAGGTGGAGCGCCGCCCCCGGTGGCAGCGAACGGCGGCCGAGCAGGCCTCGCAACCGCCCCAGCGGCCCGCGGGCGACGGCGATCGACGTGTCCATGCCCCCGTATAGGCGCCGCTCGGGGATTCTCGCCCCCACCCCGCGTACACTGGAAGGTGCTTGCAGATCGCCGATCGCATCAGGTCCGACGTCGCCTCCGCCATGCGCGCGGGGGAGAGGGATCGTGTCGCG
This sequence comes from Solirubrobacteraceae bacterium, assembly GCA_036257565.1. GTDB lineage: Bacteria > Actinomycetota > Thermoleophilia > Solirubrobacterales > Solirubrobacteraceae > DASSUW01. The sequence continues at coordinate 16,985 of DATAFH010000043.1, read as the reverse complement.
GCGCTCCGGCTCGTCCTTTCCGAGCTTCAGAAGGCGGAGAAGGACGGGGACGGTGACGAGCTTGCTGTGCTGCGCAGGGAGCGCAAGCGGCGCCGGGAGGCCGCGGAGGCCTACCGGGAGGCCGCCCGCGAGGACCTGGCGGACCAGGAGGAGCGCGAGGCGCAGATCATCCAGCAGTACCTGCCCGCCGAGCTGACCGACGCGGAGCTCGATGCGCTCGTCCGCACCGCCGTCGAAGAGACGGGTGCGGAGTCACCGCGCGACATGGGCAAGGCGATCAAGCACGTGATGTCGGCCGCCGGAGGCCGCGCCGACGGAAAGCGGGTCTCGACAAAGGTGAAGGAAACACTCAGCTAAATGGCAAGACGACAGATGGAGCTCTCGAACGAGGTCGCCGCGGAGCTCGCCGGCTCCCAGGACCTCATCCTGCGCACGCTCGAGGAGCACCTCGAGTGCGACGTCTACCTGCGCGGGAACGTGATCACGCTCGACGGCGAGGCCGATGCCGTGCAGGCCGGCGCGACCGTCGTGCGCGAGCTCTCGTCGATGGTGGAGCGCGGCCACGACATCGGGCCGGCGACGATCGAGGCCGTCGCGCGCGTGCTCGATCAGCGCGAGTCGCCCGCCAAGGTGCTCGACGACGTCGTGTGGCGGCACCGCAACCTGCGCGTCACGCCGAAGTCGGTCAACCAGAAGCGCTACGTGGACGCCATCCGCCGCTCGACCGTCACCTTCGGCATCGGCCCGGCCGGAACCGGCAAGACGTTCCTCGCCATCGCCATGGCCACCGCGGCTCTCGCCCGCCGCGAGGTGAACCGCATCATCCTCACCCGCCCGGCGGTCGAGGCCGGCGAGCGCCTCGGCTTCCTGCCCGGCGACCTGATGGCGAAGGTGGACCCCTACCTGCGCCCGCTGTTCGACGCGCTGCACGACATGATGGAGGCCGAGAAGGTCGCCTCCCACCTTGAGCGCGGCGTGATCGAAGTGGCGCCGCTGGCCTTCATGCGCGGCCGCACGCTCAACGACTCGTTCGTGATCCTCGACGAGGCGCAGAACACGACGCCCGAGCAGATGAAGATGTTCCTCACGCGGCTCGGCTTCGGCTCGCGGATGGTGGTGACGGGCGACATCACGCAGGTCGATCTGCCGCGCGACCAGAAGTCCGGCCTCATCGTCGTCAACGACATCCTCGAGGGGGTCGACGGCGTCGAGTTCGTCCACTTCGGCGGCGAGGACGTGGTCCGCCACAAGCTCGTGCAGCGCATCGTGGCCGCCTACGACGAGGCCTCCCAGCGCTCCGCCCAGGAGCTCAGGCCGGCCGAGCGCCGCCGCACCGCCTAGCGCACGGTGCTCGAGGTTGACGTGATCGGGGACGCGCTGACCGGGGCGCAGGTCCGCGAGGCCTGCGCCGTGGCGGCCGCCTCGGCGGGGATCGAGGATGGCCACGTGGCGGTCGAGTTCGTGGACGCGGAGCGGATGGCCGAGCTCAACGAGGCCCACCGCGGCAAGGAAGGACCGACCGACGTGCTCTCGTTCCCCGTCGACGAGGACCAAGCGCTCGGCCCGCGGGAGCTCGGCGACGTGATCATCTGCCCCCAGTACACGGAGGACCTGCTGGAGGCCGTGGTGCACGGCGTGCTCCACCTCACGGGCATGGACCACGAGGCCGACGACGGCGAGATGCTGGCCCTGCAGGCCGAGATCCTCGGCTGGCTGCGATGAGCACCCGCTCGGGCTTCGTCGCGCTCGCCGGCCGGCCGAACGTCGGCAAGTCGACGCTCGTCAACTCGATGGTCGGCCACAAGGTCGCGATCGTCTCCGATAAGCCGCAGACCACCCGGCGGGCGATCCGGGGCGTCGTCACCGCCCCCGAGCGCTACCAGCTCGTGCTCACCGACCTGCCGGGCGTCCAGCGACCACGGGACGCGCTCACCGAGCGGATGCAGCGGCGCGTCGAGTCGGAGCTCGCGGAGGCCGACGCAGCGCTCTTCGTGGTCAACGGGGAGCAGGGCGTTGGCGGCCCGGGCGACGTGTTCATCGCCGAGGCGCTGAAAACCGCGCCGGTGCCGCTGGTCGTCGCCGTGAACAAGGTGGACCGGCTCAACCGCCCGCGCACCGCCGCGGCGCTCCAGACGGCCTCCGACCTGGCGGGCGGCGACGCGGAGATCTTCCCGGTCTCCGCCCGCACGGGGCGCGGCGTCGGCGCGCTCGTCGAGCACCTCGCCTCGCTGCTGCCCGATGGCCCCTTCTACTTCCCGCCCGAGGAGATCTCCGACCAGCCCGAGCAGGTGCTGCTGGCCGAGCTCGTGCGCGAGCAGGTCCTGCACCGCACCCGCCAGGAGGTGCCGCACGCGGTCGAGGTCCAGGTCGACGAGATCCACGAGCAGGACGAGCTCGTGGTCGTCCACGGGTACCTGTGGGTCGAGACCGAGTCGCAGAAGGGCATCCTCATCGGCGCGCACGGGCGCATGATCAAGTCGATCGGCACGGCGGCCCGTCGGGAGCTCGAGCGCGAGCTCGGCAAGCGCGTGCACCTCGACCTCTCCGTGCGCGTCCGCCGCTCGTGGCGCGGCGACGAGACGCTGCTCGACCGCCTCGGCATCACGTAGCCAGCCGCTCGAACAGCGTGCGGGCCGTCGCCGCCTCGAGGTGGTGCACGCGGGCCGCGGTCTGCTTGCCGAACGCCACCTCCACGTCGGCGAGCGACGCGCGGCGCTGGAGCACGGTCTGCACCAGCGCGTGGCTCTCCCGGTGCCGCGCCGGGGCGAGCACCGTCCGGCGCGCGACCATCAGCGAGCGGACGGCGAGCCGCCCGTCCCGCAGCCGCCACCCAGCCGCCCGGTGCCGAGCGAGGCCGTACGCCGCGGCGGCCGGCACGAGCAACAGCGCCCAGGGACCGACCGGCGTGAAGAACGCCGCCCCCGCAACCGCCAGCGCACCGGCCACCGGCCACAGCGCGTACCGCGCGGCCGCCCGGGCCGGCAGCGGCTCCAGCCCGTCGAGCGCGTCGTCGAACTCCGGCAGCAGCTCCACGAGGAAGTCCCGTACCTCGTCGCGCCGCAGCAGCGGGAACAGCGTCCGGGCCGCGGCCGGCTCCTCCGCGTGCCCGATCACTTCGATCCGCAGCGCCGCCAGCCCGAGCGGACGCCGCAGCACGCCCTCCACCACCACGACCGCGCGCACGCGCCCCACCGGCACGGTCGCCTCCCGCCGGGCGAACAGCCCGCGCCGGACGCGTAGCCGGCTCGCCTCGCGGGTCACGGTGAAGCCCGCGAACGCGACCACGGTGCCGGCCATCGAGAGCAGCCATGCCGCGACGACGAGGCCGGCGACCACCAGCGCGATCTCGAGCGGGCTGTCGGGCACGAGCCCGAGAACGGCGAACCCCTCGTCCTCGAGCAGCTGGCTGACGATCTGCCCCGCGCCGGCGAGCACCGGCAGGATCACGCCGAGCTGCCCGGCCGTGAGCGCCGTCAGGAGCAGCTCGCGCTCGCCCAGACGCCGCCGGACCCCCGCCACCGGCGCCTCCTCGACCTGCCGGCCGGCGAGCAGGGCCTGCAGCTCGGCGATCTCCCGCGCGTCGAGCGCCTCGAGCACGATCTCGCCGCGTGCGCCCCCGCCGCCCGTCTGCACGTGCACGGACTGCACGCCGAACAGACGCTGCACCGGCCCCTGCTCGAGGTCGAGCGCCTGTACCCGGGTGAGCGGCACGTCGGTCTCCTTGATCGCGACCAGCCCGCGGCGGTGGTGGATCGCATCCTCCGTCACCCACCACTCGGTCGTGCGCCAGCGCAGGAAGCCCAGGACCGCCGCGATCGCCGTGCCGGCCGCCGCGTAGAGCAGGCCGCGCTCGAGCGCGCCCGGGTCGTCGAACCCCCGCAGGACGAACAGGGCGACGAGCGGCAGCGCCGCCTCGCGCAGCGCCGCCAGCGCGTAGACCGCGATCGCGGCGGGGTGCAGCCTGCGGCGCTCAGGGCTCATCGGCGGTCCGCGCGAGGTCGGCGATGCGGTCGCGCACCTCGGCGGCGTCGGCGACCGTGAGCAGCGGGATCCGGTGGCTGCCCGCGGCGGTGTGGACGACCACGGTGGCGAGGTCGAGGCTCTGCTCGACGATGTCGCGCGTGGTGTCCACGTGCTGGACGCGCAGCATCGGCACGAGCGTGCGGCGCACGGTGAGCGTCCCGTGCCGGATGTCGATCGCCTCGGGCCGCACGTCCCAGCGCCATCGGCGCCAGCGGAGCTCGGGGACGAGCGTCACGCCCGCGACCAACCCGACGACCGGGAGCACGCGGACGAGCACGGCGAGGGCGCCGTCGAGCTGGGCGCCCGCGATCAGGCCGGCGACGACCGCGACCCCCCAGCCGAGCCCTTGGCTCATGCGCCACACGAGGCGGGCCCGCGGCGCCAGGCGCCGGGTCGGCTCCTCCGTCACAGGCGGCGCGCCAGATCGCCGGCCAGCCGCTCGTACTCGGGCAGCCCGAGCTCGGACTCGAACACGTACGGGAGCGTGACCACCCGCGAGGAGGCGTTGCGGCGCAGGCGACGTAGGTGGCTCCGCTGGGCACGGGCGCGCTCGTGCGCGGTAAGCGCGGCGCGCACAGTCTCGGCGGCCTCGGGGCGCAGCCCGTCGTCGACCGCGGCGCGCATCGCCTGACCCTCGGCGGCGCTGAAGCGCTCCGGCCACATGCCGTTGACGACGATCGCCTCGAGGCTGACGCCGACGGCCTCGGGGAGGCGTCGTTCCAGCTCGAGCGCCTCGTTGACCGGCATCTCCTCCGGCAGCGCGACCGCCACGTATCCCGTGCGCTCGGGGTCGGCCAGCCAGTCGCGGACGCGGAATGCCTGGCGACGGATCGGGCCGAGGCGCGCGATCTCCCCGAACGTCCGCGGGGTGGTGAGCATGGCGAGCCCGTGGCCGGAGGCGGGGGCGTCGACGACTACGAGGTCGTACGAGCGCCCGCGGCGGTCCCAGCGCGCGCTCTGGGCGAGCTCCCACACCTTGGCGATCGTGATCAGCTCCTTGGCGCCGGGCGCGGCGGCGACGAAGTACTGGAAGGCCGAGGACCGGGCCAATACCTTCAGGCCCGTGCCGCCGACCTGCCGAGCCAGCCACTCCTCGAGCGCGCGCCGCGGGTCGATGGTGATCGCCCACAGGTTCTCGGCGAGCTCGACCTCGGTCTCCGCGACCACGCCCTGCCGCCGGAACGCACGCGAGACGCGGTCCTGCTCGGCGACCTCGCACACGATTGTGCGGCGCCCCGCCATCGCGGCCGCGAGGCCGAGCGCGGCGGCCACCGTCGTCTTCCCGACGCCGCCCTTGCCGGTGACGTACAGGAGGCGCCGGTCCCTCAGGAGTGCTTCCATCGTATGGGCAGCATGACAATGGAGGCCATGGACCCGAGCCTGAGCGCGGCCTACGAGGCGTGCCGCCGACTGCAGCTGCGCCACGATCCGACGTACTACTGGGCGACGCGCCGGCTGCCGGCGGACGTGCGGCCCGCCACGCACGCGCTCTACGGCTACGTCCGCACGGCCGACCAGATCGTCGACGGCCCGGACCGGCCGGCGACGCCGGACGCCCGCCGGGCGGCGCTCGACGCCTGGGAGCACGAGCTGCGCGGCGGCCGCTCTCGGCATCCGGCGGTGGTCGCGCTGGTCGACGCCGGCGAGCGCCACCGGCTGCCGCTCGACGAGCTCGGCCCCTACATGCGCTCGATGCGCGTCGACTGCGGACCCGTGCGGATCGACACGTGGGAGGCGCTGCTCGCGTACATGGACGGCTCGGCCGGGTCGGTGGGCCGCATCATGGCGCCGCTGCTCGGTGTCCCGGAGCGCCATCACGCCGACTTCGGACGCCTCGGCCAGGCGTTCCAGCTCGCGAACTTCGTGCGTGACGTGCGCGAGGACTTCACGCTCGACCGCATCTACCTGCCGGCCGAGGACCGCGAGCGGTACGGCGTCGACGAGACCGACTTCGCGCTCCGCCGGGCGACGCCGGGGCTGCGGGCGCTGGTGGCCCAGCAGGTCGCACGGGCGCGGGCTCTCTTCGCGGCGGCCGAGCCGGCCGTCGCCGCGGCCCCGGCCTCGGTGCGCTCGGGCATCCGCATCGCCTGCGTGGCGTACGGCCGAGTGTTGGATCGCGCCGAGTCCGCCGGCGGCGACGTCCTCGCCCGCCGGGTCGGCGTGCGCGCATGGGACCTCGCGGCGGTGCTGGTGCGCCGGTGACGCGCCGCGCCACCCTGCGCGGCGCCGAGCGCACGCCGCTCGACACGAGCGCCGACGTGCTCGTCTGCGGCGCGAGCTTCGCCGGCCTGGCCGTTGCTCGCGAGCTGGCCGGCACCGGCGCCGACGTCCTGGTGGTCGACCGCTACGAGATCGGCGAGCGCGCGACGTCCGCCTGCGCCGCGCCCACCCCGTGGCTGCGCGCCATGGGCGTCGAACGGTCGATCCGGCAGGAGCTGCCGTACATGGGCTTCCACACGCCGCACGGCTCCGCCCGCTTCCGGCTGCCCTGGAGCTGGTCGAGCTTCGACTACCGCGAGCTCTGCGAGGCCCTGTGGGATCAGTGCGACGCGCGGTTCGAGATCGCCCACGTCCGCGGCCGTGCCGGGAGCGTCGTCCACGCCGATCGCGGGGAGCTCAGGGCGCCGCTCGTCGTCGACGCCCTGGGCTGGCGCCGCGTGCTCGGCCCGGGCGACAACATCCAGCCGCCGGAGGCGCGGATCTCGCGCGGGCTCGAGGTCCATCCGCACGATCCACGCGGCGCCGACCTGGAGGTGTGGATCGACCGCTCGGTGGTCCGCCACGGCTACGCGTGGTCGGTGCCCGCCGCCGGCGAGCGGCGGATCGGCGTCGGGTCGTACGAGCCGCGCGACCACGTCAAGGGGCCCACGCAGGAGATGGCCCGGCGGCTCGCCAGCGACCCGGTCCGCTCCCAGGGCAACTGGTTCCCGCACCAGCTGCGGCCTGCGGTCGAGGACGGCGTGGCGTTCGTGGGCGACTCGGCCGGCCACTGCTTCCCGCTCTCGGGCGAGGGCATTCGCACCGCGTTCTACTTCGGCATCGCGTGCGGGCGCGAGCTGGCCGCCGCGCTGAGTGGCGCCAAGAGCCACGAGCAGGCCCTCGCCGACTACGGTGCCTTCTCGGCCGCCCACGCGCCGGCGTTCCGGCTCGCGCTCGCCCTCCAGCGGCTGATGCCCGCGCTCCCGCCGCGCATGCTCATCGCCGCCCTGAAGGTCGTCGGACGCGAGCGCCCGTGCCGCCGGGCGTTCGACTGGTACCTCGATCAGGCGCACCCGAGGTTCGCCCTAAACTCGCCGGTCCGATGGACGTTGTCTTCGACGAGCGCGGACTGGCGCCCTGCGTCATCCAGGACTGGGACTCCGGCGAGGTCCTGACGCTCGCGTACATGAACGCCGAGGCGCTCGCCCGAACCCAGGAGACCGGCGAGCTGCACCTGTGGAGCCGCTCGCGGGACGAGCTGTGGCGCAAGGGCGCGACGTCCGGCAACACGCAGGCCGTGCGCGCGCTGCGCTTCGACTGCGACCTCGACGCGGTGCTCGCGCTCGTCGAACCCGCCGGCCCCGCCTGCCACACCGGTGCTCGCACGTGCTTCCACAACGGCGAGCTCGAGCCGCACGCGCCGCACGAGGTGCTGCCCGCCCTCGAGCGCACGATCGCCGCCCGGGCCGCCGAGCGGCCGGAGGGCTCGTACACCGCCGCGCTGCTCGCCGACCCGCCGAGAGTGGGGGAGAAGGTCCGCGAGGAGGCCGAGGAGGTCTCCCGCGCCGCCCGCGAGGAGAGCGACGACCGGGTGGCCGAGGAGGCCGCCGACGTGCTCTACCACCTGGCTGTCCTGCTGCACTCGCGCGGCCTCAGCCTGTCCGACGCCGCGGAGGTGCTGGTTGCCCGGCGTGGCTGAGACCGCCTCGCACAACCTCGTCCCGGTGTGCGACACGTTCATCGAGGACACCGAGACGCCGGTCTCCGCCTTCCTCAAGCTCCGCGGCGCCGGCCCGGCATTCCTGCTCGAGTCCGCCGAGCAGGGGCAGCGCGTCGGGCGCTGGTCGTTCATCGGCTACAAGCCGCGCAAGGTGGTGCGCTGGTCGCTGGCCGACGGCGGCGACCCGTACGCCCTGGCGGCGGACGAGATCGGGCGCTTCCGACAGGCGCCCGCCGAGGAGCCGATCCCGTTCACCGGCGGCGCCGTGGGCTTCTTCGGCTACGACTGCGTACGCGCCGTCGAGCGGCTGCCGGGCCCCAACCCGGATCCCGTGGGCCTGCCCGACATGGCGCTCATGCTCTCCGACGTGATCGTCGCCTTCGACCATCTCCGCCACACGGTCACGATCCTTGCCAACGCGTACGTGGACGAGGACGCGGCCGCTCACGACCGCGCGCACGAGGCGATCCGCGAGGTGCGCGAGCTGCTGGCCGGCCCGCTGCCCCGTGCGGCGGCCGGCGGCCCGCGGCCCGAGCCCCAGTTCGAGCCCAACATGCCACGCGGGACGTTCGAGGCGATGGTCGCCCGCATCGTCGAGTACGTGCACGCGGGCGACGCGTTCCAGGTCGTCCCGTCGCAGCGCTGGTCGGCGCCTACGCCGGTCGAGCCGTTCTCGATCTACCGTGGGCTTCGGGCGGTCAATCCCTCGCCGTACATGTACTTCCTCGACTTCGAGGACTTCCAGATCGTCGGCGCGTCGCCCGAGCCGCTGCTGACCGTCTCCGGCCGCACGGTCTCCACGCGGCCGATCGCCGGCACCCGCCCGCGCGGGGCCACGGTCGACGAGGACAAGGCGATCGCCGAAGGGCTGCTGGCCGACGAGAAGGAGCGCGCCGAACACGTGATGCTCGTGGACCTCGGCCGCAACGACCTCGGGCGCGTGTGCGAGTTCGGCTCCGTCCACGTCGAGTCGTTCATGGGCGTCGAGACCTACTCGCACGTGATGCACATCGTGTCGTCGGTGGCCGGCACGCTGCGCGACGACGTCGGCGCGGTCGACGCGCTGCGCTCGCTGCTCCCCGCCGGCACGCTGTCGGGAGCCCCGAAGGTGCGCGCGATGGAGATCATCGAGGAGCTCGAGCCGGTCAAGCGCGGCGCCTACGGCGGCGCCGTCGGCTGGCTGTCCTACGACGGCGACCTCGACACCTGCATCTGCATCCGCACGGTCGTCGTCAAGGACGGCGTCGCGCACGTGCAGGCGGGCGGCGGTACGGTGGCCGACGCCCAGCCGGGCTACGAGTACGAGGAGTCGCGGGCGAAGGCGCGGGGCGTCGTGCGAGCGATCGAGCTGGCGGCCCGGCAGGAGGCCTGGCCGTGAGGCTCCTGATGGTCGACAACTACGACTCGTTCACCTACAACCTCGTGCAGTACCTGGGTGAGCTGGGTGCCGAGCCGGTGGCGGTGCGCAACGACGCCGCCGATGTCGACGACCTGCTCGCCGAGGGCTTCGACCGCGTGGTCGTCTCGCCGGGCCCCTGCACGCCGAACGAGGCCGGGATGTCGATGGACGTCATGCGGCGGTTCCCCGAGGCCGGGATCCCGGCGCTTGGCGTGTGCCTCGGCCACCAGTCGCTCGTGCAGGCGTTCGGCGGCCGCGTCGTGCGCCACATCCCCGTGCACGGCAAGGCCACGGTCATCGACCACGACGGCACGGGCCTGTTCGCCGGCCTGCCGGCCCCGCTCACCGTCGGCCGCTACCACTCGCTGATCGCCGACCCCGAGCTGCCCGAGGCGCTCGAGGTGACCGCGCGCGGCGACGGGGTCGTGATGGCGGTCCGCCACCGCGAGCTGCCCGCCGCCGGCGTCCAGTTCCATCCTGAGTCGGTGCTCACGCCCGACGGCAAGCGCCTGCTGGAGAACTTCCTTGGCGATCCTGACTGAGGCGATCGACGCGCTGGCGTCCCGCCGCGACCTCAGCTCCGAACAGACCGCGGCCGTGCTGGCCGAGATCATGGAGGGCAACGCGTCCGAGGTGCAGACCGCCGCCGTGCTGATCGCGCTACGCACGAAGGGAGAGACGGTCGACGAGCTCGTCGGCCTCGCCACCACCATGCGCCGGCTCGCGCGCCCCGTGCGGACCGGGCGCGACGACCTGATCGACACCGCGGGCACCGGCGGCGGCCGGCCGACCTTCAATGTCTCCACCACGGCGGCGCTGATCGCCGCGGGGGCGGGCTGCGCCGTGGCCAAGCACGGCAACCGCTCGGCCACGGGCCTTTCCGGCTCGGCCGACCTGCTGGAGGCGCTCGGCGTGCGGATCGACCTCGAGCCGGACGCCGTGGCGCGCTGCATCGAGGAGGCCGGCTTCGGCTTCATGTTCGCCCCCGCCCACCACGGCGCCACGCGCTTCGTGGTCCCCGTGCGCAAGGAGCTGGCGGTCCGCACGATCTTCAACTTCCTGGGCCCGCTCACCAACCCCGCCGGTGCCGCGCGACAGGTGATCGGGGTCTCCGACGCCGCGTTCCTGGACACGATCGCTGGCGCCCTGGCGAAGCTTGGCGCCCGCAAGGCGCTGGTAGTGTCCAGCGCCGACGGTCTGGACGAGATGAGCACCTCGGGCACAACGCGCGTCGTGGAGGTCGACGGGCCGCAGCTTCACTCCTACGAGGTCTCTCCCGAGGACGTCGGGCTGCCGCGAGCGCACCCCGAGGAGCTGGCGGGTGGGACGCCGGACGCCAACGCGGAGACCGCGCGACGGATCTTCGCGGGCGAGCCGGGGCCGAGCCGCGACCTTGCCGTCCTCAACGCCGGTGCCGCGATCTACGTCGCCGGCCGCGTGGACACGCTGGAGGCCGGCGTGCGCGAGGCGGAGGCGGCGATCGACGACGGGCGAGCTGCCGCGAGCCTTGACAGGCTGGTGTCCATGACCCAAGAACTCGCTCCAGCATGAGCGTGCTGGAACGGATCGTCGAGGACACGCGCGGCGAGGTTGGGCGCCGCCGCTCGGCGGTGCCGCTGGCCCGGCTCGAGGCGGCGATCACGTCGCGACCGGAGGGCCGCCCGTTCTCGGAGGCGCTGCTGCGCCCCGGCATCTCGCTGATCGCCGAGCACAAGCGGCGCTCGCCCTCGGCGGGGACGATCCGCGAGGGCGCGAGCGTCGAGGACATCGTGCTCGCGTACGAGCGCGGCGGCGCCACCGCCGTGTCCGTCCTGACGGAGCCGTTCCACTTCGGCGGTTCGCTCGACGACCTGCAGGCCGCGAGGTCCGTCACGGCGCTGCCCGTGTTGCGCAAGGACTTCATCGTCGACCCGTACCAGCTGTACGAGTCGGCCGCGGCGGGCGCCGACGCGATCCTGCTGATCGTCGCCGCACTCGAGCCCGACGCGCTGTACGAGCTGCTGCGCGAGGCCCGCGCGCTCGACCTCGACGCGCTGGTCGAGGTGCACGACGAGCCCGAGCTCGAGGTGGCGCTCGACGTCGAGGCCGACGTGCTCGGCCTGAACAATCGCGACCTCGGCGACCTATCGGTCGACATCGAGCGGACCTACGAGCTCCTGTCCGACATCCCGGCGGGGAAGACCGTGGTCTCCGAGTCCGGCTTCTCGACGCGTGAGCAGCTCGACGAGCTCGAGCGCGTGGGCGTCGACGCGGTGCTGATCGGCGAGACGCTGATGCGCGCCGACGACGTCGAGGAGGCCGCCCGGCGGCTCGCCGGCGGCGTCGACTACGACGTTTAGCCAGGCCTAACGCAGCGGAGCGACCCTGGACTGCGCATGAAGCGCGCGCAGCTCGCAGTGCCTGTGGTTGCGGCCCTGCTGGGCGGCGCCGTGACCGCGGCCGTGATCCTCGCCGGCGGTGGCGGGTCGGGAGCCATCGCCCGCCAGCACGGCCTGCTCGACCTCGGGGAGGGCGACGCCATGACCTCCACCGAGATCTACGAGCGCGCCGCGCCCGGGGTGGTCTACGTCAGCGCCCGCTCGGTCCAGCCGACCGCATCGGCGTTCCGGGCCGAGACCGGGAACGATCTGGGCGCGAACTCCACCGGCTCCGGGTTCGTCCTCGACGAGGAGGGCCGGATCCTCACCAACGCTCACGTGGTCAGCGGCGTGACCTCCGTGCAGGTGATCTTCCCCGACGGCTCGCGCGCGCCCGCAAGCGTGATCGCCAAGGACGAGGGCACGGACCTCGCCGTGCTCGACGTGCCGCCCGACGGACTCGACCTCCGCCCGCTCGAGCTCGGCGACTCCTCGCGGCTGGCACCCGGAGACCAGGTCGTCGCGATCGGCAACCCGACCGGGCTGCAGGCGACGGCCGGCACCGGCCGCGTCTCGGCGACCGGGCGTCGCGTGGAGGCACCCGGCGGCTACCTGATCGACGGCGTGCTGCAGACCGACGCGGTGATCGAGCCTGCTTCGTCCGGCGGCCCGCTGATCGGCGCCGACGGCCGCGTCATGGGGATCATCTCCCGGCTCGGCCCCGGCCCCGGCTTCGCAGTCCCGTCGAACGTCGTGCGCGATGTGCTGGCGGACCTCGAGAAGGAACACAAGGTCATCCGGCCCTATATCGGCGTGCACGGCCGCACGACGGCGGCCGGCATCGTGCTCGACCGCGTCGACCCGGGGGGCCCCGCGGAGGCGGCCGGCCTGCGAGAGGGCGACGCCGTGGAGGCCGTCGACGGCCGCGAGCTGACCGCCTCCGTCGACCTCCTCGCCGAAGTCGAGCGGCGCGAGCCCGGCGACACGATCGAGCTGCGCGTCGTCCGCGACGGGTCCCGCGGCGACGTCCGCGTGCGGCTGGCCGAGCGGCCGGCCACCCTCCCCGTCGGCCGCTGACCGCGCCGCGCGGGATGATCTCGTGGCGTGTACCGCGTCCTCGCCGCCCTGCTCGTCACCGCGGCCGCGCTCGTCGCGGCCGGGCTGTTCGCCGACGGCGAGGCTGAACAGCCGCCGCGCACGGCCACGCCGACGCTCACGGCGGTGGCGCCTGAGCCCGAGCGGCCGGCACGGCTGACGGTCTCGGTCTCGGGCGACCTGCTGCCGCACCTCCCCGTCGTGGACCGCGCACGCACGGCGACCGGCTACGACTTCGCGCCGCTGCTGCGCGACCTGCGGCCGGTGGTCCGGCGCGCCGACGTGGCGTTCTGCCACGTCGAGACGCCGATGCAGCGCGGCCCGCCGGCCGGCTACCCGCGGTTCCGCACCCCGCCCGCGCTCGCGCAGGCGATCCGCGCCACGGGCTGGGACGCGTGCAGCACCGCGTCGAACCACAGCATCGACCAGGGGGCGGCGGGCGTCCGCAGCACGATCGCGGCGCTCAACCGCGCCGGGCTCGGGCACACCGGCTCGGCGGTGTCGCCCCGAGGGCGCCGCCGCGTGCTGCTGCTGCGCCGGCGGGGCGTCGCGATCGCGTTCCTGGCCTACACGGTGCACACGAACGGGCTGCCGGTGCCGCACCGCTGGTCGGTCAACCTCGCGTCGCCGCCGAGGATCGTGCGCGACGCGCGGCGGGCGCGGCGCAAGGGCGCCGACGCCGTCGTGGTGAACCTGCACTGGGGCACTGAGTACCGTCACAGCCCGGACGCCCAGCAGCTGTCCATCGCCCGCAGGCTGTCGCGCTCGAAGGCGATCACCGCGATCATGGGCCAGCACGCGCACGTCGTGCAGCCGATCCGCCGCGTTGGCGGCCGCTGGGTGGTGTTCGGCTCCGGGAACCTGCTCTCGAACCAGTCCGCAGCGTGCTGCCCGGCCGCTACGCAGGACGGGATGGTGGTGACGCTCCACCTACGGGTGCCTCCCGGCCGCCGCGCGACCGTCGAGAAGATCCGCTACACGCCCACGTGGGTGCGCCATCCGGACATGCGGGTGCTGCGGGCGCGCCCGGGCGACCGCTCCTGGACGCGCACGGTGCAGGTCGTGGGCAGCCGCAAGGGCCTGCGCCCGGCCCGCCGCTGAGTACGCTGCAGGGCGGTATGGCGAAGGTCAAGTTCTGCGGGATCACCCGTCTCGAGGACGCCGAGCTGGCGGCATCGCTGGACGCCTGGGCAATCGGCTTCATCCTCTGGCCGGGCTCGAAGCGGAGGGCCGATCCGGCGGTCGCGGCCGGCATCGCGCAAGCCGTCCGCCGCCGGCTCGGTCTCGTCGGCGTATTCGTGAACCCGACGCTCGACGAGGTCGCGCGGGCCGTGGAGGGCATCGGCCTCACGCACGTGCAGCTGCACGGCGACGAGGGGCCCGCCTTCTGCACCGCGGTGGCCCAGCGCACCGCCGCGCGCGTGATCAAGGCGCTGCGCGTCGGCTCGGGCGCCGACATCCGCGACGCCGAGCGCTTCCACACCGACCTCCACCTGCTCGACGGCGCCGCGGGAGCGGCGCGCGGTGGGACCGGACGCACCTGGGACTGGGGCCTGATCGCGCAGCGCCGCTCGCCCGTGCCGGTGCTGCTCTCCGGCGGGCTCACGCCCGAGAACGTCGCCAAGGGGATCGCTGCCGTGCGTCCGTGGGGCGTCGACGTGGCCTCCGGCGTCGAGAGTGCCCCGGGGATCAAGGACCCGGCGAAGATGGAGGCGTTCGCAGCCGCGGTTCATGTCGGGGTACCGTCGTGAGCGCGCCGCCCGTCGAGCATCGCTTCGGCCCCTACGGGGGCCAGTACGTGCCCGAGACGCTGATGCCGGCGCTCGCCGAGCTCGAGGCGGCGTGGATCGCCGCGCGGGCCGACGAGGGCTTCCGCACCGAGCTGGCGACGCTCCTGCGCGACTACGCCGGGCGGCCGACGCCGCTCTACCACGCCGAGCGGCTGTCCGAGGCGGCCGACCATCCCGTGTACCTCAAGCGCGAGGACCTGCTGCATACCGGCGCCCACAAGATCAACAACGCGCTCGGCCAGTGCCTGCTCGCCGACCGCATGGGCAAGCGCCGGATCATCGCCGAGACGGGAGCGGGCCAGCACGGCGTCGCGACCGCCACGGCGTGCGCCCTGCTCGGCCTCGAGTGCGTGGTCTACATGGGCACCGAGGACATGCGCCGCCAGCGGCCGAACGTGCTGCGGATGGAGCTGCTGGGCGCCAAGATGGCGCCCGTCGAGGCCGGCACCGGGACTCTCAAGGAAGCGATCTCCGCCGCCATCCGGGACTGGGTGACGAACGTCGTCGGCACGCACTACGTGCTCGGCACGTGCGCCGGCCCGGCGCCGTATCCCGCGCTGGTGCGCGACCTCCAGCGCGTGATCGGCGACGAGGCGCGCGCGCAGGTGCTCGATCGCGTCGGCCGCCTGCCCGACCGGGTCGTCGCATGCGTCGGCGGCGGCTCGAACGCGATCGGGATCTTCACGGCGTTCCGCGGCGACGCGGACGTCGCGCTGATCGGCGTCGAGCCGGCCGGCCACGGGCTGGAGACGGGCCACCACGGCGCCCCGCTGACCATCGGGGGCCGCGGCGGCGTCCTGCACGGCGCCTACTCGGCGATCATGCAGGACGAGGACGGCCAGATCCTCGAGGCGCACTCGATCTCCGCCGGCCTCGACTACCCCGGCGTCGGCCCGGAGCACGCGTGGCTGCGCGACAGCGGCCGCGCCCGGTACGTCGCGGTGACCGACGAGGAGGCGCTGGCCACCCTGCGCCGCGTCAGCGAGCTGGAGGGGATCATCCCCGCACTCGAGTCCTCGCACGCGGTCGCGTGGGCGCTCAAGGAGCCGGCGGGGTCGGACACCGTCGACCTCATCTGCCTGTCCGGGCGCGGCGACAAGGACCTCGCGGAGGTGCTTCCCAAGCTTGGCATCGGTGGGTAGGCGCCTCGATGACCGATGGTCCACGAACGATGAAGTCGGTTGCGCAGCGGGACGCAAGCGGAGCGGTGGGCGTCGAGCGGATCGCGGCGGCGTTCGAGGCCGCTCCCGGCCGTGCGGCGCTGATGCCGTATCTGATGGGCGGCTTCCCGGACGTGGACGGCTCGGTGGCCATCGGCGAGGCGTGCGCGGACGCCGGCGCGGACCTCGTCGAGCTCGGCGTTCCGTTCTCGGACCCGCTCGCCGACGGCCCGGTGATCCACGCCGCCGGCACGCGAGCGCTCGCCGCCGGCGCGACGCTGCACGGGGTCCTGCAGGCGGCGACGCGGATCGCGGAGCGGCTCCCGGTCGTGCTCATGTGCTACGCGAATCCGCTGCTCGCGCGCGGCACCGAGCGCTTCGCCGGCGAGCTTGCGGCCGCCGGGGCGAGCGGGCTGATCGTTCCCGACCTGCCGCTCGAGGAGGCGGACGCGATGCGCGAGGCCTGCGACGCGGCGGGCGTCGCGCTCGTGCCGCTCGTCGCGCCCACGACGCCGGACGACCGGCTGCAGGCGATCGCATCGCGGGCGCGCGGGTTCCTGTACACGGTGTCGCTCACGGGCACCACTGGCGAGCGCGCCGCCGTCGAAGTGTCCCTCGCCGCCGTGCTCGCGCGCGCCAAGGCGCACAGCCCCGTCCCCGTGGCGGTCGGCTTCGGCATCTCGACGCCCGAGCAGGCCGCCGCGGCGGCGGCGGCCGGGGCCGACGGCGTGATCGTCGGCTCGCGGCTCGTGCGCGCCGCCGCCGAGGCCGTCGACACGGGCGGCGATCCCGCCGCGGCGGTAGGGGAGGCGGTCGCGACGCTCGCCGACGGCCTGCGGCGGTAGGCTGCCGACGTCGTGGGCGTCCTTCTCACCCTCATCGCCGGCCTCGTCGTTTGGATCGTGCTGTGGGCGATCGGCGCCAAGTCGTTCGACGCGTTCCTGATCACCGGGCTGATGCTCGTGCTGGCGGCCGCCGGTCACCTGCTGGCGCCGTACCTGCCGGGCAGCCGTCGCAGTCGCTGACCGCACCGGTGGGTTCGCCGCGTGGGCGCAATCCGCCGTGCGTGGTGCCATTCTGTTGCGCAGGTCGAATGGGCGCGCGTAGAATCGCCGCCCAAATTCAATCCCTTAGAGGAGGGGTTCCTTGAATTCACGCTGGTTGGCAGCTACGGGCTGCCTCGTTGGCGCGCTCGCCATGGGCGTCGGCGCGTGCGGCGGTGACGACGATGACGGCGGTGGC
>DATAFH010000042.1:0-2434 GCA_036257565.1 Solirubrobacteraceae bacterium | reverse complement strand
GCCATCATCGACCGGATCGTCACGGTGAGCGACGAGGATGCCGTGGCCTGGTCAAAGCGGCTCGGCCGCGAGGAGGGGGTGCTGGCCGGCATCTCCTCGGGCGCCGCCGCGTTCGCCGCCTGTCGCGTCGCCGCCGAGCTGCAGCCGGAGCAGACGGTCGTCACCGTGCTGCCGGACACCGGCGAGCGCTACCTGAGTCTGGGCTAATTCGCGGCGTGACCCCTCCAGCGAGCCGCCCGATGGTGACCGTGTACATTCCGACCCCGTTTCGGCGGGCCACGGACAACCGCGACCGGATCGACGTGAGCGCCGCCGACGTCGGCGCGCTGCTCGACGAGCTCGAGCGCGCGGTTGGCGGCCTCAAGGGCCTCGTGCGCAGCGAGACGGGCGAGATCCACCAGCACGTGGCCGTGTACGTCAACAGCGAGCCGATTGACGGGCTCGGGGGGCTCTCCACGCCGCTGCAGGATGGCGACGAGGTCGCCATCATTCCCGCCCTGGCCGGCGGCGCATGATCCTGGCCCCGACCGAGCAGGACACGATCCGCGCCCAGGCGGTGGAGGAGTATCCGTTCGAGTCGTGCGGTGTCATCCTCGCCCGTGGGGGCGAGCGCCGCCTGCTCCGGTGCCGGAACGCCCAGAACGAGCTGCACGCGCGCGATCCCGTGCGGTATCCGCGCGACGCCCGCACCGCGTACTACATCGATCCCAAGGACCTGCTGCGCATCGGCGACCTCGAGCGCCAGGGCTTCGACGTCGCGGTGATCTACCACTCGCACGTCGACGCCGGTGCCTACTTCTCCGAAACCGACCGCCGCCAGGCCGTCGTGGGCGGCGAGCCCGCGTACCCGGGCGCCGTCTACGTCGTCACCTCGGTGGTCCGCGGCGTCGTGGATGCGGTGGCCGCGTTCCGCTGGGACCCCGACTGCCGCGACTTCGTCGCCATGGAGCTTCAGGCATGAGTGAGTCCAAGCGTCTGATCGACGCCGCCGCCCGAGTGATCCCCGGGGGCGTCAACAGCCCCGTCCGTGCCTTCCGTGCGGTCGGCGGAGCCCCGCTGTTCATCGCCCGGGCCGAGGGATCGCGGTTGTGGGACGCCGACGGCCGCGCCTACATCGACTTCGTCGGCTCATGGGGTCCGCTGATACTCGGACACGCCGCTCCCGCGGTGGTCGAGGCGGTGATCGAGGCGGCCCGGCGGGGCACCAGCTATGGCGCGCCGACCGCGCTCGAGGTCGAGATGGCAGAGACGGTGGCCGCGGCATATCCCTCCATGGAATTGATCCGGCTCGTCAGCTCCGGCACCGAGGCGGCGATGAGCGCGATCCGGGTGGCCCGGGGTGCTACCGGGCGCGACGTGCTGGTGAAGTTCGACGGCTGCTACCACGGTCACGCCGACAGCCTGCTGGTGAAGGCCGGCTCGGGCGGCGCCACCTTCGGCATCCCCGATAGCAAGGGCGTGCCCGCCGCACTGGCCGAGCTCACCCTCACCGTCGCCTTCAACGACCTCGACGCCGTCCGCGAGCTCTTCCGTCGGCGCGGCGACCGCATCGCGGCCGTGATCGTCGAGCCGGTGGCCGGCAACATGGGCGTGGTCCCGCCCGCCCCAGGGTTCCTGCAGGGGCTCCGCGAGGTCACGCGCGAGCACGGCGCGCTCTTGATCTTCGACGAGGTGATCACCGGCTTCCGGGTCGCCTACGGGGGCGCCCAGGAGCTCTACGGCGTGCGTCCCGATCTGACGTGCCTGGGCAAGATCATCGGCGGCGGCCTGCCCGTCGGCGCCTACGGCGGCAGTCGTGCCGTCATGAGCGAGGTGTCGCCGCTGGGAGGCGTCTACCAGGCGGGCACGCTGTCCGGCAATCCGCTCGCGGTGGCGGCCGGGCTGGCAGCGATCCGCGCGTTGGCCGACCGGCGGGCGTACCTGCGACTCGAGACCCTCGGCGCTCGGCTCGAGCAGGGGCTGCGCGAGGGCGCCGCCAAGGCCGGCGTGCCCGTGACCGTCAACCGCGTCGGCTCGATGCTGACGGCGTTCTTCTGCGCGGGGCCGGTGCGCGACTACGCGTCGGCCCGCCAGGCCGATACGGCGAGCTATGCGCGGTTCTTCCAGGCGATGCTCGCTCGCGGCGTGTACCTGGCGCCCTCCCAGTTCGAGGCGGCGTTCGTGTCGCTGGCTCACTCCGAGGCAGATCTCGCGCTGGCGACGCAGGCGGCGGCCGAGGCCTTCGGCGCGACGGCCTGACGTCGCAGCTGTGACGTCGAGTTGTGTGACGTCGAGTTGTGTTGACGCCCGAAGGCCGCAAGTGATATGGTTCACGAGCATTTTCCAAGGAGGGCACGCGACTGTCGATGAGGAAGGCGGGCGTGGGAGCGGCGGCCGTCGTGCTCCTCGCAGTGCTGATGTCCTTCGCCGTGTCCTCGTGGAGCCGCCAGCCCGC
>DATAFH010000041.1:0-11707 GCA_036257565.1 Solirubrobacteraceae bacterium | reverse complement strand
GCCGGGACGACGCCGATGTGGCCGCCGTGGCGCTCGACGATGCGGCGGCAGATCGTGAGGCCGAGACCGGCGCCGCGGATGCGACGCTCGCCCTGGACGCGCTGGTAGGGCTCGAAGATGCGGGTGCGGTCCTCGGGCGGGACGGTGGGGCCGTCGCTCTCGACCCAGACCTTCCACACGGGGCCCTCGCGCGAGGCGCCGAGCGTGATCGAGGCCTCGTGGCGGGGGCTGAACTTGAGGGCGTTGATCAGCAGGTTCGCGATCAGGCCGCTGAGCAGGGCCTCGTCGCCGCGGACGACCGGCAGGGGGCCGACGTTCAGCTGCGCGGCGCGCTGCTCGATCTCGGGGCCGAGGAGCGCCGTGCACTCGGCGACCACCGTGCCGAGGTCGACGGGCCGGGAGTCGAGCCGGCGCTCGATCGAGCGTGCGTCGTGCAGGATCGCCTCGAGCAGGAGCCGCATCCGGGACGCGGCGCGGCTGATCGTCGCGAGGTCGCGCCGGGAGTCGGCGTGCGACGCGCCGTCGAGGCGGTCGGTCACGATCGCCACGTAGGCCTCGGTCATCACGAGCGGTTCGACGAGCTCGTGCGCCGCGACCGCCGCGAACGCCTCGAGCGCGGCCTTCTCGCGCTCGAGCTCCTCGACGCGAGCCGTAAGTGCCTCTGCCTCAAGCTCGAGCATCGTCTGAGACCTCCGTGTCCGCCGTCGAGACCGGCCGCCTGAGCGCACCGACTCTCCGCGCAGCGTCACCGCCGGCTGCGCACCTCGTTCCGATGGCGTCATGCCTCCTTCCAACCTCCAGGGGGTTGCCGAACGTCCGTTCCGACAGCGCAAGCATCGCAGGAGCCGCCACTCCTCCACATACGACACTAGTCCAGTGCGCCACTTAACAATCCCTCATCGGCGTGTCATCCGTCAAGTGCGGTAACGCTGCGATGACACGAATCTGGCGGGTAAAGTCGCGGTCGCCGATGGGGCACGTGGGAATCGACCTCCTGGAGATCGAGCGGCTCGAGCGCGCCCTCGCGCGGCGGCCGCGCCTGGCCGACCGGCTGTTCACGCCCGGGGAGCTCGCGTACGCCGCCGGCTGCGGCCGGCCGGCGATGCAGCTCGCCGCGCGTTTCTGCGCCAAGGAGGCCGTCGTCAAGGCGCTCTCGCTGGAGAGCTGGAACCCGCATGACATCGAAGTGATCGGTGGCGGCGGACCGCCGGTCATCCGTCTGACCGGTCGGGTGGCCGAGCGCGCGGAGGCCCTCGGCGTAACCGTCACGGTCTCGCTCACCCACACGCGGGGGATGGCCGGGGCGGTGGCGGTGGCCGGATGACGCTCCCTGGCTGGCTGGAGCCCCTGTTCGACGCGGAGGGGATGCGCGCCACCGACCGCTGGGCGATCGAGGAGCGCGGTATGCCGTCGCTCGACCTGATGGAGCGGGCGGGGGAGGGGCTGGCGGCGGTGATCGCCCGGCAGGCGCCCGGCGGGCGGGTCGCGATCGTCTGCGGGAAGGGCAACAACGGCGGCGACGGGCTCGTCGCCGCGCGGCTCCTGCGGCAGGCCGGCCGCGCCGTCGACGTGCTCGCGGTGTGGCCGCCGGACACCCTCCGGGGGGACGCCGCCGAGCAGCTGCAGCGGCTGCCGGGCGAGCCGCCGGTGGCGTTCGACGGGGCCCGCCTGGAGGGCGTGAGCGTGGTGGTCGACGCGCTGCTCGGCACGGGGAGCACCGGCGAGCCGCGCGGCGAGGCGGCCGAGGCGATCCAGGCCATGACGGCGGCGGATGTGCCGGTCGTGGCGGCCGACATCCCCTCCGGGGTCGACGCCTCCACCGGCGAGATGCCCGGGGTGGCCGTCCGGGCCGCGGCGACCGCCACGTTCCACGCCGCCAAGATCGGGCTGTGGATCCACCCCGGCAAGGCCCATGCCGGGCAGGTCGAGGTGGTCGACATCGGGATCCCGCCGGGCGGCCCGGCGCCACCGCCGATCGGCCTCCTGACCCGGGCGGTGCTGGGAGAGGTGCCGCGCCGCGGGATCGACTCCACGAAGTTCTCGTCCGGCGCCGTGGACGTCCTGGGCGGCTCGTCGGGGCTGACCGGCGCGCCCACGATGACCGCGATGGCAGCCATACGGGCCGGGGCGGGCTATGTCACCGTCCTGGCTCCCGCCTCGCTCCAGAACGCGTTCTCGCTGCGCCTGCTCGAGGCGATGACCGCGGGCCTGCCGGAGGAGGACGGCTCGCTCACGCCCGCCGCGGTCGAGCCGGCGCTCGAGCGCCTGCGGCGCGCCGCCGCCGCCGCGCTCGGCCCAGGGCTCGGGCGCGAACCCGGCGCGCGGGCGTTCGCGCGCGAGCTCGTCTCCCGCATCGGCGTACCGCTCGTGATCGACGCCGACGGCCTCAACGCGCTCGCCGAGGGGTTCCCGCGCGACCTGCCGGACCGGCGCGCGCCCACGGTCCTGACGCCCCACGCGGGGGAGCTCGGCCGCCTGCTCGCCATCGAGTCGGACGAGATCGGCCGCCGCCGCCTCGCCCACGCGCGGGGCGCCTCGGAGCGCGCCGGCGCCATCGTGGTGCTCAAGGGCGACGACACGCTGATCGCCCACCCCGGCGGCACCGTGGCGGTCTCGCCGGGCGGGGCGCCGGCGCTCGCCACGGCGGGCACGGGGGACGTGCTCTCCGGCGTGATCGGGGCGATGCTGGCCAAGAACCTGCGGGCGTTCACCGCCGTCTGCGCCGCCGTCTTCCTGCACCTGCGCGCCGGGCAGCTTGCCGCCGCGCCCCACGGGCCGGACGGCGTGATTGCCTCGGACGTCATCGCGGCACTGCCCGCCGCCCTGAACACCTAGAGTGCGCCGCACATGGCGCTGACGGTCCGCGACATCATGGATACCGACGTGCCGGTCGTGACGGTCGTCGACTCGGTCGAGCAGGTGATTCGTGTGCTGCGGGAGAACGAGCTGCCGGGTGTGCCCGTCGTCAACGAGGGCGGCCGCTGCGTCGGGATCATCACCGAGGCCGACCTCGTGCTCACCGGCGAGGACGAGGAGCTGCACCTGCCGCACTACGTCCAGCTCTTCGGCGGGATCGTGTTCCTCGAGTCGATGTCGCACTTCGAGGAGCGCCTGCGCAAGGCGTTCGCCTCCACGGCCGAGGACATGATGACCCCCGACCCCGTGACCATCGAGCCCGACGCGACCGTACGCGAGGCAGCGAGGCTGATCGCGCGCAAGCACCACAACCGCCTGCCGGTGGTCGAGCACGGGCGGCTGGTCGGCGTGGTGACGCGAGTCGACGTGCTCGACGCACTGACCTCCAACGGCGAGGAGTAGCCGTGGGGCGGGCGCTCGCCCGGGTCGATCTCGGCGCCATCGAACACAACTGCGCGCGCCTCGCCGCCGTGGCCGCGCCGGCGCGCCTGTGCGCGGTGGTCAAGGCCGACGGCTACGGCCACGGCGCGGCGCGGGCCGCCCGCGCGGCGCAGGCCGGAGGGGCGCAGTGGCTGGCCGTGGCCACCGCGGACGAGGCCGAGGCGCTGCGGGCCGACGGCCTCGACGGACCGCTGCTGGTCATGGGCGCGCTGAGCGAGGCCGAACTGGACGTCGCCCTGCGGGCGCGCGCCGACGTCGTCGCCTGGGACGAGGACTTCGTGGCCGCCATCGCGGCGCGCGGGCCGGCCGGCGTGCACGTGAAGCTCGACACGGGGATGGGGCGGCTCGGCACCCGCGACGCTGCCGAGGCCGACCGCGTCGCGGCGGCGGTGGCGGCCGCCGACGGGCTTCGGCTGGCGGGCGCGATGACGCACTTCGCGACCGCCGACGAGGATGACGACGCGTTCCTACAGCAACAGCTCGCCGCCTTCCGGCCCTGGGCGGCGGCGCTCGCCGAGCGAGCCCCCGGCCTGATCGTCCATGCCGCGAACTCCGCCGCCACGCTGCGCCAGCCGGAAGCCCGCTTCGGCATGGTCCGCTGCGGGATCGCGATCTACGGCATGGACCCGTTCCACCGCGACCCCGCGGACCACGGCCTCGAGCCGGCGCTCCAGCTCGTGAGCCGCGTGGCCGCCGTCAAGCGCGCCGCGCCCGGGGAGAGCGCCGGCTACGGCCGCCGCTTCGTGGCCGAGCGCGAGACCTGGATCGCGACGATCCCGATCGGCTACGGCGACGGCGTGCGCCGCGGGCTGACCAACAATGCCGACGTGCTCGTCGAGGGCCGCCGCGTGCCGCTCGTCGGGACCGTGTCGATGGACAACATCACCGCCGACCTCGGGGACCAGTCGGTGGACCGCGACGCGGAGGTCGTCCTGATCGGCGCCCGCGGGGGAGAGCGGATCCTCGCGGAGGACCTGGCGGCCCGCCTCGGCACGATCAACTACGAGATCACCTGCGGCATCTCCCCCCGGGTCCCACGGGAGTACACGTGACCGGGCCCTTGGAGGCCGCCCGGGCAGCGCTGGCCGGGCGGGAGGCGTGGCTCGTGGGCGGCGCGGTGCGTGATCGGCTGCTCGGGCGGGCCACGGACGACCTCGACGTGGCGCTCGCGGGCGATCCGGGCGAGGCGGCCCAGGAGGTGGCGCGGATCACGCGCGGCACGGCGTTCGAGCTCTCCGGCGCGTTCGGGGCCTGGCGGGTCGTGGGGCCGCGGAACGCGTGGCACGTCGATCTCGTCGCGCTGCGCGAGGGCGACATCGCCGCCGACCTCGCGGCGCGCGACTTCACGATCAACGCGATGGCCGAGCCGCTCGCGGGCGGCGAGGTCCTCGACCCGCACGGCGGTCGCACCGATCTGGAGGCCCGGCGGCTCCGCATGGTGTCCGAGACCGCGCTCGCGGACGACCCGCTGCGCACGCTGCGCGCCGTGCGCCTGGCCACGGAGCTCGGACTCGGGATCGACGCCGCGACGAGCGCCGCCGTCGCCGCGCACGCCGGCGGCATCGAGCGCGTGGCTCCCGAGCGGGTCTTCGGCGAGCTCAAGCAGATCGTCACCGCGCCCGCGGCGCGCGAGGGCCTGGCGATGATGGCCGAGAACGGGCTGACCGACGTCGTGCTGCCCGAGCTCGCCGCCCTGCGCGGCGTCCGGCAGAACGAGTTCCACCACGCGGACGTGTACGACCACACGCTGCAGGTGCTCGACGCCGTCGGCGCCCTGGAGCGGGACGCGGCGGCGGCCGGCCTCGAAGAAGCGGGCGACGCGGTGACCGCCCTGCTCGCCGAGCCGCTCGCGGACGAGCTCACGCGCGGCGGCGCGATGCGCTTCGCCGCGCTGCTGCACGATGCCGCCAAGCCGCAGACGCGCGGCGTCGGCCCCGACGGCCGCGTGACGTTCATCGGCCACGACACGGCGGGCGCGGAGCTGGCGCGCACGGTGCTGCGCCGCCTGCGGGCTTCGCAGCGCCTGATCGACTACGTCGCGGCGCTCACCAAGCACCACCTCCGGCTCGGCTTCCTCGTCCACGAGCAGCCGCTCGACCGGCGCACGCTGTACCGCTACCTGCGCGCGACGGCGCCCTACAGCGCCGACGTCACCGCGTTCACGGTGGCCGACCGCTTCGCAACTCGCGGCCGCAACGCCGGCAAGGCGATCGCCGCCCACATCGACCTCGCCCGCACGGTGCTGAGGGCGGCGTTCGCCCGGCCACCGGGCGAGCCGCTCATCCGCGGCGACGACCTCGCCCGTGAGCTCGGCATCCTCCCGGGGCCGCAGCTCGGCGAGCTGCTGGCCGCGCTGGAGGAGGACCGCTACGCGGGCGAGGTCACCACCCGCGAGGAGGCCATCGCCCGGGCTCGCGAACGGCTCATGCGCTAGGTTCGCGCGCCATGGACGTGATGAGGCACGATGCTGCGGAGGTCGCCGCGGACGCGGTGCTGGGGCCCTACTGCGTGATCGGCGAGAACGCCCGGATCGGCGCCGGCGCGCGCCTGGGCGCCCATGTCGTGGTGCACCCCGGCACGGTCGTCGGCGACGGGTGCGAGGTCCAGGACGGGGCCGTGCTCGGCAAGCCGCCGAAGCTCGCCCGCCATTCCACGGCTCCCCGCAGCGCGCCCGACCCGCTCGTGCTCGAGTCGGGCGCGGTCATCTGCTGCGCGGCGATCGTCTTCGCGGGCGCCCACATCGGCGAGGGCGCCATCGTCGGCGACCAGGCGTATTTCCGCGAGCGCTCGACGCTCGGGGCCGGCTCGGTCGTCGGCCGCGGCAGCGCGGTCGACAACGACGTGCAGATCGGGGCCCGCGTGCGGGTCCAGACCGACGTCTACCTGACCGCCTACTCGGTGCTCGAGGACGACGTGTTCCTCGGCCCCGGCGTGCTCACCACGAACGACTCGACGATGGCCCGCCACGACGACGACTACCCCATCCGGGGCGCGGTGCTGCGGCGCGCCTGCCGGGTCGGCGGCGCGGTCGTCATCACGCCGGGCGTCGAGGTCGGCGAGGAGGCGTTCGTGGGGGCCGGCGCGGTCGTCACCAAGGACGTGCCCGCCCACGGCGTGGCGCTCGGCGTCCCGGCGCGCGTGATCCGCGAGGTCCCGGACGCGGACCTGCTGGAGCGCTGGCGCTGATGGCCGCCGACGTCGACTGCCTGTTCTGCAGAATCGTGGCGGGAGAGATCCCGTCCACGCGCGTGGACGAGGACGAGCGCACCGTGGCGTTCATGGACATCAACCCGGCGACCCGCGGGCACCTGCTCGTCGTGCCCCGCGAGCACGCGACCGACCTGCTGGACGTCCCCGAGGCCGACCTCGACGCCTGCGCCCGTACGGCCAAGCGGCTCGCCCAGCGCGTGGTCGACCGCCTGGGCGCCGACGGCGTCAACCTGCTCAACTCGTGCGGCCAGGCCGCCTGGCAGACCGTCTTCCACTTCCACGTGCACGTCATCCCACGCTACGCCGGCGACCCCCTGCGTCTGCCGTGGGTGCCGGCACCCGGCGACGGCGACCAGATCGCCGCCACGGCCCAGCAGCTCACCGCCTGAAGCGCGCCCTTGCGCGCGGCGCTCGAACCCGGATACGTTCTGCACGTTGGGGCCGGCGACGATCCGGCCAGAGTCAAGAAGCGGGGTTCACCAGTGGGCACCGGCACGGTCAAGTGGTTCAGCGACGACAAGGGTTTCGGCTTCATCACGCCCGACGAGGGCGGCCGCGACCTGTTCGTCCACTTCACGGGCATCACCGGCGACGGCTACCGGTCGCTCGCCGAGGGTGCGAAGGTCTCGTACGAAGAGGAGCAGGGCGACAAGGGCCCCAAGGCCGTCAACGTGCAGAAGCTCTAGGGGGTGCCCAACCGGGACATCGCTCCACACGGAATGACCCGGTGGGCAGGGGCCCCAATCTCATTCGCACCGGACCCCCGGCCGATCCGTCGTGTTCAATGCCGGGATGCTCGCTCGTTCGCGATTCATCGCCCTCGCCGGCGCACTGACCTTGCTCGCGCTCGTCGGCGCCGCCCCGGCGTCGGCGCGGATCATCGAGATCGGCGCGGCGTCGTCGACGGTCACGTCGACCTGCCCGGCGGCGCCCTGCGTGGCCGTATCGCGCACCACGGGCTACCAGGCCCAGGTCGTCAACCGCAAGCGCTCGTACCTCGTGCCCGCCAACGGGCGCATCGTCGCGTGGACGATCGGCCTCGGGAGCCCGACCGCCGACCAGGCGGCGTTCTTCGACTCGCGGTTCGGCGAGGCCTCGGCGAGCCTCACGATCCTGCGCCGCAACAAGTTCAAGCGCAAGCGGCTCATCCACCGCGTGGTCGGGCGCACGCCCGTCCAGCCGCTGGCGCGCTACTTCGGCCAGCGCGTCCAGTTCCCGCTCGCCACCTCGCTCCCGGTCCGCAAGGGCTTCGTCGTCGCCCTGACGGTCCCGACGTGGGCGCCGGCGCTCTCGCAGGTGACCACCGACGGCTCGCTGTGGCGCGCCAGCCGGGCGGAGAACCGCTGCCGGAGCGTGACGCGCCAGACGGCTCAGACCGACATCGGCGACCGCGTGCGCTACGACTGCAAGTACCCCGAGCGTCTCAACTACAGCGCGACGCTGATCACGAGCCCCACGCCGAACGCCGCTTCCGGCGAGCAGCGCTAGCCGGCGGGGCGGCCGGCAGCTTGACGCCGTCGGCGCGGTCGGGCACAACCGCGGGGTCGTGGCCGAGCAGGTCGAGCAGCGCCTCGACGACGTCGGGGTCGAACTGCCGGCCCGCGCCGCGCCGCAGCTCGGCCGCCGCCTCGTCCGGCGACAGCGCCGCCCGGTACGGGCGGTCGGCGATCATCGCGAAGTAGGCGTCGCAGGCGAGGATGACGCGCGACCCGATCGGGATCAGGCGCCCGCTGAGTCCGTCGGGGTAGCCGCTCCCGTCCCAGTGCTCGTGCTCGTGGCGCACGACCGGGGCGATCACGGCGAGGTCGGGGATCCGCAGGAGGATGCGCTCGCCCGCCACGGGGTGCTCGGCCATGACCTCCCACTCCTCGCGGGTCAGCGGACCGCCCTTGTGGAGGATCTCGTGCGGGACGGCGAGCTTGCCGACGTCGTGCAGGAGCGCGGCGTGGGCGATCCGCCCCGCACGGTCGGCGGGCAGCCCGAGCAGCATCGCGACGCCGCGGGCCAGGTGCACGACCTCCTGTGAGTGGTCGCGCGTGTAGCTGTCGCGCTCCTCGATCGCGGCCGCGAGCGCCTGGACGGCGGCCGGCGACCCGCCCTCGGCGTGCAGCAGCGCCAGCTCGCGCTCGACGTCGGGGTTGGCGACGGCCACGCGGCCCTTGCCGGTGCGCTTGGCCAGGAGCAGCGCGCGATCGGCGTGCTCGAGCAGAGCGTCGGCGTCGAGCGGCTCGCGCCACTCGGCGACGCCGAGCGAGCAGGCGCCGACCAGCTCGCCCGCGATCGCGTCGCGCACGCGCTCGGCGGTGATCCGCGCCCCCGCCTCGTCGGTGCCCGGCAGGAGGAGCACGAACTCGTCGCCGCCGTAGCGGGCGACCTGGTCGTAGGGCCGCAGCTCGGCCTGCAGGAGCGTGGCGACCTGGCGCAGCATCGCGTCCCCGGCCTGATGGCCGCGGATGTCGTTGACGCGCTTGAAGTCGTCGAGGTCGACGATCACGTAGCTGAGCGGCGTCCCGTCGCGGCGGGCGCGGGCGATCTCCTCGCGCACGCGCACCTGCATGGCGCCGTGGTTGAGCAGGCCGG
Source organism: Solirubrobacteraceae bacterium (assembly GCA_036257565.1). Classification (GTDB taxonomy): domain Bacteria; phylum Actinomycetota; class Thermoleophilia; order Solirubrobacterales; family Solirubrobacteraceae; genus DASSUW01. Next base: position 2,560 of record DATAFH010000041.1, on the reverse strand, counting down.
TCAGTGCGTCGGTGCGGGCGGCGCGCTGGGCGCGGTCGTGGGCCTCGGCGTTGTGGTAGGCGACGGTCGCGAGATCGGCGATCGCCTCCAGCGTGCGGCGATCCCCCTCCTCGACGCGGCGCAGGCTCGTCCAGCCGACCAGGAGCACGCCCTTGAGCTGCTCGTTCCAGGCCATGGGAACCGCGACCACGGTGCCGAAGCCGGGGAGGCCGGCCTGGCGGTCGTTGGTCATGAACGTGGCGCCCGTGAGGAGCACCTGCCCGACGGCGCCCTCGCCGGGGCCCACCGTGGTGCCGTGCCAGCCGGCCGGCACGTCGTGCCCCGCGGTGGCCACGCCGCCGTCGCGGGCGTTGCCGAGGAAGACGCCGGTCAGGTCGGCGCCGACGGCCAGGGCCGCTTCGTGCGCCAGCGTGCGGAGGACCTCTTCGAGCTCGAGCGAGGCGTTGAGGGCCCTTGCGGCGCGCACGAGCGCGCGGTCGTGGGCTGCGCGCGCCGCCTGGCGGCGCTCGGAGTCGAGCCGGGAGAGGCCTGCGGCCGCCACGTCGGCGAGGCCCTCGACGACGCCAACCTCCTCGGCGGTGAAGGTGCGCGGGGTGTGCGAGACCACCACGATCACGTCGCGGACCTCGCGTTCGCAGATGACGGGCACGAAGAGCACAGAGGCGACGTCGAAGCGCTCGACCATCTCCTGGCGCAGCGAGCCATCCGCCCGGGCGTCGGGCACGTGCAGCGTCCGCCCGGTCCCGACGACGCGCGCGGTGCCGGACGGGCCGGGGCCCAGCGCCAGCTCGTAGCCACCGTCGCCGCCGTCCGATCCCTCGCCGACGGTGCCGTCCTGGGCGACCTCGACGCGGTGCACGAGGTCGGCGCCGACCGCCTCGCGCACGGCGCGCGTCAGCGCCGCCCCGAGCTCGGCGGGGTCGGACGCGCTCGCCGCGGCACGGGCGACGGCCTGGAGCGAGGTGGGGGCCATGGAGGCCGGTTGGCGTGCGGTGAAGTCGAGTACGGCGGAGCCTTCCCAGCGGACGTGGGTCTGTGGGGGTATCGGCCGGCGGGCCGCCGCGCTTGACGAAGTGGGCTCAGCAGGCGCCGGGGTTCTGCGCGCAGAAGTCCTCGAACTGCTGCGCGTTGGAGCCCTCGGGCGGCGCCGTGTCGTTCGTCGGCCCGTCCTCGGCGGGGGCCTGCTCCTCAGGCGCCGCCGTGCCACCGCTCGTGTCGGGTGCCGCGGCGCCCGTATCGCCGGTGCCCTCGGGCGCGGCGGTGGCCGTGGGGGTCTCCGTGGCGTCCGGGTCCTGCGAGGACTCGTCGGACGAGCTCCCGTCCTGGGACGAGTCGCCGCTCGGCGTCACCCCCGAGTCGGGGATCGTGACGTCGGCCGGCGGGCCGGGCACCTGGGGCGCCACCGCATCGCCGCCGCCGCAGCCGCCGACGGCGATGACGACGAGCATGGCGGCCAGGAGCGCGAGGCTGCGCATCCCGCTCACTCCTCCGTGACGCGCGGCAGCGCCGACATGCGCCGGCCGCAGGTCGGGCAGTCGTTCAGGTCGCGCTGGGCCGGCTGGTCGCACCAGTTGCAGAAGCGGAGTGTCTCCACGGCCCAGGGAAGCCGCGAGCGCGAGGGGGAGAGGGGCAGCACCTTGCCGATCACCTCGAGCTCCTCACCCGTCTCCCGGTCCCGGTACACGCGGCCCGGCTCGGCCTCCAGCAGGATCTCCCGGCCCGACGACGGCGCACGGAGCCGATACAGCTGTCCGGACATCGGCGCGCACCTTAGCAAGGGGTCAGTACGGAACCCGGGCGCGCAGCCCGTAGAGTGCCGCGGCGTGCGGGTCCTGATCTTCCACGGCTACCTGCTCGCCGGCACCGGCTCCAACGTCTACAACAGCGCGCTGGCCGAGGCGCTCGTCCGCGGCGGCCACGAGGTGCACCTGCTCAGCCAGGAGCGCGACCCGCTGGCGCTCGAATGGGTCGACGCGGCCGGCGACTGGGACGGCGGCGAGCTGGCGCTGACCGTGCGCCGTGAGCCCGTTCGGGCGACGGTCTACCGACCCGACATCGGCGGCCTGCTGCCGGTCTACGTGGCCGACCGCTACGACGGCGTCGAGGCGCGAACGTTCCCGGAGCTCGACGACGACGAGGTCGAGCGCTACCTGGCGGCGAACGCGACCGCCGTGCGGGAGGTGGCGGAGCGCGCGCGGCCGGACGTCGCGCTCGCCAACCACCTCGTCATGGGCCCCGCCATCCTCGCCCGCGCGCTCGACGGGGTGCCGTACGCGGTCAAGATCCACGGCAGCGCGCTCGAGTACACGGTCAAGCCGTATCCGCGCTTCCTGCCCTACGCACGGGACGGCCTCGCGCCCGCGCGAGGGATCCTCGTCGGCTCACGGCACACGGCCGAGAGCCTGTGGGCCGCGATGGAGGACCCGACGGTCACCGACCGGACGCGCCTCGGGCCGCCCGGCGTCGACGTCGGACGCTTTGCGCCGCGCGACCCCGCCGAGGCCCGCTCCGGCCTCGAGCACCTCCGCACGCGGCTCCAGGCCGCCGCCTCCGGACACGA
>DATAFH010000040.1:0-10633 GCA_036257565.1 Solirubrobacteraceae bacterium | reverse complement strand
AGCAGCTCGAGCACGTTGTCGAAGGTCGCCGAGTCCGACCCTCCCGGGCGCACCACGGGCAGCACCTTGCGCAGGTCGTCGCCGAACAGCTCGGACGCCAGCTGCGACTCGCGCGCCCGCATCCAGTTGACGTTGCCGCGCAGCGTGTTGATCTCGCCGTTGTGGGCGATCATCCGGTACGGGTGCGCGAGCTCCCAGCTCGGGAACGTGTTCGTCGAGAAGCGCGAGTGGACGAGCGCAAGCGCGGACTTCGTGCGGGGGTCCTGCAGGTCGGGGTAGTAGCCGAGCAGCTGCGGGGACGTGAGCATTCCCTTGTACACGAGCGTCCGCGAGGAGAAGGAGGGGATCACGAGGTCCGGCCCGGCGGCGATCTCGGCCACCCGGCGGATCACGTAGAGCTTGCGCTCGAAGGCGTCCTGGTCGCCGGCCAGCGGGCCTTCGGCGGCGACGATGAGGTGTTTGATGTACGGCGCGTAGAAGTTGGCCGTAATGCCGACGTAGTCCTTGTCGACGGGGATGTCGCGCCAGCCGACGACGCGCTGCCCCTCGTCGCGCACCGTCTGCTCGAGAAGGGCCTCGAGCTCGGCGCGCCGCGCGTCGTCCTGGGGCAGGAAGCACACGCACACGCCGTAGCCGCCCGGCGGCGGCAGGTCCTCGATCAGCCCGCGCATCAGCTCGTCGGGGATCTGCAGAAGGATCCCTGCACCGTCGCCGGTGTTCGGGTCCGCCCCCGCGGCGCCGCGATGTTCGAGGTTCTCGAGGGCCACGATCGCCCGCTGCACGGTCTCGTGGGTCGGCTCGCCGCTCAGCCGCGCGATGAGGGCGACGCCGCAGGCGTCGTGCTCATAGGTAGGGTCGTAGAGACCGACCGGACCGTTCGGTCGTGGCATCCGAGTCATTCCTTCTGGCTCCCTAGGGCGGCGGGCGCGACAGCGCGGGAGGCGGAAAGGTAGCAGTGGCTCTGGCGGCTGCAACTGGCCGGATGGCTGATTCATGCGTCTTGTGCAGCGATTATTGGGTCATCCAGGCGGGTCGGCGCAACATCGTTGCGCGAATCCTGCAGGTGATCGGGCTCCCCGCCGATACATGCGTCAATGCTGGGCCGGCTCTCCATACTGCTCGCCGTCGTGATTCTCGTCGCTGTGCCGTCGGCCGCCACGGCTGACCGACGGGCCGAGCGAGCCGCCGCGCGTGCGTTCGCGGATGCCGCGCTGCGCGCCGCGCCGGCGATCGAGACGGCGAGCGCCCAGCTCGCCGCGATCGGCGACGCGACGAGCTGCGACGTCGCCGTGCCCGCCGCGAGACGCGCCGAGCTCGACAGCCTCGCCGGGAAGCTGGCGACGGCACGGATCATCGCCGGGTTCACCCGCACGGTCGCGCCGGCGATGAGGCGGGCCACCCGGGAGCTCAAGGCGACGAAGACGCACGATCGCGCGCTGCGCCGCGGACGCGCCGCCTGGCACGACGTCCGCCGCGACTACGCAGGCTTCGCGAAGCACCCGGCGCGCAGCGTGTGCCGCCAGGTCCGCGCCTACGTCGACAACGACTTCGAGCACACGCATGGCACCCGCCGCGGCGTCCGCGCCTACCGCCGGATGGTCGGCTGGGACACAACAGACATCGACCGCCGCCTCGAGGCCGCCGTCGACCGCCTCGTCGAGCTGGGCATCCCCGCAGACGAGGCCGCCAAGTTCGCCGGCGGGCTCGGCTAGCCCTTACGCGCCGGCGCCGAGGAGGCCATGCTCGGCGCCCCGCGCGGCGTCGTACACCGACGCCACCTCGCGTGCCAGGGCCGGCCAGGCGTAGTGCGCGGCCGCCTCGACGGCGGCGCGCTCGCCGCGCCGAGCCCGCTCGACCGGCGAGTTGACCGCGTGGACGAGGGCGTTGGCGAGGCTCACGACGTCGTCGGGCTCGACGAGCCAGCCGGTCTCCCCGTGCGTGACGATGCGGGCCGGGCCGAACGCGTCGACCGCGATGGCCGGCAGACCGCACGCCATGCCCTCCACGAGCACCTGGCCGAACTGCTCCCGCACGGACGGCAGGACGACGACGTCCGACGCGGCGAGGAAGGCCGGCAGCTCGTCGTGCCCGTGCCAGCCCGCCAGGAACACGTCGCGGGCGCCAACGCGCCGGATCGCCTCGAGCGGGTGCTCGCCCTCCCACTCCCACGGAAAGCCACCGACCATCACGAGCGGCGCGCGGTGGGCGAACCCCGGCCGGGCGAGGGCGTAGGCCTCGATGAGCAGCGGCAGCCGCTTGACCTCGGTGAAGCGGCCGACGTAGAGCAGCACCGGCGTGGCCCCGTCGGCGTCGGCGAAGGCCGCGAGGTCCTCATCGGCGTAGGCCACTGAGCCGGCGCCCTGTCCGGGAGCCCAGCCCTGCGGCTGCTCCACCAAGTGCCGCCGCCAGTGGGCCACGTGGTCGCTGCGGCCGGGGCGGAACGCCTCGGGGTCGAAGCCGTTGGGCACGAGCACGCAGCGGTCGGGGTCGAGCCCCAACAGCTGCTCGGCACGCGCCACCTGCGTCTCAGTGAGCACGATCACGCGCTCACACGCGCGCGCCCACGCACGCAGGCGCGCCGCCCAGGCGGCCGCATGCGGCCAGCGGCCGGGATCGGCCTCGATCGCCTCGAGCATCAGGAGCTCCGTGCCATGCAGATGGCCGACGATCGGCACGCCGGGGGCGGCCCGTCCGGCCGCCTCGTGGATCGGCGTGAGGTGGTGCAGGTGCAGGACGTCGGCCGACGCGGCGCCGACCGACTGCAGCGTGCGCGCCCAGGCCACCACCTGCCGCTCGTACTCGTCGTCGTCGAGCGACGCGAAGACGCGGTCGGGCGCGCCATCCCGGTCCTCGTAGGACGGGTGCATCGGCGGGTCGGCGGCCATCGGGTCGGCCGCCTCGAGGGCGCGGGTCATGTCGAGCGGGCGCACGTCGAGCCCGGCGTAGAACTCGCGCGCGTCGCCCGGCTCGCCGGGCCTGGTGAGCGAGCCGGAGGCGATCGTGACATCCCAGCCCGCGCCGCGCAGGCCGGTCGCGAGGTTGCGGGCGACGTGCGCCGACCCCCCGCGCGGGAAGAAGGCCAGGCCCATCACGGCCCGCCCTACGTGTGAAGGCGCTGTGACCAGGCCGTGAACATACCGGCCCCGGCGTTCAGCGGATGTGGCGAAGCACCAGCGCCGTCGAGATCGGGCGGCCTCCGGGCTCGGGCTCCTCGAACGCCCGGCGAGGCGCGTTCTGCAGGTACCCGCCGGAGACGAGCGAGGCGGACCCGCCGCCGTCGAGGTTGATCGCGTCCTCGCAGCCCATGGCGATCATCAGGCGTGCCAGCTCGAGCAGCGTGAGGCCGGCGTCGCGGTGCGAGCGGCCGTCGACCGCGACGGCGACGACGCGGTTCTCCGACAGCCCGAGCGCGGCGCGCGGATGGCGACCGTCGGTGATGTCGTTGTCGAACTGGTGCGAGGCGGCGTGGAAGCCCTCGGTGTCCGCTCGCGGGTCGTACGCGAGCGCCCCGCCGGCGACCAGCATCGGCCCGGCCTGCAGGAGGTCGCCGCGCGGCTCGGCGTGCAGCTCGTGCCGCCGGGCGATGCGGGCGCGCCCGCCCTGCACGTGGACGCACGCCCGGACCGCGTGCCAGGGCGCCGCGAACGCGACGTGGTCGCGCACGACGCCATGGGTGCGCACCTCGCCGAGCGGGAGCCCGTCGGCGAGGCGGAAGAACCCGCCGACCAGCGCCTCGCGGACGCCCTGGCGCGCGCACCAGGGCTCGAGGCGCTCCTGCCCCGCCGGCAGGATGGAGACGCCGATCTCGGTGCGGGCGGCGTCGTAGCACGCGACGTGGAACATGGTCCTGGCGCCTCCCTCGAGCAGGAGGCGGCCTCGGCGGCTGCGGCCGTCCGGCGGCGCGACCGCGCGGACGGCAAGGTTCAGAGCGGCCATGCCGGCAGCGTGGACCGGCGACCGCGCGGGCCGGTAAAGGTGCTGTTACCAGGGGAAAACTATCCTGTTACGGTGCCGGGGGTGCTCGAGCCACCCGCCCGCGAGGTCACGGTCCTTGCCGCCGGCGGGACGATCGCCATGGCCGGCACGGCCGACCAGGGCGCGGTGCCGCAGCTCGACGCCGAGGGCCTCGTGCGAGCCGTGCCGACGCTCACTGACGTCCCGGGGCTGCGGGCGCGCACGATCAGCAACCGGCCGAGCGTACAGCTGACGGCCGGCGAGGCGCTCGACATCGCACGCGCGGCGGCCGCGGAGGCCGACGGCGGCCGCGGCGTGGTCGTCACGCACGGGACCGACACGCTCGAGGAGGTCGCGCTGCTCTGCGACCTGCTGTACGCGGGCGACGCTCCGATCGTCTTCACGGGCGCGATGCGACCGGCCTCGGCGCTGGGGGCCGACGGGCCGGCCAACCTCTACGACGCCGTGATCGTGGCCGGTGCGCCCGGCGCCGAGGGCCTCGGCGTGCTCGTGTCGTTCGCCGGCGCGGTGCACGCGGCGCGGGCGGTCCGGAAGTTCGACTCGACGGCGCCCGACGCGTTCGCCTCACCGCGCCTGGGGCCGATCGGGCGGGTCCAGGAGGGCCGCGCCTGGATGGCCCGCCGGCTCGAGCGCTTCCCGCCCGTCCCGGTGGCCGCGCTCGACGCCACGGTCCACATCGTCCCGGCGGCGCTCGGGGCCGACGGAAGCCTCGTCGAGGCCGCGGTCGAGGCAGGCGCCGACGGGCTCGTCGGCGTCGTGCTCGGCGCGGGGCATACGCCGCCGCCGTACCTGGCCGCACTGCGCCAGGCCGCCGCCCGGGTGCCGGTCGTCGTGACCGTGCGACCGGAGCGCGGGTCGATCCTGCGGGGGACGTACGCGTTCGAGGGCGCCGAGCGCGATCTGCGAGGTGGGCCTCTGGTGTGCGCCGCCGCTCTGACGCCGGCTGCCGCTCGGGTGAAGCTCATGGCCTGCCTGGGGGCCGGCTACGCGCGGGGCGCGATTGCTCAAGCCTTTGTCGCCGACGATTTCTAGGACGCCGGCCAGGGGCCGGGAACCCACCCGCCCCGGGTCAGAGAAGCGGCTTCGCGGCGCGCCAACAGTCAGACCTCGACGCCTGGCGTGCAGCGCCTCGACTACCGCTTCTGCACGGTCCTCCACACGTCGCTGACGCCGCGGGCGGGACGCGTCGACGCCGTCGTGGCCACCGGCGGCCACCCGCTGCCGCTCGTGCTGCGGGCGAACGGCGACGTGGAGACGGCCGGCACGCCGGGCACGCTGCTGGGGATCCCCGACGACCCCGAGATCTCCGAGCAGGGGGTCGCGCTCTCGCCGGGCGACGCGCTCGTCCTCTACACCGACGGCGTGACGGAGGCCACGGCGGCCGACCGCGCCAACGGCTCGGGGCGGCTCGAGGCGTTTCTGGCGACCTGCGCCGGCGAGGGCGCGAGCTCGATCGCCGAGGCGGTCGAGCGCAAGGCCCTCGGCCCCCAGACCGGACCGCCGCGCGACGACGTCGCGGTCGTGGTCGTCCGCGCGCTCAGCGGCACCGCAGCTTCGTTTGACCTCCTGGGGCAGGGGGTAGCGGCACCGACGTGAAGCTCCTCGTGGTGACGCCCGAGCCCGTCGACGCCGACATGCTGCGCGCCACGCTCGGCGAGGAGGTCGAGGGCGCCGAGGTCCTCGTCGTCTCCCCCGCCACCAATCAGTCCAAGGTCGCGTTCTGGGTCTCCGACCCCGACGAGGCGATCCACGAGGCCGACGTCGCCCAGGAGGAGACCGTCGAGCGGCTCGAGGAGGCCGGCGTCGACGCCGCCGGCGACACCGGCGAGAGCGAGCCCGCGGTGGCGATTCAGGACGCGCTCGCCACCTTCAAGGCCGACCGCATCTTGATCCTCAGCCACCCGGACCTCGACTACCGCGAGGACAAGGGTCTGGAGGACGCCGAGGAGCGCTTCGGCGTCCCCGTCACCCACGCGCAGATCGCTCGCTAGTCGTCTGTACTCAACCGCGCGGCGGTGGTGATCGCCTCGTCGCCGACGAGGCGCTCGAACGGACCGATCAGCCGCCACAGCACCCGCAGGCGCAGGCCGCCGAGCCGGTCGGTCGGCTTCACGCGCGCCTCGCTGACGAGCGCCGAGCCGCCGTTCGCGCCCGGCTCGACCCAGTGGCCGAACAGCACCCGCACCGTCCCCGGCTCGTCCCAGGCGGCGAACGCGTCGGCGTCCTCGAGCTTGGGGTAGTCGCGCGCCAGCGTCCAGATTCGGCCGCACAAGCCGGTGATCAAGTGCTGCTCGCCCTCCTCGAGCACGGTGAACGGGTAGGCGCGGAAGAGCTCGCCGTAGGTCAGGCCCGGCCGCAGACCGGGGATGCGCCAGCGGACGAGCCGGCCCAGCGTGCCGGTGTCCGAGAGCCGCATGCCGGTCGCCGCGGCCCACAGCGCGTCGGGCGGGGCTCCGGTGTCACGGCGATGACGAGTGTGGACCGTCGGCTCCGCCAACCAGGCGTCCAGGCGCTCGGAGGGTGGTACGGGGCGGGTATCGTCGGCGGCTCGCATGGGGCTGATCCAGCACAAGCGGGAGGCCCTCTGGTTCTACCGCGTCCTCTCGCTCGCATACGACGACTGGGTCAACCCGCTCTTCTGGACCGCGCGGATGCGCGAGACCGCGCTGGCCGCCGCGCGCCTCGACGCGCGCGGCCTCGACACGCTCGACGCGGGCGCCGGGACCGGCTTCACGACGGAGGGGATCGTGGCGCGCGTGGACCCGGCCCGCGTCACGATGCTCGACCAGAGCCCGCATCAGCTCGCCCGCGCCGCCCGCCGCCCCGCGCTCGCGGGGGTGCGGCGCCTGCTCGGCGACGCCGAGCAGCTCCCGTTCGAGGACGACGCCTTCGACCGCTACGTGTCGGCCGGCAGCATCGAGTACTGGCCCGACCCGCAGCGCGGCATCGCCGAGGCGTACCGCGTGCTGCGCCCCGGCGGAGTCGGGGTCGTGATCGGGCCCGTGCGCCCGGCCGGCCGCCTTGCCCGCGCGCTGGCCGACCTGTGGATGCTCTTCCCGACCGAGCAGGAGTACCGGAGCTGGTTCGAGCGCGCGGGCTTCGACGACGTGCGGCTGCTGCCCGTGGCGCCGGACTGGTACCGCGACCGCCGGGGCCCGTACGCGGTCGCGGTGTCGGGCACCAAGCCGGTGGCCGGGCCGTCCCCGCTCCCGCTCGCGCCTCCCGCCGAGGACCTGCGCGCCCCGCTGACCGCCGGCGGACGGCTGCGGGCCGCCGCGCGGTTCGCCGCCGGGAGCGCGGCCGGTCTCGCCTTCGTCCCGATCGCCGTCGTCATGACGCTGCGCGAGCGGGGTCTGTTCAGGAAGATCCGCCCCGGGCGTGGCGGGGTTCCTGAACGGCCCCCGGGCCTGGGGCGCCGGTGACCAGCCACGCCGCGGCCCTCCGCCGCCCAGCGGCGCTGGCCGTGCTCTGGCGCTTCTCGCGCCCGCACACGCTGATCGGCACGTTCCTGAGCGCCGCGGGCCTGTACGCGATCGCCGTCGCCGAGCTTCCCGGCGCAGGGCTCGACCACCTCGCGTGGGTGATGGTCGCCGGCGCGTGCGTGAATGTGGCGATCGTCGGGGTCAACCAGATCACCGACATCGAGATCGACCGCGTCAACAAGCCGCACCTGCCGCTGGCCGCCGGCGAGCTGTCGGTCGCGGCGGCGTGGCGCATCGTCGCCGTGGCCGCCGCCGTGCCGGTGGTGCTCGCGCTCACGCAGGGGCGGCTCGAGACCGCGGCCGTCGTCGCCGCGCTCGCCGTAGGCGCCGCCTACTCGCTCCCGCCCGTCCGGCTCAAGCGGTGGCCGCTCGTCGCGTCGCTGTGCATCTCCGGCGTGCGGGCGGTTGCCGTCAACCTCGGCATGTACGGGCACTTCAGCCTCGCGTTCGGCGACCGCCTGCACATCCCGCCGTCGGTCTGGGCGCTGACGCTGTTCGTGCTGCCGTTCTCGTTCGCGATCGCGGTCCTCAAGGACGTTCCCGACCGCGAGGGCGACCGCCGCTTCAGCATCGCGACGTTCACCGTGCAGCTCGGCCCCCACCGGGCAGCCCGGCTCGGCCTCGGCGCGCTCGTGGCCGCCTACGCCGGGATGATCGTGCTCGGGCCCCTCCTCGTCGACGACGCGAACGGCGCCGTTCTCGTCGCCGGTCACCTCGCGGCGCTCGCGGCGGTGCTCCTCATGGCGCGGCGGGCAGATCCCACGGACCCGAAAGTCTTCAGTCGTTTCTACCTGGGCGTATGGATCCTGTTTTTTGTCGAGTACGCCATCGTGCCGCTCGCCGTGATCCTCCGGTAAAGCACTGGACCGGGAGTCCAGTTGAGGGTTTGTTCGCTGTACACATTGGAGTGGACGCGGGCGTGCCAGGACAGTATGGTCCCCGAACGATGTCGCTGGCTTATGACGCCGAGCGCCGCCAGCCGCAGCCGGGGACCACAGCGCCGCCTCCTGGGCGCTTCGGTCGCTTGAGCGGCTCGCCGGCCCGTAACACCATCACCGCCAGCCAGGCACGTGCCGCGCGCCAGCGCGAGCAGCGTCGTGACGAGCAGGCCGTCTCGGCCTGGCTGCGCGAGCTGGCCGGGCGCCCTCGCTGAGCGTCCCGCCGCCGGTCCTTCACGCTCGTTTCGCACGTCCGGTCGCCGGGCACGGTTTCATGTGAGTCCCATCGACTTACAGGAGACCCTATGACCCCCCTGCACCAGCTGGCCGAGCAGGGCCAGAGCGTCTGGATCGACTTCCTCTCGCGCCGCTTCGTCCAGGACGGCGACCTCGCCGGCCTGATCAGCGACGGCGTGGTGGGCGTGACCTCGAATCCCACGATCTTCCAGGGCGCGATCGCCGAGGGCGACGCCTACGACGACCAGATCAAGGAGCTCACGGAGACCGAGAGCGAGCCGAAGGAGATCTTCATCGCCCTTGCGCGCGACGACATCCGCGCGGCTTGCGACCTTCTGCGCCAAGTCTGGGACGAGGGCAACGGCAAGGACGGCTGGGTCTCGCTCGAGGTCGACCCCAACCTCGCGCACGACACCCAGGGCACGATCGACGAGGCGGCGCGACTGCATGGCCTCGTGGATCGCCCGAACCTGCTGATCAAGATCCCCGCCACCCGCGAGGGCCTGCCTGCGATCGAGGAGACGATCGCGGCCGGGATCCCGGTCAACGTGACGCTGATCTTCTCGCTCGAGCGCCACCGCGAGGTGGCCGAGGCCTACATCCGCGGCCTGCAGCGCCTCGTCGACGGCGGCGGCGACCCCTCGGGCATCGCGTCCGTGGCGTCGTTCTTCGTGTCCCGCGTCGACACCGAGGCCGACCGCCGGCTCGACGAGATCGGCGGCCACGACGAGCTCAAGGGCACGCTCGCGATCGCCAACGCCAAGCTCGCCTACCAGACCTACCTCGAGGTCTTCCATGGCGACGCCTGGGAGCGGCTCGCCGCGGCCGGCGCGACGCCCCAGCGCTGCCTGTGGGCCTCGACGTCGACCAAGAACCCCGAATACCGCGACGTCATGTACGTCGAGGAGCTGATCGGGCCCGAGACCGTGAACACGATGCCGCGCGAGACGATCGAGGCGGTCATCGACCACGCCCGCATCGAGCGCACGCTCGATCGCGACGTCGACGGCGCGCGGCGCACGCTCGAGGCGTTCGCGGCCGCCGGGATCGACTACGACGACGTGGTCGAGACGCTCGAGCGCGAGGGCGTCGAGAAGTTCGCGAAGTCCTTCCGCGAGCTGTTCGCAGACATTGAGGGCAAGCGGGATCAGCTCGTCGGCGCGAGCGCCTGACGTCATGGGGGAGCACTCCGACTTCCGCCGCGAGCTCGGCCAGCAGCTCCGCGTGGACTCCGTCCGCGCGTCGGCCGCGGCCGGCTCCGGCCACCCGACCTCCTCGATGTCGGCCGCCGACCTGCTCGCCGTCCTCATCGACGGGCACCTGCGGATCGACCCGGACAACCTCGACGACCCGTCGCGCGATCACCTGATCTTCTCCAAGGGCCACGCGTCGCCGCTCTACTACGCGGTGCTGAAGGCGATCGGGGTGATCGACGACGACGAGCTGCTGACGTTCCGCAAGCTCGGGTCGCGGCTCGAGGGCCATCCCACCCCACAGATCCCGCCCACCGACGTGGCCACCGGCTCGCTCGGGCAGGGCCTGCCGATCTCGGCCGGCGTGGCGATCACGGGCAGCCGCCTCGACCGGCTCCCCTACCGCGTGTGGTGCCTGTGCGGCGACTCGGAGATGGCTGAGGGCTCGATGTGGGAGTCGATCCAGCACGCGGGCTGGGAAGGGCTCGACAACCTCGTGGCGATCATCGACGTCAACCGCCTGGGCCAGACGCGCGAGACGATGCTCGGCTGGGACACCGACGGCTACGCCCGGCGCCTGGAGGCGTTCGGCTGGAACGCGATCGTGTGCGACGGCCACGACGTCGACGCGATCGAGGCGGCCTACGCCGAGGCGGAGGCCACCGAAGGCCGCCCATCGGCGATCGTCGCCCGCACGAAGAAGGGCCGCGGCGTCAGAGCGGTCGAGGACCTGCCGGACAAGCACGGCAAGCCGCTCGACGACCCCGACGCCGCGATCCAGGAGCTCGGCGGGGAGCGGGATCTGAAG
>DATAFH010000039.1:0-167573 GCA_036257565.1 Solirubrobacteraceae bacterium | reverse complement strand
GTTCCAGTCCGTCCAGGGCCAGATCGCGATCGGCTCGGGCGGCTTCTTCGGCCTCGGCCCCGGGCAGTCGGTCCAGAAGATCTTCTACCTCCCGGAGGCCCACACCGACTTCATCCTGGCCGTCATCGGCGAGGAGCTCGGTGTAGCGGGAATCTGCGTCCTCCTGTGCCTGTACGGCATGATCGGGTACGCCGGGCTGCGAACCGCCCGCAACGCCAAGGGCGCCTACGCGAAGCTGCTCGCGGGCGGCCTGACCAGCCTGATCCTGTGCCAAGCCCTGCTCAACGTCTACGCCGTGCTCGGCCTCGCGCCGCTCACCGGCGTCCCGCTGCCGTTCATCTCCTCGGGCTCGACATCGCTCATCGTGCTGCTGTGCTCGATGGGCCTCCTGCTCAACATCGCCTCGGGCGGCTCGGCGCACCTGCGGGCCGTGGGTCGTGGCGGTGAGCGGCCCGCGCATCGTGATCGCGGCGGGCGGGACGGCCGGCCACGTGGTGCCGGCGATCGCGGTCGCCGACGCGCTGCGAGCTGAGGGCGCCGACGTCCGCTTCGCGGGCGGGCAGCGCGCGGAGGCGGAGCTGGTCCCGGCCGCGGGCTACCCGCTCGAGCAGCTCCAGGTCGAGGGCATCTCGCGCACGAACCCGCTGAAGGCGGTACGGGCGGTCGTGAAGGCGGGAGCCGCGCTCGGCGCGGGGCGCCGCCTGGTCAAGGACGCCGACGCCGTCCTCGGCGGCGGCGGCTACGTGGCCGGGCCGGTGGGGCTCGCCGCCGTGCTCGGCCGCAAGCCGCTCGTCCTCACGGAGGCGGACTCGCACCTCGGACTCACCAACCGACTGCTCGCCGGCCGCGCCCGCCGCGTCTGCCTCGCGTTCCCGATCGAGGGCCGCGATGGCGACCGTTACCTGCTCACCGGCCGCCCGGTCCCCCCGACCGTCACCGACCGCGACGGCGCGCGCCGGCAATTCGGCATCGAGCCCGGTGAGACGGTGGTGCTGGTCTTCGGCGGCTCACTCGGCGCGCGGTCGATCAACGAGACCGCCGCGACCGCCTTCGCCGACGCGCCGTACCGCATCCTCCACGTCGCCGGACGCCGCGACTTCCCAACACTCACGGCCCCCGGCCCGCATTACGTCCTGCGCGACTACGTCGTGCCGTTCGGCACCGCGCTCGCGGCCGCCGACCTCGCCGTCGCCCGCGCCGGCGGCTCGGTGTTCGAGCTCGCCCAGTACGGCCTCCCGGCGGTCCTGATCCCGTATCCGCACGCCTCCGGCAACCACCAGCAGGCCAACGCCCGCTGGATGGAACGCGCCGGCGCCGTCAGCGTCCTCGGAGACGACGAACTCACGCCGCAGCGCCTTCGCGCGGAGGTCGACGGCCTCGTGACCGACGAGCCTCGCCGCGCGGCGATGGCCGCCGCCTCGCGGGCCCTGGCCCGCCCGGACGCCGCCCGGGTCATCGCTCGCGAGCTGCTCGACGCCGCTCAGACCGGCTCGAGGAGGTCGCGCTCGCGCACGACTTCGAGCGCGAGCGTCTTGTAGCCCGCCTCGTCGAACAGCACCACGACCGCGTCGTCGTCGTAGCGCTGCACCACGCCCTCGCCCCACTCGCCGTGCGCGACCCGGGCGCCGATCGCGAACGGGCCGTCCGCGGCCGGCTCGCCGCGGCCCGCCTCGCAGTTGTCGCAGCGGCCACAGGGCGGCGTGAACGGCTCTCCGAAGTACGAGAGGACGAACTCGCGCCGGCAGCCGTCGGCCTCCGCGTAGCCGCGCATCATGTCCACCCGCGAGCGGTCGAACGAGCGGCGCCTCTGCTCGGCCTCGGCGGCCTCGCGGACCGCCGCCGCCGGCTTGGCGTGCGAGGCGTCGACCGTGCCGGCCGGGAGCACCGTGACGGCGCCCGCCTCCTCGAGCCGCGAGAGCGCCGTGGCGAGCTTGGTCTGCGAGAGCTCGGTCTCCGCCTGCAGGTCCGCGGGGTCGACCGGCCCCCGCGCCGCCCGCACGGCGTCGAGCACCCGCGCGATCTCGTCGACGGCGACGTGCCCGCTGCCCGAGAAGAAGCGGCGCAGCCCCACGTCCTCGCTGCGGTAGAAGAGTCGCGCCCGCGCGGGCTCGCCGTCGCGGCCGCAGCGCCCGATCTCCTGGTAGTAGGCGTCGAGCGACTCCGACACCTCGCTGTGGAAGACCCACCGCACGTCGGCCTTGTCGACGCCCATCCCGAACGCCGTGGTGGCCACGACCGCGTCCACGTCGCCGTCCATAAAGCGCTCCTGGACGTCGTCGCGCTCGGCGCTCCGCATGCCCGCGTGGTACGAGGCGGCCCTCACGGCGCGCTCGCATAGCGCCGCGGCGACCTCCTCGGCCTGACGGCGCGTCGCGACGTAGACGATCCCCGGCTTGGGCGCCTCACCGACGGCGTCGAGCAGCGCTCGCAGCTTGCGGTCGGCCGACTGCGCGCCGTGGAAGCGCTCGACGGCCAGGTGGATGTTCGGCCGGTCGAAGCCGCGCACGAGCACCTGCGGATCGCGCAGGCCGAGCCGCTCGACGATCTCCTCGCGCACCGGCGGCGCCGCCGTCGCGGTGAGCGCCAGGATCGTCGGGCGGCCCAGCGCCTCCGCGGCCGCGCCCAGCCGCAGGTAGTCTGGCCGGAAGTCGTGGCCCCACTCGGAGATGCAGTGGGCCTCGTCGACCACGAGCAGCGACGGCCGGGCCACCGCCAGCTCGGCGAGCACCTCGTCGTTGGCGAGCTGCTCGGGGGCGAGGAGGACGAACTCGAGCGCGTTCTCGGCGAGCTCGGCCAGCGCGCGGTCGCGCTCGGCGGCGGGTACGGTCGAGTTGAGCTGAGCGGCGCCGCCCGCCGACGGCCCCTCGAGGTCCTCGACCTGGTCGCGCTGGAGCGCGATCAGGGGGGAGACGACCACCGTCGCGCCCTCGATGAGCAGGCCGGCGATCTGGTAGCTCGCCGACTTGCCCGAGCCCGTCGACATCACCACGAGCGTGTCGCGGCCGGCGAGGACCGACTCGATCGCCTCGCGCTGGCCCGGGCGCAGCGCCTCGAAGCCGAACGCCTCGCGCGCCACCCGGTCGATGCGATCGCCCGTCACGGACGATCCCTGCCCGAGCGGGCGCGCGAGGAAACGGGCTAGCGCTCGTACACCAGCAGCAGGACGCCCTCGCCGACCGCCTGCGAGCTGGCGAGCCGCAGCGTCCGCTTGTCGCTCATCTCGCCCATCAGCCGCTTGCCGGCGCCGAGCACGACCGGGAAGACCATCAGCCGTAGCTCGTCGACGAGGTCGTGCTCGAGCAGCGCCTGCGCGAGCTGGGCGCTGCCGTGGACGATGATGTCGCCGTCGTGCTTGTCGCGCAGCTCGGCGACCGCCTGGGCCACGTCGCCGTCGAGGACGGTCGTGTTGGTCCACTGCGGGTCCCGCAGCGTCGAGGACACGACGTACTTCGGCATGGTGTTGAACTTGTCCGCGAACTCGCCCTCGCGCTGGGGCCAGGCGTCCGCGAAGCCCTCGTACGTCCTGCGGCCGAGCAGCATGGCGTCGGCGTTCATGGTCTCGTCGGCCTTGAACTGATTGCCCTCGTCGCCGCGGTCGAACTTGAAGCTCCAGCCGCCGTGCTTGAAGTCCTCGCTGCCGCCGGGATCCTCCATGACGCCGTCGAGGGAGACGAACTCGGTAACGATGATGCGTGCCATGCGGGTATCATATACAACCGTCGGGTTGGGCAACTAGCTAGTTGGATATATGTCGGTCGACCAGGTGAGCCTCACGTTCGCCGCGCTTGCGGATCCCACACGGCGCGCCATCCTGGCGCGGCTCGCCCAGGGCGAGGCGACCGTCAACGAGCTGGCGGAGCCGTTCCCGATCACCGGCCAGGCGGTCTCGAAGCACCTGCGCGTGCTCGAGCGCGCCGGCTTGATCGAGCGGGGCCGCAACGCCCAGCTGCGTCCGGCACGGCTGCGGGGCGTGGCCCTGAAGGAGGCCGCAGAATGGCTCGACGACTACCGCGGCTTCTGGGAGGGGAGCTTCGACGCGCTCGACGAGCGGCTCCGAACCGGGGAGGATCGCGGGGACGATGCCTGACGGCTTCAAGGTGGTCCGCGAGTTCGACGCTCCCCGTGAGCGGGTGTGGCAGGAGTGGACCGAGCCAGAGCGGTTCGCCGACTGGTTCGGCGGGCCGGAGGCCGAGGTCCCGCTCGGTAGCGTCGTCATGGACGTGCAGCCCGGCGGCCGCCTGCGGCTGACGATGCTCGCCGGCCCGAACCGCCGCGAGATCCACTGGACGGGCGAGTACCGGGAGGTCCAGGAGCCGGAGCGCCTGGTCTTCACTCTCTGCGACCAGCCGAGCGAGGAGCGCTGGGAGGTCGTCACCGTGGTGCTGCTCGACCTCGGCGACGAGCGGACCGAGATGCACTTCGAGCAGCGCGGCGAGATGCCCCCGGACGCCTACGAGCGGGCCGCCCAGGGGTGGGGGAAGTTCTTCGACCGGATCGCGGAGCGCCTCGCCGGCGGCTAGCCCGCCGGCGGCGCGTAGCGGTGGTGGAACATCAGCGCGTTGCCGTCGGGGTCGGCGAAGTACGCCATGTGGCAGACGCCGCTGTCGACGATGTCGCCCTCGAACTCGACACCGGCCGCCTCGAGCTCGGCGCGCGCGGCGGCGACGTCATCGACGTGGAGCGCGATCGGGTGGGTGTGCCGCTGGAACTCCAGCCCGAAGGCGTCGGACTGCATGACCGCGATCGTCAGCGTGCCGGTCTCGAACTCGCCGGCCGGCATGCTCCCCCAGCGCTTGGAGAGCGGCAGGCCGAGCGTGCCGCCGTAGAACGCGCTCGCGCGGTCGTAGTCGCGGGTGGGGACGGTGATGAAGTCGACGCCGGTGACGTTCATGGGCGCAGCCTATTCGGGCCGGCGTCAGCAGTGGCGCGGGCGAACGTCAACGGCGCCGGGTAGGGAGAGTGAGGGAGCCGGCGCCGCGGCGGAAGGATCGTTTCGTCGACATCGTCATGCGGATTCTCGCGAGGTCGACGACGAAATGCACCCTCTAGGGCACCTAACGTCGACTTCGCGAGCGCGGGCATGTCGACGTCGACGTTATGCACCCACACCGCGGCCGGCTTCCCAGCCTCCCTACCCAGCCGCGGTTGACGCTCGCTGGAGTCACGTAGCGGGCTAGGCTCCCCCGCCGTGTCAGACGCAACCCCATGGGCCGGGCGCCGGCTGCACTTCGTCGGCATC
Source organism: Solirubrobacteraceae bacterium (assembly GCA_036257565.1). Taxonomy (GTDB): domain Bacteria; phylum Actinomycetota; class Thermoleophilia; order Solirubrobacterales; family Solirubrobacteraceae; genus DASSUW01. Next base: position 162,334 of record DATAFH010000039.1, on the reverse strand, counting down.
GGCGGCGCCGGGATGAGCGGACTGGCGCGGGTGGCGCGGGCGCTCGGGGCCGAGGTCACGGGCTCTGACCGCGCGGCCGACTCGCCGTACCTGCGCGAGGCGGGGATCGAGGTCCGCGCCGGGCACGAGGCCGCCAACGTCCCGCGCGGGGCCGAGGTCGTGGTCTCGAGCGCGATCCCGGCCGACAACGTCGAGCGGGTCGTCGCGCGCGAGCGCGGCCAGAGCGAGCTCCATCGGGCCGAGCTGCTCGGCGAGATCACCCGCCTGCGGCCGACGATCGCGGTCACCGGCACCCACGGGAAGACGACGACGTCGAGCATGATCGTGCACGCACTGCGCGGGGTCGGCATGGATCCCGGCTACCTCGTCGGAGGGGAGGTCCGCTCGACCGGATCGAACGCGGGGTGGGCGACGGGGGAGTGGCTCGTGGTCGAGGCGGACGAGTCCGACCGCTCGCTGCTGCGCCTCGAACCATCCATCGCGGTGCTCACGAACGCCGAGCTCGACCACCACGCGACGTACGCTTCACAGCGCGACGTCGACGACACCTTCCGCGCCTTCGTCGACCTCGCCGAGCACGTCGTGCTCGGCGACGAGCCGGGGCTCACGCGTTTCCGCGGGAGCGTCGCACGGCCCGAGGACGTGGAGCTCGAGCCCGGCGGCGTGCGGTTCACGCTCGACGGCGTGCCGGTCGCGCTGCCGGTGCCCGGCGTCCACAACGCGCGCAACGCTGCCGTCGCGCTGGCGGCGTGCCGCCTCGCGGGGGCGGATCTGCAGGTGTCGGCCGCGGCGCTGGCCGACTTCAGCGGCGCCGGCCGGCGCTTCGAGCGGCTCGGCGTGACCGCGGGCGGTGCGCAGGTGGTCGACGACTACGCCCACCATCCGACCGAGGTGCGGGCGACGATCGCCGCCGCGCGGACGCTCCGGCCGCGCCGCGTCGTCGCCGTCTTCCAGCCGCACCTCTTCTCCCGCACGCGCCACCAGCACCGCGAGTTCGGCGCCGCGCTCGCCCGCGCCGACCTCGTCGTGGTCATCGACATCTACCCCGCGCGCGAGCGCGCCGAGGACTTCCCCGGCATCACCGGCCGCCTCGTCGCCGCTGCCGCCGCCGATGCCGCCGAGGGCCGCCGGGTGGCCTGGCTGCCGGACTTCGACGCAGCCGAAGCGTTCCTACGCGCCGAGCTCCGACCCGGCGACCTCGTCCTCACCCTCGGAGCGGGGAACGTCGACGCCCTCGGCCGCCGCCTTGTCGCGCCTTCGGGAGGGGTCTGAGCCCGCGCGTCGAAGGCGCTCGGGATGACCCCGCTGCGCGGCTTCCTAGCGGTGATCCTGGTCGCCGGCCTGCTCACGGGCGGGTGGTTGTGGGCGCGCAACTCATCGCTCGCCCAGGTGACCGAGGTCCACGTGACCGGGACGACGACGAGCGAGGGGGAGGCGGTCCGGGCCGCGCTCGAGAACGCCGCCCGCAACATGACCACGCTGCGCGTCCGCGGGGACGTGCTCGACGAGGCGGTCGCGCCGTACCGGTCGGTCGCGCGCCTCCAGGTGGAGCGCGACCTGCCGCACGGGCTGCGCATCCGCGTGCTCGAACGCCGGCCGGTCGCGGCGCTGGGGACCGAAGGCCGCCGCACGCCGGTCTCGGCCGACGGGGTGGTCCTCACCGGCGTGCAGGCCGACCCCACGCTGCCCTCGATCGACGAGCCCGTCCCCGGGGGCCGGCGGGTCACCGATGAGCGCAGGCGCGCCGCGGTGGCCGTCGCCGCCGCCGCGCCGCGCGAGCTGCGCGAGCGCGCCGAAACGATCGACTTCGGCCCCGAAGGACTGACCGCCGACCTCCGCGACGGCCCGCCGCTCGTCTTCGGCAGCGGCGACGATGCCGCCGCGAAATGGGCCGCCGCCGCCCGTGTGCTCGCCGCGCCGAGCGCCGCCGGCGCGACCTATCTCGACCTCCGCGTGGTCGGCCGCGTCGCCGCCGGAGGCCTCGGTCCCGTCCCGCAGGAGACCCCCGAGCCCACGCCTCAGACGGCTGGCCCTGAAACCGCGCCGGTCACCCCTCAACCGTGAGGTCGCCGACCCCTACGCTCAAGCCTCAACCGTAGGGTGAGAATGAGGCAACTCTCGATTCAAGGTCGAGAGTTTGGCGCTCTGCAAGGGGACTTGCGGGGGTTGCGTTTCTTTGACTTCGGGCAGGAAGCCGCCGTAACGTGCCACAATCCGCGCCCCTGACCGAGCGTCCGCGAACGCTCAACTATAAGTAGAGGTCCGGACGGAACACCATGGAAGCTGGAAGTTATCTCGCAGTCATCAAGGTCGTCGGCGTCGGCGGCGCCGGAACCAATGCCGTGAACCGGATGATCGATGCCGGGCTCTCCGGCGTCGAGTTCATCGCGTGCAACACCGACAACCAGGCGCTCCAGATGACGGACGCCGACATCAAGCTCAACATCGGCCACCAGCTCACCAAGGGGCTGGGCGCCGGCGCCAACCCGCAGATCGGCCAGGGCGCCGCCGCCGAGTCGCGCGACGAGATCAAGGAGGCGCTCAAGGGCGCGGACATGGTCTTCGTCACCGCTGGCGAGGGCGGCGGCACCGGTACCGGCGCCGCGCCGGTCATCGCCGAGATCGCCAAGAACGAGATCGGCGCACTGACCGTCGGGGTCGTCACGCGCCCGTTCGAGTTCGAGGGCTCCCAGCGGGCCCGCCAGGCGCAGGAGGGCATCGACCGCCTCCGAGAGATGGTCGACACGCTGATCGTGATCCCGAACGAGCGCCTGCTCTCGATCGTCGAGCGCCGCACGAGCATCCTCGACGCCTTCCGCGAGGCCGACAACGTGCTCCGGCAGGGCGTCCAGGGCATCACGGACCTGATCACGATCCCGGGCCTCATCAACCTCGACTTCGCGGACGTGCGCACGATCATGCAGGACGCCGGCTCGGCGCTGATGGGCATCGGGCAGGCGACCGGCGAGTCGCGCGCTGCCGAGGCGGCCAAGGCCGCGGTGTCGTCGCCGCTGCTCGAGGAGTCGGTCGAGGGCGCCAGCGGCATCCTGCTCAACATCACCGGCGGCAAGGACCTCGGGCTGTTCGAGGTCAACGAGGCGGCGGAGATCATCCACTCGGCGGCCGACGCGAACGCGAACATCATCTTCGGCGCCGTGATCGACGACGCGCTGGGCGACGAGATCCGCGTGACGGTGATCGCCACCGGGTTCGATCGCGCCGGCCTTCGCGCCACGCGCGCCGAGCGCGAGCGCGGCCCGCGGGACCGCGGACCGCGGATCGACGACCGCCAGCGCTCCTCGCTTGAGATCGGCGACGACGAGCTCGATATCCCGCCGTTTTTGAGGTAATCGAGCGACATTCCTCAGGCGCGGCAGGCACCCGGCCGATAAGAGCCGGTAATGACTGCCCCGCGCCCGATACGGCTGCTCTTCGCGGCGATCGCCGTGTGGGTGTCCGCGTACCTGCTGAAGGTCGTCGTCGCGCCGGAGCTCGACGCAGGCCCGGTCTTCTCGCGCTTCGCGCACGACATCGTGCTCGTGACGGCCGTGGCCATCTGCTTCGCGCGCGTGCCGTCCGTGCCCCGCGGGCCGGAGCGGATCGCATGGGCGCTGATGGGGGCCGGCCTGCTCGCCTGGTCGCTCGGCGAGATCTACTACACGTCGTTCCTCTGGACGGATGCGTCGCCGCCGCTGCCCTCGCCGGCCGACGCCGGCTTCCTCCTGTTCCCGCCGCTCGTGCTGGCGGGCTCGATCGCCCTGCTCCGCTCCCGCGCCCGCGGGATGCCGCGCCGCTTCGTGATCGACGGCGTCATCGCCGCGCTCGCCGTCGCCGCGCTCAGTGGCGCGATCGTGTTCGAGACCGTGCTCGACACCGTCGAGGGGGCGCCGCTGGCCGTCGCCACCGGCCTGGCCTACCCGCTGCTCGACCTCGTGCTGCTCGGGCTCGCCGTCGGCGCGCTGGCGAGCACCGGGTGGCGCCTCGACCGTACGTGGGTGCTGGTCGCCGCCGGCCTCACGACATTCTGGCTCGCGGACTCCCTCTATCTCGTCAAGGCCTCGGCCGGGACCTACGAGGCGGGCGGCTGGTTCGACGCGGGCTGGTGGGTCGGGCTGACGCTGATCGCCGCCGCCGCGTGGCAGCGGCCCGCGCCGCGCGACACGCAGCCGGCCGAGGAGCGCCTGCGCGTGATCGCCGTGCCGCTCGCGTTCGGCTTCATCGGCCTGGCGCTGCTCGTCTACGGCGGGTTCACCGGCCTCAACGCGCTCGCCATCGGCCTGGCGGCGGCGTCGCTCGTCGCGGTCATGGCGCGCGCCACGCTGACCTTCGGCGAGAACGTGGCCATGCTCCGCACCTCGCGCGACGAGGCGCTCACCGACGTCCTCACCGGCCTCGGCAACCGCCGCGCGCTGAGCCGCACGCTGGACGCGCGGCTCACGGACGCCCGTCCCGAGCGCCCGCTCGTGCTCGTGCTCTTCGACCTCGACGGCTTCAAGCAGTACAACGACAGCTTCGGCCATCCGGCCGGCGACACGCTGCTCGTCCGCCTCGGCGGGAACCTCGCCGCCTTCCTCGACGGCCGCGGCCAGGCGTTCCGCATGGGCGGCGACGAGTTCTGCGCGCTGTTCGAGACCTCGGGCGAGCCGATCGAGCCGATGGTCCTCGGCGCCGCCGCCGCGCTGTCCGAGCAGGGCGACGGCTTCTCGATCGGCTGCTCGCACGGTTCGATCACGCTGCCGCTCGAGGCCGGCGAGGCCGCCGAGGCGCTGCGGATCGCCGACCAGCGGATGTACGCCAACAAGCACGCGGGCCGCACGTCTGCCGGCCGCCAGAGCAAGGACGTGCTGCTGCGGGCTCTCGCCGAGCGCCATCCCGAGCTCGGGTCGCACGCCGAGACCGTCGCGCTGGCGGCCGACACCGCCGAGGCCCTCGGCCTGCCGTCCGACGAGGTCGAGCAGGTGCGCCACGCGAGCGAGCTGCACGACGTCGGCAAGGTCGCGATTCCCGACGCCATCCTGGGCAAGCCCGGCCGGCTCACCGAGGAGGAGTGGGAGTTCGTCCGCCGCCACCCGGTGATCGGCGAGCGGATCATCCTTGCCGCGCCCGCGCTCACGCGCGTGGCCGGGCTCGTGCGCGCGAGCCACGAGCGCTGGGACGGGACGGGCTACCCGGACGCGCTGGCGGGTGAGCAGATCGCGCTCGGCGCACGCATCGTGGCGGTGGCCGATGCCTTCGCCGCGATGATCGCCGGACGCCCCTACCAGGCCGCCCGCACGGCCGACGAGGCGCTCGCCGAGCTGCGCCGTCACGCGGGCAGCCAGTTCGACCCGGCCGTGGTCGAAGCCTGGTGCGAGGCGCACGCCCACCGCGTGCTCCACGCCACCGCCTGAGAGACCCCGAACCGCGCCCGGACCCGCTGCTAGGGTCCGCTCCCGCATGGCCGCCGGTGCCGAGACGCTCAAGCGCACCCCGCTCTACGACCGCCACGTGGCGGCGGGCGCCAGGCTCGTGCCGTTCGCGGGGTGGGAGATGCCGGTGCAGTACACCGGGATCCGCGAGGAGCACGTCGCCGTGCGTCGCACCGTGGGCGTGTTCGACGTCTCGCACATGGGGGAGGTGGAGACCGCGGGCCCCGGCGCCGAGGCGTTCCTCCAGCGCGTGCTCTCCAACGACGTCTCGAAGATCGCCGACGACGGCGCGCAGTACTCGGTGCTGTGCCGGGAGGACGGCGGCGTGCTCGACGACCTGTTCACCTACCGCCTCGCGCCCGCCCGCTACCTGACCGTCACCAACGCGTCGAACCACGAGCGCGACCTCGCCTGGATGCGTGCGCAGGCCGAGGGCTTCGACGTCGAGCTGCACGACCGCCTGGCGGACTACGCGATGCTCGCCGTGCAGGGCCCCGATGCCCGCGCGCTCGTCGGCACGCTTGCGGACGGCGAGCTGCCGCGCCGCTTCCGGACCACCGTCCTCACCGTGGCCGGCGCGCCCGACGTGCTCGTGTGCGGCACCGGCTACACCGGCGAGGACGGCGTCGAGCTCCTGATCGCGCCCCAGCACGCACCCGCCGTCTGGGATGCCCTCCTCGAAGGCGGCGCCGTGCCCGCCGGGCTCGGCGCGCGCGACACGCTGCGGCTCGAGGTCTGCTTCCACCTCTACGGCAACGACCTGATTGAGGAGCGCGGCCCGATCGAGGCCGGGCTCGGCTGGTGTTGCAAGGAGGACACGGGCTTCATCGGGTCCGACGCCGTGCGCGCAGCGCGGGAGAGCGGCACCGCCGAGACGCTCGTGCCGTTCGTGATGACCAGCCCCGGTATCGCCCGCCAGGGCAACCCGGTGGTCGGTGGTGGCGAGGTCACCTCCGGCACGATGTCGCCCTGCCTGGGCCAGGGCATCGGCATGGCATACGTGCCGGCCGAGAAGGCGGAGCCGGGCACCCCGATCGAGATCGACGTCCGCGGCCGGGCCCGGGAGGCCGAGGTGCGGGCCAAGCCGCTGTACACAAAGGAGCGCTGAACGTGGCCGACGCGAGCTACCCCGACGACGTCAAGTACCACCCCGAGCACGACTGGGCGCGCATCGACGGCGATGTCGCCACCTTCGGGATCACGTGGTACGCGCAAGACCAGCTCGGCGAGGTGGTGTTCGTCGAGCCGCCGGAGGTCGGCAAGTCGATCAGCAAGGACGAGCCGTACGCCGAGATCGAATCGGTCAAGGCCGTCTCGGACGTCGTGGCGCCGCTGTCGGGCGAGATCGTGGAGGTGAACGCCCTGCTCACGGACTCGCCGGAGAAGATCAACGAGGATCCCTACGGCGACGGGTGGCTGGTCAGGGTCCGCCTGTCGGACGTATCCGAGGTGGACGACCTGCTGGACCGCGAGACGTACGAGGGCAGCCTGAGTTGAGCCGTTACACCTCCGCCACCGACGCCGACCGCAAGGCGATGCTCGAGCGCATCGGCGCGGCCTCGATCGACGAGCTGTTCGCCGACATCCCGGCGTCGGTGCGCCTGGACCGGCCGATCGACCTGCCGCCCGGCAAGCCGGAGCAGGAGGTGTACGCCCACCTGCGCGCGCTCGCGGCGCGGAACGTCTCCACCGACGACGAGATCTCGTTCCTGGGCGCGGGCATGTATGACCACTACGTGCCCGCGCTGGTCGACGCGCTGATCTCGCGCTCTGAGTTCCTGACGCCGTACACGCCGTACCAGCCCGAGGTCTCCCAGGGCACGCTGCAGGTCATGTTCGAGTACCAGACGGCGATCAGCGAGCTGACCGCCCTGCCGGTCTCGAACGCCACGCTCTACGAGGCGCCGTCGGCGGTCGCCTCGGCAGGCTGGCTCGCCCGCCAGGAGAACAAGCGGCCGCGCTTCCTCGTCTCCCGCGGCCTGCATCCGCACTCGCGCGAGGCGCTGGCGACCACGAGCCACGGCTACGGCACGAGCGTCGAGGAGATCCCCCTGAGCGGCGGCGTGACCGACGCCGGTGCGCTGCGCGAGGCCGTCTCGGACGACGTGTCGGCCGTCTTTCTCCAGCAGCCGAACTTCCTCGGCGCGGTCGAGGACGTCGAGGCGCTCGCCCCGATCGCTCGCGAGACCGGCGCTCTGCTGGTCGTGCAGTGCGACCCGATGACGCTCGGCGTGCTGCGCCCGCCGGGCGACTTCGACGTCGACATCGCGGTGGGGGAGGGCCAGCCGCTCGGCAACCGGCTCGACTTCGGCGGCCCGTCGTTCGGCTTCTTCGCCGCCCAGGAGCGCTTCCTGCGGCGCATGCCGGGCCGCATCGCCGGCGAGACGACGGATGTCGACGGCAAGCGCGGCTTCGTGCTTACGCTGCAGACCCGCGAGCAGCACATCCGGCGCGAGAAGGCGACGCACAACATCACGACCGCGCAGACGCTGAACGCGCTGGCCGGCGTGATCTACCTCTCGTGGCTCGGCAAGCAGGGAATCGTCGAGCTCGGCGAGCTGCTGCTCCAGCGCACGGCGTACGCGCGCCGGGCGCTGACGGCGCTCGACGGCGTGGAGGCGCTGCACGACCAGCCGGTCGTGCGCGAGTTCGCCGTGCGCCTCGCTGCGCCCGTCGACCGCGTGATCGAGCGTTGCGCCGAGCGGGGCGTCAACCCCGGGCACCCGCTCGGGGTCGAGCTCGAGGAGTACGAGGACGGCCTGCTGGTGGCGATCACCGAGCAGCGCAGCCGCGCCGACATCGACCGCCTGGTCAAGGTGCTGGGCGCCGCCGTGGCCGCCGAGCGGGAGACGGTCCACGCATGACGGCGACGATCTTCGAGAAGTCGGTGGAGGGTCGGCGGGCGTTCACGCCGCCCGAGTTCGACGTTCCGCACGAGGAGGACGTGCTCCCCGAGCGCTTCCGGCGCGCCGAGCCGCCGAAGCTCCCGGAGCTGGCCGAGCCCGAGATCGTACGGCACTACACGACGCTCTCGACCCAGAACTTCCACCTCGACAAGGGCTTCTATCCGCTCGGCTCGTGCACGATGAAGCACAACCCGAAGCTGCACGAGCGCGTCGCCGCGCTCCCGGGCCACGCGCGCCTGCATCCGCTGCAGGCGCCTGCGCGGGCACAGGGCGCCCTGCAGCTGATGTGGGAGCTCCAGCGGGCGCTGGCCGAGATCGCCGGGCTTCCGCATGTCTCGCTGCACCCGGCGGCCGGCTCGCAGGGCGAGCTGGCGGGCGTGCTGCTCACCCGCGCGTACCACGAGGCCCGCGGTGAGGACCGCCACCGGATCCTCACGCCCGACACGGCGCACGGCACCAACCCGGCGACCGTGACGATGGCCGGCTACGAGGTTGTCAAGGTCGGAACCGACGACGAGGGAGGCGTGGACGTCGACGACCTGCGGAGCAAGGTCGACGACGACGTCGCCTCGCTCATGCTCACGAACCCGAACACGCTCGGCGTCTTCGATCGCAACATCGAGGAGATCGCCCGCGTGGTGCACGACGTGGGCGCGACGCTCTACTACGACGGCGCGAACCTCAACGCGGTCATGGGCCGCGCGCGGCCGGGCGACATGGGGTTCGACATCGTCCACTACAACCTGCACAAGACCTTCACGCAGCCGCACGGCGGCGGCGGGCCCGGGGCGGGGCCGATCGCCGTCTCCGACCGGATCGAGCCGTTCCTGCCCCGGCCGCAGGTCGTGAGGCACGAGGACGGGCGCTTCGACCTCGACTTCGACCGGCCGCAGTCGATCGGGCGCCTGCGCGGCTTCCAGGGCAACTTCGGCGTCTTCGTGCGCTCCTACGCGTACATCCTCTCGCTCGGCGCCGACGGGCTGGCCGACGTCTCCGACACCGCGGTCCTCAACGCGAACTACCTGATGGCCCGCCTGCGGGACCTGTGCGGCGAGCACCTGCCGCCGGCTTTCGACCGCACCTGCATGCACGAGTTCGTGCTCACCGGCGGGCCGATGAAGAAGGCGCTCGGCATCCGCACGGCGGACCTCGCGAAGCGGCTGCTCGACAAGGGCTTCCACCCGCCGACCGTCTACTTCCCGCTGCTCGTGGACGAGGCGCTGCTCGTCGAGCCGACGGAGACCGAGACCCGCGAGACGCTCGACGCGTTCGCCGAGGCGATCGCCGAGATCCTCGGTGAGGCGGCCGAGGATCCGTCGATCGCCAAGGAGGCGCCGCACACGACGCCGGTGCGGCGGCTCGACGAGGCCGGCGCGGCCAAGCGCCCGGTCATCCGCCAGCCGCTGTGACGGATCCGCTGCGCGTCACCGTCTGGGGCGAGAACGTCCACGAGCGCACCGAGGACACGGTGCGCGCGATCTACCCGGACGGCATGCACGCGGCCGTCGCCGCCGGCATCGCCGAGCTGCTCGGCGACGGCGCGCAGGTGCACACGGCGACGCTCGAGCAGCCCGAGCACGGGCTCACCGCCGACATCCTGGCCGAGACCGACGTGCTCACGTGGTGGGGTCACGCGGCCCACGACGCGGTCGAGGACGCGGTCGTCGACCGCGTCCACCAGGCGGTGCTCGGCGGCACCGGCCTGCTCGTGCTGCACTCCGCCCACTACGCGAAGGTCTTCAAGCGCCTGCTCGGCACGTCGTGCGACCTGCAGTGGCGCAACGAGGGCGAGCGGGAGCTCGTGTGGACGGTCGACCCCGCCCATCCGATCGCCGCCGGCGTGCCGCAGCCGATCGTCATCGAGGCGCAGGAGATGTACGGCGAGCCGTTCGGCATCCCGGCGCCCGACGAGCTCGTCTTCATCAGCTCGTTCGCCGGCGGCGAGGTCTTCCGTGGCGGCTGCTGCTTCAAGCGCGGCGCGGGTCGGATCTTCTACTTCAGTCCCGGCGACCAGGACTACCCGGTCTACCACCACCCCGACATCCGGCGCGTGATCGCCAACGCCGTCCTGTGGGCGGGCCGGGCGACGTGACGGCGCCGCTGCGGGGGATTGTCGCGGGCGCCGGCCTGCTCGGGCCGTACTGGGCGCGCGAGCTGGTCGAGAGCGCCGACGCCGAGCTCGTCGGCTGGGTCGACCTCGAGCGGGACCGGGCTCGGGCAGCGGTCGCCGCGCTCGGCGTGGACGGGCTGCCGGTGGACGCCTCGCTCGAGCGCCTGCTCGCCGATCTCCAGCCCGACTTCTTCGTCAATGTCACCTCGCCCGGCGCCCATCGCGACACGACGATCGCCGCCCTGGAGCGGGGCGTGCCGGTGCTCACCGAGAAGCCGCTGGCCGCGTCGCTCACCGAGGCCGAGGCGATCGTCGCCGCCGCCGATCGCACCGGCCGGCTCGTCATGGTCAGCCAGAACCGGCGCTATATGCCCGAGCTCGTCGCGTTTCGCGACACCGTCGCGAAGCTCGGGCCGCTCTCGACGCTCACGTGCGAGTTCCACATCGCCCACCGCGTGCCGGACTCGCGCTTCCTGAACACGTTCCCGCAGCCGCTGCTGCTCGACATGGCGATCCACCTCTTCGACGGCGCGCGGGCGATCACGGGCGCCGAGCCTGTCTCGGTCTTCTGCGACGCGTACAACCCGCCGTGGAGCTGGTACGCCGGGCCGGCGGCCGCGCATGCGGTGTTCCGGATGAGCGGCGGCCTGCGCTTTGCGTTCACCGGCAACTGGGCGGCGGAGGGGTTCCGCACGTCGTGGACCGGCGCCTGGCGCGCGGTCGGCGAGCGGGGCTCCGCGACGTGGGCGGGCGACGGCGCCGCCCCGCAGGTGGAAGGCGACGGCGTGGTCGCGGTGCCGCCCGCGCGCGGCCGCATACGCGGCCCGGAGCGGTTCCCGGGGCTGGAGGACGCGCTGGCCGACTTTGTCGCCGCCCTCCGCACCGGCCGCACTCCGGCCGGTGAGTGCCACGACAACCTCCGCAGCCTGGCGATGTGCCATGCGGCGGTCGAGTCGGCGACGCGCGGCGTGCCGGTCTCCGTGCCTTAACGGCGACGGGCCACGGGGCGTGTGCCCCGTGGCCCGTCGATCCGGAGATCGAGTGCGGCTTGCTCGCATTCGCACGCTCATGCGAGCGCCTTGATTACCTCAGGCGGGCGCGACCTGCGGCTCGTGCTCGAACTTCGGCAGCCAGTGCAGGCCCTTCGGCAGGTACCAGTTGCGCTTGCCGAGGAGCTTCATCGTCGCCGGGAGCAGGACGGCCCGGACCAGCGTGGCGTCGATGAGGATGGCGGCGGCGAGGCCGACGCCGAGCTGCTTCATCGCCTGATCGCTGCCCGTCGCGAACATCGCGAACGTGATGACCATCACGGCGGCGGCGCTCGTGATGATGCCCGCGGTGCTCTTGATGCCGTGCGCGACGGCCTTCTCCGTGGACATCCCGCGGTCGACTGCCTCGCGGACCCGGCTCAGGACGAACACGTGGTAGTCCATCGAGAGGCCGAACAGGATCACGAAGAGGAACAGCGGCAGCCACGGGGCGATGCCGCCCACCGACTCGAAGCCGAGCAGCTTCTCACCGTGCCCGTCCTGGAACACCAGGGTCAGGATGCCGTAGGCCGAGCCGACCGACAGCAGGTTGAGGATGATCGCCTTGATCGGGACCACGATCGAGCGGAACGTGACCAGCAGCAGGATGAAGGCCATCGAGAGCACGAACAGGAACACGATCGGCAGGTGCGACTTCATCGTGTCGAGGAAGTCCTTCGAGCCGGCCGTCATGCCACCGACCGCGACCTCCGCACCGGCGAGCTTGCCGACGGTCGCGGGGACCACGTCCTCGCGCAGCGCCTCGAGCGAGCGCTCGGACGCGGCGTCGGTGCCCTTGCCGTCGACCGCGAGCCCGACCTGGGCGACGGTCTTATCCGGGCTGATGTCGACGAACGCCGGCTCGGACAGCTTGCCGGTCGCGATCGCCTTGTCCTGCAGGTCGGCGATGGCGGCCTTGACCTCGGGCGTCGTGACGTCCTTGGCCTTGATGACGGTGATCGCGGGCACCGTTCCGCCGGGGAACGCCGCGTCGATGCGGTCGAGCGTCTGCATGACCGGCTCGCTGCGGGACATACCCTCGGTGCCGGGCTCCTTGAACTGCATGCCCAGCGCCGGGACCGACAGCGCGACGAGGATGCCGCCGGCGGCGATCGCCGAGACGAGCGGGCGCTTGAGGACGCGGTCGAGGATCGCGCTCCACATGCGGGACTCGCCGCCGTTGCGGTGACGGCGTTTGGCGACGTAGGGCACGCGGCCCTTCTCGAGCCAGCCCTTCTGGCCGAGGTACGACAGCATCGCGGGGAGCACGGTGAGCGACCCGAGCACGGCGACGCCGACGACGAGGATGGTGCCGATGCCGAACGACGTGAAGATCGGGTTGCCGGAGAAGAACATGCCGGCCATGGCCGCCATGACGGTGAAGCCCGAGATCAGCACGGCGCGGCCAGAGGTGGCGGCGGCGACGTCGAGCGCGGCTTCAGGCGACCGGCCCTTGTCCTGCTCCTCCATCATGCGCCGCAGGTAGAACATCGCGTAGTCGACGCCGACTGCGAGGCCGACGAGCTGCACGACCTGGGCGACCGCGGGATGAAGGCCGGACAGCTGGCTGACCGGGCCGAGCAGGCCGATGGTGGCACCGACGGAGGTGAGGCCGAGGAGCAGCGGGACGCCGGCGGCGACGGCTGCGCCGAAGGCGATCAGGAGGATGAGCAGCGTGCCGCCCATCGAGAGCTGCATGGAGCGCGCCTCGTCGGCGGCTTCCGTGTCGTTGAGCGCGTGACGCTCGGAAGCGGCGCCGTACTCCTCGACGCGAAGCTCGGGGTGGGACTTCTGGACCGCGGCGACGGCGGCGAGCGGCGCCTCGGCCTGCTTGGCGAGGGCCTCCTGATCCTCCTCGTCACCGGTGCCCGGGAGGCTGAAGTTCACGACGACCGAGCGGCCGTCCTTCGAGATCGTGTCGTGGCGGTGCTCCGCCGCGAGCGGGCTCTCGATCTCGGTTACGCCGTCGATCCGCTCGAGGCGATTGACGACATCGGTGACAGCGGCGGTGACCTGAGGATCATCGGCCTTGACCGAGCCCTTGCCCTGCACGAGCACCTGCTCGCCGGCGGTCTTGGGGAAGCCGGCGGCGTCGACGATCAGCTCGGCGCGCTTCGAGTCGCCGTTGCCCATCTCGGCCGACTTGAGATTCTGCTGGCCGATGCTGGAGCCCAGGAAGGTCGCCAGCACGACGAAGGCGATCCAGCCGAGGATGGCAGTCTTTCGGTGCTGCGCGCTCCATCTACCGGCGCGCGCCGCGAGGTTGCGTGGCTGCATGTGGGGGAGTTCCTCCGAGAGGGGGGTCGGGAGAGGTCCGGCGATGCTGCGCAGACTCCCATCGACCGCCGCCGCCGCCCATGTGGGCGACCATGCGTCCGTTGGTGCGGCGGGAGACTAGGCAGTGGTACGGGCAGCCACCTCGTCAATGTTCGGTGACGCGCCGTTTCCAGTGGTGAGGGGTGGGGGGCCGTCGGGCGTCGGGCAGCCTGCTCGGACCCGGCGCCCCCGTGGTACACCGTGATCCGTGGCGACCGACATCCAGATCCGCGCCGGCCGCCGGAACGTGCGGATCTCGAACCCGGGGAAGGTGCTGTTCCCGGACGATGGCATCACCAAGGCGGACCTAGCGGAGTACTACGCGGCGGTGGCGCCGGCGATGGTGCCCCACACGCGCGACCGGCCGATGAACCTGTGGCGCTGGAACACCGGCATCGACGACCCGGTCGTCGTCCAGCAGGCGATCCCGAAGGGAGCGCCGGAGTGGGTGCGCCGCGTCGAGGTCTCGCGGCGTCGCGGCGGGAGCGTGCAACACGTGGTGGGCGGCGAGCCGGCCACGCTCGTCTGGCTGGCCAACCAGAACTGCATCACGCCGCACGTCTGGACGAGCCGCGCGGACCGGCCCGACCATCCCGACCGGCTCGTGTTCGACTTCGACCCGCCAGACGCGGATGACGGCCACTTCCCCGCCATCCGCGCGGGTGCGCTCGTGTGCGGCGACATCCTGCGCGAGCAGGGGCTCGAGCCATTCGTCATGACCTCCGGCTCGCGCGGGCTGCACGTCGTCGCTCCCCTGCGCCGGCGGCACGACTCCGACCGCGTGCGCGCGGTGGCCGGCGAGCTCGCCGAGGAGGTCGCCGCCCGCCGCGCGGACGAGCTCACCACCGCGTGGCGCAAGGCGGGCCGCGGCGGGCGAGTGCTGGTCGACGCGGCCCGGAACACGTACGCGCAGACCGCGGTGGCGCCGTACGCGGTACGCGCCAAGCCGGGCGCTCCGGTGGCGACTCCGCTGAGCTGGGACGAGCTCGAGGACCCGGAGCTGCATCCCCGCCGGTGGACGCTCGCGACCGTGCCAGGGCGGCTCGAGGCGCGTGGAGACCCGTGGGAGGGGATCTCGTCGTCTGCGGCGCCGTTGCCAGCCTAGACTGGCACCCACGGTGATCATCTTCTCCGGCATCCAGCCGACGGGCGCCAAGCACCTCGGCAACTACATCGGCGCGATCACCCAGTACGTCGCGGGGCAGGACCGTGCCGACCTGGCGATCTACTGCATCGTCGACCTGCACGCGGTCACCGTCCCGTACGAGCCGGAGGGCCTGCGCGAGCGCACGCTCGACACGGCGGCCATCCTCATCGCCTCGGGGCTGGATCCCGACCGCTGCATCCTCTTCCGCCAGGGCGACGTGGCCGAGCACACCGAGCTGGCGTGGTTACTCTCCAGCGTCACGCCGCTGGGCGAGCTCAACCGCATGCACCAATTCCGCGACAAGTCGGCGTCGCAGCGCGAGCTCGTGTCCGCCGGGCTGCTCTACTACCCCGTCCTGCAGGCCGCCGACGTACTCGCGTACCGCGCCAACGAAGTGCCGGTGGGCGAGGACCAGCGCGAGCACCTCGAGCTCATGCGGCGGACCGCGGAACGCTTCAACAACCGCTTCGGCGAGGTGCTCGTGGTGCCCGAGATGCGGATCCCCGAGGTCGGCGCCCGCGTGTCCGACCTGCAGTACCCCGAGCGCAAGATGTCGACCACGGGCGGGTCCGAGCAGGGCACGGTGTACGTGCTCGACGACCCGGACACGATCAGGCGGAAGTTCAAGCGCGCGGTCGCCGACTCGGGGCGCGAGATCGTGCGCCGCGACGACAAGCCCGGGATCTCGAACCTGATCGAGATCCTCGCGGTGGCGCGGGACACGACCCCGCAGGCGATCGAGGCGGAGTTCGCGGGCTCGGGGTACGGGGACTTCAAGACCGCGGTCGCCGACGCGGTGGTCGCCTGGCTGGCGCCCGTGCGCGAGCGCTACCACGAGCTGCGCGACGACGAGGCCCAGCTCGAGCGGATCCTGGAAGGCGGCGCCGCCAAGGCGCGCGAGATCTCCAGCGGGACGCTGGCCGATGTCCGCGAGGCCATGGGCGTCGGGCCGCGCCGCACCGTTTCGCGGGAATTGCGGGGCTCCGTCGGGGGCGGTCCCTAGCCTGTCCGGGCGATGGCAACGGTCGCCCACCGGCTTGAGCTGGACCTCGACGTCTTCGCGGGCCCGTTCGACCTGCTGCTCTCGCTCGTCCTCCGCGAGGAGCTCGACCTGCTGGAGGTCGAGCTGGCCGAGATCGTGCTCGCGTACGTCGACCACCTCGAGGCTGAGGGGGAGCTCGACCTCGAGGCCGCGACCGAGTTCCTCGTGCTGATCGCCGCGCTGCTCGAGCTCAAGTCCCGGCTCATGCTCCCGGGTGAGGAGCTCCCCGAGGACCTCGACGAGCTGGGGCCCGCGGAAGCGGCCGAGGAGCTGCTCGAGCGGCTGCTGCAGTACGCGCGCTTCCGCGGCGCCGGCTGCTGGATGGGCGCCGGGCACGCGCACGGGCAGGCTTTCCTCGATCGCGTGGCGCCGCTCCCGCCCGCGCTGCGGCAGGTGTCCGTGGAGGCCGCCGAGCGGGCGTACGACCCGGCCGTCCTGGGCCAGGCGATCGGGTCGCTGCTGCGGACGCCGCCGCCGCTCGACCTGCGCCACATCGCGGGTCCGCGCGTCTCGGTGGCCGAGCGGCTGGCGCACCTGCGGATGCTGCTCGCGCGGCGCAGCGGGCGGTTCTCGTTCGACGAGGCCGTCGACGGCGCCGACCGCGTCACGGTCGCGGTCACGCTGTTCGCGCTGCTCGAGCTCTACAAGCGCGGGGAGGCCGCGTGGGAGCAGGCCGAGCCGTTCGGGCCGATCACCGTGCGGGGGCCTGCGTGACCGGGCTTTCTCACCAGGTCGAGGCGCTGCTCTTCCTCGCACCCGAGCCGGTGACCGAGGAGGAGCTGGCCGACGCGCTGCAGGTGGGCGAGGAGGCCGTGCGCTCGGCGCTCGGCGCGCTGGGGGAGACGCTCGAGGGCCGCGGCGTCGTGCTGCGCGAGGTGGCCGGGGGCTGGGCGCTCGCCTCGCACCCCGACGCCGAGGAGGCCGCCCGTCGCCTGCTGGCCCGCCCGCGCACGTCCGCACTCACCGCAGCCCAGGCCGAGACGCTCGCCATCGTCGGCTACCTGCAGCCGGTCTCACGCCCCGAGGTCGCCCGCATCCGCGGCGTGGCGTCCGAGTCCGCGACCGCCGCGCTCGTCGAGCGCGGCCTGATCGAGGAGTCCGGCCGCTCGCAGTTCGGCGCCGTGCTCTACCGCACCACGCCGCTGTTCCTGAGGCTGTTCGGCCTGCCGTCGCTCGACGACCTGCCCGATCCGGCGCAATGGGATCCGAGCCCGGAGGACGAGGCCGCGCTCCGCGATCGGCTCTTGCGGGCGGGCGAGCAGCGCGCGGGTTAAGCAGCGAGCTGGCCGCAGGCGGCGGCGATGTCGCGCCCCCGCGTCAGCCGCACGGTCGAGCGCAGTCCGTGCGCCTCCAGAACCGCGCGGAACGCGGCGATGGCGGCCGGCGACGACCCGTCGTACATCCCGGTCGGGTTGTACGGGATGAGATTGACCTTGAACACGCGTGCGTCGAGGAGCTGGGCGAGCGCGACGGCCTGGGCGTGGGTGTCGTTGACACCGGCGAGCATCACGTACTCGATGAACACGCGCCGGCGGCGCCGGGCGTAGTACGCCTCGCACGCCTCGAGCACCTCCGCGATCGGGTAGCGGTCGTTGACCGGCATGATCCGCGAGCGCAGGTCGCCGTCGGGGGCGTGGAGCGAGAACGCGAGCCGGATCGGGAGGTCGCACTCGGTCAGGCGCCGGACGCCGGGGACCCAACCGACGGTCGAGATCGTCGTGCGGCGGTGGGTGATGCCGATGTCGGGCAGCCGGCGGGCGGCGCCGAGCACGTGGTCCAGGTTCATCATCGGCTCGCCCATCCCCATGAACACCAGGTGGTCGACCGGCTCGATGCGGCGGAAATGCAGCACCTGGTCGAGGATCTCGGAGGCCGTGAGGTTGCGACCGAACCTCATCGTCCCCGTGGCGCAGAACGTGCACGTCAGCGGGCAGCCGGACTGGGAGGAAACGCAGACCGAGCGGCGGCCGTCGCGGAAGCGCATCAGCACGGCCTCGACCGGCCGCCCGTCGTGGGTGTTGAAGAGGGTCTTGACGGTGCCGTCGGCCGCATGCGCCTCGTCGACCGCCCGGAGGCTGGAGAACGGCACCTCTCCCGCCAGCCGCGTGCGCAGGGCCGCCGGGAGGTCGGTCATCTCGTCGTAGCCGGCGGCGCCGCGCGCGGTCCAGCTCCACACCTGGCGGGCGCGGAACGCGGGCTGGCCGGCGGCGTCGAGGGCGGCGTCGAGAAGGCTGAGGTCCACGGGCCGTATGGTGGCACCGTCGTGCGCCTCGCTCTGCCTCGCCCAGGGGGCTCGTCGCCGCGACGCTTCGCGGTCGCTCGATCTCGGTACTTGGCCGCGCGGTCTAGGGTCAGACGCCCATGCGTCTGGCCAAGTATCTCGCCCACGCCGGCGTGGCCTCGCGCCGCGCCTCCGAGGCGATCGTGTTCGCCGGCCGGGTGCGGGTCGGGGGCGAGACGGTGCGCGACCCGGCTCGCGACGTCGACGGCAGACTGCCGGTGGAGGTCGACGGCAAGCCGGTCCGGGTGTCGACTGGCCAGCGCGCCGTCTACGCGGTGAACAAGCCGCGCGGGGTGGTCTCGACGGCCAGCGATCCGCAGGGCCGGCCGACCGTGGTGTCGCTCGTGCCGAGCGCCCGCCGCCTGTACCCCGTCGGCCGCCTCGACGCCGACACGACCGGGCTGATCCTGCTCACCGACGACGGCGAGCTCGCCCACCGCCTCACCCATCCGTCGTTCGAGGTCCCCCGCACCTACCACGCGAAGGTCCGCCGTGCGCCCGTGAAGGAGGAGGCGCTGCGCGCGCTGCGCGCGGGTGTCGAGCTGGACGACGGGCGGACGGCGCCCGCGCGCGCCAAGCGCCTCGCTCCCGACCGTGTGGAGATCACGATCCACGAGGGGCGCAAGCGGCAGGTGCGCCGGATGCTGGAGGCCGTCGGCCATCCGGTGGTCGCGCTCGAGCGCGTGCGGTTCGGGCCGCTCTGGCTCCGTGGGATCGAGGAAGGGCGCCACCGGCGGCTGACCGCCGTCGAGATCGAGAAGCTGCGCCGCGCCGGCCGCTGACACAATGCCCGCCCCATGCGGCTGATCGCGCTCCGCGGCGCCACCACGGTCGAGGCCAACGAGGCGGACGCGATCCTCGAGGCCACGGGCGAGCTGATGGACGAGCTGCTCGCCCGCAACCGGCTCGACGCCGATGCGATCGTGAGCTGCATCTTCACGCTCACGGCCGACCTCGACGCGGAGTTCCCGGCCGTCGCCGCCCGCCAGATCGGGCTCAGCCGCGTGCCGCTGCTGTGCGCCCGCGAGATCCCCGTGCCGGGCGCGCTCCCGCGCGTGATCCGCGTGCTCATGCACTGCTATCCGCCGGTCGGCGTCGATCCCCAGCATGTGTACCTCGGTGAGGCGCGAAAGCTGCGGCTCGACCTCGAGGGCGCTCAGTAACCTGCCCGCCATGGCTCTCGAGTTCGCCAGCAAGGTCCGGCGCATCCCGGCCTACCCGGCCGCCGACGGCTACGCCTCTGAGGGCCCGATCGCCAAGCTCGCCTCCAACGAGTCGCCGTACCCGCCGGTCCCCGCGGTCATCGAGGCGATCACGCGCGTGCTGTCGGGCCTCAACCGCTATCCGGACCCGACGAACTCGGCGCTGCGCCGCAGGCTCGCCGACCGCCACGGTGTGCCGGCCGGGCGGATCGCGATCGGCAACGGCTCGTGCGACATCCTGCTCGCCGCCGGCGACGCGCTGCTGGAGCCGGGTGCGGAGCTCGTCTACGCGTGGCCGTCGTTCTCCGTCTACCCGCACCTGGCGGCCGCCTCGGGGGCGCGCGCGCTCGAGGTGCCGGTCGGCGCCGACCACCGCCACGACCTCGAGGCGATGCGGCGCGAGATCACCGTCGCCACCCGCCTGGCCATCGTCTGCAACCCGAACAACCCGACCTCGACGGCGCTGCCGTTCGACGAGATCGCGGCGTTCGTCGACGACGTGCCCCGGCACGTGTGCGTGATCCTCGACGAGGCCTACTGCGAGTTCAACGTCATGCAGGATCCCGACGAGTCGGTCGACCTGCTCGACCGCCACCCGAACCTCGTGCTCCTGCGCACGTTCTCGAAGGTGTACGGGCTCTGCGGCCTGCGGGTCGGCTACGCGCTGTGCGGGTCCGAGGAGTTCCGCACGGCCGTCGACCAGGTCCGCCAGCCGTTCTTCTGCAACGCGGCCGCCCAGGCCGCCGCGCTCGAGGCGCTCAACCACCAGGACGAGGTCGCCCGCCGCGTCGAGCGCAACCTGGCCGAGCGGATCGGGCTCGAGGACTCCCTCCGCGAGCTCGGCATCGAGCCCGCCGAGTCGCAGGCAAACTTCATCTGGTTCGACCTCGGCGACGACCGCGACGAGCCCGAGATCATGCAGGGGCTCGCCCAGCGCGGCGTGCTCGTCCGAGCGGGCTCCTCGCTCGGCCGGGAGGGCGCTTTGCGCGTAACGGTCGGCACGCAGGCCGAGAACGAGCGCTTCCTTGAGGCGCTCGGCGCGCTGCTGTAGCGCCGCCCGGGCAACGTCAACGGTTGCCTCTCACCCGCCAGGCTGCTACAAACCGTCGTCCGATGGCCGACCGCCCTGCTCATCGCACCGCCTCGCAGGCCGCTCGCGCCTATCGCTTCTCCTACCGCACCTGGCGATTTAGCTAGGCGCTCGGCCGGCGCGCGCGGCGCGCCGTCCGCCACATCGGGCCTCCGGGCCGAGCGCCTCGCCGGCGAGTCGTGCGTACCCTCTTCAGCAACCTAGGAGAAGCAAGCAGATGATGATCGTGATGAAGGCGACGGCGACCGAGGACCAGGTCCAGGCCGTCATCGACCGGATCGAGTCCGTCGGCGCTCGTGCCCACCCTTCGCGCGGCGAGGAGGTGACCGTGATCGGCGCCATCGGCGACCGCGAGCACGTGGCCCGATTGGAGCTCGAGGGCGCGCCCGGCGTGGCGCAGGTCGTGCCGATCCTCAAGCCCTACAAGCTCGCGTCGTCCCAGGTGCGCGCCGGCGGGCGCACGGTGATCGATGTCGAGGGCCGCAAGATCGGCGGCGACCACTTCTCGCTCATCGCCGGCCCCTGCACGGTCGAGTCGCGCGACCAGACGCTCACGACCGCGCACGCGGTGGCCGCCGCCGGCGCGTCGCTGTTCCGCGGTGGCGCCTACAAGCCCCGCACCTCGCCGTACGCGTTCCAGGGCCTCGGGCAGGAAGGGCTGCGGCTGCTCGAGGAGGCCAAGGCGGAGACCGGCCTGCCGATCGTCACCGAGCTGATGGACGCCCGCGACCTCGACGCCGTCGTCGAGGTCGCCGACGTGGTCCAGATCGGCGCCCGCAATATGCAGAACTACCCACTGCTCGCCGAGATCGGGCGCGCCGGCAAGCCCGTGCTGATCAAGCGCGGACTCTCCTCGACGCTCGAGGAGCTCCTGATGGCCGCCGAGTACGTGCTCAAGGAGGGCAACCCCGACGTCCTGCTGTGCGAGCGCGGCATCCGCACCTTCGAGACCGCCTACCGCTTCACGCTCGACCTGACGGCGATCCCGGTGCTCAAGGAGCTCTCGCACCTGCCGGTCGTCGTCGACCCGAGCCACGCGGCCGGGCGGCGCGACCTCGTGACCCCGCTCTCGCTGGCCGCCGCCGCGGCGGGCGCCGACGGGATCATCGTCGAGGTCCACCCGCACCCGGAGGAGGCGATCTGCGACGGGCCGCAGCAGCTCTACGCCGATCGCTTCGCCGAGTACGCCGAGCAGGTGGAGCGCGCCGCGGCCGTCGCCGGCAAGGTGCTCTCCTCGTCCCCAGCCTGATGCCGGACGGCCCGCGCCTGGCCGTGGTCGGCGTGGGCCTCATCGGCGGCTCGGTCGGGCTGGCCGCCCGCGAGCGCCTCGGCGCGCACGTGCGCGGATGGGACCCCGGCGACGGCGTGCTCGCGGCCGCGGTCGAGCGGGGCGCCCTGACCGAGGCCAGCGGCTCGGCCGAGGAGGCGCTCGACGGCGCCGACGCGGCGTTCGTGGCTGCGCCGGTGAGCGACCTGCCGGCCGCCGTGCGCCGGGTGCTGGCTGCGGCCGGCGACGACTGCGTGGTGACCGACGTCGGCTCGACGAAGCGGTCTGTGGTAGCCGCCGTCGACGACCCGCGCTTCATCGGCGGGCACCCGCTCGCCGGCGCCGAGACGGCGGGCGTGGCCAACGCGCGCGCCGACCTGTTCGACGGCGCGACCTGGTACCTCACGCCCTCGTCGCGCACCGGCGGCTTCTTCTACGAGCGCTTGCACCGGCTGCTCAAGAAGCTGGGCGCGCGCCCCGCGGCGCTCGACGCCGACACCCATGACGCGCTGCTCGCCACCGTGTCCCATCTCCCGCACGTGCTGGCCAACGTGCTGGTGGCGCGCGCCGCGCGAGTGCTCTCCGAGGAGGGCGAGCGGCTGCCGGCCACCGGCCCGTCGTTCCGCGACGCCACGCGCGTGGCCGGCGCCAACACGGCGATCTGGCGCGACATCTACCTCGCCAACGCCGACGCGCTGGTCGACGCCATCGACGACACGATGAGCCGCCTCGGCGAGGTGCGCGCCGCGCTGGCCGCGCGCGACGGAGACGCGGTGGCGGCGTGGAACGAGGGCGCCCGCGAGGAGCGCCGGCGCCTGCTGGAGGCCGACCTGGCGGGCGGCGACGTCCACGAGCTGCGCGTCGCCGTGCCGAACCGGCCAGGCGTCGTGGCCGAGGTCGCCCTCGCGCTCGGGCGTGCGGGCGTCAACATCCTCGACATGGCGCTCTACCCGGCCGCCGACCTCTCCTCGGGCACGATCGCGCTGTGGGTCGCGGGCGAGCGGCGCGCGACCGAGGCGCAAACCCTCGTCGAGGCCCTCGGTCTCCCGGTGGCCAGGCCGTGAACGCACGCTTCGCGCCCGACGGCCCGCTCCGCGGCTCGCTCGCCGCGCCGCCCGACAAGTCGCTCTCGCACCGTGCGGCGCTGCTGGCGGCGATGACCCACCAGCCCGTGCACATCACGGGCTACCTCGACGCCGCCGACACCAACTCGACGCTGGCCGCGGTGCAGGCCCTGGGCGCCCTCGTCGAGCGCCGCGCGGACGAGCTCGTGATCCGGGGCGCCGGCCTGCGCGCCGCGGCGGCGGCCGACGGACCGATCGACGTCGGCAACGCCGGCACGCTGATGCGGCTGCTCCCCGGCTGGCTGGCTGGGCAGGAAAGCGGAAGGTGGACGCTCGACGGCGACGCGTCGATCCGCCGCCGCCCGGTCGATCGCGTGGCCACGCCGCTGACCCAGATGGGCGCCCGCATCGAGGCCACCGACGACCGCTACCCGCCGTTCACGGTCACCGGCAGCCAGCTGAGCGGCATCGAGTACGTGCTTCCCGTGGCCTCCGCCCAGGTCAAGTCCTGCGTGCTGCTCGCGGGCCTGCTGGCCTCGAGCCCCACCACCGTCGTCGAGCCGGCGCCGAGCCGCGACCACACCGAGCGCATGCTCGCCGCCGCCGGCGTCCGGATCTCCCGCGACGGGCCGCGGGTGGCCGTCTCGCCCCAGGACGAGCTGAAGCTGGGCGAGCTCCACGTCCCCGGCGACCCGTCGTCGGCGGCGTTTCACGCCGCGGCAGCCGTGCTCGTGCCCGGCTCGCGGATCCTGATCGAGGGCATGGGGGCGAACTGGACACGCACCGGCTTCTTTCGCATCCTGCGCCGGATGGGGGGCGCGGTGGCCGGACCGCTCGAGGAGCCCGGCGGCGAGCTCGCCGCCGGGGAGCCGGTGTGCGAGCTCGAGGTCGCCCACGGGCCGCTTGTCGGCACCGTGGTGCAGCACGCGGAGGTCCCGCTCGCCATCGACGAGCTGCCGCTCGTCGCGCTCCTCGGCTGCTTCGCGGAGGGCGAGACCGTCGTGCGCGGGGCGGCCGAGCTGCGCGTGAAGGAGTCCGACCGCATCGCCACCGTGGTGGAGGGCCTGCGCGGCCTCGGCGGGCGCCTCGAAGCGACGGACGACGGCTTCATCGTGCAGGGGAGCGGCGGCCTTCGCGGCGGCGTGCTGCACGCCCACGGCGACCACCGGCTGGCGATGCTCGGCGCCGTCGCGGGGCTGGCCTCGCGGGGGGGCGTCGAGGTCGTGGGCATGGAGGCCGCCGCGGTGTCCTATCCCGGCTTCGAGGCCGATCTGGCGGCTCTGCGCGCTGAATAAGCTGCTCCGCCATGGTCATCGCCATCGACGGTCCCGCGGGCGCGGGCAAGTCCACCGTTTCGCGCGCCGTGGCGCAGGAGCTGGGCTTCACCTACCTCGACACCGGGGCGATGTACCGCGCCGTCGGGCTGGCGGCGAGCCAGAGCGACGAGCCGGCCGCGGAGGTGGCCGAGCGGATCGAGATCGAGGTCGGCGACCGGGTGCTGATCGACGGACGCGACGTGACGGACGCGATCCGCACGCCGGAGGTGTCGGAGGCCGCCTCGCGGGTTGCCGCCGACCCCGGCGTGCGCCGGGCGCTCGTCGCCAAGCAGCAGACGCTGATGGCCGAGGGCGACTGGGTGGCCGAGGGCCGCGACGTCGCTACCGTCGTCGTGCCGGATGCCGCCGTCAAGGTCTTCCTGACCGCCGACCCGGACGAGCGTGCGCGCCGCCGCGCCGCCGAGCTCGGCGCCGACCCGCAGCAGGTGGCGCGCGAGCAGGCACTGCGCGACCGACGGGACGCATCCGCCGATCGCACAGTGCACGAGCCCGCCCCCGACGCGACACCCGTGGACACCACCGGACTGTCGCTTGAGGAGGTCGTCGGCCAGATCGTCACGCTCGCCGTCGAGGCGCGCGAGGTCGGGGCGTAGCGGCCGCGCCTCAGTGCGCGGCCGCAGGGCGCCCTACTGTTCGCGCGCCTTCCCTGACACGCACTTGCCGAAGGCGTTCTTCTTGTTCTCGTTCGTCCCGTACTCCTCGGCGAACGCCTCCCGGCCCATGTCCTCCCGCTCTGCCGCACATTCGCGAGCGGCGTGCTTGCGCTCGGCGACCGCCTCGGCATCCTCCGCGTCCATCTCGGCCTTCTTCTCCTTGGCCTTCTTGGAGACGCACTTGCCGAACGCGTTCCTCTTGTTCCCGTTCGTCCCGTACTCCTCGCTGAACGCGTCGTTGCCGAGCGTCTTTCGCTCGTCCCGGCACTCCTGCGCCGCGTTCTTGTGCGCCTGCTTGTCCTCGCGCTCCTCCTCAGCGGCCTCCCGCTTCACGCAACGGCTCATGCTGTGGTACTTCGCCTCGAACGCCTCGCGAGTGGCGGGCGACTTGCCGCGTTCCTTCTTACACTGTCTCTGCGCTGCGCGCTGGTGGTCGCCGGAATCGGCACTCGCGGCCGCGGGTATGGCGAACACCATGATCAGCGCGATGGCAACTGTGCTCATCTTCATGTCCCTTCAAACGCCACCGACGTGATCAGGTTCGCGAGTGACGCCTCGAGGATCTCGGCGCTGCGCAGCCGGCGGCTGCTGGGGCTCGCCTCCGACGACGCCCTGGTCGAGCAGATGCGGCGGGGGAACGAGGCGGCGTTCGAGGTCGCGTTCGAGCGCTACGGGGCGGGCATCCTCGGTTTCTGCCGGCACATGCTGGGCTCCCAGGAGGAGGCCGAGGACGTGGTCCAGCACACGTTCGCCGCTGCCTTCCATGATCTCGGGCGTCCGAGCGACCGGGCGATCGCGCTCAAGCCCTGGCTGTACGCGATCGCGCGCAACCGCTGCATATCGGTCCTGCGCACCCGGCGCGAGCAGCCCGTCGTGCCGCATCCGCGGTCGACGATCGGGCTCGCCGAGCAGGTCGAGCGCCGAGCCGAGGTGCACGAGCTGCTCGGGGACCTGCTCGAGCTCCCCGAGGACCAGCGCGCGGCGCTCCTGCTCTCCCAGGGCGGTGCGCTGTCCCACGCCGAGGTCGCCGAGGTGCTGGGCTGCGAGCCGCTGCAGGTGAAGGGGCTCGTGTTCCGGGCGCGGACGGCGCTCATCCAGCGTCGCGACGCCCGCGACACCCCGTGCGCGTCGATCCGTGAGCAGCTCGCCAACCTGCGCGGCGGCGCGCTGCGCCGCACCGGGCTGCGCCACCACCTCCGCGAGTGCGCCAGCTGCCGCGACTACGGCGAGGCCGTGCGCCGGCAGCGGCGGTTGCTGAGCGCAGTGCTGCCGGTGACGCCGTCGATCGCGCTCAAGTCGAGCGTGCTCGGCGGCGGCGCGACCGGCGGCGGCCTGGCGACCGCCTTCGGCGGCGGAACGGTCGCCACGGTCGCCGCCGCCGGCCTGCTGACCGCCGGTGCGGCCGTGGTGGTCGTGGAGGCCGAGCGGCCCGCCATGCCGGCCGCCCGCGAGGCGCGCGTGGCCGCACCGCCCCCCGCTACCGCGCCTCGGGTACCGGCCCGGACCGTGGGCGCCGTCCAGCCGGCGGCCGGACCCGTGGTCGTCCGCGACGGCGCCGCGAAGCGCCGCAGCGACCGACGACCGGGCGGCGCCGATGCGGTACGCGGCGATCGTTCGCGGCGCGCTTCCGGTCCGACGACCGCCATGAGCGTCGACCGTCCTGGGCCCGCGGCCGCCGACCGGAAGGTCGCCAAGGCGGTCGCCGGCCCGAAGGGGTCGAAGCCGTCGGCCGAGAAGACCGTGCACCGCGCGGAGAAGGCGCGCGGGCGCGGCTCGCTCACGAAGCCGGCCCCCACCGCGCCGGCCAGGCGCCCGCCACCGGCGCGCAAGGTCGAGCCCGTGAAGGTGGCGCCCGTGCCGCCGGTGAAGGTCAAGGTGAAGCTTAAGCCGGCGCCGCCGGCGAAGGCGGCGCCGAAGCTGGAGGATGTCGCCAGGGCCAAGGGCGGGTAGGCACGCGGCTCTATCCTCGCCCGCGATGAAGGTCGCGGTCCTCGGCTACCCCAACGTGGGCAAGTCCTCGCTGGTCAACCGGCTCACGCAGACGCGCGAGGCGGTCGTCCACGAGCGCCCGGGCATCACGCGCGACCGCAAGGAGCTCTCCACCGAGTGGAACGGCCGGCGGCTGACGCTGATCGACACGGGCGGCGTCGACCTGCAGGACGAGGACCCGCTGGCCGTCTCGATCCAGGACCAGGCGCGGGAGGCGATCGCCGACGCCGAGGTCGCGCTGCTCGTCGTCGACGCGCGCGCCGGCGTGCGGCCAGGCGACGAGGAGATCGCGCAGATCCTGCGCGGCGGCGAGCTCCCCGTCGTGGTGGCGGCGAACAAGATCGATTCGCCGAACGACCTCATGCTCGTGCACGACTTCCACGGCCTCGGGCTCGGCGACCCGCTGCCGGTGTCGGCGGCGCAGGGCCTCGGGACCGGCGACCTTCTCGACCGGCTGGTCGAGCTGGCCCCCGAAACGGAGGCCGCCGAGGCGGACGAGGACGTCGTCCGCCTCGCCGTGATCGGGCGCCCGAACGTCGGCAAGTCGTCGCTCGTGAACGCGTTCCTGGGCCGCGACCGCGTCATCGTGTCCCCGGAGGCGGGCACCACCCGCGACGCCATCGACACCCCGATCGAGGTCGACGGGCAGAAGATGCTGCTGGTCGACACGGCCGGCATCCGCCGCGCCGCGAAGGTCAGCGAATCCGTCGAGTACTACACGACGCTACGGTCGCAGCGGGCCGCCGAGCGCGCCGACGTGGCGCTCGTCGTCTGCGACGCGGAGGACGGGATCACCGCCCAGGACCTGCGGATCGCCGATCTCGCCATGCGTTCGGGCTGCGCCACCGCGCTCGTGCTCAACAAATGGGACCTGACCGGGGGAGAGGGCGACCCGCGCGGCCCGGGAGCCGGCGTCGGCCCCGCGGAGCTCGACGCCGAGCGCACGCGCGTGAACCGCAAGCTGCGGCTGCGCCCGAAGGTCCTGACCGCCTCGGCCACCAGCGGCCGCAACGTGCAACGGCTGCTGCAGGAGGCGCTCTCGCTGGCCGAGCGCGCCGCCCACCGGATCCCGACTCCGGAGCTCAACCGCTTCCTCGCCGAGGTCGCCGCCCAGCGGCAGGCGCCCGCCAAGCAGGGCCACCGGCTGAAGATGTTCTACATGGCGCAGATCGGCACGGCACCCCCGCGCTTCCAGATCCACGTCAACAACCGCACGAAGCTCACGCGCGAGTACGCATACTTCATCGAGAACCGCCTGCGGGAGCGCTACGGCTTCGAGGGCATCCCGCTGATCATCGATTTCGTCGAGCGAAAGCAGCGTCCTCGCTAGCCTGTTGCGACTCATGACCGAGCCCAGCGACAACGAGTTCCTCTTCACCTCCGAGTCCGTCACGGAGGGCCACCCCGACAAGATCGCCGACCAGATCTCGGACGGGGTGCTCGACGCCGTGCTGCGCGACGACCCCACCGGCCGCGTCGCGTGCGAGACGCTGGTCAACACCGGGCTCGTCGTCGTCTCCGGCGAGATCTCCACGACGACGTACGTCGACATCCAGGAGATCGCCCGCTCCACGATCCGTAAGATCGGCTACACGGACGCCGATCTCGGCTTCTCGGCCGACTCGTGCGCGGTGATCAACGCGATCGACAAGCAGTCGCCCGACATCGCGCAGGGCGTCGACGAGGCTTACGAGACCCGCACCGACCCGTCGGACGACGATGAACTCGACATCGCCGGCGCCGGTGACCAGGGGATGATGTTCGGCTACGCGACGCGCGAGACCGAGGAGCTGATGCCGCTTCCGATCTCGCTCGCCCACAAGCTCGCGCACCGGCTGGCGGCCGTCCGCCACGCCGACATCGTGCCCTACCTGCGGCCCGACGGGAAGACGCAGGTCTCCGTCCGCTACCGCGACGGCAAGCCGGTCGAGATCGAGAAGCTCCTGATCTCGACCCAGCATCGCGAGGGCGCCGAGACGCTGATCCCGGACGACCTTTGGGAGCACGTCGTCGAGCCGATCCTCCCGCGCGACCTCTACGACGCGCGCAAGCTGCGCAAGAACTTCCTCGTCAACCCCACCGGCCGGTTCGTGATCGGCGGCCCGGTCGGCGACGCGGGCCTCACCGGCCGCAAGATCATCGTCGACACCTACGGCGGCATGGCCCGCCACGGCGGCGGCGCGTTCAGCGGCAAGGACCCGAGCAAGGTCGACCGCTCGGCCGCCTACGCGGCGCGCTACGTGGCCAAGAACATCGTGGCCGCCGAGCTGGCCGACCGCTGCGAGGTGCAGGTCGCGTACGCAATCGGCGTCGCGCATCCGGTGTCG
This sequence comes from Solirubrobacteraceae bacterium, assembly GCA_036257565.1. Taxonomy (GTDB): domain Bacteria; phylum Actinomycetota; class Thermoleophilia; order Solirubrobacterales; family Solirubrobacteraceae; genus DASSUW01. The sequence continues at coordinate 133,167 of DATAFH010000039.1, read as the reverse complement.
GTGATGGTGGAGACGTTCGGGACCGAGAAGATCGGGCGCGCGAGGATCCTGAAGCTCATCGACGAGCACTTCGATCTGCGTCCCGGCGCCTTCCGCCAGTACCTCAAGCTCCACCGTCCGATCTACCAGAAGACGGCGGCCTACGGCCATTTCGGTCGCGAGGACCATGACTTCACCTGGGAGAAGACGGACAAGGCGCGCGCCCTGCGCGAGGCCGCCGGCCTCGGCGCGGCTGCAGCACCCGTTGCATAGCTGATAGCGAACCGTCGAGCTTGGGTAGTGGGGCCGCTGGGAGGCCCTGGTGACCGACCTTCGGCTCGACACCAACTTCATCGACTACGCGATCCTGGCCGCGTACTTCCTCGTCGTGCTCGGCGTGGGGTTTGCGGCCAAGCGCTACATCCGCTCGAGCCTGGACTACTTCCTCTCGGGCCGCTCACTGCCCGCCTGGATCACCGGCCTGGCGTTCATCTCGGCCAACCTCGGCGCGCTCGAGGTGATCGGCATGTCCGCCAACGGCGCGCAGTACGGCGTCGCGACGGTCAACTACTACTGGATCGGCGCGATCCCGGCCATGGTCTTCCTCGGCCTGGTGATGATGCCGTTCTACTACGGCTCGAAGGTGCGCTCGGTCCCCGAGTACCTGCGCCTGCGCTTCAACAACCAGGCGCACATCTTCAACTCGGTGTCGTTCGCGGTCGCCACGGTGCTGATCGCGGGCGTGAACCTGTACGCGCTCGCGCTCGTGCTCGAGCTGCTGCTCGGCTGGCCGATCATCGTCGGCATCGTCGTGGCAGGCGTGATCGTCATGGGCTACATCAGCCTCGGCGGACTGTCGTCGGCGATCTACAACGAGGTGCTGCAGTTCTTCGTGATCATCGCGGCGCTGTTGCCGATCACCGTGATCGGCCTCGTCGACGTCGGCGGCTGGGACGCGGTGAAGGAGGCGGTGCGGTCGAACGAAGCGCTCGGCGAGGAGGGCCTGCACGCGCTCCAGGGCACGTCGCCCGGCAACGTGACGAACCCGATCGGCGCGAGCTGGATCGGCCTCGTGTTCGGCCTCGGCTTCGTGCTCTCGTTCTCCTACTGGACGACGAATTTCGCCGAGGTCCAGCGCGCGCTGAGCGCCAAGAACCTGTCGGCCGCGCAGCGCACGCCGCTCATCGGCGCGTTTCCCAAGCTGTTCCTGCCGTTCATCATGGTCTTCCCAGGCCTCATCGCGATCGCGGTGATCCCGAACATTGGCAGCGGCGACCCGAACCTCGAGTACAACCACGTCATCCCGCTGCTGATGAACCAGTACCTGCCGAACGGCATGCTGGGTCTCGCGGTCACGGGCCTCATGGCGTCGTTCATGGCGGGCGTGGCGGCCAATGTGTCGGCCTTCAACACGGTCGTCACGACCGACATCGTGGAGCCGTACCTCAAGCGGGGCGAGCCCGACGACTACTACGTGCGCCTCGGCCGCGTCGCGACGATCGGCGGCATTGTCGTCGCGATGGGGACGGCGCTCATCGCGTCGACGTACGACAACCTCATGAACTACGTCCAGGCGCTGTTCTCGGTGTTCAACGCGCCGCTGTTCGCGACGTTCATCATCGGGATGTTCTGGCGCCGGATGACGCCCGCCGCCGGCTTCTGGGGCCTCGTGGCCGGCACCGCGGCGGCCGCGATCACGTGGATCGGCTACAAGGTCGGCTGGTTCGACTTCGGCTCGGACCTCTCGGAGTCGATGTGGGGCGCGGGCGCGGCCTTCGTGGTCGACGCGATCGTGACCGTCGCCGTGTCCCTGCGGACGCAGCCGAAGCCGGTCGAGCAGCTGCAGGGCCTGGTCTACGGCATGGCGAACGTCGACGAGTACGAGGCCCGCCGCGTGCACCGCTGGTGGGAGTCGCCGACGCTGCTCGGCGGCACCGTGCTCGCCGGCGCCGCGATCCTGACGATCATCTTCTGGTAGGAGCGCATGAGCGACGAGAACACCACGACCAGTGACGACAGGGCGAGGCGCGCGGCCAATCTGTTCGACCTGCGGCGGGTCATCGGCGGCCTGTTCGTCGCCTACGGGCTGCTGCTGGCGATCCTCGGGGTGTTCGACTCGGACGCCGAGATCGACAAGGCCGCCGGGGTCAACATCAACCTCATCGGCGGACTGGGGATGCTCACCTTCGGCCTCCTGATGCTCCTGTGGGCGTTCACGCGACCGCTCGGCGACGAGCTGACCGAGCTGACCGAGCTGGACGAGTCCCCTGAGCGCGCAGCGCCGCGCGGTGTCGACGCTGCGGCGCTTGCCTCACAGCAGCGCAGCCGGGGGCCCCGGCACGACCGTGATCGCCGCGGCGGGGGCGGCAGCTCCCGGCGGGAGTAGCGCCAGCACCGATCCACCGAAGCCGCCGCCGACCATGCGCGCGCCGGCCGCACCCGCGGCCTTGAGGCGCTCGACCGTGCGCTCCACCTCCGGCACCGACACCTCATAGTCGTCGCGCAGGCTGGCGTGCGAGGCGTCGAGCAGGCGCGCGGCGTCGTCCAGGTCGCCGGCCGCGAGCGCGGCGACCATGGCGTCGACGCGCGCGTTCTCCGAGACCACGTGCCGCACGCGCGCTGCCAGGGGGTCGTGCAGGCGCTCCACGTCGGCTTCGGTGGCCTCGCGGAGCGAGGTGACGCGGAGCGCCGCCGCGGCATCCCGGCACTCGCTGCGCCGGTCGTTGTAGCCCGAATCGGCGTGCGAGTGGGCGGCGCCCGAGTCCAGCGTCATCAGCGACCACTCGGCGAGGTCGAGCGGCACCGGGTCGATGGCGAGCGTCGCGAAGTCGATCCGCACGGCGTGGCCGGGCTCGCCGCACAGCACCGCGAGCTGGTCCAGCAGGCCGGTCTCGGCGCCCACCCAGTCGTTCTCCACCCGCGAGCAGAGCCGCGCCAGCTCGCGGCGGTCCGCCGGGACCTCCTCGCCGGCCACGGCGAGCAGCGCGAGCGCGAGCGCCGCCTCGAGCGCCGCGGACGAGGAGAGGCCCGAGCCCTGCTCGAGGTCGCCCTCGACGGTGAGCCGCGCCGGCCGCAGCGCGTAGCCGGCGGCGCCCAGCTCGGCCACCATCCCGCGCACGAACGCCCGCCAGCCGCCCGCGCGCTCCGGCGCCGCGAGCAGGAACGCATCCTCCTCGCCGAAGTCGAGCGCCCGCACCTCGAAGCGGTCGCCGGTGAGCGGCTCGGCGGTCACCGTCACCCCGCGCTCGATCGCGAACGGCAGCGCGAGGCCGTCGTTGTAGTCCGTGTGCTCGCCGATCAGGTTCACGCGGCCCGGCCCGCGCGCGCGGACCCGCTCAGCCATCCCCGAGGCGGTTGCGCATGACCTCCACGGCGTCCGGGCTCTCGTCGATCAGCAGGTAGCGGCGGCCGAGCGCGGCGGCCACGGCGCCGAGCGTGCCGGAGCCGGCGAAGGGGTCGAGGCACAGGTCGCCGGGCTGCGAGGAGGCCTGCACGAAGCGCCGCACCAGGCCCTCGGGCTTCTGGGTCGGATAGCCGGTCTTCTCGCGGCCGGTGGGGGAGACGATCGTGTGCCAGATGACGCTGGTCGGGCGCTTGCCGCGCTCGCGCTGCTCGGGCGTGACGAGGCCGGGCGCCATGTATGGCTCGCGGTCGACGGCCTCGGCGTCGAACCGGTAGCGCTCCGGGTCCCGGACGTAGACGAGGATCGTGTCGTGCTTCTGCGGCCACCGGCGGCGCGTCTTGGCGCCGTAGTCGTACGCCCAGATCAGCTCGTTGAGGAAGCACTCGCGCCCGAACAGCTCGTCGAGCAGGAGCTTGACATAGTGGGCCTCGCGGTAGTCGAGGTGCAGGTACAGCGTGCCCTCGGCCGCCAGCACCCGGCGCAGCTCGCGCAGCCGGGGCTCGAGAAACGCCAGGTAGTCCTCGAAGCTGTCGCGGTACGAGGACTCCTGGAGCAGCGTGGTCGCGTAGCGGCGGCCACCGAACCCGGAACGATCGCCGTTCTCCGACGCCACGGTGGCGAGCGTGCGCCGAGCTTGCTCGCGCCCGGTGTTGAACGGCGGGTCGGCGTAGACCATCTGCACGCAGCCGTCCTCGAGGTCGCGCAGCAGCGGGAGGTTGTCGCCGAGCAGGATGCCGTGCATCTGGGCGCCGAGGCTACAAGCCCTTCCGCAAGATGTGTGGGACTCGGCGGTTAGTGGTATCGGAGCAGTCACGAGTCGTTCGTGCCCTGCGGGCCTGCGCGACGCCCTGGAGGTGGCGGACGACGCGACGCGCGCGGTCTGGGCTCAGCGCGCCACCCTTGGCCGTGGCGCCGTTGTGCTGGCGGTCCGCCACCGCGGGCGGCGCGGCGATCGGGACCGCGATCCGCCCCGGCGTGGGCACGGTCATCGGCGGCGTGGTCGGCGGCATCGTGGGCGGCGGCGTCGCCGGCGGGATCGTCGACCACTTCAACGACTCGGTGGTCGACGCACCGGTCATCGGCACGGTCGCGCGCCGCTGGCGGCTGTCCGTGGCCTGGACGATCGACGACGGCGCGCCGGGCGGCGGCAGGCTCGAGGTCCTCGACGCCGAGACGGGCCGGTGGCTGATCGCGCAGGAGCCCGCCTGGCCGATCTCCCCGACCTTCGCCTGGCGCCACATCGTGTGCAAGCCGATGCGCCGGCCATCGCCCGATGAGGGCTGACGCGGCCGGGGCGGCACCTATCGTCTTCGCCGCCCGTGATCGCCCGCGTCCAGCCGCTGACCACGACCCGCAAGCTGTCGGGGCCGTTCGACTACCTGCTGCCCGAGCAGCCCGTCGAGGTCGGCTCGGTGGTGCGGGTGCCGTTCGGCCGCCAGCGGCTCGACGGGGTCGTGGTGGACCTCGCGGAGGGCAGCGAGGTGCCGGTCGAGAAGCTCGTGCGCCCGAGCGCGGTGCGCGACGACGCCGTGCCCGCGGAGCTCGTGGACCTCGCGCTGTGGATGGGCGCCGAGTACTGCTCGACGCCCGCCCGTGCGCTGTCGCTCGTGCTTCCGCCGCGGGGGCGCGAGCGCACGGTGCTGTGGGCGGCGCCGACCGGCGACCAGGACGGGCAGCGGTTGACCGGCAACCAGCGGGCGCTGCTCGCGCGGCTCCCCGGACCCGCTGGGAGCGACCTGGCCGCGCTGCGGCGGCTCGAGGCGCGCGGGCTCGTGGCGATCGCGCCGCGCGCGCAGCGCCGCGTGCCGCGCACGAACGCCGCGCCCGACCGGGAGGTCGAGCTCACCGGCGAGCAGCAGCGCGCGGTCACGGCGGTCCGCGCCGGGGGATCGCACCTGCTCCACGGCATCACCGGCTCCGGCAAGACCGAGGTCTACCTGCGCGCCTGCGCCGAGGCGCTCGAGCGCGGGCACGGCGTGATCGTGCTCGTGCCCGAGATCGCGCTCACGCCGCAGACCGTGGCGCGCTTCCAGGCGCGCTTCGGCGACACGGTCGCGCTGCTGCATTCGGCGCTGGGTGAGGGCGAGCGCTACGACGAGTGGCGGCGCTTGCGCACTGGCGCGGCGCGGATCGCCGTCGGCCCCCGCTCGGCGGTGTTCGCGCCGGTCGCCGACCTCGGGCTGATCGTCGTCGACGAGGAGCACGACGCCTCCTACAAACACGAGCGCGATCCGCGCTACGACGCCCGCCACGTGGCCGCCGAACGTGCGCGCCGCGCCGGCGCGACGCTGCTCGCCGGCTCGGCCACGCCGCGCCCGGAGACCTGGCATGCGGTGCCGCGCCTGACGCTCTCCAGCCGCGTCGACGCCCGCCCGCTCCCGCCCGTCCGCGTGCTCGACATGCGCGACGCGCCCGGCCCGCTGCACCCGCTCACCCGGCGCGCGCTCGCGGCGGCACGCAAGTCGATCTTGCTGCTCAACCGGCGCGGCTGGTCGAACTTCCTCACGTGCCGGACGTGCGGGAAGGTGTGGGAGTGCCCGAGCTGCGACGTCGCGCTCGTGTTGCATCGCGCCGAACGCGTGATCGCCTGCCATCACTGCGGCCACCGCGAGCGCGTCCCCGACCGCTGCGACGCCTGTGCCTCGCTCGCCGTGGCACGCCATGGGGCCGGCACGGAGCGGATCGAGGCCGAGCTGCGGGAGACGCTCGACGCGCCGGTGTTCCGCCTCGACGCGGACACCGCGGGAGCCAAGGACGCGGTCCCCGACCTGCTCGCCCGCTTCCAGGCCGCGCCCAGCGGGCTCCTGGTGGGCACGCAGATGGTGGCCAAGGGGCACGACTTCGCGGACGTGACATTGGGCGTGGTGCTCGACGCGGACAGCACGCTGCGCTTTCCCGACTTCCGCGCCGAGGAGCGGACGTTCGCGCTCGTGGCGCAACTCGCCGGGCGCGCCGGCCGCGGGCCCGAGGGGGGCCGCGTACTCGTGCAGACGACGTCGCCCGAGGCTCCCGCCATCGAGGCCGCGGCCCGGCACGACGCCGAGGGGTTCCTGGCCGACGAGCTGGAGCGGCGCCGCGCGCTGCGCTATCCGCCGTTCGCGGACCTCATCCGCGTCGTCTGCTCGGCCGAGTCCCCGGAGCCCGCGCGGGCGGCGGCGGCACGGGTGGCCGAGGCGATCGCGAGCGGCACGGGGGAGGCGACTGAGATCCTCGGCCCCGCGCCGCTGTTCCGCCTGCGCGGCCGGGAGCGCCGCCAGGTCGTAATTAAGACGTCCGAGCGGCCGGTCGCCGTACGGGCCGCAGGTGCCGCAGTGGACGCTGCGGCGCGGGATCGGGCGCTCCGCGAGGTCTCCTTCTCGGTCGACGTCGACCCGCAGTAGCTCCGGTCACATGTTCTGCGCGGTGACCGGGAAGCCTCCGCCGTATGACCAGTGCAGCTGATACCGCGGAGAACGGCCGCAAGCGGTCCGGCCGCCGCCCAGAAGGCCCCGCGCACGCTCGCAAGGGGTCGCTCTTCCAGACGCTCAAGCGCACCCTGACCGAGTTCTCCGAGGACAACCTCACGGACTGGGCCGCCGCGCTCACCTACTACGGCGTCCTCTCGATGTTCCCGGCGCTGATCGCGCTGGTCTCGATCGTCGGCCTCGTCTTCGACCCGCAGGAGATCATCCGCACGCTGACCGACATCGTCGGCCAGCTCGGCCCGACGACCGCCATCGACACCTTCCGCGGGCCGATCGAGCAGGTCGCGTCCAGCCAGAGCACCGCCGGCATCGCGCTGATCTTCGGCGTCGTGGTCGCGCTGTGGTCGGGCTCGGGCTACGTCGGCGCGTTCATGCGCGCGTCCAACGTGATCTACGAGGTCGAGGAGGGACGGCCGATCTGGAAGCTGCGCCCGCTCCAGATGGCTGTCACGCTGATCATGATCCTGCTGCTGGCGATCGCCGCGATCTCCGTGATCGTCACAGGCCCGCTGGCCAGCGCCGTCGGCAGCGCGATCGGGCTCGGCGACACGGCCGTCACGGTCTGGAACATCGCCAAGTGGCCCGTGCTCGTGGTCCTGGTGGCGCTGATGATCGCCTCGCTCTACTACAGCTCGCCCAACGCCAAGCTCGGCGGCTTCAAGCGGGTGCTACCGGGTGCGCTGTTCGCGGTCGTCATCTGGGCCATCGCGTCGGCACTGTTCGCCTTCTACGCGGCGAACTTCGGCTCCTATAACAAGACCTACGGCACGCTCGGCGGCGTGGTCGGCTTCCTCGTCTGGCTCTGGATCACCAACGTCGCGATCCTGCTCGGCGCAGAGCTCAACGCCGAGCGCGAGCGCACCCGCCAGCTCGCCGAGGGCGTGCCGGAGGCCGAGCGCGAGCTGCAGCTCGAGGAGCGCTCGGAGCCGAAGGAGAGCAAGCGCTCGCGCACGGCGTAGAACGGCGACAATGGAGGTGTGACGCAGGCCGTCGACGTCGGGGCCGGTCAGGCCGGGCTCAGCGTGGGCCGCGAGCTGACGCTGCATGCCGTCCCGCACGTGGTGCTCGAGGGGGCCCGGGTCGGCCAGGCCTGGCGCGACCGGTGGGACAGCTTCTGTCTCGTCACACCGAACTGGAGCGTGCGGCTGCCGGGCGAGCCGTACGAGGGCGAGGAGCCCGACGGCTATATGCCGCGCGACGAGGTCGTCGGCCAGGGCGGGAGTTCTCGAGCACGAACCCCTCGCCCGGCTCGCGCCGCAGCGGAGCGGGTCGACCTCGCAGGCTTCGGCGCCGTGGTGTTCGCGAGCGGCTTCCGGCCCGACGACCGGTCGTGGATCCGGTTCCCCGAAGCGCTCGACGAAACAGGGCTTCCCGATCCAGGTCGACGGGACGAGCGCGGTGGTCGATGACCTGCACTTCGTCGGCGTCCACTTCCTGCGCACGCGGAAGTCCTCGTTGCTCGTCGGGATGGGGGAGGACGCCGCGATCGTGGCGCGGAAGATCGCTGAGCGCCACGGCTAGACTCGTCTGCTCGATGGCCGAGGAGCAGGCGGTTACGCAGGAAGAGCCCGAGGCGCCGCGCGAGCGCCTCGATCCCGAGACCCGCGCTCGTCGGGAGGCCGCGCTGCGCTACGTGCGCCAGTACGGGGACCCCGTGCTGCGCAGCCGGGCGCTGCCGATCAAGGTGTTCGACGACGCGCTCGCCGAGGAGGTGCGCCGGATGGCGCGGCTGATGGACGAGGCGCTGGGGATCGGCCTGGCCGCCACGCAGCTCGGGGCCATACACCGCCTGCTCGTGTACCGCGTCGAGCCGGCCGGGCCGCTCGGGGTGCTCGTCAACCCCGAGGTCGAGTTCAAGGGCGACGAGGTGGAGACGATGGAGGAGGGCTGCCTGTCGCTCCCCGGTGTGAGCGTCGAGGTCGAGCGGCCGGTCCAGGTCCGCGTGCGCGCCCAGGACGAGCGCGGCGCGCCGCTGGTCATCGAGGCCGAGGGCCTCGAAGCCCGGGTCATCCAGCACGAGATCGACCACCTGGACGGCGTGCTGATCCTCGATCGCACGACGCGCGACCAGCGCAAGCAGGCGATGCGGGCCATGCGCGAGGCGATGGCCGGCGGCGGCGCAGCCGACGACTCGCCTCCCCCCGTCAGCGCGTAGGTCGTGCGGACTGTCTTCCTCGGCACGTCGGCGTTCGCCGCGGTCGTGCTCGAGCGGCTGGCGGAGAGCCCGCACCGGCCGGAACTGGTCGTCACCCGGCCCGACCGGCCCGCCGGCCGCGGCCGCCGCGTGTCTCCGCCGCCGGTCGCCGCGCGGGCGCGGGAGCTCGGGCTCGAGGTCATCCAGCCCGAGCGCCTGCACGACCCCGAGGCGCTCGCGCGGATCGAGGCGGCGCGGCCCGAGGTGGCGACCGTGTGCGCGTACGGCGTGCTGATCAAGGAGCCGCTGCTGTCGGCCTACGAGATGTTGAACGTTCACCCGTCGCTGCTGCCGCGGTGGCGCGGGGCAGCGCCGGTCGAACGGGCGATCATGGCCGGCGACGAGCGGACCGGCGTCTCGATCATGCGCGTGACCGAAGGGCTCGACTCGGGTCCCGTATGCGTGCGGGAGGCCGAGCCGATCACTGGGAACGACGACTACGCGTCGCTCGCCGCGCGGCTGCAGCGCCTCGGCGGCGAGCTGCTCGTGCGCGCGCTCGACGAGCGGCCGCCGTACATAGAGCAGGACGAGGCCGGCGCGACCTACGCGCACAAGATCGAGGCTGCCGACCGCGCGCTCGATCCGACGCGGACGGCCGCCGAGCTCGAGCGCACCGTGCGGGCGCTGCGCCCGCACATCGGCGCCCGCATCGCGCTGCCGGACGGCGATTTCCTCGGGGTGGTGGCCGCGCAGCCGGCGGCCGGCGGCGCCGAGCAAGGCCGCGTGCAGGCGGACGGCGGCCGGCTGCTGCTAGGCACCGCCGGCGGGGCGCTCGAGCTGACCGAGATCCGGCCGCCGGGAGGCCGCCCGATGCCTGCCGCCGAGTGGCTTCGAGGCCGCCCGCCCGAGCGGCTGACGAACTTCACCGTCGTCTGACAGTGGTCCGGCCGCTCGGGGCGGCCGGTTGAAGCGCGGTGTTCAGGCGGCCGGAGCGGCGGGGGCCGGCGCGGCCGGAGCCGGCGCGGGCGCCGGGGCCGGGGCGGGAGCGGGCGCCGGAGCCGCAGCGGGGGCCGGTGCGGGCGCCGGGGCCGGGGCGGGCGCCGGAGCGGGAGCGGGGGCCACCTTCGCCGCGACGGGTGCGGGAGCGGGCTTGCTCGGCGCGGGCGCCGGGGCGGCCGCCGGAGTCGGCGCGGCCTGCGCCTCCGGCTCGGTCTCCACCGCGGCGCGGTCGACCTCGTCCGCCTTTGCGGCGGCGCGGTCGGCGCTGTCGTCGTCGGCCTGCGTCTGTGTCGGCGCCGGGTAGGGCGTGTCCGCCGGGTCCTCGGCCGGAGGCTGGGGCTCGGTCGGCGGGGCCGGGTTCGCCGGCGGCGCGTCGGGCTCGGGCTCGGCCGGCGCCGCGGGCGCCTCTACCGGGACCTCGGGCTCCTCGGCCGCAGGCGGCGGCGTCGGGTCGTCGTCCTCCGTGGGATCCTCGACCTCGACCGGGTCGGGCGGGGTGCCGATCGGCTCGCCGCCCTCGCTCGGCGGCGTCTCGGGCGGCGTCTCCGGCGTCGCCGGGTCAGTGCCCTGCTGCACCTCGTCGGTGGTCGGGATGCCGTCGCCGTCCGGGTCCTCGGAGCCGTCCGGAATCAGGTCGCGGTTGGTGTCGCCGGTCCACGGGTCGGTGCCCGTCACGACCTCGACGCCGTCGCTCACGCCGTCGCCGTCCGTGTCCTCGAGCCAGTCGGCGATTCCGTCGGCATTCGTGTCCGTGCTCACCGGCGACATGCGCGTCTTGAATTCGTAGTAGTTCGGGATGCCGTCGCCGTCGGTGTCGACGTTCGCGTCGGCGGCCGCCAGCGGGTTGAGCCCGTTCCGGGTCTCCCAGCCGTCGGGCATGCCGTCGTTGTCGGTGTCGTCCTCGGCATCGGGGAAGCCCGAGCCGCCGAAGCCGCGGCTGTCCGTGCGGTCCTGGCCGCCCTCGCCCACCACGCCGCCGCCGGCGTTGCCGCCGCCACCCGCGGTGCCGCCGCCACCCGTGCCGCCTCCGGCACCGACGATGGTGGACCCGGTCCCGGTGCCCGGACCGGAGACCGGCACGAACAGCGTCGTGCCGCCCGGACCGGGAACCCCGATCGCGTTGGCGGGCACGCGGCGCGAGCTCGCGTCACGCTGGATCAGCGCCTGGTCCTCGCCCGTGGCCAGCTGCACGGCCTCGTTCGAGCCCGACGGCACGCTGTTGGGCCACGTGGACCAGCCGAGAAGCGGCGCGGCGAGCGCCCCAACTCCGAGCACCCCAGCGACCAGTCCGGCTGCCACGGTGCCGGCGAACTTGAGATCGCGCAGGGCAACCGGGCGATCCTCGCCCTTGCCCTCGCGATGCATGTTCGTCAGCGACATTCAGATCCCCTTCCGCGGCACCTATCGGCAAGATCTATGGGGTCCTTTAGCCTCACTGTGCCGAGAGTTGAGCGTCTCCGCGCCCGAGTGGACGAACGTTCGACGCCCGCCAAACGCCTGGAAAATCCACTCCTAGATGCCCAGCCCTGAAAGACCGGTTTCTGGCCCGAGACTGCCTGCCGCGGTGGCTGCGAAGCGTAACGCCTCTCGCACGCGCGCGCGAGACGCTCCCGTCCGAAAGGCGGGGTCGGGAGCGTCGCCTGCGCGCGCGTGCGCGTACGTCGTCGTGCGCCGCGTCTTCGAGGACGGCGCCTATGCCGACCGCGCGCTGCACGCCGAGGCCACGCGGCACAAGCTGCAGCCGCGCGACCACGCGCTGGCCACCCGGCTCGCCTACGGGACCGTCCAGCGGCGGGCGACGCTTGACCACGTGATCGCGACGCTCGCCGGCCGGCCCGTCACGAAGCTCGAGCCCGCGGTCCTGGCCGCGCTCCGGCTCGGCGTCTTCCAGCTCGCGTTCCTCGACCGCGTGCCGGCGCACGCGGCGGTCGGCGAGTCCGTGGCGCTCGTCAAGCCGCACTCCCCGCGGGGAGCCGGTCTCGTCAACGCGGTTCTGCGGCGGGCGGCCACCGACGCCCGCGCCGTCGTCGCCGCCCTGCCAGACGCGACGCCGGAGCAGGCGGCGCTCCGCCACTCGCATCCCGATTGGATCGCCGAGCTGTGGTTCGCGACCCTTGGACCGGACGCGGCGCGCGCGCTGATGGCGGCCGGCAACGAGCCCGCGGAGTCGGCGCTGCGCGTCAACACGCTGCGCATCGGCGGCGCCGAGCTCGCCGAGCGGCTCCCCGTTCCCTCGCACCCGGCCGACCGGCTCCCCGAGGGCCTCGTGCTCGACGCGCCGTTCGACGCGTTCTCTTCACCGCTGTGGGAGGCGGGGCTGTACATGCCGCAGTCGCGAGCCGCGATGGCGGTCGCCCGCACGCTCGACCCCCAGCCCGGCGAGCACGTCCTCGACCTGTGCGCGGCGCCCGGCGGCAAGACGACGCACCTCGCCGCGCTGATGGGCGACGAGGGGAGGATCGTGGCGGTCGAGCGCCACCCCGGCCGCGCCGACGCCCTGCGCCGCACCGCCGTGCGCATGGGCGCCGAATCGATCGACGTCCGCACCGGCGACGCGGCGGTCTCCCAAGGCGGCCGGTTCGACCGCGTGCTCGTCGACCCGCCGTGCTCCGATCTCGGCACGCTCGCCGCCCGTCCCGACGCCCGCTGGCGCAAGGCGCCCGACGCGCCCGCCGGGCTCGCCGCCGAGCAGCGCCGGATCCTCGACGCCGCCGCGCACGCGGTGCGCCCCGGCGGCGTGCTCGTGTACTCGACGTGCACGATCTCGCCCGCGGAGAACGAGCGGCTCGTGGGCGCCTTCCTCGCTTCGCGCGACGACTTCGCGCCCGAGCGGCCGTCCGACGGGCCGGTCTGGGACCATCCCACGGTGCCGCTGTACGGACAGACGCTCCCCCATCGCGACGGCACGGACGGCTTCTTCGTCGCGCGGATGCGAAGGGCATGAGCGACGAGCACATCGACCTCGGCGACGTCTGCCCGGCCTGTCACGAACCATGGCTGCGGCCGACGAACCTGCCGGGGCGCTACCGCTGCGTCAACTGCATGCGACGCTTCGAGCTGCGGTCGGTGTGCCCGAACTGCGGGGAGCACTCGACCATCGTGCGCATGTCGGACACCGCGCTGTACGCGTGTAACAACTGCCGGAGCTCGATGCTCCAGCCGATATGACGCCAAGCGGCGCGGCGCCGTCGATCCTGGCGGCCGACTTCGCCCGCCTGGCCGAGCAGGTCGGCGCCGTGCTCGAGGCCGGGGCGCGCACGATCCACGTCGACGTCATGGACGGCCACTTCGTGCCGCCCATCAGCATGGGCGCCCTCGTCGTCGAGGCGCTCGCCGACCAGATCCACGCCGCCGATGCGCTGGTGGACGTCCACCTCATGGTCGAGCGCCCGGAGCGCCATATCGAGACGTTCGCAGCGGCCGGCGCCGACCACATCTCGATCCACGCCGAGGCCACGCCCCACGTGCACTACGCGCTGCAGGCGGTCCGCGCGGCGGGCTGCACGGCCGGCCTTGCGCTCAACCCGGCGACGCCGGTGGCCGCCGCGTCCGAGGTCGTGGAAGACCTCGACCTGCTCCTCTGCATGACCGTCAACCCCGGCTGGGGCGGCCAGGCGTTCCTGCCCGGCTCGCTCGCCAAGCTCGAGCGGCTGCGCGCGTTGCTCGGGCCGGGCGTGGGGATCGAGGTCGACGGCGGCATCGACGCGACGACCGCCGGGCCGTGCGCGGCGGCCGGTGCGACCGCCTTCGTGGCCGGCTCGGCGCTGTTCGGCGCGCCCGATCCGGCACAGGCCTACCGACAGATCGCGGCCGCCGCGGGGTAGTCCGGGGCGGGGAACCAGCCACCGCGGGCGGTACGGCCAGCCGTATGGAAGGGCTCGACAGGCGCGGCCAGACTTGTGAACGTGGGTCACAGGGTCCTGATCGTGGACGACCATCCGTCGTTCCGCGCGACCGCGCGAGTCCTCCTCGAGGCCGAGGGCTTCGACGTGGTGGGCGAGGCGGCGGACGGTGCCTCGGCGCTCACCGAGGCCGGCCGCCTGCAGCCGGAGGTCGTGCTGCTCGATGTCCAGCTGCCCGACATCGACGGGTTCGACGTCGCCGCGCGGCTCACCGGCAACGCCGACGGCCCGGTCGTGATCCTCGTCTCGAGCCGCGACTCGTCAGACTTCGGACCACTCGTCATGCGCTCGGGCGCCCGCGGCTTCGTGCCCAAGGCCGAGCTCTCGGGCGACCGCCTCACGGAGCTGCTTTGACGGGACTCAACCGGGCGCTGGTCGTCATCGCACTGGCGGGGCTGCTGGTCGCCGCCGCGAGCACTGCCCTCGTCGCGGCCTCCGACCATGTCCCGCAGCGCGGCGCCACGATCGCGATCGGGCTGCTGATCGGGCTCTCGTTCATCGGCACCGGCCTCTACGCCTGGTGGCGGCGGCCGGCGAGCCGCTTCGGAGCGATGATGACCGGCGTCGGCTTCCTGAACCTGATCGGGTCGGCGACGGCGGCCAACGACCCGGTCGTGTTCACGGCCGGGGTGTTGCTCTGCAACCTGTTCTTCGTCCTCTTCGCGCACATGGTGCTGGCCTATCCCGACGGCCGGCTCGAGCAGCGCTGGCAGGCCTGGCTGATCGCCGGCGGCTACGTGCTCGCGATCGTCGGTCCGCTGCCCCAGCTGCTGTGGGGGTTCACGGAGCGCATGTGCGACGGCTGCCCGGAGTCTCCGCTCTTCATCGCGGACAACGAGGGAGTGCGGAACGCTGCCAACGCCGCGGTGTCGCTTATCGGCGTGGCCTTCGTCGCCGTGATCCTCTGGGTTCTGCTGCGGCGCCGGCGGGCGGCGACGCCGCCCCAGCGGCGGGCGATGGCACCGGTCCTGTGGTCCGGCGTCACGATCCTCATCCTGCTGGCCGCGGCGCTCGGCTCGGACGCGTTCGGCATCGCGCGGGTCACCGACGTGCTCGGCTGGCTCGGCCTGATCGCCTTCGCCTCGGTCCCGTACGTCTTCCTGATCGGCCTCGTCCGCACGCGCTTCGCCCGCGCCGGCGCGGTGTCCGAGCTGTTGCAGCGCCTGGGCGAGGCCCCCGGCACCGGCGACCTGCGCTGCCGGCTGTCGGATGCGCTCGGCGACAACTCGCTCCAGCTCGCCTTCTGGCTGGAGGACAAGGGCAAGTGGGTCGACTCCGAGGGCCACATGGTGCAGCTCCCAGCCGAGGGCGACCCCGCGCGCGCGTGGACCGCGGTCGAGCTCGAGGGCCGCCGCGTGGGCGCGATCGTCCACGACGTCACGCTGACCGAGGAGCCTGAGCTCCTGCGGTCCGTCGCGGCGGCGGCCGGCCTCGCGATGGAGAACGAGCGCCTGAAGGCGCAGCTGCACGCCCGCGTGGAGGAGCTGCGCGCGTCGCGCGACCGGATCGTCGAGGCCGGCACGGCCGAGCGCCGCCGCCTCGAGCGCAACCTCCACGACGGCGCCCAGCAGCGCCTCGTCGCGCTCTCGCTGACCATGCGCCTGGCACAGGCGAACATCCGCAAGGACCCCGCGAAGGCCGACGCGATGCTCACCGCCGCCAACGAGGAGCTCACGCTCGCGCTCGGCGAGCTGCGCGAGCTCGCGCGCGGCATCCATCCCGCCGTGCTGTCGGACCGCGGGCTCGGTGCGGCCCTCGAGGCGCTCGCCGGCCGCGCGCCGATCGCGGTCGCGCTCGACACCGTGCCGGAGGACCGGCTGCCCGAGCCGATCGAGGCCGCCGCATACTTCGTCGTGGCCGAGGCGCTCACCAACGTCGTCAAGTACGCGCACGCGACGCAGGCCACGGTGGCCGTCCAGCGTCAGAACGGGCACGCGATCGTGGAGGTTGCCGACGACGGCATCGGAGGCGCGGATCCGGACCGCGGATCCGGCCTGCGAGGGCTCGCAGATCGGGTTTCGGCACTCGACGGTCGCATGCGGCTCGACAGTCCAGCCGGTGCGGGCACTAGGCTCCGGGCCGAGATCCCGGTATGAACGAAGCCACATTGCGTGTCGTCATCGCCGATGATTCCGTCCTCCTTCGGGAGGGCCTGTCCCGCCTGCTCGAGGAATCGGGCTTCGAGGTCGTGGGCCAGGCGGGCGACGCCGAGGACCTGCTGCGCAAGGTCGGCGCCCACCGCCCAGCCGTTGCGGTGGTCGACGTCCGGATGCCGCCCACGCACACCGACGAGGGCCTGCGCGCCGCCCACCGCATCCGCAGCGAGCACCCGGACACCGCGGTGCTCGTGCTCTCGCAGTACGTCGAGGAGGCCTACGCGCTCGAGCTGCTCTCGGAGTCCACGGAGCGCACCGGCTACCTGCTCAAGGACCGCGTGGCCGACGTGGACACGTTCACCGACGCCGTGCGCCGCGTGGCGGGTGGGGGCTCGGCGCTCGACCCGGAGGTCGTGGCGCTGCTGCTCGGCCGGCGCCGCCGCGAGGACCCGCTCGAGGGGCTGACCGCCCGCGAGCGCGAGGTCCTGGGCCTCATGGCCGAGGGCCGCTCGAACGCCGCCATCGCCGAGGCGCTGGTCGTGACCGAGCGGGCGGTCGAGAAGCACGTGACGTCGATCTTCTCCAAGCTCGACCTCACGCCCACCGTCGAGGACCACCGCCGCGTCCTCGCCGTGCTCGCCTATCTCAAGGCCGGCGACTAGCCGCTTCAAGTACGACGGCTAGCCGCACCTGGCGTACGCAAGCGAACCGCCCTTCTGGTCGACGTGCTCAGAGCGGTCACCACCGAGTAGCCCTCTAAGCCGGCTCCGACGATACCCGCGGCGCCTCGCCGCCGTGGCCGTTCGCCAGAGACGATCGGCCGCGAACCAGGTGGCCCGCACAGGGGACGCGGCCGACCGCCTCTGACTCGGCCCATGACGACGAGGCATCCACGGACCATCGCCGGAACCGGGCTAAGCTGACCGGCTCCCTCATGGATCCGGCGATCATTCTCTTCGGCCTCGGCGTGGGCGCGCTGGTCGGTGTCACCGGCATGGGCGGCGGCTCGCTGATGACGCCGCTGCTCATCCTCGTGGCCGGCATCCAGCCTGTCATCGCGGTCGGCACCGACCTCGCGTATGCGGCGGTCACGAAGACCGTGGGCGGCTGGCGGCACTTCCGCAAGGGCACGGTGTTCCCGCGCATGGCGCTGTGGCTCGCCGTCGGCTCCTGCCCGGCCGCGCTCGTCGGCGTCTGGCTGCTCGACCGCCTCCGCAGCTCGTGGGGCGACGACTTCGACACGTTCATGCTGCTCGCCATCGGCGGCACGCTCGCGCTCACGGGCGCGCTCGTGCTCCTGCGCGCCCTCGCCATCGCCGACGTGTCGTCGCGCGAGCGCGGCGCGTTCCACATGCAGACGCGCCACAAGGTCGCGGCCGTCGCGCTCGGCGCCACCATCGGCCTCGTGCTCGGCGTCACCTCCGCCGGCTCGGGCACGCTGATCGCGATCGGCCTGATCCTCGGCTTCCGCCTCAGTCCCCACCGCGTGGTGGGCACCGACGTCGCGCACGCCGCCGTGCTGCTGTGGGTCGCCGCGCTGGCCCACCTCGTGTCCGGCAACATCGACTTCGGCCTCGCCGCGACGCTGCTGCTGGGCTCCGTTCCCGGCGTCTGGATCGGCAGCAACCTCGCCACCCGCCTACCCCAGAACGCGCTGCGGGCGGCGCTCGGCGTGGTGCTGCTCGCCTCGTCGCTCGGCCTGCTCAGCAAGGCCGGCCTCGAGCTCCCGGCCTTCGTCCTCGTCGGCGTGCCCCTCGTGCTCGCCGTCGTCTGCTTCATCACCCTACGGCGCCGCGCGCCCCTGGAGGTCGGTGCCTCGTGACCGCTGCCACCGCGACCCATCTGCAGGTCCTCGAGGCTGAGGCCATCCACATCATCCGGGAGGTGGCGGCCGAGCTCACGAAGCCCGTGCTGCTGTTCTCCGGCGGCAAGGACTCGATCGTGCTGCTGCGCCTGGCCGAGAAGGCGTTCGCGCCCGCCGAGGTCCCGTTCGCGGTGATGCACGTGGACACGGGTCACAACTTCCCCGAGGCCATCGAGTTCCGCGACCGCCGCGTGCCGAACGTCGTCGTGGCCTCCGTCCAGGACTCGATCGACGCCGGTCGCGTGGTCGAGGAGACCGGCCCTCGCGCCTCGCGCAACCGGCTCCAGACCGTGACGCTGCTCGACGCGATCGCCGAGCACGGCTTCGACGCCGCATTCGGCGGCGCCCGCCGCGACGAGGAGCGCGCCCGCGCGAAGGAGCGCATCTTCTCGTTCCGCGACGAGGACGGGCAGTGGGAGCCGCGGCGCCAGCGGCCGGAGCTGTGGGACCTCTACAACGGCCGCATCCGCCGCGGCGAGCACGTGCGCGTGTTCCCGCTCTCGAACTGGACGGAGCTCGACGTGTGGGAGTACATCCGCACGCAGCGGCTCGAGATCCCGTCGATCTACTTCGCCCACGAGCGCGAGGTGTTCGAGCGCGACGGCATGCTCTACGCCGTGTCCGAGTTCATCGAGCGCGTCGACGGCGAGGATCCGTTCACCGCCTCCGTGCGCTACCGCACGGTCGGGGACATGAGCTGCACCGGCGCGGTGCGCTCGGACGCGACGTCGCTCGACGACGTGATCGAGGAGATCGCGGCCACGCGAGTCACCGAGCGCGGCCAGACCCGCGCCGACGACCGCGTGAGCGAGGCGGCGATGGAGGACCGCAAGCGCGAGGGCTACTTCTAGTGAACGCGCGCTCCAGCAACGTGGTCTGGCAGCACGGGCTGCTCGACCGCGCGCAGCGCTGGGGGGCGCTCGGGCACCCGGGCGCGACGGTGTGGATGACCGGGCTGCCCGCCTCCGGCAAGTCGACGGTCGCGGCGGCGGTCGAGGCGCGGCTCGTGGGGGAGGGCCGCGGCGCGTACGTGCTCGACGGCGACAACCTGCGCCACGGGCTCAACGGCGACCTCGGCTTCTCGGCCGGCGACCGCGCCGAGAACGTGCGCCGCACCGCGGAGGTCGCCGCGCTGATGGCCGACGCGGGCGTCGTCGTGCTCGTGGCGCTCGTCTCGCCCTACCGCGCCGACCGCGACGCGGCCCGGGCGGTTCACGCGCGGCTCGGGCTGCCGTTCCTCGAGGTCTACGTGGCGACGTCGCTCGAGGAGTGCGAGCGGCGCGACCCGAAGGGCCTGTACGCCCGCGCCCGCGCCGGCGAGCTGCAGCACCTCACCGGAATCGACGACCCGTACGAGCCGCCCGAGGCGCCCGCGGTTGTCGTGCGCGGGGACGAGCCGCTCGAGGCCGCTGCCGCCCGGCTGCTCTCCGCGCTCCCCCGCTAGCGCGTCGCCTGCTCGAGCGCGGCCTCGCGGGTGGCGTGCGTGGGGACGGCGATGTCGAGGCCCGTGAACGAGATCGCGCGGGCGATCGGCGCGGCCGGGGGGACGACGATGTGCAGCTGCTGCTGCCGGTCGCCGAGCTCGGTGCCGAGGTCGAACAGCAGGTTGATGCCGGCGCTGTCGAGGTAGCTCGTCGGCGAGAGGTCGACGACCAGCGCGGCGCTCCGGTTCGTGAGCAGCTGCCGCAGGCGCTCGGCGATGTCGGCGGCGTTGGACGCGTCGACCTCGCCGTCGACGACCGCGATCGCCACGTCCCCGTGCCGCTCCTCGGTGACCCTCGCGAGCCAGCTCACGCGTCCTCCTCGCCAAGCGTTCGCTCGAGCACGACGACCGTACCCTCCTCGCTGTGCTCCACGTCCACGCGCTCCATCAGGGCGTGCATCAGCGGCAGGCCGCGGCCGCGGTTGCTGCCACGCGGCGCGCGCCAGCGGCCGTGGTCGCGGACGGTCACGCGGACGCGGCGGTCCGCGTACGTCGCCTCGACCTCGAAGGACTCCCGCCCGGGGCGGTACGCGTGCTCGACCGCGTTCGCGCACGCCTCCTGGCACGCGACGGTGATGTCGTAGATCTCGTCCTCGGTCGCCGACCGGGCCCGGAGCCAGCGCCGCAGGAGCTGGCGGACGGCGACGAGCGATTCGCGGTGGGCGGGCCAGCTCGCGCTCAACCGTTCCGGCTGCGGCCGCACGCGGGCGGCAAGCACCGCGATGTCGTCGGGGCGCTGCTCGGGCACGAGGCGCTCGACGATGCCGCTGCAGAGAGCCTCGAGGCTCGAGTGGCCGGTTGCGGCGGCGGCGCGCAGGCGGTCGAGGCCCTCGTCGATCGTTCGGCCGCGCACCTCCACCAGGCCGTCGGTGTAGAGGACGACCGTCGTCCCGGTCGGGAACGGATGGACGCGGCTCTCGTACCGCGCCACCCTCGTGGTCCCGAGCGCGATGCCGCCTTGCAGCGGCAGGAAGGACGCCGCGCCACCCCTGTCGACGACGAGCGGCGGAAGGTGACCGGCCGTGACCAGCTCGAGCGACTCCTCGTCGGGGTCGACGACGGCGTACGCGAGCGTCGTCATGGCGGTCGGGCCGAGGTTCCACATCAGGTGGTT
Source organism: Solirubrobacteraceae bacterium (assembly GCA_036257565.1). Classification (GTDB taxonomy): domain Bacteria; phylum Actinomycetota; class Thermoleophilia; order Solirubrobacterales; family Solirubrobacteraceae; genus DASSUW01. The sequence continues at coordinate 112,729 of DATAFH010000039.1, read as the reverse complement.
CACGCGCGCGACGACCTCTGCCGGCGGGTGCCGGTCCGCCGCGTACGCGCGCAGGGCCGTCCGCAGCTGCGCCATAACCGCCGCCGCCGCGAGCCCGTGGCCCACGACGTCGCCGACCGCGACCACGATGCGGCCCCGGCCGAGGGGGAACACGTCGTACCAGTCGCCGCCCAGGCTCTCGCCGCTGGCCGGCAGATAGCGGCTGGCCAGCTCGATCCCGGGGATGCCGCCGAGGTTGCTCGGCAGCAGCCGGCGCTGCAGGGCCTCCGCCAGGCGGCGCTGCTCATACAGCCGCGCGTGCTCGATGGCGACCGCGGCGCGGTCGCCCGCGAGTTGGAGGAGCTCGCGTTCGTCGTCGATGAAGTGCCGCGGGCTGAGGCTGCCGACGTGCAGGACGCCGATGACGCGGCCTTCGACGAGCAGCGGGACGCCGAGCAGGGAGCGGATGCCCTTCTCGCGCAGGATCGGGTTGTGGATGTCGGCGTGGTCGACGTCGTCGATGGCGAGCGCCTGTCGTTCGGCGGCGATGCGGCCGGCGAAGCCGCGTCCGAGTGGGATCGTGACGCCGGCCTCGACCTCCTCCTCGATGCCGCGGGCGGCGCGAGCGCGCAGGATGTGCTCCTGCTCGTCGAGCAGCAGGATGGCCGCGGTGTCGGCGGACAGGACCTCGGTGATGCGGCTGAGGAGCTCCTCGAGCAGGGCGTCCTGCGGCAGGTACGCCAGCGCCGCGTCAGTGATGCGCTGGAGCGACTCGAGCCGGCGCGTGGCGGCTTCGGCCGCCTCGCGCGCGGATATCTCGCTGGTGTGCAGCTTCGCGTGCCCGATCGCCGCCGCGGCGCGGTCGCCGGCGAGTTGGAGGAGCTCGCGTTCCTCGTCGGTGAAGTGGCGCGGGCTGAGGCTGCCGACGTGCAGGACGCCGATCACGCGGCCTTCGACCAGCAGCGGCACGCCGAGCAGGGAGCGGATGCCCTTCTCGCGCAGGATCGGGTTGAGGATGTCGGCGTGGTCGACGTCGTCGATGGCGAGCGCCTGTCGTTCGGCGGCGATGCGGCCGGCGAAGCCGCGCCCGAGGGGGATCGCGACGCCGGCGTCGACCTCCTCCTCGATGCCGCAGGCGGCGCGGGCGCGCAGGACCTGCCCCGGCTCGTCGTCTTCGAGCAGCAGGATGGCCGCGGTGTCCGCGGACAGGACCTCGCTGATGCGGCTCAGCAGCTCCTCGAGCAGGGCGTCCTGCGGCAGGTACGCCAGCGCCGCGTCGGTCACGTACTGCAGCGCCGAAGGCTCCGACACGCCGCGATGATACGGGCTATGGCCGGGTCGGTCGGCCACGTTCGATCAGCCACAGGGCGCCCGCGAGCAGCCCGGTCGTGGCGGCGTAGCCGAGTTCCACCGCGAGCAGCTGGTCGTCGAGCGGCTCGAGGAGGAGCCAGAGCAGGAAGAGCGCCGCCGCCGCGAGCCAGGCGCCGGCGGCCGCGTGGCCGCGCCGGCGGGCCAGCGCGGCCTGGTTGAGGGTGTTGGCGGCCAGGTGGAACCCCATGCCGAGGCCGACCAGCATCAGCCCCACGCGGCCGAAGTCGAAATCGCCGCCGAACAGCACGTCCATCGCCCACGGCCCGATCAGCCCGAGACCGAGGATGACGGCGCCGGCGAAGGCGCCGATGGCGAGCACGGTGGTGCGAACCGCGCCCCGCAGCCGGGCGTGGTCCCCGGTGACGGCGAGACCCGAGAGGTGGGGGAGGAGCGACGTCTGCACGGCCTGGAAGAGCTGCAGCGGCGCGCGCACGATGAGCAGGACGTTGAAGACCACGCCGGCCAGCGCCGCATCGGCGGCGGTGGCGTCCACGGCCAGCACCGGACCGTTGAGCACCGCCTGCTCGGCGACCATGATCGCCAGCACGGCGCCCGCGAAGCCGGCTCCCTCCCGCAGCGAGCCGCCGCGGTCGGCCGCCGCCTGCCGGCCCCGCCCGACCGCCCACGGGAGCACGAGCAGCGAGACGAGCGGGGCGGCGGCGATCCCGAGCGCCACCGCCCCCTGCCCGGACGCGATCCCGACCGCCACCGCCACCGCGAACAGGCAGCGCGAGCACGACTCGAGCAGCACGAGGCCGCCGTAGAGCCCGAACCGCTGGTGCCCGGCCAGCCACCCACGGGCGAAGTAGCTCGCCGCGTACGCGAGCGTGGCCACCACCAGCACCCAGTACAGCTCGGCCGAGCCGTCGAACACGCCGTCCTGAATCGGCCCGCGGAAAGCGAGCGCGAGGACGAGGAAGGCGGCGGCCGCGGAGAGCTGGAGGATGACCGGCACGCGCAACGGATGCCCCTCGTGCCCCCGTGCCCGGCGAGCCGCGATCGTGTGCGAGAGCAGCTGCTCCACCGGCCGGTAGATCACCGAGATGATCAGGAACAGCACCGACCACAGCAGCGAGATGCCCGCGTAGTCGGTGGGACTTAGCGCGTGGCTCGCCAGCGCGAAGTAGGCGAACGTGACGACGCCGGTCGTCGCGATCCCGACGCTGAGGATGCGCGCGCCGCGGGCGTAGCTGCTCATGGTCTGGGTCAGACGCGCACGAGGAGCACCGTCCACGGGAACGGCGAGCGCACCTCGACCACCTCGCCGACTCGCGACAGCAACCCCACGAACCCCCGGCGCGACCAGTGGTTGAGGTGCCCCGGCGTGTTTCCGAGATCACGGACGTAAGCACCCCGGGCCACGTTCAGCCCCCGCCACAGCGGCTCTCGCGGGACGGACACGAGCAGGTGGCCGCTGCGCGCGACGCGGGCCATCTCGGCGACCGTGTGCTCTGGGTCGGGGACGTGCTCGAGCACCTCGATGGCCGCCGCAAGCTCGAACTCGCCGTCCGCGAACGGGAGCCGCTCGGCCTTCATCACGCGGAACTCGAGGTTGGGTGCCGCCCGGCGAGCCCACTCCGCCTGCAGCGCCGGGTCCTCGAGGTCGATGCCCACCACCGAGCCTGGGACGTGCTCCGCCCAGCGCGCGGTGAGCACGCCCTCGCCGCAGCCGACGTCGAGCACCGACTCCGGCGCCGCGCGCGTGAACAGCTCGCCGAGGTCGCGCTGGAACCCGGCCATCAGCCGCCGTACGACCGGGTTCTGCGAGCCGTACTTGTCGAACGTGTTGCCGGTGACCGTGCCTTCGGCGTCGCGCGTGACCGCCGCGCTCACAGCTTCAGGGCCTCGCGGTCCGCGGCCGCGCCGTGGGCGCCGGCGCGCGCGCCCGTGGTCGGCTCCTGGGCGCTCTCCGCCTGCCCGGGCTCGTAGTGCGACGGCGGCACGCCGAGCTCGAGCTCCACACGCCGGATGCGCTCGAAGATGCGCTGGAGCGTGATCCGCTGGCCCGAGAGCAGGTCGCCGAGGATGCCGAGCGCGGCCAGCACCATCGCGGCGTTGAACAGCACGGCGCCGAGGATCAGCGACTGGACGTGGCCGGCGCCGTCGCCCTGCAGGTAGAAGTAGGCGAACCGCGCCCACACGCCGAGCGCGACCACGCCGACGAGGAGCGCGGCGGTCATGAACACCCGCAGCGGCTCGTACATCGCGTAGATGCGGAAGATCGAGAGCCCGTTGCGACGGATGTAGGTCCAGGTCGACGGGAACAGCCGCGACTCGCGCAGCTTCGGGTTGGTCCGCACGGCCACGTGGTCGATGGCGACCGTCATCTTGCCGGCCTGGATGATCGTCTCCAGCGTGTACGTGAACTTGGAGACGACCTGCATGGCGAGTGCCGCCTCGCGGTTGTAGGCCCGGAAGCCGGACGTGGTGTCGGGCACCGTGGTCTGCGACGCCTGGCGCACGACCCACGAGCCGAGCCGCTGCAGCGTCTTCTTCGACCGCGAGAAGTGCTCGACGGTCATGACCTCGCGATCCCCGACCACCATGTCCGCCTCGCCGGCGACGATCGGCGCGACCAGCCGCGCGATGTCCGGCCCGTAGTACTGGTTGTCGGCGTCCGTGTTGACGATCACGTCGGCGCCGAGCTTCAGAGACGCGTCGAGGCCGGCCTGGAAGCCCGACGCGAGGCCCTTGTTGTTCGTGAGCCGCACGATGTGGTCCACGCCGTGCTCGCGCGCGACCTCGACCGTTCGGTCCGTCGAGCCGTCGTCGACGACCAGCCACTCGACCTCGGAGAAGCCCTCCAGCTCGCGCGGGAGATCGGCAAGCGTGACCGGGAGCGTCTTCTCCTCGTTCAGGCAGGGGATCTGGATGATCAGCTTCATGGCGCCTCGCTAGACGGTACCGCGCCACGATGACTGCAGATCGTTGACGAGTCGATCAAATATCCTTCCGCTCACGTGGCCCAGCTCCTCGAGAACGACGTCCTCCACCTCGCCCGCGCGATCGAGCTCGCCGAAGGCGGGCGCGGCAGAACGACGCCGAACCCGCTCGTCGGGGCCGTGGTGGTCAAGGACGGCGAGGTGCTCGGCGAGGGCTTCCACGCGGCCTACGGCGCGCCGCATGCCGAGCGCGAGGCGCTCGCCGCGTGCGGGGACGCCGACGCCCGTGGGGCCACGATGTACGTCTCGCTGGAGCCGTGCTGCCACCACGGGCTGACGCCGCCCTGCACCGACGCGCTGCTCGAGGCGGGCATCGCGCGCGTGGTGGTCGGCTCCGACGACCCGACCGAGAAGGCGGCCGGACGCGGACTCGGCATCCTGCGCGACGAGGGCGTCGAGATCGCGGTGGCCGACGGCGAGTGGGCGGCGCGCGCACGGCTGCTCAACCAGCCGTTCCGCAAGCACGCTCGCACCGGCCGGCCGCACGTGCTGTTCAAGTCGGCGATGACGCTCGACGGCAAGGTCGCCACCCGCACCGGCGACTCGAAGTGGATCTCCGGCGAGGCGTCGCGGCGACTCGGCCACCAGTGGCGGGGCGAGTGCGACGCCGTCGCGGTCGGTATCGGCACCGCGCTGGCCGACGACCCGCTGCTCACCGCCCGTAATTTGACTCACCCATCCATCCATCGCCAGCCGCGGCGGATCGTGTTCGACTCCGAGGCGCGCCTGCCGCTCGACTCCCAGCTCGTGCGCGGCGCCGCCGAGCTCCCGCTCACCGTGGTGATTTCCCGCGCGGCTCCGCGCCTGGCCGCCGACGCGCTCGAGGTGGCCGGCGCCGACGTGATCGTCGCCACCGGTGAGAACGAGCCGGCTCGCGTGCGCAACGCGCTCGGGCAGATCGGCGCCGCCGGCGTGACCTCGATCCTGCTCGAGGGCGGCCCGCACCTGGCCGGCGCGTTCCTCGACGCCGGCGAGGTCGACGAGATCCGGCTGTTCGTCGCACCCGTCGTGCTCGGCGGCTCACACGCCCGCGACCCGCTCGAGGGTGAGGGCGTCGAGCGCATCGCCGAGGCGATCCGGGCGCTCACGCTCGACTGCTCGCGGGTAGCCGGCGACGTGCTGATCTCCGCGCGCATGAAGGAGTGGTAGCGCTGTTCACCGGGCTGGTGGCGGACCTCGGGACGGTCACGGCGGTCGACGCCGGGGAGGCGGGCGTGCGGCTGACCGTCGAGACCGCCCTGGAGCTCAAGGCGGGGGACTCGATCGCCGTCAACGGCGTCTGCCTGACGGCCACCTCGCTGCCCGGCAACGCGTTCACCGCCGACGTGATGCACGAGACGCTGCGGCGCTCGTCGATCGGGGCGCTGGAGCCGGGCTCGCGGGTCAACCTCGAGCTGCCGCTGCGGGCCGCGGACCGTCTCGGCGGACACTTCGTGCAGGGCCACGTCGACGGCCTCGGCACGATCTGGGACATGCGGGAGGAGGGCTTCTCCCGCGTGGTGACCATCGGCGTCGACCCGGCGCTGCTGCGGTACGTGATCGATAAAGGGTCGATCGCCGTCGACGGCGTCTCGCTCACCGTGTCCGCGGTCGGCGACGACTGGTTGCAGGCCTCGCTCATCCCCGAGACACTGGAGCGCACGGTGCTCGGCACGGCGACAACCGGGACGCCCGTCAACCTGGAGGTGGACGTGCTCGCCAAGTACATCGAGAAGCTGGTCCCGGCCTCATGAGCTTCGCTCCCGTCGAAGAGGCGATCGAGGAGATCCGCGCCGGCCGGATGGTCGTGGTGTGCGACGACGAGGACCGCGAGAACGAGGGCGACCTCACAATGGCGGCGCAGTTCGTCACGCCCGAGGCGATCAACTTCATGGCCAAGGAGGGGCGCGGGTTGATCTGCCTCGCGCTCACGCCTGCGCGCTGCGACGAGCTGGGGCTCGAGCTCATGGCGGCCAAGAACGAGTCGCCGTTCGAGACGCCCTTCACGGTCACGATCGAGGCGCGCGACGGGGTCACGACCGGGATCTCGGCGGCCGACCGCGCGCGCACGATCCAGGTGGCGATCGATCCCGCGACCGCGCCGCGCGACCTCGTCCAGCCCGGCCACATCTTCCCGCTCAAGGCCAAGCCCGGCGGCGTGCTCGAGCGCACGGGGCAGACCGAGGCGGCCGTCGACCTCGCACGCCTGGCCGGCCTCAACCCCGCGGGCGTCATCTGCGAGGTGATGAACGACGACGGGACGATGGCGCGCGTGCCGGACCTCGAGCGCTACTGCGCCCGCCACGGGCTCAAGATGATCACGGTCGCCGACCTGATCGCCTACCGGCGCCGCCACGACAAGCTGGTCGAGCGCGTGGTGACCACGCGGCTGCCGACCGGCTTCGGTGAGTTCGACGTGGTCGGCTACCGCTCGCTGGTCGACGACAAGCACCACGTGGCGATGGTGAAGGGCGAGGTCGACGGCGAGGCCGACGTGCTCGTGCGCGTGCACTCGGAGTGCCTGACCGGCGACGTCTTCCACTCGCTGCGCTGCGACTGCGGCGAGCAGCTCGAGTCCGCGCTGGCGATGATCGAGCGCGAAGGCCGCGGCGTGCTGCTCTACCTCGCCCAGGAGGGCCGCGGCATCGGCCTGCTGAACAAGCTCAAGGCCTACAACCTGCAGGACAAGGGCCTCGACACGGTCGACGCGAACCTCGAGCTCGGCCTGCCGGTCGACCTGCGCGACTACGGCATCGGCGCCCAGATCCTCGTCGACCTCGGGCTGAGCTCGATCCGCATCCTGACCAACAACCCGAAGAAGATCCGCGGGCTGGAGGGCTACGGCCTGTCGGTCACCTCGCAGCTGCCCATCGTGCACGCCTCCAACCCGCACAACGAGGCGTACCTGCGCGCCAAGCGCGACCGCCTCGGGCACTCGCTGCACCACCAGGGCCTCCCGCTCGACGAGGAGATGGTCCACGAGGAGCAGGTGCACGACCGCGAGGCCGGCCGCGGGTGACGAGATCGTGGGGGCCCGTCCCAACGGGTCATTCCGTCATGAGCGACGTCCCGTTGGGCACCCCCTCCTTCGCGATCGCCGTCGGCCGCTTCTACACCGATCTCGCCGACCGGCTCGTCGCGGGTGCTCAGCGGGCCTTCACGGAGGCCGGCCACCAGCCGGCCGACGTCCACGACGTGCCGGGAGCGTTCGAGCTCCCGCTCGCCGCCCGCTACCTCGCCGACACCGGCCGCTACGCCGGCGTCGCCTGCCTCGGCGCGGTCATCCGCGGGGAGACCGACCACTACGACTACGTCTGCGCGGAGGCCGCCCGCGGCATCCAGGACGTCCAGCTCCGCACCGGCGTGCCGTGCTCCTTCGGCGTGCTCACGGTCGAGAACATGGAGCAGGCGCTCGCCCGTACGGGCGGCGGCAAGCGGGACCAGGGCGCACACGCCGCCGAGGCGGTCATGGCGCTGGCCCGTCTGCAAAGCGCGCTGCGTTCCTGACCGCCTCGAGCACGGCGGCGAGCGCCGGGCGGTGCCCGGCGCCCGCCCGGGTGGCCGTGAAGACGGTGCGGGAGAGGTCGGTGCCCGCCACCGGACGCACGGCCACGGTGGGCGGGACACCGCGCAGCGCGAGGTCGGGCAGCAGCGTCACCGCGTGGCCGCCGTCGACGAGCCCGAGCAGCATGGACAGCTCGTTCGTGCGGTGGCGCACGTGGGGGTCGAAGCCGCCGAGCTCGTTGCAGACCCGGTGCACGAGCGACGCCATGCCCGCGCGCTCGTAGCCCGTGGCCCACGATGCGCCGGCCAGCTCGGCGAGCTCGACCGCGTCGCGGGCCGCGGCCGGGTGGCTCGCCGAGAGGGCGAGGCGCACGGGCTCGGCGAACAGGTCCCGGCGCTCGATGCCCGGCTGCCGCGCCCGCGGGTTGCCGAGCCACTCCTCGCCGATCACGAGGTCGACCCCGTGCGAGCGCAGCGCGGCCAGTGCCGGCTCGGTCTCGGACTCCACGAGCTGCACGTCGACGCCCGGGTGGCTCTCGCGCAGGGCCGCCATGGCCGGGAGCAGGAGGTGCACGCTCGCGGTCTGGAACGAGCCGACGCGCACGACGCCGCGCACCGCGCCCGCGGCGGCCGCCGCGAGGTCGGCCTCCGCGCGCTCGACGCCGTCGAGCAGCGACTCGGCGTGCGCCACGAGCACGAGCGCCGCGTCGGTCAGCCGCACCCGGCGGCCGGCGGGCTCGAACAAGGTCGTGCCGGCCTCGCGCTGGAGCACCCCGAGCTGCTGGGAGACCGTGGAGGAGCTGTAGTCGAGCGCCTGCGCCACCGCGCCGACCGTGCCGCGGCGGTGCAGCTCGTGCAGCAGGCGCAGTCTCCGTAGGTCGAGCATCGTTCGAGATCATCGCACGGAATCGTGCGGACATGTGCGTTGCTCTCGATGGGTCGAGCGCCGATCATCGCCCCATGCGCGGCGCCCTCCTCTGCCTCGTCTCCGCCTCCGGCTTCGCCACCCTCGGCATCTTCGGCACGCTCGCCTCGGAGGCGGGCGCCAGCATCACCAGCACGCTGCTCGTGCGCTTCGGCCTCGCGGCCGTCGCCTTCCTGCTGCTCGTGCGGATCACCGGGGGCTGGGCCGGCCTGCGCCGGCTTCCGCGCCGCGTCGTGCTCACCGGGCTGGGCCTCGGCGCGATCGGCTACAGCCTGCAGTCCGGCCTGTACTTCCTGGCCATCGACCGCCTCGACGTCGCGCTCGTCTCGCTGCTGCTCTACACGTACCCGGCGTTCGTCACCGTGGCCGCGCTCGTGCTCGGCCGCGCCAAGCCGACGGCGCGCACCTGGCTCGCGCTCGGCGTGGCGTCGGTTGGCCTCGTGCTCGTGCTGGCCGCCGCGGGCGCCGCGAGCTTCGACGTGCTGGGCGCGGGCCTCGCGCTCGCCGCCTCGCTCACGTACACGACGTACATCCTCGTCTCGGACGGGATCGTGAGCGAGGTCGAGCCGTTCACGCTGTCGGCGCTCGTGCTCACCGGCGGTACGGTCTCCTTCTCGGTGGCGGGGGCGGCGACCGGCACGCTCGACCTCGGGCTGTCGGGCGAGGCGTGGCTGTGGCTGGCGCTGATCGCGCTCGTCAGCACCGTGGTGGCCGTGTCGGCGTTCTTCGCGGGCCTGCGCCGCGTGGGCCCGTCGGAGGCCGCGATCCTGTCGACGTTCGAGCCGCCGGTGACGGTGGCGCTGGCCTTCCTCGTCCTCGGCGAGCGGCTCACGGTGCCCCAGCTGGCCGGCGGCGCGCTCGTGCTTGCCGCCGTGATCGCGCTCCAGCTTCCGTCGCGGGTCAGTCGCCGTCGCGCTTGGCGGCTTTCTGCGCCTTCTTCAGCTCGGCCTTGACCTCGCCGTTGTTCCCGTACGTGTCGAGGCGCCGCTCGAGGTACGGGATCGCCTCGTCGGGCCGCCCGAGCGCGTTGAGCGAGGCGCCGATCTCGTACAGGGCGTAGCCGCACGGGTCGAGCTCCTGCGCGTCGCCGCACGCTTGCAGCGCCTGCTGGGACAGGGCCAGCGACTGCTCATAGTCGCCGGCCTGGCGGGCGTTGAAGCCCTGGACCTGCAGAGTGCTCGCCCGGCCGAGGTTCGGCTCGCCGGAGGACTCGGGCGTGGCCGTCTGCGTCGGCTCGGGGGTCGCCGTCTGCGTGGGCTCGGGCGTGTCCGTCGGCGTCTCCGCGGGCGTCGCGGTCGGCTCGCGCGTCTGTTCGGCGGTCGGGGTCGGCGTGGCCTGAGCGGCCGGCTCGCCCTCCTGGCCGTCGCCACCGCCGCGCAGCAGCACGAAGCCGACCACGGCGAGCACCAGCAGCGCGGCGAGGCCGGCGAGCAGCGCCGCGCCCGGGCGCCGGCCTCGAGGGCGATCGTCGTCGTCCGCCCGCGAAGGAGCGACGGGCGGTGGCGGCGGGGGCACGGTGTCGAGGCGCCGGGTGGCCTCCGTGGGGGGCGGCGGCGCCGCCGCGGGCGCGCGGCGGGAGCCCATCGCGGTGTCGAGCGCGTCGACCATCGCCGCCGCGCTCTCCCAGCGCCCGCCGGGCTCCTTGGCCATGCCGCGGTCGAGTACGCGGTCGACCCCGGCCGGCAGGCTGGGGTCGCGCTCGGTGGCGAGGGGAGGAGCGTCCTCGACGTGGGCTCGCGCCTGGGCGGCGAAGTGCTCGGCCTGGAACGGCTTCGAACCCGTCAGCAGCTCGAACGCGACGACGGCCAGCGCGTAGCGGTCCGAGGCGGCGGTGGCCGGCTCTCCGACCGCCTGCTCGGGAGAGATGTACGAGGCGGTGCCGAGCACCTGCCCGGTCAGCGTCAGCTGGTCCTCCATCGCCAGCCGGGCGATCCCGAAGTCGGCGATCGCCAGGCGGTCGCGCTGGTCGAGCAGCAGGTTGCCGGGCTTGATGTCGCGGTGCACGACGCCGGCCTCGTGCGCTGCGTCGAGCGCGCCGGCTGCCTCCCGCAGCCAGCGCAGCGCCGTGTCGTCGGCGATCGTGCGGCCCTCTCGCAGCCGGTCGCTGACCGTGCCGCCGCTCATGAGCTCCATGACGATGAACGCGCGTCCGTCGTGCTCGCCGACGTCGTAGATCGTCACGACGTTCGGGTGCGTGGAGAGGCCCGCAGCGGCTCGCGCCTCGCGCTCGAAGCGCTGCCTCGCGCGGTCGTCCTCGGACAGGTGCGACGCGAGCACCTTGACCGCCACGGAGCGGTTCAGGAGCTGGTCGTGGGCTTCCCAGACGCCCGCCATCCCGCCGTTCGCAATGTGGCGGACGACGCGGTAGCGCTCGGGCAGCGTGATGCGAGCCGGACTGGCCGGGGGCACCACAACACCGTACCCAAGGCACCCTGCCGCTATGCTTCCCCGTCGCTATGGCCCGTGTCTGTCACGCCTGCGGCAAGCGCCCTGCCTTCGGTCAGAGCCGCTCGCATTCCATGGTCGCCACCAAGCGCCGGTTCGACGCGAACCTGCAGAAGGTGCGCATCCGGGAGGACGGCGCGCCGCTGCGCGTCTACGTCTGCACGCGCTGCCTGAAGGCGGGCAAGGTCACCAAGGCCTAGAGAGGTCGGCGGCGGTACCGCCGTCTGCGCGAGTAACGTCGCGCCAGCGCAACGTCGTCCGCAGGTCGGCGAGTGGGGTTTCGACGACCGGAGGACGAAACACTTAATCTTTCGAAGTTGGCCGATCCCACTCTGATCCGCTTCCGCGCCGTGGTCGAGGGCGCACTGCTCGAGTTCGAGTCGCGCCGCCGCGAGGTCAACGACCTCAACGTGTTCCCGGTCGCGGACGGCGACACCGGGGACAACATGGCCCTCACGCTGCGCGCCGTGCTCGCCGAGCTGGACCGCCTCTCGGCACAGGGCGAGATCGACGAGATCGGCCGTGACGAGATCGTCGACTCGGTCGCCCGGGCGGCGCTGCTCGGCGCCCGAGGGAACTCCGGCGTGATCCTCTCCCAGCTCCTGCGCGGCGCCGCCGAGGAGCTGATCTCCCGTCCGGGCGAGCTCGTCGACCCGGTGCTCGTGGCCGCCGCCATGGCGCGCGCTGCCGACCGCGCGTACGGCTCCGTGCGCGAGCCGGCCGAGGGGACGATCCTCACGGTCGTGCGCGAGATGGCGGCACGGGTCGCCTCCGAGGTCGCGCACATGGACGAGCCGCGTCTGCACAAGGAGGTCGCCGACGACGAGCAGAACGCGATGATCGCCGGCGTGCTCGAGGCGGCGCTGCGCTCGGGCGAGCTGTCCGTCGCGCGCGGCCCGGAGCTGCTGCCGATCCTGCGCGAGGCGGGGGTGGTCGACGCCGGCGGCTACGGCCTGACCGTGATGTTCGCGGGCGTGATCGCGGCGCTGCGCGGGACCGCCGCGCCCGCGCTGGCGCACCACGCGCCGGCTCGCATCACCCACCCGCAGCACGTATCGACGACGTACCGCTACTGCACCAACTTCGCGGTCACCGGCCAAGGCATGGAGCCGAGCGCCTGGACCGAGCCGCTCGAGCGCCTCGGCGACTCGGTGCTCGTGGTCGGTGACGGCCACACGCTGAAGGTGCACCTGCACACCGACGAGCCCGAGCGCGCGACCGCGCTGTTCGTCGGCGAGGGCGACGTCTCCCATCTCGACGTGGCCGACATGACCGAGCAGGTGGCCGACCGCACCGAGCGCCTGGCCGACGCCGTGCAGGCCTGCGGCGTGCTGGCGGTGGTCTCCAGCGGCGGCGTGGCGCATCTCTTCGACAGCGTCGGCGCGGTGGCGCTCGACGGCGGGGGCACGATGAATCCGTCGACCTACGAGCTGCTGGCCGGCATCCACGACGTCGCCGCCGAGGAGGTCGTCGTGCTCCCCAACTCGCCGAACGTCATCATGGCCGCCGAGCGGGCGGCCGAGCTGGCGGAGAAGGTCGTGTACGTAGTCCCCTCGCGCTCGATGCAGGCGGGCCTGGCGGCGGCCGTCGCGCTGGACCCTGATCGTGGCGCGGCCGAGAACGCGGACGCGATGGGCGAGGCGCTCGAGCACGTGCGCACGGGCGCGGTCACCCACGCGGCGCGCGACGACGTCGAGGGCCGCTTCAGGCGCGGCGAGGCGGTCGGCTTCGTCGACGAGCAGATCGTCGCCTGGGGCGAGCCGGAGGAGACGCTCGAGGCCGTGCTCGGCGAGCTGGGCCGGGAGGCCGAGCTGTTAACGCTGATCGAGGGCGACGGCGCGCCGCTCGAGGGCGCCGCCGTGGCCGCGCTCGCGCCAGGCGGGGTCGACGTCGAGTACTCTCGCGGCGACCAGCCGGCCTACTGGTGGCTGATCTCCGCCGAGTGATCCGGCGCGGCGATCATCATCTCCGCCGTGGCCCCCACGGCGTTCGCCACCTCTGAGCCGCTGACCGACGACGCGCTGCGCGCCGGCCCGCCGCCACACCTCCCGCGGCCGTCGCGGCTGTCGGCGCCGCTGCCCGTCTCGCCGCCCAAGGCAGCGGCCGCCGCCGAGCGGCTCGGGCTGCTCACGGTCGGCGACCTGCTCGAGCACCTGCCGCGCGACCGCGGCAGCGCCCGCACGCTGATCGACCTCGCGCCGGGGGAGACGGCGACCGTTGTCGTCGAGGTGCGCTCGATCTCGAGCCGCCCGGTGCGGCGCCGCGGGATGCGGCCGCTCGTCGAGGCCGTGGTGGCCGACGAGACCGGGACGGTGAAGGCGACCTTCTTCAACCAGCCGTGGCTCGAGCGCAAGTACCGGGCGGGCACGCGGCTGCTGCTGCAGGGCAAGTACGAGGCCCGCAACCGCTTCCGGGTGCAGTTCCACGCCGAGACCGGCGAGCAGGTCGGCGCGGAGGCGTCGGACGTCGCGACCTACCCGGCCACCGACGGCCTCTCGTCGACGCAGATCCTCGCGCTCGTGCGGGAATGGCGGGGGGCGGCGCGGGACGCGCTCGAGCCGCTGCCCGCCCGCCTGCGCCTGCACGAGCGGCTGCCCGACCGCTCGGCCGCGCTCGACGCGGCGCACTTCGGCGACCACGAGGGCGGCCGCCGCCGGCTCGCCTACGACGAGCTGCTGCTCGTGCAGATCGCGCTGCTGCGCCGGCGCGCGCGGCGGCGCGAAGGGTCGCGGGCGGCTGCGCTCGAGCCGCCGGGCGACCTCACGGCGCGCTGGCTGCAGGAGTCGCTGCCGTTCGCGCCGACCGGCGACCAGCGGCGCGCCATGGACGCCGTCGACGAGGAGCTCACCCGCGACCGGCCGATGCAGCGCCTGCTCATGGGCGAGGTCGGCTCGGGCAAGACCGTGGTGGCGCTGTACGCGATGCTGCGGGCCGTCGAGTCCGGCGCCCAGGCCGCGCTCATGGCGCCCACCGAGACGCTCGCCGAGCAGCACTTCGCCACGCTGCAGGCGCTGATGCCGGGCGCCCTCGTCCAGGCCGCCCTGCTCACGGGATCGACGCCGGCGGGCCGGCGGGCCGACCTGCTCGGGAAGCTCGCCACCGGCGAGCTGAAGCTGCTGGTCGGGACGCACGCGCTGATCGAGGAGGCGGTCGAGTTCGACCGCCTGGCCGTCGTGGTGGTCGACGAGCAGCACCGCTTCGGCGTCAACCAGCGCCGCGCGCTCGACCGCAAGGCGCCGGACACGCTCGCCCCCCACGTCCTGCACATGACCGCTACGCCGATCCCGCGCACGCTGGCGCTCACCGCGTACGGCGACCTCGATGTCACCGTCCTGCGGGAGCTGCCGGCCGGCCGGCGGCCCATCGACACCCACGTATGCGCGACGGAGAACGAGCGTGCGCGCGCGTACGAGCGGATCCGCGAGGAGCTGCGGGCCGGCCGCCAGGCGTTCGTCGTCTGCCCGCTGGTGGAGGAGTCCGAGGCGCTGCAGGCGCGCGCCGCGACCGCCGAGTTCGAGCGGCTGCGCACAGGCGAGCTGCGCGACTTCCGCGTCGTCCTGCTGCACGGGCAGATGCGCCCGCGCGAGAAGCAGGACGCGATGGCGGCCTTCGCTGAGGGCGGGGCCGATGTGCTCGTCGCCACCACGGTGATCGAGGTGGGGATCGACGTGCCGAACGCGACGGTCATGCTCGTCGAGGACGCCGAGCGCTACGGGATCTCGCAGCTGCACCAGCTGCGGGGGCGCATCGGCCGCGGCCGGCACGAGTCGCTGTGCCTGCTGTTCGGCCCCAAGGAGTCGGCTCGCCTGCGGGCCTTGGTCGACCACCGCGACGGCTTCAAGCTGGCGGAGATCGACCTCGAGCTGCGCGGCGAAGGAGAGATGCTGGGCACCCGCCAGTCCGGCATGCAGGCGTTCCGCTTCGCCCGCCTGCCTGAGGACGTCGAACTGCTCGAGCGTGCCCGCATGCGGGCACGGACGATCCTCGACGCCGACCCGCAGCTGCGCCAGCCCGAGCACGCGCTGCTCGCCGACGCGCTGGTCGCCGCCTTCGGCGCCGACGCGCTCGAGCCGATCCCGGCGTAGCCGATGCGGTCGGCGTGGAGAGCTGGCGCGCGGCACCGCCGATGTGCGAGGGTCGGCGGTGCCATGCTGCCTCAACTCACAGGCGACCACCTGTTCATCACCGATGGCGGCCTCGAGACCACGCTGATCTTCCACGAGGGGCTCGAGCTGCCGGACTTCGCGGCCTTCGACCTGCTCAAGGCGCCGGACGGCGTCGAGGCGCTGCGCCGCTACTACGCGCCGTACGTTGCGATCGCCCGCGAGGAGGGGCTCGGGGTCGTGCTCGACACCCCGACCTGGCGCGCGAGCCGCGACTGGGGCGAGCGGCTCGGCTACCCGCCCGACCAGCTCGCCGAAGCCAACCGCCGCGCGGTGGAGCTGATCCGGGAGATCGCCGACTCCGAGCCGGACGTCCCGACCGTCCTCAACGGCGTGGTCGGACCGCGGGGCGACGGCTACGTGGTGGGGGAGACGATGACCGCCGACGAGGCGGCCGAGTACCACGGCGAGCAGGTCCGCACGTTCGCCGACGCCGGCGTCGACATGGTGAGCGCGATCACCATGCCGTACATGGAGGAGGCGCTGGGCATCGCCCGGGCGGCGGAGGCGGTCGGCGTCCCGTCGGTCATCTCCTACACCGTCGAGACCGAAGGTCGGCTGCCGAGCGGCCAGGCGCTGCGCGAGGCGATCGAGCAGGTCGACGCCGACACGCGGCCGGCCTACTTCATGATCAACTGCGCGCACCCGACCCACTTCGCCGATGTGCTGGAGGACGACGGCGAGTGGCGCGAGCGGATCGGCGGGCTGCGCGCTAACGCGTCGCGGATGAGCCACGCCGAGCTCGACGAGGCCACCGAGCTCGACGACGGCGACCCTTCGGAGCTCGGCGCCGAGCACGGCGAGCTGCGCGAGCGGCTGCCGAGCGTGTGCGTGCTCGGCGGCTGCTGCGGGACCGACGCCCGTCACGTGCGCGAGGTCGCCACGGCCTGGGCACGCTGAGCCGCGGTCGCGTATGCGCGTGATCGCGGGGCGCTGGGGCGGGCGGCGGCTGCAGGCGCCGCCCGGCGCGGCGACCCGGCCGACGTCCGACCGCGTCCGCGAGGCGCTGTTCTCCGTGCTCGGCGCCCGCGTCGACGGCGCGCGCGTGCTCGACCTGTTCGCGGGCTCGGGCGCTCTCGGCCTGGAGGCGCTCTCGCGCGGCGCGGCCAAGGCGACGTTCGTGGACAGCGCACCGGCGGCGATCCGCGCGATCCGCGCCAACCTCGAGGCGCTCGGCGGCGAGGCGGAGGTGCGCCGCGCGGACGCGCGCCGCTTTCTCGGCAGCGCATCGGCGGCCGGGCACCACTACGATCTCGTCTTCCTCGACCCGCCCTACCGGATGGCCGGGCGGCTCCGGGGCGAGCTGACGGAGGCGCTGCCGGCCGTCCTGGCCCCGGAGGCGGCGGTGGTCACGGAGAGCGACCGGCGCGACGCTCTCGACCTCGACCTTCCCCTCATCGACGAACGCCGCTACGGCGACACCCTCATCCGCATCCATGGCTCCTGACCCGCGCATCGCGATCTGCCCCGGCAGCTACGACCCGATCACGCTCGGCCACGTCGACGTCATCTCGCGTGCCTCGGTGATGTTCGACGAGCTGGTCGTCGCGGTCGTGAACGCGTCCGTTCGCAAGAGCGAGTCGCTGTTCAGCGCCGAGGAGCGGATCGGGTTCATCGAAGGCGCGACCGGGCATCTCGGCAACGTGAGTGTCGAGCCGTTCTCCAATCTCGTGGTCGAGTTCGCGCGCGAGCGGGGCGCGAAGGCGATCGTCAAGGGCCTGCGGGCGATCTCCGATTTCGAGTACGAGCTGGAGATGAACCAGCTCAATCGCCAGCTGGCCTCCGACATCGAGTCGATCTACCTGATGGCGTCGCCGCAGTACAGTTTCCTGTCCTCAAGCGGAGTCAAGGAGATCGCCACCTTCGGCGGCGACGTGTCGGACCTCGTCCCCGAGCCGGTCGCACGGCGATTGAAGGAAGCGCTCGCGCGCTGACGAAACAGGGAGCGCCATGGACGTCCTGGTACTGATCGACAAACTGGACGACCTCGTCCACAACGCCAAGCAGGTCCCACTCACGGACCAGGTCCGCGTGGACAAGGAAGAGATCTACGACATCCTCGACCAGATGCGCGCGACGATCCCCGAGGAGATCAAGCAGGCGCGCTGGATCGTCAAGGAGCGTCAGGAGATGCTGGCGGAGGCCAAGCGCGAGGCCGAGCGGATCGTGAAGGAGGCCCGCGAGCGCCAGACCCAGCTGGTCTCCCAGCAGGAGGTCACGCGCGAGGCCGAGCGGCAGGCCGAGGACATCATCGGCGAGGCGCGGGCCCGCGAGCGGGAGATCCGCCTCGGCGCGGAGGACTACGCGGACGAGATCCTCAACACCCTCGAGGTCAACCTCTCGAAGTTCATCGCCGCGGTGCAGCGCGGGCGCGAGCGGCTGCAGGGCCGCGACGAGCCCGCCGAAGTGTCCTGACCGTCTACGGCGCCCTCGCCTGCGGTCGCACGAGCCCGGACTCGTACGCGTACACGACGGCCTGGGTGCGATCGCGCAGGCCGAGTTTGGAGAGCACGTGGGCGTGAGCAGGTCCCGCGTGCGCAGGCAGTCGATCGGCGACCACTTCCTCGTGGCGGGCTCGCTCCGCGCGCACGGGCGGGTCGTCGGCCGCGCGCACGCCACCTGCACGGTCATCGACCGGCGCTTCCGCGGTCAGGACTGCGACTTCGTGATCGTCTTCGCAGACGGCACGGTCACGGCCTCGGGCGGCGGCCTCAACCGCCTCCTGCCCGGCCAGCGGCCGTCACCTCCGCACCCCGCGGACGAGTTCGCGATCACCGGCGGCACCGGCGCCTACCGCGGCGCCTCCGGGACGCTGTCGCTGAAGACCGAGGGTCGGCGCCAGACGCTCACGCTGTCCCTCTGACCGTTGCCCGGCCGCCGAGAGTCCGAGCTACTCGGCGGCCTCGGCGACCATCGCGTCGATCTGCCCGAGGTGACCGCGGACGCGGTCGGCCATGCCCTCGACGATCTTGCGCACGTCCTCGATCTGCCCCGCGGCGCTGGTGAGCTGGCTCTTGATGCGCCTGACGTCCTCCATCGCGACCATCGCGCGCTCGACCTCGGCGCGGACGGCCGACGCGTCGAGCCCCTCGGCGCCGCCCTTGGCCATGACCACGCGGGCGCGGGCGAGCGAGTAGGCGACCTCGAGCGCGAGCCGTGAGCCTTCCTCGGGGTCGTAGACCACGAACAGCTTGTCGCCGCCGATCTCGCGAAGCGCGGTGGCGCGCGCCGGCAGCTTGTCGTCGGCGGGGACCACCCACACCGCGTAATCCGCCGCGCGCTGGTTCATCGCCTCGTCGAGCTCGGCGAGCGCCTCGTTGCGCGAGCGGCGCGAGTTCTTGGCCTCGAACACGATCCGGCCGCGGGGGCGGCCGGCGCAGCCGTCGATGTCCACGACCACGTCGCCCTTGCGGCCGCCGACGCCGCGCAGGTCGCCCACGCCGTCGCAGTCGTCCCCGTGGCCCTGGGCGATGCCCTCGACCGCTTCGAGCACGGCCTCCTCATACGGGCGGCCCTTGGCGGTCGAGCGCTCGTGCTCGGCGGCGACCTCGAACGCCTTCTCCTTCTCGGCCTGGAGCTTGGCGACCTCGAGCTGCAGCTCGCCGAGGCGCCCGTTCATCTCCCGCAGGTGCGCGTGCTGCTGGTCCGACGACTGGCGGATCGCAGCGACCGCCGCCCGCTGGAACGTGGCGAGTGGGTTCGACTCGTCGGCCGAGGAGAACTGCTTGAACAGCTTCTCGCGCGACTCGGAGAGCAGCTCGCCCACGGCCGCGCGGACCTGGTGCTGCACGGCGGAGCTCGACTCGGCGCCGAAGTGGCGCTGCAGCACCCGGGTGACGTGCCCGCTGTCGGGCCCGAAGGCCTCCTCGAGCCGGGTGCGCAGCTCGGTCACCACCGCCTCCGACGTCTGTCCCAGCCGCTCCTCGACATCGCGCGAGGCGTTCTCGAGGTCCTGCCGGAGCACCTCGACGGAGGCACCGGCCTGCTCGCGATCGAGGATCCTGGCGCCGATCTCGATCGCGTCGGTCACGACCCGCTCGGGGCGCTCGCCGGCGTCCGAGCGCACGCGCACGAGCTCGGCCGTGCAGGCGTCGTCCACGACGAGGTTCTCGACGATCACCCGCCCGAGCAGGGCGGTGACGCGGGGGTGGCGGAGCGGCGTGGCGGCTTCCATGGGCATTTGCAGGCTAAGTGCCGCTCCCGACAGAACTACCGCACGTCGAACCCCGATGCCCCCTCCGGGAGCTCCTCCTCCACATCCAGGCGGTCGACGTCGGCGTGGCCCGGGCCGGAGCGGCAGAGCTCGACGAGCGCGTCGACCGCGTCCGGATCGCCCTCGAAGACCGCCTCGACGGTGCCGTCGGCGCAGTTGCGGGCCCAGCCGGCGACGCCACGGCGGGCCGCCTCGCGGCGCACGGAGTCGCGGAAGAACACGCCCTGCACCCGCCCGTGAGCCCGTATTCGTCGACGAACGGCGTCGGAAGCCACGCGGGGGAGCATGCCAGGGCCTGGCGTCCGGCCGGTTCCTTGACTTGGGACTCGCCACCCGGGCTCGCTAGTTTGACGGCATGGCGACCGTCGAGGTGCTCGACACCGACATCACCGGCCTCGAGGTCGACGCGATCGCCAACGCGGCCAACACGAGGCTGCTCCACGGCGGTGGCGTGGCGGGTGCCATCTCCCGCGCCGGCGGGCCGGGGGTCGACGCCGAGTCGGCCGAGAAGGCGCCGATCGCGCTCGGCCAGGCGGTCGAGACGACGGCGGGCGAGATGCCCGCGCGCTGGGTCATCCATGCGGCCACGATGGAGCTGGGCGGCCCGACGTCACCGGACATCATCCGCCGGGCCACGGCTTCCACGCTGGCCCGCGCCGACGAGCTCGGCGCCCGCAGCCTCGCGCTCGTCGCCTTCGGCACCGGCGTCGGCGGCTTCCCGCTCGACGAGGCCGCGCGGATCGAGGTCGAGGAGGTCCGTCGCCATCTCGACACCGGCTCGGGGATCGAGCGCGTGGTATTCGCGGTGCACGGCGACGCGGCGCGGAGGGCGTTCGAGGCCGCCCTGGATTGATCGAGGAGTTCGATGCGCTCGGCGGCACGTCGGCGCCGCCCTCGGCCACGGCGCGCATGCGCGCGCTGCTGCAGGGAGCGCTGCGGCACGGGCGAGACGAGCTGGGGAAGCCGCGCTCCGGCTACGGCGCGCCGGTGGTGGTGGCGTTCGCGGCCGGGGCGGGAACGCTGCTCGCCGCCACCCCGGTGGACGCCGGGCTGCGCGCCGACCCCGACGCCGCGGGGGAGCGCGGCTGGCTGCTTGTCGCCGCCGCGGTGGGCGTCCTCGCCGAGCTGGCGGCGCCCGGCGCGCCCGCCGGGCCGGCGGACCTGCACCTGCGGGCGGGCGACCTCGACGGGTCGCTGCTGCTCGCGCTGCCCGGGGACGTCAGCGCCGCCGACCTGCAGGAGTACGCCCCGCTGCTCTTCGACGAGCGTGCGGCGCGCCTCGACCGCCTGCGAGCCAGGGCGGCCGCGGTCCCGGCGCGGCTGCTGGAGGGGCCCGAGCTGCGCGAGCCGATCGGCGAGCACCACCCGCTGCGGATCGCCGAGGCGGTCGCGCGGCTCGGCGGAAGCCCGGAGAACCCGCGCTCGGTGGACGAGCACGAAGATGCGGTGTTCGCGCTCCTGCAGCCCGACGGCGCGAAGGCCGTGCGCCCTCACGAGGACCCGGATCCCGGCCGGCGGGTGGCGCGGCGGATCCTCCAGCGGCTCGACGGCATGGGCAAGTGGGGCGGCTACCACACGGACTTCGCGCACCTCGCGCGCGGCTTCGCGGGCAACGACCGCAAGCTCGCTCAGGCTGTCGGCGAGGCGCTGCTCGAAGCGGGCCTGCTGGCGGAGAAGCCCTCCGTGGGTCAGCGCCATGTCTTCCTCAACCCGCGGCGCGCGGCGGAGATCCGGCAGCTGATCGACGAGGGCGAGCTGCCACCGGGTCTGCGGCTCCCGTCCGCGTGAAACGATGCCGCGCATGCCCGACCTCGGCCGCGCAAAGACGCAGCTCGCCACGAAGCTCTTCACCGCCCGCACGCTGGCCGGGGCCGGCGTGCTGCACCCGGGTCGCCCGGACCACGTCGTCGAAGCGGTGCGGGCCCTGGTGCGCTTCGGGCCGACTCCCGCGGGCGGCTACGGTGCGTCGGCGGCGCGGTTCGGCTCGGAGACGGCGATCATCGACGAGCTCGGGACGCTGACCTTCAAGGACGTGCACGAGCGCACGAATGCGCTGGCGAACGCGCTGGCCGACGACGGGATCAAGGCACGGGACAGCGTCGGGATCATGTGCCGCAACCACCGCGGCTTCGTCGACGCAGTAATCGCGTGCTCGAAGCTCGGCGCCCACGTGCTGTTCCTCAACACGGCGTTCTCCGGCCCCCAGCTCACGGACGTCGCCAAGCGCGAGAAGCCGCGGGCGCTGATCTACGACCACGAGTTCGAAGAGCTGATCCACGAGGCGTCCCGGCGCCGCAAGCGCTACATCGCCTGGCACGACCCCGAGGACGGCAAGCCGAAGGACCCACCGGTCGACGATCTGATCGGGCGCGGCGACCCCCGCGACGTCGAGCCGCCGCCGGACCGCGGCAAGGCGATCATCCTCACGTCCGGAACCACGGGCACGCCGAAGGGCGCCTCACGCTCACAGCCCCGCTCGCTCGACCCGGCCGCCGCGCTGCTGGCCATGATCCCGCTGAAGGCGCGCGAGCGGACGATGATCGCCGCCCCCATGTTCCACTCGTGGGGCTACGTGCACTTCACGCTCGGCATGAGCCTGTCGTCGACGCTCGTGCTCAACCGCGGGTTCGATCCCGAGGACACGCTCTCGCTGACCGCGCAGCACGGGGCGACGGCGCTGATCGTCGTACCGGTGATGATGCAGCGGATCCTCGAACTGCCCGACGAGGTGCTCGAGCGCTACGACCTGTCCGCGGTCCGCGTGGTCGCGGTGTCCGGCTCGGCGCTGCCCGGCGCGCTGTCCGAGCGCTGGATGGACCTGTTCGGCGAGAACGTCTACAACCTCTACGGCTCGACCGAGGTGGCCTGGGCGAGCATCGCGACGCCGGCCGACCTGCGGGCGGCGCCCGGAACCGCCGGCCGCCCGCCGCACGGCACGATCGTGCGTCTCTACGACGACGACGGCAACCCGGTCGGCCCGGGGGAGACGGGGCGCATCTTCGTCGGCAACGAGATGCAGTTCGAGGGCTACACGGGCGGCGGGAGCAAGGACGACATCGACGGGCTCCTCTCGTCCGGCGACGTCGGCCACTTCGACGAGGCGGGCCGGCTGTTCGTCGACGGCCGCGACGACGACATGATCGTCTCCGGCGGCGAGAACGTGTTCCCGGCCGAGGTCGAGGATCTGCTCGCGGGCCACGCGGACGTGGTCGAGGTCGCGGTCTTCGGCGTGGAGGACGAGAAGTTCGGGCAGCGGCTCAAGGCCGTGGTTGTCAGGAAGGACGGCGCCTCACTCAGCGAGGACGACGTCAAGAAGCATGTAAAGGCCAACCTCGCGGGCTACAAGGTGCCGCGTGAGGTCGAGTTCGTCGACGAGCTGCCGCGGACATCGACGGGCAAGGTCCTCAAGCGTGAACTGCAGGAGCGCTGAGCTACCGTGAGATGGCCATGCCGCAGCGCACCGACACGTTCGAACTTGCTCCCCTCGGGCTCCGCTCGGGGGACGGCCGGCGACTCGATCTGCACGTCGCCATCGGCCCCTTCCACTACGGCGGCGAGCCGTACGCGGTCACCCCTGGCCTGGTGCCCGTCCGGCTCGACGTCTCGCGCACGACGGGCAACGGCTGGGCGCTGCGGCTGCGGTTCTCGGCGGGGCTCGAGGGGCCGTGCATGCGGTGCCTGGAGCCGGCCGCGCCGGAGTTCGAGGTCGACGCCCGCGAGGTCTCCCAGCCCGGCGGCGGCGAGGAGCTGAGCTCGCCGTACGTCGACGATGGCGACGAGCTCGAGCTGGCCCGGTGGGCGCGCGACGCGCTGGCGCTGGCGCTCCCGGCGCAGCTGACGTGCCGGGAGGAGTGCGCGGGCCTGTGCGGCCAGTGCGGCGCGAACCTCAACGAGGACCCCGAGCACCAGCACGAACCGGAACCCGACCCGCGCTGGGCGAAGCTCGGCGAGCTCAAGTTCGAATAGCGGTCGCCGCGGTCGCAGTCGCGGCGCTGTCGGCACTCGTGATCGCGCCCGCGCCGTCGTACGACCCGTGGGCCTGGCTGCTCTGGGGGCGCGAGCTCGCCCACGGCACGTTGAGCACCGAGGAAGGGCCGGCGTTCAAGCCGTTGCCCGCGTTCGCCTGCGCGCCCCTGTCGCTGCTCGGCGAGGCCGCCCCGACCGCCTGGGTGATCGTTGCCCGGACGGGAGCCGTCCTCGCCGCCTTCCTGGCCTTCGCCCTGGCACGAGGGATCGCGGGAGTCGCCGCGGGCGTCGTGGCGGCGGCAGGGGTGCTGCTGTGCGGCGGGTTCCTCTCGTACTCGGCCGCGGGGGCGGAACCGGGGTGGGTGATCGCGTTCGCGCTGCTGGGACTGGCGGCGTGGAGCGCGGGGCGCCCGCGGGCCGCGCTCCTGTGCGGCGTGGCGTGCGTGCTGCTGCGAGTGGAGGCGTGGCCGTTCCTGCTCGCGTTCGGCGTCGTGCTCTGGCGGCGGCGGCCGCAGGACCGGGCGCTGCTCCTGGCCGCCGCGGTGGCGGTGCCCGCGCTGTGGTTCGTGCCCGAGCTGCTCGCGTCGGGCGACCCGCTGCGCTCCGGCGCGCGGGCGCGGATCCCCAACCCCGGCCAGCCGGCGCAGGCCGCCGTGCCGGCGCTTGCCGCGCTCGGCGAGGCCGTGGCGCTCCCGCTGTGGCCGCTGTGGGCGGGCGCCGCGATCTCCGCCGTGCGCCTGCCCGCCGCTCGGCCGCTGCTCGCCGCCGGCCTCGCCTGGATCGCGCTCGTCGCCGCCATGGCGCAGGCAGGCTTCTCCGGCGAGCCGCGCTACGCGCTGCCAGGAGCCGCGCTGATCGCGATCGCCGGCGCCGCCGGCCTCGCCCGCGGTCGCGCTGTCATGGCGGTCGCCGCCGCGGCGCTCATCGTCGCCGTGTGGCCGAAGCTGGCCGCCGTGGACGACCTGCGTCGCAATCAGGCATGGGCGGCCGGCCTCTCGCGCGACCTCGACGCGGCGATCGTCGCCGCGGGCGGGCGGGAGGCGGTGCTCGCCTGCGGCCGGCCCTACGTCGGGACCCTCCGCGGGCCGCTGCTCGCCTACCACCTCGACGTCGAGAAGCAGCGCGTGGCGTTCGTCCCGCGCGCGCCCGGGGTCGTCTTCGTCTCGCGCCTCCACGAGGGCGGCCCGCTCGAACCGCCCGCGACCGGCTTCACCACCCGCACACGGACCGTCAAGTGGGAGGTCGCCATCGCCTGTTAGGGTGCCCTAACAGTGCGCTTCCGCCTCGTCGCCGCCGTCAGCGCCGTCGCCGTGCTCGCCGTCGTCGCCGCGGTGGCCCTCGGGTCGAGCGAGGACCCGGTCGAGCCCGTCCGCCCGGCGACCGAGAGCGGCCGCGCCCACTCGTTCGACCTCGAGCGCATCGCCACCGGCTTCAACCGGCCGACGTACGTCGGCGTCGCCCCCGGTGACCCCGACGCGCTGTGGTTGCTCGAGCAGCCCGGCCGCGTCGTCCGCCTCCGCGACGGACGGCGCACGGTGATGCTCGACCTCGCCGACCGGGTGACCACGGGCGCCGAGCAGGGGTTGCTCGGCATCGCCTTCCACCCCGACTTCGCGACCGACCGGCGCCTGTACCTGCACTGGAGCGACCGCCGGGGCGACACCCGCGTGGCCGAGTTCCGTGACGGGGCGACCCGCATCGACCCCCGGCCGCTGCGCGAGCTCCTGTTCCAGCGCCAGCCCGAGCCCAACCACAACGGCGGACAGCTCGCGTTCGGGCCCGACGGCCGGCTCTACCTCGGCCTCGGGGACGGCGGCGGCGCCTACGACCCGCAACGCCGCGCCCAGGACTCACGGGACCGGCTCGGCAAGCTGCTCTCCACCGACGTCGACGCCCCCGAGCCGCTCTGGCGGGTCGAGCTGATCGGCCTGCGCAACCCGTGGCGCTTCTCGTTCGACCCCGCGCTCGGCGAAGTCTGGATCGCCGACGTCGGCCAGGACGAGATCGAGGAGATCGACCGCGTCCAGCTCGAGCCCGACGAGCCGCCGAAGAACCTTGGCTGGAGCGTCTACGAGGGGGACCGGCGCGTCCCCGAGGGCGACGACGAGCTCGCGTCCGGTGAGGTGGTGTGGCCCGTCGCCGCCTACACGCACGATGACGGGTGCTCCGTGACCGGCGGCTACGTGTACCAGGGCGCGAGGCTCGACGCCCTGCGCGGCCGCTACCTGTACGGCGACTTCTGCTCCGGCGTGCTGTGGTCGCTCCGCGGGGCGCGGGAAGGCCGCGCCACCGACGTGCGCCGCGAGCGGGCCGGCGTGCCCCAGCTCACCCACGTCGGTCCCGACACCGACGGCGAGCCGCTCTTCGCGTCCGCCAACGGCTCGATCTACCGTGCGGTCAATCCGGCTCCACAGCGCTGACCGGCCCGTCGATCCAGATGCGGACGCGGTCGCCGGGATGCCACGCGGGGAAGCCGAGCCGGCGCGAGCGCAGGCGCAGGCCGGAGGGGAGCTCGAGGTGCACGAGCTGGTCGTGACCGTAGAACGAGCGGGCGACGACGACCGCCTCGGCGCGCTCGCGGATGCCACCCCCCGCCCACCCGGTCCCGATCGCCACCGACTCGGGGCGGATGACCACGTTCACGCGCCCGGCCAGCTCCGGCGCCGCGCCGAAGCGACCGAGCTCGCACTCGACCATGCCGCGGCTCGCCGTGCCGGGCAGCACGTCGGCCTCGCCGAGGAACTCGGCCACCCAGCGGCTTTGCGGCCGCTCGTAGATCTCCTCGGGCGTGCCGACCTGCTCGATCCGGCCCTCGCGCATGACGGCCACCGTGCCGGCCAGCGACAGCGCCTCCGCCTGGTCGTGGGTGACGAGCAGCGCGCTCGTGCCGGCCGCGCGCAGGATGTCGGCCACCTCGGCGCGCAGCGCGTCGCGCAGCCCGGCGTCGAGCGACGCGAACGGCTCGTCGAGCAGCACGACGTCCGGGTCCGCCGCCAGCGCGCGCGCCAACGCGACCCGCTGGCGCTCGCCGCCCGAGAGCTCGTGCGGGAAGCTGCCGGCGCGCTCGGCGAGGCCGACGAGCTGCATGCACTCGGCCACCCGCTCCCGCCGCGACGCGCCGAACGCCACGTTGCGCTCGACGGTCAGGTGCGGGAACAGCGCGCCGTCCTGGAACACCATGCCGATCCGCCGGTGCTCGGGCTCGACCCACGCGCCGTCGCCCGCGACCGGACGGCCGGCGATCTCCACCGCGCCGGCGTCGGGCTCCTCGAAGCCGGCGATCACCCGCAGGAGCGTGGTCTTGCCCGAGCCGCTGGGGCCCAGCAAGGCGACCAGCTCGCCGCGGTCGACGCGCAGCGTCGCATCGTCCACCGCCCGGGTGCGGCCGAAGACCTTCACGACGCCGCGGGCATCGATCGCCGGTTCCGTCACCACCGAGTAAGGTTACCCTAATGCGCTGGACGCGGAAGCGCCTGGGACTCGTCGCGGCGGGGGTGGCGGTCGTCATCGCCGGGCTTGCGGCGGCGGCGTTCGCACTCAGCGGCTCGGCCGACGTGGTCGTGTACAACGGCCGCTCCCAGTACGGCGACGAGCAGGCGTTCAAGGCGTTCAAGGACCGGACCGGGCTGAAGGTCGAGCTGCGCGGCGGCACGGCCCCCGAGCTGTTCGAGCGCCTGCGCCGGGAGGGCGACCGCACGGATGCGGACCTGCTCGTGACCACCGACCTGGCGAACCTGTGGCGGGCGGAGGAGGCCGGCCTCCTGCAGCCGGTCGACACCCCCCGGCTCGAGCAGCAGGTGCCGGCGGCGCTGCACGACCCCGCAGGCGCGTGGTGGGGCCTCAGCACTCGCATCCGCACGCCGATGCGCTCGACCGAGCGCGTCCCGGCCGACGCGGTGCGCTCGTACGCGGACCTGGGCGACCCGCGCTTCAAAGGCCGGCTTTGCCTGCGCACGTCGAACAACGAGTACAACCAGTCGTTCGTCGCCGACAGCATCGCCAAGCACGGCGAGGCGCAGACCGAGAAGCTCCTGCGCTCCTGGATGGCCAACGACCCGCAGATCCTCGGCTCGGACGTCGACGTGCTCGACGCGATCGCCGCCGATCGCTGCGACGTCGGGCTCACGAACCACTACTACCTGGGCCGCAAGCTCAAGGATGACCCCGACTTCCCGGTCGCGCCCGCCTGGCCGAGCGCGGGCGCGCACCTGAACCTCTCGGGCGCGGGCGTCGTGAAGGGCAGCGAGCACCGGGCGAACGCCGTGCGGCTGCTCGAGTTCCTCACGGGCCGCCAGGCGCAGGAGGAGATCGTGGAGAACAGCGAGTTCGCCGCCAACCCCGACGTGCCGCCCGCCGAGCACATCCGCGAGTGGGCCGACGTCAAGACCGACCCGATCGATGTCGAGCGCGCCGGACCGTCGCTGCAGGCGGCCGTGGCCCTGATGCAGCGCGTGGGGTGGACGTAGCCGTCCGCCGCCGGCCCTCGGGCTGGACGGTAGCGGGGATCGCGGTCGCGGCCGCCGTCCTCGCGCCGCTGCTCGTGCTCCCTGCCTCGTTCCTCGGCCAGGGCGAGGCGCTCGACCAGATCGCCGGCAGCCTCCTGCCCGAGGCGCTGCGGGCGAGCCTCGTTCTCGCCGCCGGCGTCGGCGTCGGCACGCTCCTGCTCGGCGGCAGCCTCGCGGCGCTCGTGTCGTTCTACGACTTCCCGGGCCGCCGCTGGCTCGACTGGGCGCTCGTGCTGCCGCTGGCGATGCCCGCGTACGTGCTCGTCTACGTGCTGCTGGGCCAGTACGACGGGTCGGGGCCGTTCGGCGGGCGGCTGCCGGAGATCCGCTCCACCGGGGGGACGATCGCCGTCCTCACCGCCGTCCTCTACCCGTATGTGTACGTGCTCGCCCGCGGCGCGTTCCTCGGCCAGTCGCGGCAGGCGCTCGAGGCGGCGCGTACGCTCGGGCTGTCCTACGGGGCGGCGGTGCGGCGCGTGGCGCTCCCGCTCGCGCGCCCGGCGCTGGCGGGCGGCGTCGCGCTCGCCGTGATGGAGGCGCTGGCCGACTTCGGCGCCGTCAACCTCCTCAACTACCGCGCGCTGACCGACGCGATCTACCGCGTCTGGTACGGCACCTTCGACCAGGCGGCCGCGCTCCAGCTCGCCACCGTGCTCGTCACGCTGGCGGCGACGCTCGTCGCGCTCGAGCACTTCGCGCGCGGGCGGGCTCGCTACCACCAGGCGCTCGGCCGCGGCGAGGCGGTGCTCCCACGGCGCCTGCGGGGACCCGTCGCGTGGCTGGCGCCGGCGCTGCCCGCCCTGCTGCTGCTGGCCGCCGTCGTCGCCCCGATCGCGCAGCTGCTGGCGTGGGCGATCGGGTCGCTGGGGGAGGGCGCGTCGGCCGAGGCGCTGGCGCGCGCCGCGGTCAACAGCCTGCTGCTGGCGTCGGTCGCCGCGGTCGTCGCCGTGATCGCCGCCACCGTGGTCGCCTACGCCCCACGGGCGCAGCCGTCGCGCCTGGCCGGCGGGTTCGGACGGGCGAGCGCGCTCGGCTACGCGGTGCCCGGCACGGTCGTGGCCGTGGCCGTCTACGTCCCGCTCGCGTGGCTCGACGCGCGACTCGACGACCTTGCCGGCGTCGGGCTCTTGCTGACCGGCACCGCCGTCGGGCTCGTGCTCGCGTACGTCGTGCGGTTCCACGCGCTCGCGCTGTTCAGCGTCCAGGGGCGCATGGCGCGGATCTCGCCGTCGCTCGACGAGGCGGCTCGCAGCCTGGGGGCCGACCGTTCGCGGCTGCTCGCCGACGTCCACCTCCCGCTCCTGTGGCCGGGCATCGCGATCGCTGCGCTGCTGGTCTTCGTCGAGGTGGTCAAGGAGCTCCCGGCGACGGCGCTTCTGCGGCCGCTCGGCGGCGACACGCTCGCGATCGCCGTCTGGGAGGCGACGAAGGACTCGCGGTTCGACACTGCGGCGCTCCCGGCGCTGATGATCGTCGCCGTCGGGCTCGTGCCCGTCGTGCTGGCGATCCGCCTATCGCGCGTCGGCGGCTTCGACGGCGGCTGACGCGTCGAGCATCGGCAGCGACGCGAGCTGGGTGCGGGAGCCGACGCCGAGCTTGCGGTACACGCGGCCGAGGTGGTACTCGACGGTCTTCTCGCTGAGGAACAGTGGGCGAGCAGCGTGCGCGCCTGCTCGACCACGACCGGCGAGCGCGCGTGGTGCTCGAGCGCGTCATCGGCGACGAGTCCGGCGCAGCGCTCGGCGAGCGCGGTCATCTCCGCCGTCCCGGCTGCGCTTGCCCGCTCCGCGAACCGGCGCTGGACACGGCGCGCGGCGGTCCGCTGCCCGGTCCGCGCGAGCACCTCGACAAGGTCGGGCCCCCACCGCTTCGCTACTCTTCTGCGTCGCCCATGGCCGTCCCGAAGCAGAAGCAGTCGCACTCGCGCACGTCGAAGCGCCGAGCGCAGCACAAGATCAGCGCGCCGTCGATCAACGCCTGCCCGCAGTGCCACCAGCCGCGCCGCCCTCACCGGGTGTGCCCGCATTGCGGCAGCTACGGCGGCCGTGAGGTCGTCGACGTCTCGCACGATCACGACCACGAGCACTAGCTAGGCGATGCCCGAGCAGGTCACGGTCGCGGTCGACGCGAACGGGGCCGATCGTGGCCCCACCGAGGTGGCGCGCGGTGCCGCGCTGGCCGCGGCGGCCGGCACGCGGGTCCTGCTCTTCGGCCCGGCCGCGGAGCTGGGCGACGTGCTGGAGGGCGTCGAGGTGGTCGACGCCCCGCTCTCGATCGCCAAGGCCGCCGACCCGGCCCGCGCCGTGCGCGGCAACCCGCAGGCCTCGATCGTGCAGGCCGTGCAGGCGGTGGCCGAGGGCCGCGCGGACGCGCTGGTCTCCGGCGGCTCGACGGGCGCGGTGCTCGCCGCCTCGCTGTTCTCCTTCAAGCGGGCGCGTGGCGTCCACCGGCCCGCGCTGGCCGTCCTGGTGCCGGTGCCCGGGTCGCCGTTCCTCCTTCTGGACGCGGGCGCCAACGTGGAGGTCCGGCCCGAGCACCTCGTGCAGTTCGCGCACATGGGCGCGGCGTTCATGGAGGTCGTCATGGGGGTCGAGCGGCCCCGGGTGGCGCTGCTCTCCAACGGCGAGGAGGCGACGAAGGGGCCGGAGGACGTGATCGCCGCCCATGCCGTCCTGGCGGACCATCCCGGCTTCGTCGGCAACGTCGAGGGCTTCGCGATCGGGTCCGGCGTGGCGGACGTGATCGTGGCCGACGGCTTCACCGGCAACGTCGCGCTGAAGGTCATGGAGGGCGCGTCGTCCGCGCTGCTGGGCGCGGTCCGCAGCGCGGCCATGTCGTCGGCGCGCGCGCGGCTCGGAGGGCTGCTGCTGCGCCCCGCGCTGCGCGGGCTGCGCGACGAGCTCGATCCCGAGATGGCGGGCGGCGCGGTGCTGCTCGGCCTGCGGCGGCTGGGGGTCGTGCCGCACGGGTCGTTCGGCGAGCGCGGCTTCGCGCGCGCGATCGAGGTGGCCGCGCGCGGCGTGCGGCAGGACATCGCCGGCCGTACGTACGAGCGGCTGGCGGCCGCCGGGGCGCTGCGGAGGCCGTCCGAGAGGGCAGCTACCGTGCCCGACCAGCCATGACCCGAGACGAGGTTCTCGAGCTGATCCGCGAGCATCTGGCCGACGAGCTGGAGCTCGATCCCGCGCGCATCAACGAGGCGACGCACTTCCGCAACGACCTCGATGCCGACTCGCTCGACCTCTACACGCTCGTGCAGGAGCTCGAGGACACGTACGGGATCAAGATGTCCGACGAGGAGGCGGCGAGGATTCAGACCGTCGGCGCGGCGGTCGACTTCGTGCTCGCCCACCCGCCGCCCGCCCCCGCGGGCGGAGCCGCCGACCGCGAGCCGGGATCCTGACCTCTGCGCAAGCTGCACGAACTGGTGGAGCGGCTGCCGGAGGACCTCGCGCGGCAGGCGCTCACGCATGCCTCGTGGGTGGCCGAGCGCGCCGACGCCTACGAGCGGCTCGCGTTCCTCGGGGACTCGGTGCTGGGCCTTGCGGTCAGCACGCACCTCTTCCCGCGGCTCGAGAGCCACGGCGCCGGCCGGCTCACGAAGGTCCGCGCGCAGGCGGTGTCGGGTCGCTCGTGCCGGGCGGTGGCCGAGCGGCTGGGGATCCCGGAGCGCCTGCGGGCCGCGGCGCCGCCGGAGGTCGCCGGGCCGGTCACGGACGCGCTGGCCCAGACCGAGCGGGTGCTCGCCTCGGTGATCGAGGCCGTGATCGGCGCCTGCTATCTGGCCTACGGCTACGAGGTCACGGCCGACGCCGTGGTGGAGGCGTTCACGCCGGAGATCGAGCAGGCGCTCGAGCGTCCGGCCGACTTCAAGTCCGCGCTGCAGGAGCGCCTGGCGCGCCGCGGGTCGATCGTGGTCTACGAGGTGACGGCCGAGGAGGGCCCGCCGCACGACCGGCGCTTCGAGGTCGCCGCCGTGGTCGCGGGGGAGGAGCTCGCGCGGGGGACCGGCCGCTCGAAGAAGGACGCCGAGCAGGCCGCGGCCGAGGCGGCGCTCGACGGGCTGCGGGGGTGAGCGCGTGCACCTGAGGTCGATCACCCTCAAGGGGTTCAAGTCGTTCCCCGACCGCACGCGGCTCGAGTTCTCGCCGGGCGTCTCGGTGGTCGTGGGGCCGAACGGGTCGGGCAAGTCCAACATCACCGACGCCGTGCTGTGGGCGATGGGCGAGCAGTCGCCGCTCGCCGTGCGTGGCCAGTCGATGCAGGACGTGATCTTCGCCGGCGCCCACGGCGTGCAGGCGCGCGGCGAGGCGGAGGTCGAGGTGGTGCTCGACAACGGGGACGCCGCGCTGGACCTCGAGGCGGGCGAGATCTCGATCCTCCGGCGGCTCAGCCGAGCGGGGGAGGGTGAGTACCGGATCAACGGCGCCCGCTGCCGGCTGACCGACGTGCTCGAGCTGCTGTCGGACACCGGGCTCGGCAAGGAGATGCACTCCGTCGTCTCCCAGGGCCGGGTCGAGGCGATCGTGACCTCCAAGGCGCGCGACCGCCGGCTGCTGATCGAGGAGGCCGCGGGGCTCGGCAAGCACCGCAAGCGGCGCCGCCGGGCGCAGCTCAAGCTCGCGCGCACGCAGGACAACCTCGACCGGGCGCTCGACGTGGAGCGCGAGGCGCGGAGCCGGCTGCGGCCCCTGAAGCGCCAGGCGGAGGCGGCAGAGTTGCACGAGCGACTCGAGCGCCAGACAGACGAGGCGCTGTGGTCTCTGGCGCGCGAGGACATGCGGGTCGCCGAGGATGCGTTGCGCCAGGCGGAGGCGGCCGTGGCCACGGCGCGGGCGGCGGCATCGGAGACCGAAGAGGAGCTGCGCGCCGTCGCCACGCGGCGCGAGGCGGCCGAGGAGGCGCTCGCCTCCCGCGGCACCGAGCGCGAGGCGCTGGCGAACCGGTACTACGCGGCGCGCTCGGCGCGCGAGCGGATCGGGCTGCGCGAGGAATCCGCCCGCCAGTCCGCGGCCGCGCTGTCCGACCGCGCGGGGCGGCGGCGGGCGCTGCTCATGTCTTTGGGGGCTGAGGCGGCGGCCGATGTCGGGGACGACGCGGCCGCTGAGCGGATCGCGGCGCTGGAGGTCGAGCTCGAGGAGCTGGCCTCGGAGCGGCGGGCGCGGGTGGAGCGCGAGGTCGCCGCGCTCGAGGCGCGCCGGGCCGAAGCGGCGTCGAAGGTCGAGGCGTTGAGAGAGGCGGCGGCGACGGCTGCGGCGGCGCGGTCTGACGCGGATGGGGCGGCCGAGGCCGCCCGCGGCGCGCGGCGCGAGGTCGAGTCGGCCGCCGAGTCGGCCCGCCGCGAGGCGGCCCGAGTGGGCGCCGACCTCGCCAAGCTCAACCAGTTCCTCCGCTCTCACGCCGGCGCGCCGGGCGGCGCACGCGCCTTGGCGGACGATCTCACCGCCGAGCCGGGCTACGAGTTGGCCCTCGCCGCCGCCCTCGGCCCGCGGCTCCGGGCCGCAGTGGTCGCCGACCTCGCCGAGGGCTCATCCCTCCTCGACCGCGCCGGGTCCGACGGCGGCGCCGCCCTGATCCTGCCTGACGACTCTCCCGACGTCGCGGAGCGTCCGCCCACGCCCGGTGCCGTGCCTCTCGTTGGGCGCGTGCGGTCGGGGCGCGACGACGGGCTCGCGGCGGCGCTCCTCGCGTCGGTCTGGGTCGTGGATTCTCTGGAGGGGCTCGATCCGGCGTTCGCGGGCGTGGCGGTGACGCGGGACGGGCGGGTGTGGTCACCCACGATGCGCGAGCTGCGGCAGGTTCCGGCCGGCGGCGAGGACCGGGTGCTCGCCGAGCGCAACCGGCGCGACGCGCTGGTGGCCCAGGTCGAGCGGGCGGCGCAGGCCGAGCAGGCCGCGCTCGCGCGCGTAGAGGATGCCTCGCGGGCCGTACAGGAGGCCGACGCCGTCCGTGACGAGTCCGAGCGCCGCGCCCGGGCCGCCACGCGCGAGCGCGACGACGCTGTCGAGGCCGAGCGGCATGCGACGTGGCTGATCGAGCAGCGCCGCTCGGCTCCCGACGAGGGTCCCGGCGCGGAGCGGCGGGCGCAGCTGGAGTCGGCGATCGCCAGCGAGCGCCGCCTGGCCGAGCACGCCGCGCGCGAGCGGGTCGAGCGCGACCGCCGGATCGCCGCGGAGCGCGAGCGGCTGGCTCGCGACGAGGCGCTGCAGCCGGCGGCCGAGCGGCTCGCGTCCGCCCTGCGCGATGCGGGGGAGGCGGTCAACGCCCGGCTCGAGCGCTTCGAGGCCGAGCTGAGTGCGGACCGCGAGGCCGGCGAGCGGCTGGCCGGCGAGCTGCGCGCGTGCGCGGCGCAGGAGTCGCGGGTGCAGGGCGCCCTCAAGGAGCGCGGCGAGGAGGTCACCCGCGGCGAGGTCCGCGCCCAGCAGGCGCGCGACCGTGCGGCGGACGCGGGCCGCGACCTCGGCCGCCTGGCCGCCAAGCTCGGGCTCGAGGCCGAGCCGACGGACGAGCCGCTCGACGAGGGCGCGCGCGCCGACCTCGAGGCCCGCATCGAGCGGCTGCGCCGCCGGCGCGAGCAGCTCGGGCCCATCAATCCGCTCGCCAAGCGCGAGCATGAGGAGGCGGTCGCCCACGTCGAGGAGCTCGAGGGCCAGCGCGAGGACCTCGAGGCCGCGATGCGCGAGCTCGAGGGCCTGATCCGCGACACCGACCGCCGGATCCGCGAGGCGTTCGAGGAGACCTTCACCGCTGCCGCCAAGAACTTCGAGGAGCTCGCCGAGCAGCTCTTCCCGGGCGGCCGCGGCCGGCTGCGGCTCGTCCGCGAGGATGCCGGCCCGCGCCCCGTGCTCGGCGGCGGCGACGCCGACGAGGCGCGGCCCACGGAGGAGGACGCCGAGCTCGCCGCGGAGGCCGAGGAGGAGGACGAGGACGAGCGCATGGGCGTCGAGATTGAGATCACGCCCGCGGGCAAGTCGACCAAGCGGCTGACGCTCCTGTCCGGCGGCGAGAAGTCGCTGACCGCGCTCGCGTTCCTGTTCGCGGTCTTCCTCGCCCGTCCGTGCCCGTTCTACATCCTCGACGAGGTCGAGGCCGCGCTCGACGACCTCAACATCGACCGCTTCCTCACGCTCCTGCGCCAGTTCGCCGACCGGGCGCAGTTCATCGTCGTCACGCACCAGAAGCGCACGATGGAGGCGGCCGACTGCCTCTACGGCGTGTCGATGGCGGGCAACGGCGTCTCGCGCGTCGTCTCGCGGCGGTTGCCCGCGGCTGAACGCGCTGCCTGAGCCTCGGCGAACGTCAACACCCGCTGGGTAGGGAGGCTGGGAGCGGGCCGCGGGGAGGGAGCATTTCGTCGACCTCGTCATGCCGAATCTCGCGAAGTCGACGAAATGCTGCCTATAGGGAACGACGTCGACCTCGCGAGCCGGAACGCCGCGAAGTCGACGAAATGCTGCCTGATCGCGACGAAGCTCCCAGCCTCGCTACCCAGCCGCCTTTGACGTTCCCCTGAGCACCTTTTCCCCCCAGAACGACGCATACCGATTCCCGTTGTAGTCGGGGATCGGCCGATACCCGGCCGACCGGTACAGCGCCATCGCGACCTCCATCGACGCCGCCGTGTCGAGCCGCACGCGCTCGTACCCCAGCTCCAAAGCGGCGGCCTCCAGGGCCGCGAGTACCCGCCGCCCGTGGCCGCCACCGCGCGCCGCGGGCGAGACGTACATCCGCTTGATCTCCGCGACCCCGTCCGAGAGCCGCCGCAGCCCGCCGCCCGCCACGACCTCCCCGTCGACGAGCACGAGCACGAATGCGCCTGACGGCGGGACCATCTCGTCCGGCCGGACGACCGACGTGCGGTCAGGGGTCGTCGGGCCGAACTCGCGCCGAACCCACTGCTCCATCTCCGCGACGACGCGCAGCGCTGCCGGGTCGTCGCCGCGCACGCGCCGGACCTCGATCATCCGGCCTATTGTCCAGCCATGCGCGTCTGCCTGATGATCGAGGGCCAGGAGGGCGTCACGTGGGACGTTTGGCGCGCCCTCGCGACCACCGCCGAGGCCAGCGGCTTCGAGGCGCTGTTCCGCTCGGACCACTACGAGTCGCTCGACGGCGTTCCCGGCCGTGGCTCGCTCGATGCCTGGAGCACCATCAACGCGCTCGCGGCGAGCACGAGCACGCTCCGGCTCGGCACCCTCGTCTCGCCGGCCACGTTCCGCCACCCCTCGGTCCTCGCCCGCTCCGTCGTCACCGCCGACCACGTGTCCGGCGGACGGGTCGAGCTCGGCCTCGGCGCCGGCTGGCACGAGGGCGAGCACCGGTCGTACGGCTTCCCGTTCGACCCGACCCGTGACCGCTTCGACCGCCTCGCCGAGCAGTTCGAGGTCGTGCACCGCTCGTGGACCGAAGGGCCGTTCGACTTCAGCGGCCGCTTCTACCGCCTCGAGGCCGCCGACCCGCTGCCGAAGCCGGTCCAGCAGCCCCACCCGCCGCTCATCGCCGGCGGCAGCGCCCGGCCCCGCGGCGCCGCCCTCGCCGCCCGCTGGGGCGACGAGTACAACACCGTCTACGCCACCGCCGACGAGTGCCGCGAGCGCCAGCAGCGCATCGCCGCGGCGTGCCGAGACGCCGGCCGCGAACCGATCCCGTTCTCGCTCATGACCGGCTTCCTCGTCGGACGCGACGACGCCGAGCTGCGCGACCGCGCCGCCCGGCTCGCGCTCTGGCGCGGCGAGGACGACGACTCGCCCGACGCGCTCCCGCCCGCGTGGCTCGTCGGCACGCCGGCCCAGATCGTCGAGCAGCTCCAAGCGCTGGAACGGGCTGGCGTGGCGCGCGTGATGCTCCAGCACCTCCTGCACGAGGACCTCGACGCCGTGCAGCTGATCGGAGACGAGGTCATTCCCGCCGTCCGCTAGCCTGCGCGCGCTGTGGCGCGAGACTGGCACCACCTGTTCATCACGCACGGCGAGACGGTGCCTCCCGACGCGCCCGACCCGGGGGAGGGGGAGGAGCGGCGGCGCGGCTTCTTCGGCCGCCTCCGCAACTCGATGCGCAAGACGCGCGAGGCGCTCGCCGCCGAGGTCCAGGCCACGCTGTTCGAGGGCGACCTCGACGAGGCCACGTGGGAGCGGCTCGAGGAGGCGCTGATCTACGCCGACGTCGGCGCGCGCACGACGGCCCAGGTCGTCCAGCGGCTCGAGCAGGAGGCGGAGGCCGGCGACCTCGTCGGCGGCGAGGCGCTCACCAGGCGGCTCGCCGAGCTGCTTGCGGAGATGGCGCGCACGGGCGACGACACGATCGACATCCGCCCCGAACCGACGGTGATCCTCGTGGTCGGCGTCAACGGCACGGGCAAGACCACCACGATCGGCAAGCTCGCCTGGCACCTGCGGCACACGCTCGGGCAGCGCGTCATCGTCGGCGCGGCCGACACGTTCCGGGCGGCCGCCGTCGAGCAGCTCGAGCGCTGGGCCGAGCGCGCCGACGTCGAGCTCATCAAGGGCCCCGAGGGCTCGGACCCGGGCGCCGTGGCCTTCGACGCCGTGGCGCGCGCCCGCGAGCGCGGCGCCGACGTCGT
Organism: Solirubrobacteraceae bacterium; assembly: GCA_036257565.1. GTDB lineage: Bacteria > Actinomycetota > Thermoleophilia > Solirubrobacterales > Solirubrobacteraceae > DASSUW01. The sequence goes on along the minus strand of DATAFH010000039.1, from coordinate 75,157 downwards.
GATCATCGACACGGCCGGTCGCCTGCACACCCAGCACAACCTCATGGAGGAGCTGACAAAGGTCCGCCGCGTGATCACGAAGCAGATGCCCGACGCGCCGCACGAGACGCTGATGACGGTCGACGCCACGACGGGCCAGAACGGCGTCCGCCAGGCGAAGCTGTTCGGCGAGGCGGTCGACGTCAGCGGCATCGTGCTCACCAAGCTCGACGGCACGGCCAAGGGCGGGATCGCGCTGGCGATCGCCAATGAGCTGGGGATCCCCGTGAAGCTCATCGGCGTCGGCGAGCAGCTCGAGGACCTGCGTCCGTTCGACGCCGACGACTTCGCCCGTGCGCTCCTGACGACATGACGCTGCTCGCCCTCCTGCTCGCCCTCGCCGCTGCGCCCGCCCCCGCGATGCCCCACGGCTTCGTCGAGCTCGACCGGGTCGACCCGACGATCCTGCAGGACATGCGGTACTTCACCCGCCACAACTTCATGGGCCGCCGGGTCGACGGCTACCGCGGCCCCACGTGCATCCTGCAGCGCCGGGCCGCCCGCGCGCTCGCCAGAGCCCAGGACGCGCTCCGGCCCAAGGGTCTCTCGCTCAAGGTGTACGACTGCTACCGGCCGCAGCGGGCGGTCGACCAGTTCGTGCGCTGGGCCGCCAACCCGGCGGACGACAAGATGAAGCGCGAGTTCTACCCGCACGTCGACAAGTCGCGGCTGTTCGACGACGGCTACATCGCGACCCGCTCGGGGCACAGTCGCGGCAGCACCGTCGACCTCACGCTCGTGCGGCTCCCGGCGGCCGACCAGCCGCGCTGGACCCGCAAGCGCTTCGGGCTCGTCCGCTGCTACGCGCCCCGCCGTAACCGCTACCCCGACAACTCGATCGGAATGGGCACCGCGTACGACTGCTTCGACGCGCGCGCCCACACGCTCGATCCGCGGATCACCGGCCGCCCGCGCCGCCACCGCCTGCTCCTGAAGCGCACGATGGAGGCCGCCGGCTTCGAGGACTACGCGAACGAGTGGTGGCACTTCACGCTCGGGGGCGAGCGCTACCCCAACCGGTACTTCGACTTCCCCGTCGAGCGCCGTGGGTAGCCTCTAAGCAGGACATGGAAGCCTGGCTGATCTGGCTGATCGCGGCGGTCATCTTCGGAATCGGAGAGATCTTCACGCTCGGCTTCTTCCTCGCGCCGTTCGCCGGCGGAGCCGCGGTCGCGGCGCTCGTGGCGGCCGCCGGCGGCGGGGCCGTCGTTAGCGCGGCCGTCTTCCTGCTCGTCTCGCTCGTGCTGCTCGCCGCGCTGCGACCGCTCGCCAGGCGGCACCTGCGCCAGCCGCCGCAGCTGCGCACGGGCACGGCCGCGCTGGTGGGGCAGTCGGCGACCGTGATCGAGCGCATCGCCAACAGCGAGGGCGTCGGCTGCGTGCGCATCGACGGCGAGGTATGGACCGCGCGCGCCTACGACGAGGACCAGGTGTTCGAGCCGGGGACGCGAGTGCAGGTGCTGGAGATCAGGGGCGCGACGGCGCTCGTGGCGGAGTAAGGAGATTCGATGGAAGCCGGATTGATCGCGCTGATCGTCCTCGGGGTGTTCCTGTTCATCATCGCGGCCGCCGGCGTGCGGATCGTGCCGCAGGCGCGCGCAGGGATCGTCGAGCGGCTCGGGCGCTACACCCGCACGCTCGATCCCGGGCTGACGCTCATCGTCCCGTTCGTCGACCGCGTCAAGCCGCTGATCGACCTGCGCGAGCAGGTGGTCTCGTTCCCGCCCCAGCCCGTGATCACCGAAGACAACCTCGTGGTCGGGATCGACACCGTCATCTACTTCACCGTCACCGACCCGAAGGCGGTCACCTACGAGGTGGCCAACCCCCTACAGGCGATCGAGCAGCTCACGGTCACCACCCTGCGCAACGTGATCGGCGGCCTCACGCTCGAGGAGACGCTCACCTCGCGCGACAACGTCAACTCGCAGCTGCGCGTCGTGCTCGACGAGGCGACGGGCAAGTGGGGCATCCGCGTCAACCGGGTCGAGCTCAAGTCGGTCGAGCCGCCCCGCACCGTCCAGGAGGCGATGGAGAAGCAGATGCGCGCCGAGCGCGACCGGCGGGCAACGATCCTGACCGCCGAGGGCGTCAAGCAGTCGCAGATCCTCACGGCCGAGGGCGAGAAGCAGTCCGCCGTGCTCAAGGCCGAGGGCGCACGCACGGCCGCCATCCTGCGCGCCGAGGGCGAGGCGAAGGCGATCGAGACCGTCTTCCAGGCCATCCACGACGGGGCGCCCGACGAGCGGCTGCTCTCCTACCAGTACCTCCAGATGCTGCCCCAGCTCGCCCAGGGCGAGGCGAACAAGATCTTCGTCATCCCCAGCGAGTTCACGCAGGCGCTCGGCAACCTGACCGAGCGGTTCGGCGGCGTCGGAGCACCCCCGCCGCCCCCCAACGAGGCGGCGCGCCAGGCCGCCGAGGAGGCACGGCAGGCGGCTCAGGCCGACGCGGAGGCCGCCGCCGCGGCTGCGCGCGAGGCGGAGGAGGAAGCGACAAGCGCCCGGTCCCCCGGCCCCCGGGAGCTCAACCCCTGATGCGGTTGGCAGCGTCGAGCGCCGCGACCTTGTAGGACTCGGCGAACGTCGGGTAGTTGAACACGGCGGTGACGAGGAAGTCGATCGTCGAGCCGCCGCCCATCACGGCCTGCCCGATGTGCACGAGGTCGGTCGCGCCGGTACCGATGACGTGGACGCCGAGCAGCGTGCGGTCCTCGGTCGAGACGAGCAGCTTGAGCATCCCGTCCTCGTCGCCGCTCATCAATCCGCGCGCAAGCTCACTCCAGCGCGCCACGCCGGTCACGTAGGGCACGGCCTCGTCGGTCAGCTGCTCCTCGGTGCGGCCGACCATGGCGATCTCGGGGATCGCGTAGACGCCGGTGGGAACGAGCTCGGGGAGCGTCTGCACCGCCTCGCCGAACGCGTGCAGGGTGGCGATGCGGCCCTGCTCCATGGCCGTCGCGGCCAGACCCCCGCCGGCCACGTCGCCGACCGCGAAGATGTGCGGGACGCTCGTGCAGTGCGAGTCGTCGACGGGGATGCGCCCGCGCGAGTCGGCCTCGAGGCCGGCCCTGTCGAGCTGCAGGTGTGTCGTGTCGCCCTGCCGGCCGACCGCGTAGAGCACGGTCTCGGCGACGAGCTCCTTGCCCGACTCGAGGCGCACGCGCGGGCCGCGAGCGTCCACGTCGAGGTCCACGCCGGCGACCGACTCGCGCAGGCGGAACGTGACGTTGTTGCGCCGCAGCAGGTACTGGAACGCCTCGCCGATCTCGATGTCGAGGAAGTTGAGCACGCGGTCGCGCTTGTCGATCACGGTCACCTTCGTGCCGAGTGCGCCGAACATCGACGCGTACTCGACCCCGATCACGCCGGCCCCGACGACGATCATCGAGCGCGGCACGTGATGCTCGAGCTTGAGCAGGCCGTCGGAGTCGATCACGGTGCAGTCGTCGAACTCGACCGACTTCGGGCGCGCCGGATGGGTGCCTGAGGCGATCACGATCCGGTGCGCCCGGATCGGCTCGTCGTCGCCCTCCATCTTCACGGTGTTGGAGTCGACGAAGTACGCCTGACCGGGGAGCAGGCCGACCCGGTTGCGACGGAATTGCTCGCGCACCACCGCGGTCTCCGCGGCCACGACTCGGGCGGTCCGGTCCATCAGCTGTTGGAGGACCGCCTCCTCGGACTCCTCGATCCGAGTGGGGTCGAGCACGTCCAGCGGGCGCTGGGCGAGCTGCTCGAGCACGGCCTCGCGCAGCGTCTTGGACGGGATCGTCCCCGTGTGGATCGAGACGCCGCCGAGGCGCTCCTTGCGCTCTGCGACGGCGACCCGCTTGCCGAGCTTGGCGGCCTGGATCGCGGCCTTCTGGCCGCTCGGACCGGATCCGATGACGAGAAGGTCGAGCTCCACGCCCGCACCGTACCCTGTAGGAGCGTTGTTTGAGTCCCTGTCAGAGAAACTTCAGTCGACCTTGGCGGATGTGCGCCAGCGTGGCGTCCTGACCGAGGACGACATCAACGCTGCCTTGCGCGAGATCCGGCTCGCGCTGCTCGAGGCGGACGTCAATTTCAAGGTCGTCAAGCAGTTCACGTCGACCGTCAAGGAGCGCGCCCTCGGGGCCGAGGTTGCCAAGCAGCTCAACCCCGGCCAGCAGGTCGTCAAGATCGTCAACGAGGAGCTGACGAAGCTGATGGGCGGGGCGTCGGCGGGGCTGACCTTCTCCCCGCGGCCGCCGACCGTCATCCTCATGGCCGGGCTCCAGGGCTCCGGCAAGACGACCGCCACCGCCAAGCTCGCCAGGCAGCTGCGCGAGCAGAGCAACTCGTCGGTCGCCGTGGCGGCGTGCGATGTCTACCGGCCGGCCGCGGTCGAGCAGCTCGTCAAGGTCGGCACCCAGGCGGGCGCCACCGTCTACGAGCAGGGCACGGACCGCGACCCGGTGGACATCGCGGGCTGGGCGCTCGACCAGGCCACGCGCGACGGCAAGGACGTGCTGATCGTCGACACCTCGGGCCGCCTGCACGTCGACCAGGCGCTGATGGAGGAGCTGGCGCGCATCAAGAAGCGCGTGCGGCCGCACGCGGTGCTGCTCGTGATCGACGCCATGACCGGCCAGGACGCGGTCAACGTCGCCGAGCAGTTCGCCGAGGTGGCCCAGTTCGACGGCGTGGTGCTCACCAAGCTCGACGGCGACGCCCGCGGCGGCGCCGCGCTGTCGGTCAAGGCGGTCACCGGCAAGCCGATCATGTACGCCTCCACCGGCGAGAAGCTCGGCGACTTCGAGCGCTTCCACCCCGACCGCATGGCCCAGCGGATCCTCGGGATGGGCGACGTTCTCTCGTTCATCGAAAAGGCGGAGCAGTCGGTTGACGAGGACGAGGCGAAGGAGCTCGAGCGCAAGCTGCGCAAGAACCAGTTCACGCTCGAGGACTTCCTCGACCAGCTCAAGCGGATCCGCAAGATGGGCCCGCTGACGTCGATCCTCGGCATGATCCCCGGCCTCGCCGGACACCAGCTCTCCAAGCTGCAGGTCGACGACCGCGAGCTCGACCGCGTCGAGGCGATCATCCTCTCGATGACCCCGTACGAGCGGCGTCACCCGGAGTCGATCAAGGGCTCGCGGCGGCTGCGGATCGCCAAGGGCAGCGGCACCTCGGTCCAGCAGGTCAACCAGCTCGTCAAGCAGTTCGGCGAGATGCGGAAGATGATGCGGGGCCTGCAATCGGGCCGCATGCCGGACCTCGCGCAGCTCATGAAACAACGCTAGGGGGTGCCCAACGGGACATCGCCCTGCAACGGAATGGTCCGTTGGGCGGGGCCCCCAGGTTTCTCGCTATCCTGCCGCGCCGAATGGCAGTCAACATGCGACTTACCCGCGTCGGCGGGAAGAAGGATCCGGTGTGGCGCGTGGTCGTCGCCGACTCCCGCTCTCCCCGCGACGGGCGCTTCATCGAGACGGTCGGCCGCTACAACGCGCAGACCGACCCGTCGACCGTGGTCCTCAACGAGGAGCGGGTCCGCCATTGGCTCGATCGCGGCGCGCAGCCGAGCGACACCGTCCGCAAGCTCCTCAAGATTCAGGGCATCTCCCGCTAAGGCCCCGTGCGCGAGCTGCTCGTCTACCTGGCACAGCAGCTGGTCGACGAGCCGGGCAAGGTCACGGTCGAGGCCTTCGACGAGGACGACGGCACGCTCGTGCTCGAGCTCTCGGTGGGCGACGATGACTACGGGAAGGTCATCGGGCGGGGCGGGCGCACGGCGCAGGCCCTCCGCACCATCGTCAAGGCCGCCGCGGTCAAGGACAACCGCCGCGTCCTCGTCGACATCGTCGAGTGAGCTGGTGCCGGCCGGGTCGGTCGGCCGGCCACATGGCCTCGACGGCTCGTTCCACGTGTTGCGCCCCGGCGCGCTCGCGCTCGGCGCGACGGTGACGGTCGCCGGGCGCCCCTACGAGATCGAACGCCTCGCGGGCACCCCGGCGCGCCCGATCGTGCGCCTCTCCGGGTGCTCCTCGCGAGAGGACGCGGAGGCGCTGGGCGGGGCCGACCTCCTGGTGCCGGCCGTGCTCGAGGACGGCGAGTACTGGGCCAGCGACCTCGAGGGGTGCACGGTCGTGGACGGCTCGCGGGTGGTCGGCGTCGTGTCGCGGATGGTGGCGCTCCCGTCGTGCGAGGCGCTCGCGGTCGGCGATCTCCTGATCCCGATGGTGCGCGACGCGATCCGGTCGATCGACATCGGCGCGCGGCGCATCGACGTCGACATGGGCTTCCTCGAATGAGCCGCGTGGTGGCGCTGCCCGCGGCTTCGGACCTTGCCGCGGCCGAGCAAGTCGTGCGTCGGGTCCTGGCTCAGACCCCGGTCGTCGAGGCCTTGGGGGTCTGCCTGAAGGTGGAGACCGTGCAGCCGACCGGGTCGTTCAAGGTCCGGGGCGCGCTGGCGGCGCTGGACGCCCTGCCGCCGGGGCCGGTGGTCACCGCGTCGGCGGGCAATCACGGCCTGGGGGTGGCGAAGGCGGCGGCGCTCCTCGGGCGGCAGGCGACCGTCGTGGTGCCGGAGACCGCCTCGATGGCCAAGGTCGAACGGCTTCGGGAGTTCGCGGTCGAGCTCGTCCTCGCGGGGTCGTCGTATGACGAGGCGGAGGCGCACGCGCTCGGCCTCGAGGGCTCGTACGTCTCGCCCTACAACGACCCGTTGGTGATCGCGGGGCAGCGGACGCTGGGGGTCGAGCTCGGCGAGCAGCTGGCCGGGCCGCTGACGGTCGTCGTGCCGGCGGGCGGCGGCGGGCTGCTTGCCGGCGTCGCGCTGTGGGCCTCGGAGCGCGCCGATGTGCGGGTCGTGGGGGTGGAGGCGGCCGCGTCGCGGGCGCTCAGCTCCTCGGTGGAGGCGGCGCGGGTCGTCGAGGTCGAGGTGGGCCCGACGCTCGCCGACGGGATCGCCGGCGGGCTCGAGCCGGGGAGCATCACGGTCGACATCGCGGCTCGGGCGGTCGACGGGTTCGCGGCCGTGGAGGAGTCCGAGCTTCGGGCCGCGATGCGGGCCCTGGCGCTCGAGGCGGGCCTGGTGGCCGAGGGCGCGGGCGCGGCGGCGACCGCGGCCGTGCTCGCGGGGCGGGTGGCCGACGAGCGGCCGGGCGCCCGGGTGGTGGCGGTGGTCAGCGGGCGCAACCTCACCCGCGAGGTGCTGGTGGATGTGTTGGCGTCGTGAACATCGACGTCTTCACGCTCTTTCCCCGGTGGTTTGACTGGTTCCGCACGCAGCGCCACGTGGCGAACGCGCTCGCGCTGGGCCACAGCTTCGAGACGATCGATCCGCGCGAGTCGACCCCGCTCAACTGGGGCCAGGTCGACGACACGCCGTTCGGCGGGGGAGCGGGGATGGTGCTGCGGGTCGACGTCATGGAAGCCGCGCTGCGGGCGCGCTACGGGGTCGATCCGGTGGAGCTGGGTCGTGCGGGGCGGCGCGTGATCGCGCTCACGCCTGGAGGGCGGCTGCTCGACGACGCTTTGGCCGGCGAGCTGGCCGCGGAGTCCGAGGTCACGCTGCTGTGCGGCCGCTACGAGGGCTTCGACGAGCGGATCCTCGAGCACTTCGTGACCAACCAGGTGTCGATCGGGCGCTACGTGCTGGCGGGCGGGGAGCTGGCCGCGATGGTGGTCGCCGACACCGTGCTGCGCAAGCTCCAGGGGGTGCTGGGGTCCGACGAGTCGGCGCTCGAGGAGTCGTTCTCGGAGGCGCTGGAGGGCGCGCCGGAGTACCCGCACTACACGCGTCCGGCCGAGTGGCGCGGATGGAGCGTGCCCGAGGTTCTGCTCTCCGGCCACCACGAGCGCATCCGCGAGTGGCGACGCGAGCAGAGCCGCCGCCGTTCGCTACCATGATTCGCCCGCGTGCCGCCGCCCTTTCTCCCCGTCTGGCGCCGCGGTCTTTCTTTGCCATGAGCACCGTGATCGACAGCCTCGAGCGTCAGCAGCTTCGCCGCGTCCCCGCATTTGGAGCGGGTGATCGGGTCCGGGTCCACTTCCAGGTCGTCGAGGGCAGCCGGCGCCGCACGCAGGTGTTCGAGGGCGTGGTGATCAAGCGCCAGGGCGAGGGGGTGCGCGAGACGTTCACGGTGCGCAAGAACTCGTTCGGCGTGGGCGTGGAGCGCACGTTCCCGGTGCACTCGCCGAAGATCGAGCGCATCGAGGTCGCCGCCCGCGGTGACGTCCGGCGCGCCAAGCTGTACTACCTGCGCGGCCGCGTCGGCAAGCGGGCTCGCGTCCGCGAGCGTCGCTACGTCGGCCCGGAGGAGGTCGTCCAGGCCGGGCTGCTGCACGATGCCGCGGCCGAAGCCGCCGCAGCGGCCGACGCTGAGGTTCCCGGCGACGCTGTGGACGAGCAGGCGCTGGCGGAGGCGCCGGCCGAGGGCGACGACACCGCCCTGGCCGACGAGACCGTCGCGGCCGAGGACATCGTCGTGGAGGCCGACGAGGCGGCTCCCGCCGAGGAGACCGCGGCTGCCGACGAAGCTGCAGAGGTCGAGGCGTCCGCCGACGCCGAGGCCGCCGCCGCGGCTGACGAGTCCAAGTAGGCCCCGTGGCGGCGAAGACGTCGTCGGCGTCGGGCTCGCTGCTCGAGCTCGTCCTGATCGTCGCCGTCGCGCTCGGCCTCGCCCTGGGCATCCAGGCGTTCCTCGTCAAGCCGTACCGCATTCCCAGCGAGTCGATGGTGCCGACGCTCGAGGTCGGCCAGCGCGTGCTCGTCAACCGGCTCGACGGGCGCTTCGGGACGCCCGAGATCGGCGACGTGGTCGTGTTCCACCCGCCCGTGGGGGCGGTGCAGGGCAACGAGTGCGGGTCCGGCCCGACGGGCGAGGGTCAGCTGTGCTCCCGCCCGACCCCCGACAAGGCCGAGGAGAACTTCATCAAGCGCGTCGTGGCCGGTCCGGGTGACCGGATCCGCATCGACGAAGGCCAAGTGATCCTCAACGGAAAGCGCCAGAGCGAGTCGTTCGCGATGCCTTGTGGCGGCGGCGACGGGTGTACCTTCCAGACGGAGATCACCATTCCCGCCGGTCACTACTTCATGATGGGCGACAACCGTGGGTCTTCCGACGACAGCCGGTTCTGGGGACCGGTCCCAGAGGACTGGATCATCGGCGAAGCCTTCGCCACCTACTGGCCGCCCAAGCGGATCGGCCTCCTCTAAGCCGGCACCGCCCAGCGGTGGGTCGGCCGCCACCAGGCGGGCGCGTCGCAAGCGGACGTCGGGCAGCCGGCTCTTCGGGTTCGACCGGCGGCTCGGCGTGCGGCTCGTCGCCGGGGCCGACGAGGCGGGGCGCGGCTGCCTGGCCGGGCCTCTCGTGGCCGCCGCGGTCCTGTTCGACTACGAGCGGCTCACGCTTGGCGACCTGCGTGCGCTCTCGGCGCTGAACGACTCGAAGCAGCACACCGCCGAGATGCGAGAGGCGCTGTACCCGCGGGTGCTGCGGATCGCGACACGCGTGGCGGTCACGTCGCGGTGCGTACGGGGGATCGACGAGCGAGGTCTCCACAACACGAACCTCGCGGCCCTCTCCGACGTGCTCCGCCGCGTCGGGCGTGACGGCTGCCTCTGTCTGTCCGACGGCTTCCCGGTGCCGCCCACGGGGTTCGACCAGCGCCCGGTCGTGGGCGGCGACGCCACCAGCGCCGCGATCGCCGCCGCCTCCGTCATCGCCAAGGTCACCCGCGACCGGTTCATGCAGCGGATGGAGGAGCGCTATCCGGGATGGGAGTTCGCCGCCCACGTCGGCTACTCGACGCCGGAGCACCGAGCGGCCATCGAGCGCCTCGGCGTCTCACCCCTCCACCGGCTCTCGTTCCAGTCGATGGCGTACCAGCAGCTCGCGCTGTAGCGGACCGTCGCCGTCCGGCGCACGTAACGGCTGGTCGCCGGTTCAGATCGCCACTTCATAGCGTCCGCCGAAGCCACGGCGCACGAGTCCCCGAGTCTCGAGCTCTCCCAGGCCGGCGAGGACGGTGCGGGGGTCGAGCCCGGCCGCCGCGAGCATGGGGAGCGTCGAGTGACCGTTCCCGATCGCGTCGAGCAGCTCGCCGAGGCCGGGTTCGAGCTCCAGGCCGGCGGTCGCGGCTGTGGCATAGCTGGTGCCCGTGATCTCAGCGAGTGCGTCGAGGACCTCGGCGACGCTGCGGATCAGCACCGCGCCATCCCGGATGAGGCCGTTGGTCCCAACTGCGCCAGTGCAAGTGATCCTCCCCGGCACGGCCGCGACGGTCCGTCCCAGCTCGGCAGCGAGGTCTGCCGTCGTCAGCGACCCCGACCGCTCCGTGGCCTCGACGACAACGACCACCTTGGCGAGCGCGGCGATCAGCCGGTTGCGGGCCACGAACGCCCAGCGGTGGATCCCCGCGCCCGGCGGCATCTCCGATACCACCGCGCCGGCGGTGCGGACGGCAGCGTGCAACTGGCGCTTCGAAGCCGGATACGGTCGCTCCGCGCCGCCCGCGAGGACGGCGACGGGCGGCGCCGAACCTTCGAGCGCGCCGGCGTGGGCGGCGGAGTCGACCCCGAGCGCGAGGCCGGAGATGACGCTCACCGCCGCCGTCGAGAGGCCGCGGCCGAGGTCGCGCGCGACCGACAGGCCGTAGTCGGTCGCGCGGCGCGCACCCACGACCGCGACCGCATCGTCGCGTGCCACGCACCCGAGATCGCCCGCCACGTGCAGGAGGGCGGGCGGGTCGGCCAGGTCGCGCAGTGGCGGCGGGTACCGCTCATCGCACCGGCACACCGCGAGCAGCCCGCAATCCCGGACTCGGTCGCGGGCGGCGCCCGGATCGAATCCGTCGTATCGCCGCCGCGCCTGCGCATCCCCGCTCGCCTCGAGCAGGACCTCGTCGGGGAGCGCCAGTACCCGCGAGGGAGCGTCCCGTTGCCGCCACTCGATATCGAGCCAGCCGGCGAGGGCGGCGATCAGCTCCGCCCGGCGTAGGCAGTCGTCACACGCGCTCACGAAACGCCTCTCGCGATGCAGCTGCGACTTAGACCGGGTCGGCTGCGGCCGGTGGCGCTAGGACACGGGTGCCGCGGCTGGTGCTCGGCGGCCGCGGTCATACGGCGGCGGCCAGGGCCGGCTGCTCGAGGCGGAGACCGGCGGCGACGTGGACGTGGTCGGGGCCAACCTCGTCGCTCCCCTCGAGGTCGGCGACGGTTCTCGCCACGCGCAGGACGCGGCCGTGGCCCCGGGCGCTGAGCCGGTGGCGGTCGTGGAGCTCGTAGAGCAACCGCAGCGCGCTGGGCGCCGGGGCTGCGGTCTCGCGCATGACGCGTGGCGTCATCTGGGCGTTGCAGGAGACCCCGTATGCGGACAGGCGCCGCGCCTGACGCTCGCGGGCGTCGATCACCCGCTCGCGCACCACGGCCGACGCGGGCGCGGTCTCCATGCGGAGCGCCTCGGCAGGCGGCCGGCCGACCGGGACGAGCACGTCGATGCGGTCGAGCAGCGGGCCGGAGAGGCGACGCTGGTGGCGGGCGAGGTCTGCTGCCGTGCAGCGGCACGCCTCGTCGCCCATCCCGCACGGGCACGGGTTCGACGCGGCGACGAGCATGAAGCGGGTCGGGAACACCACGACCTGCTGGCCGCGCACGATGGTCACCCGGCCATCCTCGAGCGGCTGGCGCAGCGCTTCGAGGCTCGCGCGCACGAACTCCGACAACTCGTCGAGGAAGAGCACGCCGTGGTGGGCGAGCGTCGCCTCCCCAGGTTGGGGGTGGGCGCCGCCGCCTACTAGACCTGACGCGGAGACCGTGTGATGGGGCGCCCGAAACGGCCGCTCGAGCACAAGGCCGCCACCTCCGTGGAGCCCTGCGACCGAGTGGATCCGGGTGACGTCGATCGCTTCGGCGGCACCCATCGGCGGGAGGATCGACGGCAGCCGGCGCGCGAGCATCGTCTTGCCGGTCCCCGGTGGGCCGTGCATGTACAGGTTGTGGCCGCCGGCGGCGGCAACCTCCAGTGCCGGGATCAGGGCGTTCTGCCCGCGAACGTCCGCGAGGTCGGGCATCGGGTCGCTCTCGGCTTCCTCGGAAGGGTCAGGCGGCGGTGCAGGCTCGGCCCGGCCGGACAGAACGTCGACCGCCTCTTGCAGCGAGTCGACGCCGAGCACGGCCACGCCCGGAACCAGCGCAGCCTCCCGCGCGCGGCCCCGTGGGAGCACGACCCTGTCGAGCAGATGACGCCGGGTTCCTTCCGCGATCGCAAGCGCGCCTCGGATCGAGCGCACGTCTCCCGCGAGCGATAACTCTCCCGCGACCGCGCAGTGGTCGAGCGCCTGGCTGTCGAGCTGCTCGGAGGCCACGAGGATGGCGATCGCCAGCGGCAGGTCGAACCCTGGCCCGATCTTGGGCAGATCGGCAGGCGCCAGGTTGACCGCGATGCGCTTCTGCGGAAACTCGTAGCCCGAGTTCGTGATCGCTGACCGCACGCGCTCGCGAGCCTCGCGAACCGCCTTGTCCGCGAGGCCGACGATCGCGAAAGTCGGCAAGCCATGCCGGATGTCCGCCTCCACCCATACGCGCCGCGATTCGACGCCGTCGATGGCAAACGTGGTGACCCGCCCGATCACGACCGGTCTCCTTGCGAGCGTCGGGTCGTCGTCAGACAGCGGGTGCGGTGCCGAGCCATCAGAACGCGCCCTCGAGATGGTCGAGCCCGACGAGCTCGCCGCGGGCGTCGACCGTGACCCCGACCGCGTCGAAGCGCAGCTCGGCCCCGAACGGCCGCTCGGTGATCTCGCTGAGCCACGCGGCGGCCATCATGCGGACCTGGCGGCGCTTGCGCTCGTGGAGGCTGTCGAACGGCTCGCCAGATCCCACGCGGCGCGCCTTGACCTCGCAGAACACGATCGTCGCTCCCTCCTCGTCGGCGAGCACGAGATCGAGCTCACCGAACCGCGTCCGGTGATTGCGCGCGAGGACGCGGTAGCCGAGCCGGGAGAAGTGCTCGGCGGCAAGCTCCTCGCCGCGGCGGCCGAGCACGTTGGTCGGTTGAGCGCGCATCACGCGAGCGACCGTACGGCCGCTCGCGGAACGGATCACCACGTAGCTGTCACAAATGTGCTTCGAAGGTGCGCAGCGGGTGCGCTCTACCCTGAAATCCCGTGCGAGTTCCCGCGGTTCTCTCCATCGCCGGCTCTGATTCCGGCGGCGGCGCCGGCATCCAGGCCGACCTGAAGGCGTTCGCGCGCTGCGGCGTCCACGGGATGACCGCGATCACCGCTCTGACGGCGCAGAACACCGTCGCGGTCGAGGGCGTGCATCCGGTGCCGGGTGCGTTCATCGTCGCCCAGGTGCGGGCCGTGGCCGAGGACATCGGCGTCGATGCGGTGAAGATCGGGATGCTCGGGACCGCCGAGACGGTGCGGGCGGTCCGCGAAGCACTCGAGCTCCTCGACCCCGCCACCCCGATCGTGCTCGACCCCGTGATGGTCGCCGAGTCCGGCGCCGTGCTGCTCGACGAGACGGCCCGCGCGGCGATCGTCCACGAGCTCCTGCCGGTGGTCACCGTCATCACGCCGAACGTCCCCGAGGCGCGGGTGCTGGCCGGGGGAGACGCCCCGGGGGACGATGTCGAGGATCTGGCGCGGCGGCTGCATGCGCTCGGGCCCCAGGCGGTGGTGGTGACGGGTGGGCATCGGGATGAGGCGACGGACGTGTTCTTCGACGGCGATTCGCTGCACCTGATCCCGGGAGAGCGGCATCCCGATGGCGCGGCGCACGGCTCGGGTTGCACACACTCTTCGGCGCTCGCCGCCCACCTGGCACTCGGCTTCTCACCCCTGGAGGCCGCCACCTCAGCGAAGCGGATCGCGAGCCAGGCGGTCGCCGACGGGATCCGGGACCTGGGCAGGGGAGCGGGGCCCGTCGACGTCTTCGCGCTGACCCGCCGCGCCTCCTCGGGCGCCCAGAGCACGCGAGCGGCTGTAAGACCTCTGCCATAATCGGGCCGGGATGAAGTTCCTCCGCATGCGTCCGGGCCATGGCGAGCAGCTGATCGCCGAGGGCGACCCCGAGGTCGCCGAAGAGCACGACGCCCTCGTCGAGGAGTTCCGGCGCCAGCTCGACCTCGGGATGTGGGCGGCCGTGCCGCTGACGACCGAGACCGGGCGGCGCGAGGCGGAGATGGTCGCCTCCTTCGACCAGGTCCCCACCAGCACCGATCGGGTGATCTTCTTCCCGAGAGCCGCGGGCGGGGCGGGGAACGACGCGAGCGGCGCGGGCGGCGCCGCCTAGCGCGGGCGATTACGTGATCTTCGCGCTCTGCGCCACCGCGATCGTCATCATCGCGCTGCTCTCCGAGATCGCCTGGCCGTACATCGAGCGCCGGCTCGAGGCGCGGCACGCGCGCCGCGAGGCCCGCAGGAACGGTGTGGCCGCGCCGTACGACCCCGGTCGCGAGCGGCGCGCCGAGCAGCGCGCCCGCGAGCTGCTGAAGTCGTGCGTGAACGAGGACGAGTGGGCGATGTACCGCGACCTCGGCCTGATCCGCGTGTGGGGCGGGCATGCCGGACTTCCCGCCGACACGGCGCGCGACCTCCGCGGCGTTCCCTACGCCTACCTGATCTACCCGCACAAGCCGATCGTCGCCTACCTGCCGCAGACCGGCCAGCTCCTCAACGAGTACTGCGTCGAGTTCCCTGACGAGACGCGGCCGTACGGCTCCGCCCGGTTGCCCGACAGCGACGACGTGCTCGCCAAGTGGATGGCCCTCAAAGGCGACGAGCGGCGGCTGATCGCGGAGGCCAACCTCCACCTGCCCGGCCGCCAGGTCGACCCCAAGCAGGTGCAGCGCGACATCTGGCGCCTCGGCCGCTGGGAACGCGAGCGGCTCGAGCGCCGCGCCGGCGGCAGCGCGGACCCCGCGGACCCGTCACCGCCTCCCGCACGGCCCAACAACCCCGGGACCCTCGGGCTCTAGGCCGGCCGGCGGTTTCGTAGGCTCCCGTCGGATGCTCGGCCTCGACCTCAAGCACAACTCGCGCGCGCTCACGGAAGGACCCGCGCGGGCCGCCGCCCGCGCGTACCTGAAGGGCATCGGCTTCGACGACGACGCGCTCTCCAAGCCGATCATCGGCGTTGCCTCGACCTGGACGGAGACGATGCCGTGCAACTTCAACCACCGGGCGCTGGCGGCCAAGGTCAAGGAGGGGATCCGCGCGGCCGGCGGCACGCCGATGGAGTTCAACACGATCGCGATCTCCGACGGCATCACGATGGGCACGAGCGGGATGAAGACCTCGCTCGTCAGCCGCGAGGTGATCGCCGACTCGATCGAGCTCGTCGTCCGCGGCCACCTCTTCGACGCCGTCGTCGCGCTCTCCGGCTGCGACAAGACGATCCCCGGGACGGTCATGGCGCTCGCCCGGCTCGACGTCCCCGGCGTGATGCTCTACAGCGGCTCGATCCCGCCCGGCCGCTTCAACGGCCAGGACGTGACGATCCAGGAGGTCTTCGAGGCGATCGGCGCCCACGCGGCCGGCAAGATCACCGACGAGGAGCTGACCGCGCTCGAGGATGTCGCCAGCCCCGGCGCCGGCGCCTGCGGCGGGCAGTTCACCGCCAACACGATGGCGATGGCGTTCCAGATGCTCGGCGTCTCGCCGATGGGCCCCAGCGACGTCCCCGCCCAGGATCAGACCAAGGCGCAGGCGGCCTTCGACACCGGCGTGCTCGTGATGGACGTGCTCGCTCGCGGCCAGCGGCCGAGCGACATCCTCACCCGCGAGGCCTTCGAGAACAGCATCGCCGCGGTCGCGATGAGCGGCGGGTCGACCAACGCGGTCCTGCACCTGCTGGCCGTCGCCCGCGAGGCCGGCGTCCCGCTGTCGATCGACGACTTCGACCGCATCGCCGCCCAGACCCCGCTGCTGTGCGACCTCAAGCCCGGCGGCCGCTTCGTGGCCACCGACATGCACGCCGCCGGCGGCACGGCGCTCGTCGCCGCCCGCCTGCTCGAGGCCGGCGCTCTGCACGAAGGCGTCCCCACGGTGAGCGGCAAGACCATCGGCGAGCTCGCCCGCGCCGCTGACGAGACGCCGGGCCAGCAGGTCGTGCGCCCCCTCCAGGACCCGCTCAAGACGACGGGCGGGATCGCGATCCTGCGCGGCAACCTCGCCCCCGACGGCTCCGTGGTCAAGCTCTCCGGCCACGAGCGCGTGCGCCACGAGGGGCCGGCGCGCGTGTTCGACGGCGAGGAGGCCGCGATGGCCGCGGTCACGAGCCGCTGGATCGAGCCCGGCGACGTTGTGGTGATTCGCAATGAGGGCCCCGCCGGCGGCCCCGGAATGCGGGAGATGCTCGCCGTCACGGCGGCGCTCGTGGGGGAGGGGCTCGGCGACTCGGTCGCCCTTCTCACCGACGGCCGCTTCTCGGGTGCCACCCGCGGCTTCATGGCCGGCCACATCGCCCCCGAAGCGGTGCACGGCGGCCCGATCGCGGCCGTCCGCGACGGCGACCCGATCACCATCGACGTCACGAACCGCCGGATCGACGTCGACCTCACCGAGGAGGAGATCGCCGACCGCCTCAAGGCCTACGAGCGGCCGGCGCCGACCGAGAACGGCGTCCTGGCCAAGTACGCGAAGCTGGTCTCGAGCGCCTCCGAGGGCGCCGTCACGCGCTGACCCCCTCGACGCCTCGCTCGGGCGCCCGCTCGCCGGCGATGAACCCGGCGAGCAGTGAGTTGAACCGGCTGGGCCGCTCGACCATCGGCAGGTGGCCGGTGTCCTCGAAGATGACGCTGTGGGCGTTCTCGCCGATCAGGTGCTCGTACATCTCCGCGTCGTCCACCGGGACGAGGATGTCGTTGCGCCCCCACACGATCAGCACGGGGATCTCGATCCGCTCCAGGCTCTGGCGGTGCGAGTGCCGCATGAGCGCGTCGAAGGCCGGGATGAAGCCCGGCGCGTCCGCGCCGCGCACGAGCTCCATCGACAGCGGCACCGACAGCCGCTCCGGGTAGCGCACCACGACCTGCAGCGTCGCCCGGCGCGTCCGCGGCCGCGTCACGGCGACTTCGGCCCGGACGCCGGTCCGCGCGGTCATCACCGCCCACATGCGCGCCGCCGCCAGCAGCGGCTGCCGTACGAGGTACTCGGTCGACAGCCCCGCCGCCGCCACCAGCACGAGCTTCGAGACCCGCGTCGGGAAGGACACGGCCAGCTCGGCGCCCACGAAGCCGCCCATCGAGTTCCCCACCACGACCGGCTCCTCGATCCCGAGCTTGGCGCACACCGCGTCGACGGTCCGTGCGAACCCGGGGATCGAGATCTCACCCGCCGGCAACTCCGACATCCCGAAGCCCGGCAGGTCCAGGGCCACGCAGCGGTGCGTGCCCATGAACGCCGGCATGGTGAGGAGCCAGTTCTGCCACAACCCTCCGAGGCCGTGCAGGAACAGCAGCGGCGGGCCGTCGCCGCCGCTGTCGACGACCCCGACCCGCCGCCCGTCGATCTCCACAGAACGACTCAGCGAAGGCCACTCGACGCTCATCCAGTGCGCGTCGTCGCCGTCGGCGTACGTCGGGTCCGGTCCGCGCCGGAACACGCCGTTGCGCGCGCGGCTCAGGGCATCCCGGTACATGCTCGCCACGGCGCACTAGCCTAGTGAGCTTGCGCCCCCCGGCGGTCCACATGAGCTCCCGTCCCGCTCTGCCGGCCGGCCCGGCGACCGACGACCCGCGGGCGCTGCTGCCGGCCATCGAGCCCGACCGCCAGATCACCGACTGGGGGCGCTCGGAGCGCGTCGAAGGGCTGCTCGACGCGACGCTCTACGACTTCCTCTACCACCTCTGGTTCCGCTGCGAGGTCGAGGGGATCGAGAACGTCCCGGCCACCGGCGGCGCCCTGCTCGTCTCCAACCACGCGGGAGCGCTGCCGCCCGACGCCGCGATGATCACCAAGGCCATCCGCGAGGAGCATCCGCGGCCGCGGGCCCTGCACTGGACCGTGGAGCACTTCTTCAAGGGATATCCCGGACTGGCGATGCTGGTCAACAAGATCGGCGGCGTGCCGGCCCACCCGGCCAACGTCCACCGCCTGCTCGACGACGAGCAGCAGCTCGTGCTCGTCTTCCCCGAGGGCCGCAAGGGCAGCGAGAAGCTCTACAAGGACCGCTACAGGCTGCGCCGCTTCGGTCGCGGCGGCTTCGTGGAGGCGGCGATGCGCGCCCGGGCACCGATCGTCCCGATCGCCGTGCTCGGGGCCGAGGAGGCGATGCCGACCTTCGCCCAGATCGGCCTCCTCCAGCGCGTCACCAAGCTCATCTACTTCCCGGTCACCCCGCTGTTCCCTCACCTCGGGCTGCTCGGCGTCGCCTACCTACCGGCCAAGTTCCGAATCCGCTTCCTCGAGCCGATCCCCACCGATCAGTGGGGAGAGCGGCCGTGGGACGACACGGGCCTCGTGCAGACCGTCGCCGAGGACATCCGCGCCCGCATCCAGGAGGAGCTCGTCGACCTCGTGTCCCACCGGCGCTCGGTATGGCTGGGATGACCTCGCGCCGCGTCCTCGTCACCGGCATCTCGACGCTGTGGGGCGGCCGGCTGGCGCAGGCGATCGAGCGCGACCCCGGCGTCGAGGCCATCATCGGCGTCAGCCACGACGACCCGGCGTGCGAGCTCGAGCGCACGGAGTTCGTCCGCGTCGGCCTCCACCACGCGCTGCTGCGCCGGATCGTCCACGCCGCCGACATCGACACCGTGATCGATACCCGGCTGGTCGTCGACTCCCTGCACGCCTCCGCCCGCGACGCGCACGAGGCCAACGTGATCGGCACGATGAACATCCTCGCCGCCTGCGGCGGGCCTGACTCACCCGTGCGCAAGTTCGTCTTCAAGTCCTCCGCCCACTACTACGGCTGCGAGCGCGACGACCCGGCGTTCTTCACCGAGTCCATGCGGCGGCCGCACCCGCCGCGCACCCGCCTGGAGTCGGACATCGTGGAGGCCGAGAAGGCCGTCGAGGGCTTCGCCCGCCGTAACGCCGCCGTCACCGTCACGGTCCTGCGCTTCGCCAACGCGCTCGGTCCGGGGATCGACACGACCCACACGCGGCTCTTCGCGCTGCCCGCCGTCCCGTGCATCCTCGGCTTCGATCCGCGCTATCAGTTCATCTACGAGGACGACCTCGTCGGCGCGCTGGGCTTCGCCGTCGAGCACGACCTGCCAGGGGTCTACAACGCGGCCGGGGACGGAGTGCTCGCGTTCTCGGAGGTGTGCTCGCTGCTCGGCCGGCCACCGGCACCCATCCTGCCCCCGTGGGGCACATCGCTGAGCGCTGCCGCGCTGCGCCGTCTGGGCCTGCACATCCCGCCGCAGGTCCTCAATCAGCTGCGTTACGGGCGCGGGGTCGACAACCGAGCGCTCAAGGGCGCGGGCTACGGCTACGGCTTCACGAGCCGCGAGGCGGTCCTCCGCCACGCCGAGGCCCAGCGCGCCAAGCCGCTGCTCGAGGCCGACGGCGGCTACCGCTACGAACGCGAGGTGGAGGAGTTCCTGCGGTGGAGCCCGAATGTCCGCCGCAGGGGGACGGTGTAACGCCAGCTTAATTTCAGGGTTACTGGAAGTCCGGCCGACCGCCTACTCTCTCCGTCTTCGATGCCTCGCCGCCTGATCGCCGTCGTCGCCCTGGCCGTGACCGTGCTCCTCGTGGGCGCGGGGAGCCTGTACGCGTTCGACCGCTCGGTCAAGACGCGGATCGCGGAGGGCGTGACCGTCAACGGCGTGGACGTCGGCGGCATGAAGCCCGAGGCCGCGCGCGCCAAGCTGCAGGCCGCGCTGGTCGAGCCGCTCGACCGCCCGGTCGTCGTCCGCTACGAGGACCAGCGCTTCAAGCTCACCCGCAAGCAGGCCGCGATCGCGGTCGACGTCGACGGCTCGGTCGACCGCGCGATGGCCGTCTCGACCGACGGCAACATGTTCACGCGCACATGGCGCGAGGTCCGCGGTCGCGAGCTTGATGAGCAGGTGGAGGCGAAGATCGCCTGGGACCGCGCCGCCGTGCGGCGCCTCGTCGACCGCGTCACCACCAAGCTCACCGTCGAGGCGCAGGACGCCTCGGTCGAGCTCGAGGCCGGCCAGGTGGAGCCGAAGCCCTCGCGCGACGGGCTCGCCGTCAAGGCGAGGCGCCTCAGGCGCGAGATCAAGCGCGAGCTGCTCGACACGGGGGAGAAGCGGCTCGTCCGGGTGCGCACCGAGGTCGTCAAGCCGAAGGTCACCACCGCCGACCTGGCCAAGAAGTATCCGGCCGTGATCGTCGTCAACCGCGGGTCCTTCCAACTCAACTTCTACAAGGGCCTCAAGCTCGCCAAGTCCTACGGGATCGCCGTCGGGCAGGTGGGCCTCGAGACGCCCGCCGGGCTGTACCACATCCAGAACAAGGCCGTGAACCCGGCCTGGCACGTGCCGAACTCGGATTGGGCCGGGTCGCTGGCGGGCACCGTGGTTCCCGGGGGCACGCCGCAGAACCCGCTCAAGGCGCGCTGGATGGGCATCTACGCCGGCGCCGGCATCCACGGGACGGACGCCACGGGCTCGATCGGCACCGCCGCGTCCCACGGCTGCATCCGGATGCTCATCCCGGACGTGATCGAGCTCTACGATCAGGTCCCGGTCGGCGCGCCGATCTATATCGCCTAGGGCGGCGGCCCGATCTCGTCCGGCGGGATCTCCTGCCACGCGCCGTGCAGCAGGGAGGCGTGGTGGTCGGAGTGGCGAAAACAGAGGGCGCCGATGTACACGCCCGGTCGCACCTCCTTGCGCATGACCGCGTACCAGAGGGTCGTCGCGTCACCCGTGCCCTGGATGCGGTGCCAGGGCCGCGGGGGCGCCTCGTCCGGCTGCGTGATGCCCGCCTCCACGAGCTGGCGCTGGGTCGCCACCTGACCCGTGGACGTGTCGATGAAGAAGACGGCCACGGGCTCGCAGGCTAGCGTCGCCTGGAGCACCGCCCTGCGCCGCTTCGACCGCGACCTGCAGCGGCGCGGCGCGGCCGAGCGCACCCGGCGCGCCTACGGCGCCGACGTCGGGGAGCTGGCCACGTGGGCGGTCGCCCAGGGCCTCGCGCCGGCCGACCTCAGCTACCGGCTCCTGCGCGGCTACGCGGCCCGCATGTCCGATCGCGGGGCGGCGCCGCGCACGCTCGCCCGCAAGCTGGCGTCCACGCGTGCCTTCTTCCGCTCGATGGTCGAGCACGGCGACATGAGCGCCAACCCGGCGGACCTGCTGCCCGCGCCCCGCCTGCCGCAGACCCTCCCGCGCCCGATCAAGCCGTCCGACGTGGCCGCTCTGCTCGACCGCATCCCGGCCAGTACGCCGCTCGAGCTGCGCGACCGCGGGCTATTCGAGCTCGCCTACGCCTGCGGGCTGCGGGCGGAGGAGCTGGTCAACCTCGACGTCGGCTCGCTCGACCTCGACGGCGAGCAGGTCCGGGTCGAAGGCAAGGGCGCCAAGACGCGCTTCGTGCCCGCCGGCGAGCTCGCCCTGATGGCCGTCGCCGACTACCTCGAGCGCGGCCGGCCCTCGCTCGCGCGCGCGGACGGCGACCCCGCGCTCTTCCTCTCCAAGTCCGGCCGGCGGCTGTCCACCTCCGACGTCAGGCGCCGCCTGCGGGTCTGGGCGCGCCATGCCGCCGCCCAGGGGAAGGTGCACCCGCACGCCCTGCGGCACTCGTTCGCGACCCACCTGCTCGAGGGCGGCGCGGACCTGCGCGCGATCCAGGAGCTCCTGGGGCATTCCTCGATCTCGACAACCCAGGTCTACACTCGGGTAGAGTCGGCTCGCCTCCGCGCCGCTTATCTTCGCAGCCATCCGCGGGCCTAACGGGAGCAGGCTCTGGACACCAACGTCAAAGCACTCGAGCTCAAAGAACTCTGGCGCAGGTACAAGGACGAGGCGTCCGAGCCCGCCCGCGAGAAGCTCGTCGTGGCGTACTCGCCCCTCGTCAAGTACGTCGCGGGGCGGATGTCGTCCGGCCTGCCCGCGCACGTCGAGGAGGCCGACCTCATCTCCTACGGGCTGATCGGGCTCATCAACGCGATCGAGCGCTTCGACGTCGAGCGCGAGATCAAGTTCGAGACCTACGCAATCACCCGCATCAAGGGCGCGATCATCGACGAGCTGCGCGCGCTCGACTGGGTGCCGCGGTCCGTGCGCGCCCGGGCGCGTGAGATCGAGCGAGTCCACGCCAAGCTCGAGCACCGGCTGCACCGCACGCCGACGGACGACGAGATGGCGCGCGAGCTCAACATGGCCACCGATGAGTTCCAGGAGGCGCTGGTCAAGATCTCCAACTCCACGGTCGTCGCCCTCGACGAGCTGTGGGCGGTGTCCGACGCGTCGGGCGACCAGGTCTCGCTGCTCGACACACTGCAGGATCCGGACGCCCCCGACCCGCAGCAGCTGCTCGACGCCTCGGAGCTCAAGGACCGCCTGGCCGACGCCATCTCGGCGCTCCCGGAGCGCGAGAAGCTGGTGATCGCGCTCTACTACTACGAGAACCTGACGCTGCGGGAGATCGGCGAGGTCCTCGGCGTCACCGAGTCGCGCATCTCCCAGCTGCACACGAAGGCCGTCCTGCGCCTCAAGTCGCGCCTGCAGGGCGACAGCCTTCGATAGCCTCCCGCCTCCCGGCGAGGAAGGGAGGAGCAGGTTCCATGCAGGCCGCAGACAGGATCCGCAACGTGGCGCTAGTCGGCCACCGAGGGAGCGGGAAGACGTCGCTGCACGAGGCCCTCTTGCACGAGGCCGGCGCGACGACCCGGCTCGGCTCGGTGGCCGACGGAACGACGGTCTCGGACTCCGACGACGACGAGAAGGCACGCGGGATGTCGATCTCCGCCTCGCTCGCGTCGTTCGAGTGGCGGGACGTGAAGGTCAACCTCATCGACACGCCCGGCGAGCCCTCGTTCATCGCCGATGCCCTCGGCGCGCTGCGCGTGTGCGAGTCGGCCGTGTTCGTGGTCAACGGCGTCCTCGGCGTCGAGGTCGGCACGCAGCGCCTGTGGGAGCGCGCTCGCGAGCTCGGCGTCGCCCGGCTCGTCTACGTGAACATGCTCGACCGCGAGCGGGCCGACTTCTTCCGCGTCCTCGAAGCCCTCAAGGACGCCTTCGGACCGCACGTCGTGGCGACCGAGATCCCGATCGGCTCCGAGCACGAGACGCGCGGCGTGATCGACCTCGTGGACATGAAGGCGTACGAGTACGCCGACGGCACGTGCTCCGAGATCCCGATCCCCGAGCAGCTCGCGGACACCGCGCAGGAGTACCGCGAGAAGCTGATGGACGAGGTCGCGGAGAACTCTGAGGCGCTGATGGAGCGCTACCTCGAGGGCGAGGAGATCTCGCACGACGAGATCGTCACCGCGCTCGAGGACGGCACGGATCACGGCCACATCTTTCCGGTCACCTGCGGGGTGGCGACCACCCGCCTCGGCTCGAACCGGCTGCTCGACGCGATCGTCGACGACCTGCCGTCGCCGGTCCAGCACGGCGGCCTGCAGCTCGAGGGCATGAAGCTCGAGCCGGACCCCGACGGCGAGATGTTCGCCTACGTCTTCAAGACGCGCGCCGACCCGTACGCGGGCCGCATCAACCTGTTCCGCGTCTACCAGGGCACCGCGAACCACGACACGCACGTGATGAATACGCGCACCCATCACAAGGAGCGGATCGGGCAGCTGCTCGTGCCCCAGGGCAAGGACGTCAAGCAGACCGACGCGTTCGGCCCCGGCGACATCGGTGCGGTGGCGAAGCTCAAGGAGACGCGCGCGGGCGACTGGCTGGCGGCGCGCGACGAGCCTGTGCAGATGCCGTCGATCAAGCTCCCGGCGCCGGTCATGGCCTTCTCGATGGAGCCCGCCTCCAAGGGCGACGAGGACAAGGTGTTCACCGCGCTGCGGCGACTGCAGGAGGAGGACCCGACGATCGACCTGCATCGCGACGCGCAGACGGGCGAGCAGATCGTCGCCGGCCTGTCGCAGATCCACGTCGAGATCGTCGTGGAGCGCATGCGGGCGCGGTTCGGCGCCGAGGTCATCCTCAAGCCCCCGCGCGTCCCGTACCAGGAGACGATCCGCAAGGGCGCCAAGGCCCACGGCCGCCACAAGAAGCAGACGGGCGGCCGCGGCCAGTTCGGCGACTGCCACATCGAGATCGAGCCGCTTGACATGGACAGCGAGGACGCGTTCGAGTTCGTCAACGCGATCAAGGGCGGCGTCATCCCCACGGGCTTCATCCCCGCGGTCGAGAAGGGTGTGATCGACGCCATGCAGCACGGCGCGGTCGCCGGCTTCCCGGTCAAGGGCGTGCGCGTGAAGCTGTTCGACGGCTCCTACCACTCCGTCGACTCGTCGGAGATGGCGTTCAAGATGGCCGGCTCGCTGGCCATGAAGCAGGCGCTCGAACAGGCCGGCTCGGTGCTGCTCGAGCCGATCATGCTGCTCACGGCGTCCGTGCCGGACGACGCGGTCGGCGACGTCATGGGCGATCTCTCGTCCCGCCGCGGGCGGCCGCTGGGCACCGAGGCGGTCGGCGGGATGACCGAGGTCAAGGCCGAGGTCCCGATGGCGGAGATCCTCTCCTACGCGCCCGACCTGCGATCGCTGACCGGTGGCCAGGGCGAGTACACGATGGAGTTCCTCCGCTACGAGGAGGTCCCCTCCCACCTCGCGCAGAAGGTCGTGGCCAAGGCCCATGAGGAAGAGGAGGTTCGGGCGTAGCGACTACCCTGCACGCCGTGGCCCGCACCCGGGACATCCGCACGAACGTCACCGAGGAGGCCTGCGACATCTGCGGGCGCACCCTCCTGCGCGGCGAGCATGCGGAGACGTTCCTGGCCGGCGGGTCGCGGCGTGAGGTGTGCGACCTGTGCACCGTCCGCGCCCAGCACGAAGGGTGGATCCGCGAGTCCGGCGGCGACGAGCTGGCGCTGCGTCAGACGCGCCACGATGGGCGCTCGGGGTTCTTCGAGCGCTTCCGGGCCCGTCGCGAGCGGGCGCGCGAGGTGCAGGACGAGATGGCGGTCGACGAGGCCGCGCCCCCGCCGCCCGACGAGCCGGACGCGCCGGCCCGGCGGGCGCCTGAGCCGCCGCGGCGCCCCCGTCACGTGCGTGCGGTGCCCACGAACGCCGACCTCAAGATGCAGCGCGCGCTCGAGGTCTTCAACGCTTCCGACCACACGCGCACGGTGGGCGGGGTGGCTCGGTCGCTCGGCGCGCCCGCGGTACGCGTGCGTCCGCGCACCGACCGGCCGGCCGTCGTGGCCATCACGATCATGTGGGAGCTGAGCTGGTATCGCTTCGAGATCGACCTGTCCGACGAGGCGGGCGGCGTGCGGCGGGACGCGCAGGGCGACGAGCTGGACGAGCTCTCGGAGGCGGAGCAGGAGGGCAACGCTGCGGCTGACGAGCGCGGCAACCTCCACCTCGCCTGATCCCGGCTTGACCGGTTTCGACGGATGGTCGATTGGGCGCCTCCGAGCGCTTTGTTAGCGTGACAGGGGTGATCTACTGCGTTGTGCCCGAGCCACTGGCGGATGAGCTGTACCCCAAGCTCTCGGCCTACTACGAAGATGATCCGAACGTCGAGGTGATCGTCGACCGGCGCAAGAAGGAGCGCCGCGACGGTACCTCCGGAGGCGGAGGCCAGCGCGAGGTGCGCGACCGCCGCCGCCGCCGGGTGACCGGCGACGTGCCGCCGCTCTCCGCGGCGTAGGCGTGCGTTTCGTCGTCCACGTGGACGGCGGTTCCCGCGGCAACCCCGGCCCAGCGGCCGCCGCGGCCGTCGTCTCGACGCCCGACGGCGAGCCCGTGGACGAGACCGCCGTCGTGCTCGGCCGGACGACGAACAACGTCGCCGAGTACCGGGCGCTGCTGCTCGGCCTCGAGCGGGCGCGGGCGCTGGGCGCCACCGAGGCCGAGGTCGTCAACGACTCCGAGCTCGTGGCCAAGCAGGTCAACGGCGAGTACCGCGTCAAGAACCCGGAGATGGCGGCGCTGCACGCCGAGGTCATGCGCGCGCTGGAGGGCTTCGAGCGCTGGAGCGTGCGCTCCGTGCCGCGGGCCGAGAATGCCGCGGCCGACGCGCTCGTCAATGAGGCGCTCGACGCGGCGCCGTCGACCGACGGCGAGCCGACCGAGTACGCCGGCTACCTGCGCATCGACGACCTGCTGCGGCTGCAGGAGCCGATCACCCCCGAGGCGCACGACGAGCTGCTGTTCATCATCGTGCACCAGTCCTTCGAGCTGTGGTTCAAGCTCATCCTGCACGAGCTCGCCAAGGCGCGCGAGGAGCTCGATGGTGGGCGGGGCCAGGGCGCGCTCGGCCCGCTGCGCCGGATGGCGGCGACGTGGCGGCTGCTGCTCGCGCATCTCGACGTGCTCGAGACGATGGGGCCTGACGGCTTCCTCGAGTTCCGCGACCCGCTGGCGCCGGCCTCGGGCTTCCAGTCGTCCCAGTTCCGCGCCATCGAGCGGGAGACTCCCGGCCTGTACGAGGCGTTCGCGGCGTCGGCGGGACTGCCGGAGGACCGCGGCGAGCGCGTCACGCGCCTGGCCGAGCTCTATCGCGACCACCTCGACGACCCGCGGCGCGCGCTGCTCTACGAGGTCGCCGAGCTGCTGGTCGACGTCGACGAGCTCGTCGCCCTCTGGCGCCACCACCACACGCTGATGGCGGCGCGTGAGATCGGCAGCCGCCACGGGACGGGCGGCTCGCGGGGCGTCGAGTACCTGCGCGGGACGCAGGACAAGCGGTTCTTCCCGGAGCTCTGGGAGGTGCGCTCGGCGCTCTAGGACAGGTCGAGCACGCGCGTGCCGGAGATCCAGTGCACGCGCGTGTCGCCGTGGCGGGTCATGACCTGGCCATGCAGCGGGTGGACGTGGCCGTGCAGGAGGTGCCGCGGGCGGTGCTCGTCGAGCCACTCGCGCAACCCCTCGAAGCCGATGTGCGACGGGTCCTCGGGATCGTCGTTGATGCCGAGGGGCGGGCAGTGGCAGATCAGCACGTCGGCCGCCGGAAGGCGCCGTACGAGCTTGCTCGCCTCGCGCTGGGTGTACTGGTAGACCGTGTTCTTGCCGTAGCGCACGCAGCCCTCGAAGCCGCCGATCGTGACGCCGCCGACCTGCGTGCGGCGCAGGTGCAGGTCCTCGATCTCGAGGTCCTGGAGCAGCCCTTCGGGGTCGTGGTTGCCGTGCACGCCGAGGCGCGGCACGTCGAGCGACATCAGCGACTCGATCCACGCGCGGTCCAGATCGCCGAGCGTGAGCACGGCGTCGACCCCCCTCTGGCGCACGAGCGTGGCGGGGTCGACGATCGGGCGCTTGTCGGCGAGCGCGAGGACCCGCATCGCCTACTCGAGGCCCCGCTCCCGGATCTCCCGCCGCGCCGCGTCGCGCTTCGGCAGATCCGCGATCCCGAGCTTGCGCTTGACGCCGGGCGCACGCTCGAACTGGATGTCGCGGTAGTCGACGATCTCGAACCGGTTGCCCCACGGGTCGAGGAAGTCGAGCCCGCGGACGGGGAGGATCTCGAGGCCCTCGCGCTCGACGGCCGCGCGTACCGCCTCCTTGTCGTCGACCACCAGGCCGAAGTGGCGGCCTTCGTCGACGCCTTGCCGGCGGCCCTCGGCCACGGCGAGGAACTGGTCGCCCATGTCGATGAACGCCATCCGTCCGGCGCGGCCGCGCAGGGTGAACGCGAACAGGCGGCCGTAGAGCTCGAGCGCCGCATCGACGTCGCCGACCTCGAGCGCGACGTGGTTGATGCCGATCAGGCGGGCCGGGTCAGGCATGCTGTGGACGACAGTGTCGCGCACGCGCTTCTCGGTGCAGCAGCTCGAGCGCCCGATCGTGCAGGCGCCGATGGGCGGCGGGCCGTCGACGCCCGCGCTCGCCGCCGCCGTGTCGGAGGCGGGCGGCCTCGGCTTCCTGGCCGCCGGCTACAAGGCGCCCGAGGCGGTGCGGGCCGACGTCGAGGCGCTGCGCGAGCTGACCGGCCGGCCGTTCGGCGTCAACGTGTTCGCCGCGCCCGGTCCGCCCGCCGACTCGGTGGCCGTGGCGGCGTACGCCGCCGCGCTGGAGGCCCAGGCGGAGCGCTACGGCGTGCCAGTCGGCGCGCCTCGCCACGACGACGACGGCCTCGACGCGAAGCTCGCGCTGCTCGCCGAGCTCGGCGTGCCGGTCGTGTCCTTCACGTTCGGATGCCCGGGGACCGCGGTCGCGAGCCGCCTGCACGACGCCGGCGTGGCCCTGTGGATGACCGTCACGACGCCCGCCGAGGCGCGGCAGGCCGAAGGAGCCGGCGCAGACGCGCTCGTCGTGCAGGGCGTCGAGGCGGGCGGTCACCGCGGGAGCTTCGACGACGCGGCGCCGGGCGAGATCGGGCTGATCGCGCTGCTGCAGCTCGTCCGCGCCGTCAGCGGCCTCCCGCTCGTGGCCACCGGTGGGCTCGCCACGGGGCGCGCGGTCGCGGCTGTGCTGGCGCTGGGCGCGTCGGCCGCCCAGCTGGGGACCGCGTTCATGCTCTGCCCGGAGGCGGCCACGGCGCCCGCCCACCGTGGCGCGATCGAGGGCGACGGGGAGACCGCGCTCACGCGTGCGTTCACCGGGCGGCTCGCGCGCGGCGTGGCGAACCGCTGGATGGCTGAGCACGGGGCCGGCGCGCCGAGCGCCTACCCCGACGTCCACCACCTGACGGCCGGGATCCGGGCCGCGGCCCGCGAGCAGGGCGATCCGGACGGCTTCCACCTGTGGGCGGGCCAGGCTCACGCGTTGGCCATGCCGGTGCCCGCCGGAGAGCTCGTGCGCCGGTTGGCGGCCGAGGCGCAGGCCGTCCTGCACGGTCTCTCGCAGATGCAGGAGGGCCGGGGCGAGGGGCGAACCCCGGCCCCATGAGCGACTCGCACACCGAACCCCACGTGTCAGGGCACGAGCTGCGCGCGGCGCTCGCGCAGAACGGCCGCACGCGCCCCAACCCGCTGATGACCGCCGAACCACCCGCCTGGGAGTGGACGACGGACGAGCAGGTCGAGCTCGAGGAGCTGCGCGAGACCGTGGCTCAGCTCGAGCGCGACGTCGAGCGCCTCCGCGGCGACACCGCCGGCTCCCGGGCGCGGGAGCGCGAGCTGCACGACGCGCTGGTGCGGCTTGCGGCGGCGCGGCCGTGGCAGCGCAAGCGGCTCGTCGAGGAGCTGTCTGGGCGGGGGTTGCTCTAGCGAACGTCAACCCCGGCTGGGTAGGGAGACGAGGAGTCGGTCCGCGATCTGACAGCAATTCGTCGACCTCACAGCGCTCTCGCCCGCGAAGTCGACGTTAGTCCCCTATAGCCAGCATTTCGTCGACCTGACGAAGGCCGCCTTGGCGGGGTCGACGAAATGCTGCCTCGCCGCGGTGACGGCTCTCCACCCTCCCTACCCAGCGGTCGTTGACGTTCGCCCCGCACCCAACCCAACGCCGAGCCACGGCAGCACGCGAACCGCGGCCGCGAGCACCGCTGCCGGCTCGTCAGGCACCAGCCGCACGACGCGCCCAGACGTCCACAGGCTGACGTAGAGCGCCCCGTCCGGCCCGACGGCCAGCCCCAGCGGCTCTTGAAGCCCGAACCCGCTCGCGAGCCGGTGCGCCCGCGGGCGGCCGCGCAGAGCGATGCGCAGCACGTCGCCGCCCGACGGGTTCGCCTGGAACGAGGAGCCGAAGCGGGCCACGAACGCGCTGCGGGCCCAGCGGCCGAACGACGGGGCGGACGCCATCGCGCCCGGCGCCGAGTGCGCGCGCAGCCGGATCAGCGGGTCGACGGCGCCGCGGCACGGCGCGCCGCCCTGTCCCCAGCACTCCGGGAACCCGTACCAGCGGGCCCGCCCGCGCGTGCGCACGAGGTCGATCTCCTCGGGCGGCCGGTGCAACCCGAGGTCGTCGCGGCCGTGCTCGGCCACCAGCAAGCGCCTCGTTCCGGGCACGAAGGCGAGCCCGTAGGGGTTGCGCAGCCCGGTCGCCTCCACCCGCACCCGGCCGCCGCGCGGCGGGAACGAGACGACCGTCGCCGACAGCCGCCGGCTGGAGCGGCGATCGTCGAAGTCGCTGCCCACGCCGAGGTACAGCCGCCCGTCCGGCCCGGCGGCCAGCGAGTCGACGCGGTGGCGGCCGGTCGGCAGGCCGTCGACCACGATCCGGCGGCGCCGGAACCGCTTGCCGTCCAAGCCTGAGAACGCGACCACCCGACCCGTGTGCCGCGGCGCGAGGGTTGCGTTCGGCACCACGTGGCTGACGTACAGCTCACCGCGGTACCAGAGCAGGCCGAGCGCGCTGAACAGGCCGCTGACAACCTGGCGAGGCTTGGCGCCGCGCCGCCTCACGAGCCAGACGCCGTCCGCGGGATCGGCCACATTGCCCGCCGACGTCGCCCACAGGCGGCCGCGACGGTCGAACGCCAGGTTCGAGGGATTCGGCACGCCGCGCGCGAAGCTCTGCGCCCGCAGGCCGTCCACCGTGCGGATCCGTGCGTCGGCCGGCGAAGCGGCAGCGGCTAGCCCGGCGGTGAGGAGGCTGAGGGCGAGCGCGCGGCGGATGGCTCCATTGTCGCCATCGCGTCGAACATCGTGCGCAGCCGCTCCGCATCCTCCTGCAGAAATGCCGCGAAAGGGTCTCAATGCAACGGGCGTGCTCGCCGGCCGCGGCCCCCGCCATGCAGCCGGAGGCCGCAGCGGCCTAGAGCTCCGAGCGGTAGGGCGGCTCGGCGCCCGGCTTGGAGCAGGTGCGGGCGGCCACCAGGCACGCGAACTCGGTGGCCTCGACCACAGTGTCGATGCGGTCGAGGTCGCCGGGGCCGAGGCCGCGCTCGCTCCACCACGCCAGGAAGCCGCCACCGAATGCGTCGCCCGCCCCGATCGTGTCGACGACCTTGGCACGCGGGGCGGGCACGGCCACGTTGGCCGTGCGCGTGACGACCAGCGCGCCGTTGGGCCCGCGCGTGAGCAGCCCGACCGCCGGGCCGCCGTCGAGCAGGCTGCGGACGGCGTCGACCACCGGGACGCCCGGCCGCAGCCACGCGACGTCCTCCTCGGAGACCTTGACCACGTGGCTGCGCGCCAGCACCCGGTCCAGTCGCGCGCGGTAGGCGTCCTCGTCGGCGATCACCCACGGCCGGATGTTCGGGTCGACGGCCACCAGCGCGCCGCCCGGCGCCAGCCGCTCGACGACGGCCTCGGTAGCCGTGGCCACGGGTTCCAGCGTCAGTCCGAGCGTCCCCACGTGGAGCATCTCCACGACGGCCGGCAGGACTTCGAGGGCCGCCTCGGGCGTGAGCCCCGAGGCGGACGTCCCGCGCTCGTAGAAGCGGTAGCGCGCCACGCCCTCGCGGTCGACCTCGGCGATCGCCAGCGTGGTCGGGTCGTTCGTCTCCACGACGCTGCCGCGTGCCACGCCGTCGCCCTCGAGCATGGCGTCGAGCCGGCGGCCGAACCGGTCGATCGACAGGCGGCCGAGGTAGGCCACCGGCTGCTCGAGACGCCCGATCGTGCGCGCCGCGTTGAACGCCGCGCCGCCGGGATGCCCGTGCAGCTCGTCGCCCGTGTCGTGCATGACGAGGTCGAAGAGCGCTTCGCCGGCGACGAGGATCACGGCGGCCACGATACGGGTCTTCGCGCCGTCGTGGATACTCCGCGCCCATGACCGTCGATTCCCGCGCCGGGACGCTTCCCGAACCCGCGGACCTCGTCGACCTCGATCGGCTGATGGCCGCCTACCGCGAACGACAGCCCGATCCCTCGGCACCTGGCCAGCGGGTGGCGTTCGGCACCTCCGGCCACCGCGGCTCGTCGCTGGCCGGCACCTTCAACGAGGCACACGTCGCGGCCATCAGCGAGGCCGTCTGCCGCCACCGCGAGGCGGAGGGCATCGACGGTCCGCTGTTCCTCGGCCGCGACACGCACGCGCTGTCCGAGCCGGCGGCGCAGACGATCGTCGAGGTCCTCGCCGCCCACGGGGTGGACGTGGTGGTCGACGCCCGCGGCGGCGCGACGCCCACGCCGGTGATCTCGCACGCGATCCTCACGCACAACCGCCGCGACGGCGGTGGCACGGCGGACGGGATCGTCGTCACGCCTTCGCACAACCCGCCCGACGACGGCGGCTTCAAGTACAACCCGCCGCACGGGGGCCCGGCCGACACCGACGTCACCGGCTGGATCGAGCGCGAGGCCAACGCGCTGCTCGAGGGGGGCCTCGCAGACGTCAGGCGCGAGGCGAAGCCGAGCCCGCGCGAGCGCGACTACGTCAGCGCCTACGTCGACGACCTGCCCGCCGTGATCGACCTCGAGCTGATCCGGGGGTCCGGCCTGCGGCTCGGCGTCGACCCGCTGGGCGGCGCGAGCGCGGCCTACTGGGAGGCGATCGCCGAGCGCCACGGCCTCGACCTCGAGGTCGTCAACGACACCGTCGACCCCACGTTCCGCTTCGTGCCGCTCGACTGGGACGGAAAGGTCAGGATGGACTCGTCGTCGCCGTACGCGATGTCCCGCCTGACCGACATGCGCGACCGCTTCGATGTCGCCTTCGCCAACGACCCGGACGCCGACCGCCACGGGATCGTGACCCCCGCGGTCGGCCTCCTCAACCCCAACCACCACCTGGCCGCCTGCGTCGCCTACCTGTTCGGCGGCCACCGCGACTGGGGGGCCGAGGTCGGCGTGGGGAAGACCCTGGTGAGCTCGAGCATCATCGACCGCGTGGCCGCCGACCTCGGGCGCCGGCTGTACGAGGTCCCCGTCGGCTTCAAGTGGTTCGTCGCCGGCCTGCTCGACGGCTCGCTCGGCTTCGGCGGCGAGGAGAGCGCCGGGGCGTCGTTCCTGCGCCGCGACGGCACGGCCTGGAGCACCGACAAGGACGGCCTGATCCCGTGCCTGCTCGCCGCGGAGATGAAGGCGCGCACGGGGGAGGACCCCGGCGAGGTCTACGCCGGCCTCGCCGATCGCTTCGGCCACGCCGCCTACAAGCGGGTCGACGTGGCCGCCACGCCGGAGGAGAAGGAGAGGCTCAAGCAGCTCTCTCCCGAGCAGGTCCGCAGCAGCGAGCTGGCCCGCGAGCCGATCGTCGACAAGCTCACTCGGGCGCCCGGCAACGACGCCCCGATCGGCGGCCTGAAGGTCGTGGCCAAGAGCGGCTGGTTCGCGGCCCGCCCCAGCGGCACCGAGGACGTCTACAAGGTGTACGCCGAGAGCCTGCAGGGCCCCGAGCACCTCGAGCGCATCCTCGAGGAGGCGCGGGGCATCGTCGACGAAGCGCTGAAGGGGTAGCCATGCCGGACGTCTTCGCGATCGTGCTGGCGGGCGGCGAGGGCAAGCGGCTCGCGCCGCTGACGCTCGACCGGGCCAAACCGGCGGTGCCGTTCGGCGGCAACTACCGGCTGATCGACTTCGCGCTCTCGAACCTCGTCAACGCCGGCTTCCGGCGGATCGTGGTGCTCACGCAGTACAAGAGCCACTCGCTCGACCGCCACATCTCGCTGACCTGGCGCCTGTCCCCGCTGCTCGGCAACTACGTGACGCCGGTGCCGGCCCAGATGCGCCACGGCCCGTACTGGTTCTCGGGCTCGGCGGACGCGATCTACCAGAACCTCAACCTGCTCAACGACGAGAAGCCCGACTACGTGGCTGTCTTCGGGGCCGACCACATCTACCGCATGGACCCGCGCCATATGCTCGAGCAGCACATCGAGACGGGGGCGGCCGTGACGGTCGCGGCGCTGCGCGCGCCGATCGAGCAGGCGGACCAGTTCGGCGTCGTCGAGACCGGGGCCGACGGCCACACGATCACCGCCTTCCGCGAGAAGCCCAAGGACGCCGTCGGCCTGCCCGACGCGCCCGACGAGGTCTTCGCCTCGATGGGCAACTACCTGTTCACCACCCACGCGCTGATCGAGGCCGTGTCCGCGGACGCCAAAGCGGACAGCTCCAAGCACGACATGGGCGGGAACATCGTGCCGATGCTCGTGGAGAGCGGCGCCGCCCACGTGTACGACTTCTCCCGCAACGTCGTGCCTGGGGAGAGCGAGCGCGACCACGGCTACTGGCGCGACGTCGGGACGCTCGACGCGTACTACGACGCGCACATGGACCTGATCTCGGTCGACCCGGTCTTCAACCTCTACAACATGCAGTGGCCGATCCTCACCTACCACGAGCCGCTGCCGCCGGCGAAGTTCGTGTTCGACGAGGACGGCCGGCGCGGCCAGGCGCTCGACTCGATGGTCGGCGCCGGGGTGGTGATCTCCGGGGCGATCGCGCGCCGCTCGGTGCTCTCGCCCGGGGTGCACCTGCACTCGTACGCCGAGGTGGAGGACTCGATCCTGATGCCGGGCGTGAACGTCGGCCGCAAAGCCGTCGTGCGCCGCGCCATCGTCGACAAGAACGTGCAAATCGCGGACGGCGCGCAGGTCGGGGTCGACCCGGAGGCCGATCGCGAGCGCTTCACGGTGTCGCCCGGCGGTGTGGTCGTGATCGGCAAGGGCGCGGTGGTGGAGGCGTGAAGGTCGCGTTGCTGACGCGCGAGTACCCGCCGGAGGTCTACGGGGGGGCGGGCGTCCACGTCGAGTACCTCGCCCGCGAGCTGGCCCGGCTCGAGGACGTCACCGTGCACGCGTGGGGCGACGATCGCGAAGGCGTGGTGGGCCACCACGCATGGGACGCGCTGGCGGGCGACACGCCGCACCTGGCGGCGCTGCGCGCGATGTCGATCGACCTCTCGATGACGGCGGCGGTGGAGGGCGCGGACCTGGCCCACAGCCACACGTGGTACGCGCAGCTCGCCGGTCACCTGGCCAAGCTCACGTACGACATCCCGCATGTGACCACGGTCCACAGCCTCGAGCCGCTGCGGCCGTGGAAGGCCGAGCAGCTCGGCGGCGGCTACGCGCTCTCGAGCTGGTGCGAGAAGGTCGCGCTCGAGGGCGCCGACACCGTGATCGCCGTCTCCAAGGGCTCGCGCGAGGACATCCTCGCCGCGTACCGCGCGGTCGACCCCGACAAGGTGACGGTGGTCTACAACGGCATCGACGCCAACGAGTACAACCCCGACGCCAACACGGACGTGCTCGAGCGCTACGGGATCGACCCCGACCGCCCGTCAGTGGTCTTCGTGGGACGCATCACGCGCCAGAAGGGTGTGCCGTACCTGCTCGACGCGGCGCTGCAGTTCGACCCCGAGGCCCAGCTGGTGCTGTGCGCGGGCGCGCCGGACACGCCGGAGATCGCCGCCGAGGTCGAGCAGCGGGTCGGGCGGCTACGCGCCGAGCGCGGCAACGTGATCTGGCTCGACCAGATGCTCCCGAAGCCCGAGGTCATCCAGATCCTCAGCCACGCCACCGTGTTCGCCTGCCCCTCGATCTACGAGCCGCTCGGGATCGTCAACCTCGAGGCGATGGCCTGCGAAGCCGCGGTAGTCGCCACGGCGACGGGCGGCATCGTCGAGGTGGTGGTCGACGGGGAGACCGGCCTGCTGGTCCCGTTCGAGCCGGTCACGGGATCGATCGAGCCGCGCGATCCCGCGGGCTTCGCGGCGGGAATCGCAGAGCGCGTCAACACGCTGGTGCGCGACCCGGCGCGAGCGGCTGCAATGGGGCGTGCAGGCCGGGAGCGGGCCGTGCGGGAGTTCGACTGGGCGCGGATCGCCGAGCAGACGGCCGCCGTCTACCGGCAGGCGTCCGGCTGACGCGGGGTGCGTACAGACACGCACCCAAAGGTGCGGTTGGCCGTCCTTTGCTCCACAGGGTGTCCGCCTTTGTGAATCGGGTATGAGCCAGCACACTCCTCGTATGGCCGCACGCGTCCTCATCGTCGACGACCACCCGGGCTTCCGGGCCGCCGCTAGGCGGCTGCTGGAGCTCGAGGGCTACGTCGTCGTGGGCGAGGCCGAAAACGGCCTGACCGCCGTGGATGCGGCAATTCAGCTGCGTCCGGACGTCGTGCTGCTCGACGTGCAGCTGCCTGACATCGACGGCTTCGAGGTCGCCCAGCGCCTCGCCGTCCACGACGGTGCGCCGGCCGTCGTGCTCACCTCCAGCCGCGAGGCCGCGGACTACGGTCCCTGCCTTGCGGCCACGCCCGCGTGCGGGTTCCTCCCCAAGGCCGAACTCTCGGCCTCCGGGATCGCAGATATTCTGCCTGCGTGAAGCTCGCGATCATTGGGGGCGGCGGCTTCCGGGTCCCGCTGGTCTACGGCGCCCTGCTGGGGCGGCGGCCCTTCGACGAGGTCGTCCTGTACGACGTCGACGCCGAGCGCCTCGACCGCATCGCGCTCGTGCTCGAGGGCCAGGCGGCCGAGCACGGCGAGCGCCTGCCGTTCCGCACGACCACCGACCTCGACGACGCGCTCGAGGGCGCGGGCTTCGTGTTCGCCGCCATCCGCGTCGGCGGCCTCGAGGGCCGAACGGTCGACGAGGGCGTGCCGCTCGGCTACGGCGTGCTCGGACAGGAGACGACCGGCCCGGGCGGCATCTGCTTCGCGCTGCGCACGATCCCGGCGATGGTCGACCTCGCCGAGCGGGTGGCCCGCCGGGCGCCGGACGCCTGGCTCGTGAACTTCACGAATCCGGCGGGCATGGTCACCGAGGCGCTCCAGCAGGTCGTCGGCGACCGCGCGATCGGCATCTGCGACTCGCCCTCGGGGCTCTGCCGGCGCGTGGGCGCGGCTCTCGGGCGCGAGCCCGATGCGCTGTGGTTCGACTACTTCGGCCTCAACCACCTCGGCTGGCTGAAGGGCGTGCGCGACGGCGCCGCGGAGCGACTGCCCGAGCTGCTGTCCGACGACGCGGCGCTCGAGGCGCTCGAGGAGGGCCGGCTGTTCGGCGCCGAGTGGCTGCGCTCGATCGGGATGGTGCCCAACGAGTACCTCTACTACTTCTACTTCGCCGCCGACACGGTCGAGGCGATCGGGCGCAGCCCGCGGCCGCGCGGCGCCTACCTGCTCGACCAGCAGGCGGGCTTCTACGCGGCACGGCCCGACTCGCCGGCGGAGGCGGTGCGAGCGTGGCGAGCCGCCAAGGACGAGCGCGACCGCACCTACATGGCGGAGGCGCGCGACGGCCACGAGGCCGAGACGACTGCGTCCCCCGACGACCCCGGCGGCTACGAGGCCGAGGCGCTGGCCGTCGTCGAGGCGATCCGCTCGGGCACGGGCGCCGTGCGCATCCTCAACACCGCCAACCGCTCGGCGCTGGGCTTCCTCGATGACCATGCGGTGGTCGAGGTCCCCTGCGTGGTGGACGGCGCCGGCGCCCGGCCGGTCGCCGTCGGCCCGGTGCCCGACCACGCGGCGGCGCTCATGGCCTCGGTCAAGGCCGTCGAGCGCGTGACCATCGAGGCGGCGCTCACCGGCTCGACCGCGCTCGCCGTCAAGGCGCTCGCCCTGCACCCGCTCGTGCCCTCGGTGACCGCCGCCCGCGCGATCTTCGCCGAGTACCGTCAGCAGCTCCCGACCCTCGAGGAGAGGTTCGCGTGAAGGTCGACCTCGCCGTTCTGACGCCCGCCTACCTCGACTACACGTTCGTGGGCCTCGAGGCGCTGCCCGGACCGGGCGAGGAGCGCTTCGCGGGCGACATGCTGCGCTCGCCCGGCGGCGGCGCGATCACCGCGATCGGCGCCCACCGGCTCGGGCTCAGGACAGCGCTGGTGGCGCCGCTGGGCGATGACCTGGCCGGTAACTTCGTGCGCCGCTCGCTGCGCGAGGAGGGCGTGATCGTGGGCGACGCGCGCGGCTCGCGGACGCCGACCACGGTCGTCATGCCGGTCGACGGCGAGCGCTCGATGGTCACCGTCGACCCCGGGATCCGCGCCCGCGCCGCCGACCTCGAGCCGCTGTCGCCGCGCGCGGTCGCGGCCACGCTGGAGCAGATCGACGTCGTGCCCGGCGACGTGTGCGCGTTCATCACGTGCGGCGACGACGACGCGCGCGCCTTCGCCGGGCGCCTCCCGCGCGTCACGCGCCGGCCGCGCGCCCTGATCGTCAACCGCCGCGAGGCCGGCGTCCTGACCGGTGCCGCGTCGCCCTCGGAGGCCGCCGAGCGGCTCGGCGAGGTGGCGGAGATCGCCGCGGTCACGCTCGGCGGCGACGGGGCGATGGCCGTGGTCGACGGGCACCGCGTGGAGGTCGAGGGCAGCAGCGCCGCGCCGGTGGTCGACAGCACCGGGGCCGGCGACCTGTTCGCCGCCGCGCTGGCCTGGGCCGACCTGGCGGGCGCCGACCCCGAAGTCTCGCTCGCATGGGCGAACCTCTACGCCGGGCTGTCGATCGGCTCGCACACGGGCGCCGGCGGCGCGATGCCGAGGGAGCGGTTGCTCGACGAGGGCGAACGCCGCGGCCTGCCGCCGCTTCCGGACGGGGTGACGGCGTGACCGTGCGCGCGCTGCCGGCCTTATTGCTCGCGCTGCTGCTGCTCGCAGGCTGCGGGACCCCTGGCGGCGACTCCTCCGACAACGCCGAGAAGGCCGAGCAGGCCGACCGCGACGCGCGCAAGGTCGACGTCGCCAAGGCCGGGCCCGTGACCCTCACGGTCTGGGACCAGGAGGTGCGCGGCGGCCAGCGGCGCCAGATCGAGCGCCTCAACGCGGCGTTCCAGGAGCGCTACCCGAACGTCACGATCAAGCGCGTCGCCAAGTCGACCACCGATCTCAATACGACGCTGAAGCTCGCGGTGTCGGGCGACAGGGCGCCCGACGTCGTGCAGGCCAACCAGGGCCGGCCGGTCATGGGCCAGCTGGTCAAGGGCGGGCTGCTGCGGCCGATGGACGGCTACGCCGAGGCCTACGGGTGGGCCGACCGCTACGCCCCCGTGCTGCTGGACCTCAACCGCTTCTCGCCCGACGGGCAGACGTTCGGCGACGCGAACCTGTACGGGATCTCGCAGATGGGCGAGATCGTCGGCGTCTACTACAACCGCGACCTCGTGAAGGAGACGCCGAAGACGTTCGGCGAGTTCGAGCAGCAGCTGGCGTCGGCGAAGGGCACGCCGATCTCGTTCGGCAACCTCGACGGCTGGCCCGGCATCCACGAGTACCAGGCCGTGCTCAACGCCTACGCGCCGGCCGGCGAGATCCGCGACTTCGTGTTCGCGCGGGACGGCGCGACGTTCCCGAACGGCGGCACCGCCGAGAAGCTGCAGGAGTGGGCGAACAAGGGCTACTTCACGAAGAACTTCAACGGCGTCGGCTACGACCCGGCATGGCAGCAGTTCGCCGACGGGGCCGGGCCGTTCCTGATCGCCGGCACCTGGCTGCTGGCCGACCTGAGCGACGCGATGGGCGACAAGCTCGGCTTCATGCTCGTGCCGCCCGAGCAGTCCGGCGGGCCGCCGCAGGCGCTGGGCGGAGAGAGCCTGCCGTTCGCGATCACCTCGAAGTCGGAGAACCCGGACGTCGCCGCCGCGTATATCGACTTCCTGACGAATGCCGACGCCGCGCGCGTGCTGGTCGAGACCGGCAACCTGCCGGCGATGCCGACCGACGCGACGCCTCAGGGCGCGGCCGCCGAGGACATCTTCAAGGCGTGGAGCGACCTCGCCGAGGCGGACGGGCTCGTGCCCTACCTGGACTACGCGACGCCCACGTTCTACGACGACATCACCGCCGCGGTGCAGCGTCTGCTGGCCGACCGCACCAGCCCCGACGACTTCGCGAGCGGCCTGCAGGACGACTACGAGACGTTCACCGGATCGCTCTGACATGCGCCGGCCGCCAGGCGAGCCGCGCCATGTGGCGTACGTTTACCTGCTGCCGGGGCTGGTGCTCTTCGGCGCCTTCGTCGTCGCTCCGCTCGTGCACGCCGCTTGGATCTCGCTGTTCGCCTGGGACGGGATCACGCCGGGCGAGTGGGTGGGACTCGACAACTACGAGGCGATCGTGTCCGACGCCGAGCTGCGGCGGGCGTTCGTGCACTCCGGCGTCCTGCTCGTCTTCTATGTCGCGATCCCGGTCGTCATCGGGCTCGCGCTGGCCGGCGCCGCGTCCCGCTCCCGCGTGCGCGGCCTCGCGGCGCTGCGCACGATCCTGTTCCTGCCTCAGGTGATCGCGCTCGTCGTCGTGGCGGTCACCTGGCGGCTCATCTACCAGCCGACGGGCTGGCTCGGCGACTTCGACCTGGCGCTGCCGGCCGTCGGCCTGATCGGGACCTGGGTGGCGTACGGCCTGTGCTTCGTGCTCTTCATGGCCGGCGTCCAGAAGGTTCCCAGCTCGCTCTACGACGCCGCGCGGGTCGACGGCGCGGGCGCCGTGCGCGAGTTCCTGGCCGTGACGCTGCCCGCGCTGCGCGGGGAGATCGCGGTCGCCGTGACGCTCACCACGATCGCCGCGCTGCGCAACTTCGACCTCGTGTACCTGACCACGAGCGGCGGGCCGGGCGGTGCGACGACCGTCCCGGCCTTCGAGGTCTACCAGCGCGCGTTCCGGGGCGGCGAGGTGGGGGCCGCCGCGGCCGTCGGCGTGTGCGTGGCCGCGGTCATCTTCGTGCTCACCCTCACGGTCAACCGCGTGGCGGACCGGGCGGCACGCACGTGATCGACCGCCGCGAGCAGGTGCTCGCCCACCTGATGCTCGGCGTGTTCGCGGTGATCGCGCTCGCGCCGATCGTGCGGATCCTCGGGATGTCGCTGTCGGACCCTGGCAACTTCTCGGTCGCCTGGGACCAGGGGCACTTCGGCACCTACATGCGCTCGAGCGTGCTGGTCACGAGCGCCGTCGTGGTGGCGGCCGGCTTGCTCTCGATCCTCGCCGGCTACGC
Organism: Solirubrobacteraceae bacterium; assembly: GCA_036257565.1. Classification (GTDB taxonomy): domain Bacteria; phylum Actinomycetota; class Thermoleophilia; order Solirubrobacterales; family Solirubrobacteraceae; genus DASSUW01. The sequence goes on along the minus strand of DATAFH010000039.1, from coordinate 34,327 downwards.
GTTCGGGATGATGCGCTTCCGCGGCGAGCAGGTGCTCTTCTACCTCTTCCTCGTCGGGCTCATGGTGCCGCTCGAGGCGACGATCGTGCCGCTCTACTACGATCTGCGCGACCTGGGGCTGACCGACACCTACTGGGCGCTGATCCTGCCCCAGGCGGGGGTCTCGGTCGCATTCGGGACGTTCTGGATGCGGGCCTTCTTCAGGTCGGTCCCGCGCTCGCTGGTGGAGGCGGCACGGCTCGACGGCTCGTCGTCCTGGTCGACGCTGTGGCGGGTCGTGCTGCCGCTCGGGCGGCCCGCCGTGCTCACCATGGTCGTGCTGATCTTCATGTGGACGTGGAACGAGTTCCTGCTCGCGCTCGTGATGGTCTCCGACGAGGCGCTGCGCACCGCCCCGCTCGGGCTCGCGTTCTTCCAGGGCCGCAACACGACCGACGAGGCGCTGCTGGCCGCGGGCGCCGTGATCGTCGCCACCCCCGTGGTGATCGTCTACGTCTTCCTTCAGCGCCACTTCATCCGGGGCATGCTCAGCGGGGCAACAAAGGGATGACTACGACTACAGCGCGTCGGTTAGACATCCGCGGCTTGTCCGCTGAGCGCATGCGGAGCAACGCCTAGTGGGTGACGTGGCCTTCCGTGGGGCGGTGAAGCGCTTCGGGACCGTCGAGGCGGTGCGTGACCTGACGCTCGAGGTCGCCGACGGCGAGCTGATGGTCCTCGTCGGACCGTCCGGGTCCGGCAAGACGACCGCGCTGCGGATGCTGGCCGGGCTCGAGGCCGTCGATGCGGGGGAGGTGGCGGTCGCCGGCCGGGTGGTCAACGACGTCTCGCCGCGCGACCGCGACGTCGCGATGGTCTTCCAGGACTACGCGCTCTATCCCCAGATGACCGTGCGCGACAACCTCGCGTTCGGCCTCCGGCGGCGCCGCCTCGCGCGCGAGGAGATCTTGCGGCGGGTGAACGCCACGGCCGAGACGCTCGGCCTCGGCGCGCTGCTGGACCGCCGCCCGCGCGAGCTCTCCGGCGGCCAGCAGCAGCGCGTCGCGCTCGGCCGCGCGCTCGCGCGCCGACCGCGCGTGCTGCTGATGGACGAGCCGCTCTCCAACCTGGACGCCGCGCTGCGCGTGCAGGCGCGTGCCGAGATCAAGCGGCTGCAGCAGGACGTGGGCACGACCACGATCTACGTCACCCACGACCAGCTCGAGGCGCTGACGCTCGGCGACCGCGTCGCGGTCATGAACGAGGGAACGCTCGAGCAGGTGGGCACCCCTGAGCAGCTCTACGACGAGCCGGTCAACGTGTTCGTGGGCGGCTTCATCGGCAGCCCCGCGATGAGCATCCTGCCCTGGGCGGGCGGCGGCCTGCTGCTCGGCGTCCGCCCCGAGCACGTGCGGCCGTGGGAGGAGGGCCTGCTTGGCCCGCTCGACGGCCGCGTGGCGTACGTCGAGGCGCTGGGCCGCGAGACGCTCGTCGGCGTCGACACCGACGCGGGGGCCCGGCTGGTCACGGTCCTGCCCGGCCGCGCGCGGCTCGCGGTCGGCGAGCCGCTGCGCCTGGGTCTCGTCCCCGCGGGGGTGCGGCGCTTCTCGCCGGACGGTGCGGCGGAGGACGCTCGGTTCCCGGAGCATCGGGTGGGCGGGCCCGGATGAGCTCCTTCACCCGCTCCGGAAGGGCCTCACGCGGGACGAGATCGTCAAGGCCTTCGCCTGAACTCCTGGACGATCCGCGCCTCGCCGACGCCGGAGTTCCAGAGGCGGTGCGGCGTGACCGCGTCGATGCGGGCCTCGCCCTCGACGCCCAGCACCTGCTCGTCGCCGTCGACCTCGAGCGTGACCACGCCGGCGATCACACGCAGGAGCGTCTCGTGGTGCTCGCGCACGCGGACGGGAGCGCTCGCCGCGTCGGTCGCGCCCACCGACTCGAAGCTCAGGGCGGCGCCGGCGATCACGGTCACGGACGTGGTGGCGGTCAGCATGGTCCAATCGTGCCGACCCGCGCCGGGCGGCGCATCGGGGGAATCCCTAAGGCTGCGGTACGGCTAGCGCGACCGACGCCATGGCCTCCACGGCGCGCGCATAGTGCCCGGCGTCGATCCGGATGTGCGACTGCTGGCTCATCGAGCGCGCCGCCACGCCGATCGACTCCACCGGCGGCGCGGCGTCGAGCACCGGCACGAGCAGCAGCGTCTCGATCGGCACGACCCACGGCCACCGCGGGTGCTCGCGCGCCTCGGGGTCGGCGAGCACCTCGGCGGCCGCGAACACCCGCCGCCACACGGATGCGTAGAGCACGAGCCGGTCGCCGGCCGCCATCCGCGGCCGGCGCGGGAACCCGGTGCGGTGCAGCAGCTCGGGCCGCTCGTCGAGCCAGCGCTCACCGAGCGGCCCGCGCGCATGGCCGATCGCCTTCAGCCAGTACCTAGGCTCGGGCACCCACGCCGGCCGGGTAGATGCGCTCCGCGTAGTCGCGCACCATGCGGCCGGCGCTGAACTTGGGGCCGATCGTGCGCAGCGCGTTGCGCACCATCGTCAGCCACGCCTGCGGGAGGCCGTCGGCGTCGCGGTCGTAGAACGTCGGCACCGCCTCCTCGTGCAGCAGGCGGTAGAGCTCGTCGGCGTGGCGCCAGTCCTGCGCGCCGTGGTCGTGGTCGACCTCGCCGGAGATCGCCCAGCCGTTCGTGCCGTCGTAGGCCTCGGGCCACCAGCCGTCGAGCACGCTGAGTTGCAGGCCGCCGTTCTGTCCGGACTTGATGCCGCTCGTCCCGCTCGCCTCGAGCGGCGGGCGCGGGACGTTGACCCAGATGTCGGCGCCGCGGACCATCGCCGCTCCCAGCGCGAGGTCGTAGTCGTCGAGGTACACGACGCGGCGGCTGACCTCCCAGTGGCTCTTCATCTCGAACAGCCGCTGCACGAGCTTCTTGCCGGGGTCGTCCTTCGGGTGCGCCTTGCCGGCGAGGATGAGCTGTACCGGCCGCTCCTCGTCGGAAAGCAGGGCGAGCGCGCGGTCGACGTCGCGCAGCAGCAGGTCGAGCCGCTTGTAGGTGGCCACGCGCCGGGCGAACCCGACCGTGAGCACCTCGGGGTCGAGCGCGTTGACCGCGGCGCGGACGTACTCGGCGGTGTCGCCGCGGCCGAGCCGGTCGGTCACGCTCCGCTCGCGCACGACGTCGATCAGCTGCGCCCGCTGCTCGTTGCGCGCCGCCCACAGCTCGGCGGCCGGGATCTCGTCGACCGGCTCCCACGTGGCGGGATCGACGGCCCGGTCGGTCCAGCCCTCGCCTAGGTAGCGGTCGAGCAGCTCGCGCATCGGCCTGCCGATCCAGGTCGGGATGTGGGCGCCGTTGGTGACGTGGGTGATCGGCACGTCGTCGACGTTGCGGTCGGGCCACAGGTCATGCCACATCTCGCGCGCCACCTCGCCGTGGCGGGCGCTGACGCCGTTGGCGATCCGGCTCGAGCGCAGGGCGAACTGCGTGACGCCGAACGGCTCGGCCGCCTCGTCGGGATGGGTCCGGCCGCGGCGCACAAGCGTGTCGGGGTCGACGCCCATCTCGGCGGCGATGCCCGCCAGCGTCTCGGCCATCTGCGCCGCGGGGTAGGTGTCGTTGCCGGCCGGGACCGGGGTGTGGGTGGTGAACACCGTCCGCTGGCGGACGGCCTCGAATGCGTCGTCGACCGAGGCGCCGGTGCGCCCGGCCTCGGCGCGCGCCAGCTCCAGGCACGCCATCGCGGCGTGGCCCTCGTTCAGGTGCACGACGCCCGGCTCGATGCCGAGGGCGTGCAGCGCCCGCACGCCGCCGATGCCGAGCAGCGTGTACTGGCTCAGGCGCACGCCGGCGTCGCCGACGTACAGGCGCGAGGTGATCCAGCGGTCGGTGAGGTCGTTCTCGGGCCGGTCGGCGTCGAGCAGCAGCAGCGGCACGCGGCCGACGTCGACCCTCCAGACCTGCGCGACGACCGTGCGGTCTCCGATCGGCACGCTGACCGCGAGCGGCTCGCCGTCGTCGCCGTGCACGAGCGCCGCGGGCACCCGGTCGGGGTCGGTCTCCACCCAGTACTCGTGCTGCCAGCCCGAAGCGTCGATCCGCTGGCGGAAGTACCCGTGCCGGTACATGAGCCCCACCGCCACGAGCGGGAGCCCCATGTCCGACGCCTCCTTGAGGATGTCGCCGGCCAGGACGCCGAGACCCCCGGAGTACACGGGGAGCGACTTGTGGATCGCGTATTCGGCGCAGAAGAAGGCGGCCGGGCTGTCCTCGGTGACGGGCTCGTCCAGCCGCGGCTCCGACAGCCGCTCGGAGACCGCGTCGGCGAGCGCGCGCATGCGGCCGAGGAAGTCCTGCTCTGAGGCCAGCTCCTCGAGCCGCGCCGGCGGCGTCTCGCTCAGCAGCCGCACCGGGTTGCCGAGGCACAGCTCCCAGCGCCGCGGGTCGATCGAACAGAGCAGCTCCGGGCCGCCGGGCGTCCACGACCAGCGGTAGTTGTAGGCGAGATCCGCGAGCGGCGCGAGGGGTTCGGGCAGCCGCGAGCGGAGCGCGGCCGCGGCCGCCTGGATGTCGGATGAGCCAGCGTTCACCCCTGATATGTAGCGAATGCGGACGCGGCAGCGTCTGTTCGATGGTCGAAAACCGGTCAGCAAGCGCTCCGTACGGTCGCTGCAACCGCGTGCGCGCAGGGTGGTGGCATGACCGCAGCACGGATCTGGCTGGGAGGCCTCCTGGAGGCGCTCGTCCACACCGAGCGGCGCCTCTCGCTGCTCGCGCACCGCGGCCTGGGGACGGCGCACCGCCTCACCGCGAGCGGCTGGGGACCGGTGATCCGGTGGCTCGCGATCGCCGCCGCCGCGCTGTACCTGCTCGACTGGCTGACCTTCACGAACGTGCTCACCGCGACCGCCATCGTGCTCGCCTGGCGCTGGCTCCGGCAGGCCCGCGACCGCGTCGTGATCGAGGACTTCGTCGACTTCACGCACGACGACCCCCAGGCGGTCAAGGGACTCGCCACGCTGCTCGTGGCCGAGCTCGGCCGCCTGCACGAGCTCTACGGCCGCGTCAACGACCAGCTGTCGACTCCGATGTCGCTCGGCGTCCGGCGCCGCGGCGGGATCGCGACGGGGACGGAGCCGGGCTCCTTCCTGTCGGTCCGCGCCGACGACGTGACCGGGGCGCTGAACGACGCCGTGGCCTCCGAGAGCCGGATCCAGGTGGGCGGCATCAACCTGCCGGTCGGCTTCCTGTTCGGCATTGTCGGCCGCTTCGCGCGCGGCCCGCGGATCATGGGCAGCGTCCATGTCGCCGAGGGCGACGGCGCGGTCATCGCGGCGCAGGTCGTCGGCCCGGGCGGCGGCCGCCAGTGGCGCGTCGAGGCGGACACGCCGGCCGCGTCGGTTCCCGAGCTTGCGGCGCGGATGTTCAACGACCTCACGCTCCGGGGCTCGGTGCGCGCGACCGCGCTGCGCTCGTTCACGCGCTCGCTCGAGCTGTACTGGGCGAGCCACCGCACGCCGCGCGACCGTGCCCGCAACCTGCGGCTCGCCGAGGGCGAGCTGCTGCAGGCGATCGCCGAGGACGAGCGCTTCGACCTCGCCTTCTACAACCTCGGCGTCGTCTACAGCAAGCTCGCCGAGACCGAGCAGCAGGCAGCCCAGGCCTCCGACTACGTCGGCGCCGGCGACGACCCGGAGGCGAGCCACGCCGCCCGCCTCGACGCGGCGGTGGCCGCGTTCGATCGCGCGGTCGCGCTCAACCGGGATCGTGCCGAGGCCGTGTATGCCCTCGCCGTGCACGAGTTCGCGCGCACGTCGGCGATCAGCGACCGCGACGCGATCGGCGACCTCCTCGACTGCGTGATCTGCCGCTGCGACCGCGTCCTGGAGCTCGACCCGCGCCACGCCCAGGCGCACGATCTCAAGGGCATGGCGCTGCGGCGCGCCGGCCGCAGCCCGGCGGCCGAGCGCAGCCACCGGCGCGCGGTCGTCCTCTCCTGGCGCCGCGTGCGGTCGGCGGGCTTCGCCGAGTGCGCGTCGCCGCCCGTGCTCGAGAGCGCGCTCCCCGCCGCCAAGGCGAACCTCGCCGCCGCGCTCGACAACCTCGCGCACGTGCAGAAGGAGCTACCCGGCTGGCGCGGCGTCCGGCAGGCGCGCGCCGACCGCCTGTACCGCCGCGCGGCCGACCTGGCCCGACCGCCACCCGCGCCGCCATCCACTACGTGCGCGGGCAGATGCTCGGCGACCTCGGCCGGCGGCGCGCGGCGAGCGAGTGCTTCGAGGCGGCCCTCACGATCGAGCCCGACAACCCCGTCTACTGCGCGTCGGTCGCCGGCGCGTACGCCGCGGAGGCCGCGGTCGAGCGCGACGAGGACCTGCGGGCTGCGCTGCGCGCGAAGGCAGGGCTGCGCGCCAAGGCCGCGCTGCACGCGCTCGCCCCGGTCTACCGCCGCACGCTCGAGCTCCACCACCCGCCCGCGGCCGTCCGGCTCCGCGACACGACGCTCGACACGCTCGGGCGCGCCTACGGGCGGCTCGGCGACGGCCTCGAGCAGGAGCGCATCGAGGCGCTCCAGGCATTGCACACGAAGATCGAGGACGCCATGGCGCGGCGCGACACGCCGGCGCTCCGCCGGCTCAGCGCCTCCTTCGGGGACGGACGCGAGTGGGAGCGCGAGCAGGCGCACATCGCACTCGCGCGCACGCTCGGCTGGCGCGGCAAGTGGACGGCCGCCGCGCGCGAGTACGGCGCCGTGATCGACATGCTGTCCGCGCACCGGCCCCAGGGCATCGCGCAGCACTCGCTGCACGCCAAGCACGCCCGTGCGCTGCGCAACGCCGGCCGGCCGCAGGATGCACTGGCCGAGGCCACGCGCGGCCAGCTGCAGGATCCGCTGAGCGCCACCGCCCGCCGCGAAGTCGGCAAGGCGCACTTCGCGCTGCTGCAGTTCGAGGAGGCGCTCGAGGCGTGGCAGCACACGCTGTGGCTGACGCCGAACGATCCCGTCCTGCACTGGAAGGTCGGCTTCTGCCACTGGAGCGTCGCCCAGGAGCGCCGCGAGGAGGAGCGGCGCCGCGAGGCGCTCGAGGCTGCGGCCGAGCGCTTCCAGCACGCCGCCGCGCTCTTCGGCGCCGGGGGAGGGAAGGGTTGGGCCTGGTCGCGGCTGTGGGCCGGCCGCGTGATGACCGAGCTCGGCGACCAGGACGAGGCGGTACGCCACCTGCGCACGGCGGCCGGCTGCAAGCCGAGCAAGCTGGCCGGTTCGCTGCTGCTCGGCGAGCTGCTGTGCGAGCGCGGCGACGTCGACGCCGCCTTCGCGCTCTTCGCGACCGCCCAGGCGCTGGCAGCCCGGCTGCCCGAAAGCGCCAACGCCGACGCCGACTGGGGCGAGACGCTGCCGGTCGGCGAGGTGGCGAGCCGCGCCCACGTACTGCAGGCCGCCGACGCGGCGGAACGCCGCGCCGCCTGAGCCGGCGACGCCGCTGGTGGAGTCGCCGCCATGGGCGAGCGACCGGCCGGCCTGAGTCGGGACGCCGGCTGGGAGGTCGGCGCGTCGCGGACGCTCCCGCTGTCGCTCGGCGCGGCGTGAGACCCGCTGGTCTCGTCGGCCGGGCTGTCGATCTGGCGTGCGGCTCACCTGGCAGCCCGCGCGCACCTGCGCGGCGTGCTGACCGCCCCGAGCGCGCGGCCTCAGCCTGAGATCGCGGCGCCGGCGCGGAGCTGCTCGGCAAGCACCGCGAGCCGCGACATTCCGAGCCGCTCGGCTGCGGCCGCGCCCGCATCGAGCACGGCGGTCGCGCGCTCCTCGTCGCGCGTGAAGCGCCCGCGGCCGTCGCCGCGCAGCAGCACGCGCGCGAGCTCGACCTGCGTGCGGGCGACCAGCGGGTGCGCGCGCATGCGCTCGTTCATGGCCAGCGCGACGTCGAAGTGCGCGACGGCCTCGTCGCGGCGCCCGAGCACGCCGGCCAGCAGCCCGAGATGGCGCGAGGCCGAGCCCATGCACGTCGAGGCCCAGCCGATCGCGATGTTGCGGTCGGCGTAGGGCTCGAGCAGGTCGTACAGCGCCGCCGCGTGCGTGGGGTCGGCGAGTACGGCGGTCGTCTCGGCCAGGTGGGCGACCGCTCCGAGCCAGATGCCGTCGAGCGGCAGGCCCCGGAAGTCCTCGCTGGCGAACCCCTCGACGGTCTCGCGCGCCTCGTCGTGCCGGCCGCTCTCGGCCTGCAGCAGCGACAGCACGCAGTACCAGCCGGGGATCGTCGCGTAGCTCTCGGCGTAGTGGCGGATCGCGCCCTCGATCCGCTCGAGGCCGCCGCGCTCGCGCCGCAGGGCGAAGGTCTGCAGCAGCGTGGCGCTGCCGGCGTTCGGGTCCTGCACCCGCTCGCCGAGCCGCAGTGCCTCGCGGCTCTCCTCGTCCGCGCGGTCGAAGTCACCGGCCAGCAGGTAGCGCATGGCGCGATAGATATGCACGTAGAGGGCGTCCGTCACCCGCTGGCGGCGCGTGGCGATCTGCGCGTAGGCGTCGATCTCCACGTCGACGGCGTCGATCTCCCCGAGCTCGAGCAGGTCGATCATGCGCCAGCGGTGGCCCTGCATGGCGAGTCGCTCGTCGCCCGACGTCTGCGCGAGGCCGAGCAGGTCGTTGGCCGCCTGCAGGCGCTCCTGCACGTTCTGGGGCCCCCACAGCGACCAGTGGCGCGCCACGAGGGCGAACCCGAGGCCGCTCGTGTCGCCGACCCGGCGCGCGATCTCCACCGCCTCGCCGCTGAGCTCCGCCCGCCGCTGGCGCTCGTCGGAGAAGCTGAGATCGATCGCCAGGCGGGCGAGCAGCCGGGCGCGCAGCGGATCGTCGCCCTCGCCGACCGCCGCCAGCGCCTCCTCGAGCAGGGCGACGCCCTCCTCGTCGTGCATGCCGCCGGCCATCTGGCCCGCGGAGCCGTAGCCCAGCGCCGCCTGGGCCAGCAACCGCGGGGAGCCGAGCCGGCGCGCCGCGTCGGCGGCCTGGCGGAACGTCGCCCGCGCGCCGCCGGCGTCGCCCGCCTTCGTCTGCGCGTCGCCACACGCGAGCAGCAGGGCGCAGCGGCGCTCGCCGTCGAGCCCGGCGGCCGCGAGCGACTCGAGCGCGACCTGGTACAGCCGCGCCGCCTCCTCGTAGGCGAGGATCTCCGTGGCGTGGCGGGCCGCCCGCTCGGCGTACTCGACCGCGCGCGGCGCGCCGCGCGCGGGCGGGGCGAGCGAGAAGTGGTGCGCGAGCTCGGCGAGCGGCGGCTCGGGCGCGGAGCCCTCGAGCCGCTCGAGCGCCTCGCCGACGCGCAGATGCAGCCGCGCCCGCCGCGTGCCGGTCAGCCCGTCGTAGAGCGTCTGGCGGATCAGGCTGTGGGTGAAGCTGCAGCGGCCGTAGACGCCGGGCACCTCCGCGATCACGTGCGCCGCCACCCCCTCGTCGACAACGTCGTCGAACTCGTCCTCATCGTGCGGCCCGAGCGCCTCCAGCACCTCGACGCGGAACTCGCGGCCCATGACGGCCGCCGTGGTCAGCACCTGGCTCGTGCGGTCGGACAGCGTGGCGAGCCGGCGCCCGATCACCTCGCGGATGCCCTCGGGCAGCGCGAGCGTGCCGTTGCCCTGTCCCAGCTGACGGACCATCTCCTCGAGGAAGAACGGGTTGCCGCGGGTCTCCTCCCACAGCATGCGTCCGACGTGGGCGGGGAAGTCGCTCGGACCGAACTCGCCGATCAGGCGATCGGAGTCGGCCTCGTCGAGCCCGCTCAGCGCGATCGTCTCGAAGAACTGCTCGCGCCGCAGCTGCACGAGCATGTCGACGAGCGCCACTGGCCGCTCGGTGTCGCGGAAGCTCGCGACGATCAGCAGGGGTGACCGCTCGGTCGCCCGCACCATCTGGCGCAGCATCAGCAGCGTCGGTATGTCGGCCCAGTGCAGGTCGTCGAGCACGAGCACCACCGGCTGGACGTGAGCGATGTCGCTGAGGACGTCGGCGACCGCTTCGAACAGCCGGTAGCGGTCGTCATCGGTATCGCCGCTGGCCGGCACCTCGGGCACCACGCGGGCCAGCTCCGGGCTCCACGAGCGCACGGCGGCGGGCACGCGGGCGACGTAGCGGCGCAGCGCCTCGACGAACGGCTGGTAGGGCACGAGCGTCTCGGCGTCGCAGCGGCCATAGAGGGCGAGCGCGCCGCCCGCCTCGCACGCCTCCATGAACTGCAGCGCCAGCCGGGTCTTGCCGATCCCCGGCTCGCCCTCGAGCAGCACGAGCCGCCGGCCGCCCTGGACGGCGAGGTCGAAGTGCTGGCGCAGCCGCTCGAGCTCCGCCCGCCGGCCCACAAACGCCGCCCCGCTGCGCGTGGCGAAGAAACGCTGCGCGGCCTCGGGCTCGGGCGCCGCCGGCGTCGTAGGAGTCGGCGGCGGCGCCACCTGCTCGGCCTTGAGCATGCGCTCGAACTCGGCCTGCACCTGCGGGCCCGGCGCGACCCCGAGCTCGTCGCGCAGCAGCGTCCGCAGGCGCTCGTGCACCCGCAGCGCCTCGGCGAGGTTGCCCTGGGCCTCGCGCACGCGCATCAGCAGCAGATGCCCGCTCTCCCGGAATGGTGCGCGGTCGACGAGCTCCTGAGCCGCGCGCTCGGCCGCTGCCAGCTCGGCCCCGCCCAAGGCGAGCCCCGCGTCGCCGCGCAGCTCGCGCGCCTGCAGGCCGAGCTCCTCGAGCCGGCGGCGCGGGTCCTCGAGCCACGGCGCCTCGTAACCCGGAAGCAGGCCCGCGTCGGCGAGCGCCTCGACGCGCCCGGCCGCCTCGACCACGGCGCGCCAGTCGGCGCGGTCGCGCGCCGCGAAGGCGGCCTCGAGCGCCGGCTGGGCCCCGTCGAGGTCGACCTCGGCGCCCGGCGTGATCTCGACGGCCCGCTCGCCGGCGTTGAGCAACACGTCCGGCCCCAGCGCTCGCCGCAGCTTGGAGAGCACGACGTTGAGCGCCTGCGACTGGCTTGCGGGAGCGTCCTCCCCCCACAGCGCCGCGATCAACCGCTCGCGCGTCACGGGATGCGGCCGGCTCAGCGCCAGGCAGGCGACGGCGAGGCGGCCCTGCCGGCCGGGGAGCGCTCCTTCGCATCGCCGCCCGTCGACGGTAACCGCGAGCTGGCCGCACAGTTCGATCGTCACTTGCGGGGTTGCCACGCGCGTCCCGCCTCCTTCTTGGTGAAGCGAGACTAACCGAGCCCCCGGATGCAGGCAACCGGGGGCTCGGGTCGCGGTCACGCGGGGAGCACGGGGCGCCGGGCCCGCACGGCGGCCACCGCCAGCAGCGCAAGCCCGGCGAGCGCCCAGACGGCGAGCACCGCGAGGTGGCCGCCCACCGCGGCGCCGTCGAAGTACCCGGTGCTGCGCAGCGCGTTGCTGCCGGCCCCGGGCGGCAGCAGCTGCCCGATCAGTCCGGCGGGCTCGGGAAGCATGTGCGGCCCCACGGCGGCGCCGGAGAACGGGTTGCCGACGCACACCATGGTGAGCGCGCCGAGGGCGAGGCCGGCCTTGCCCATGAGCGCCTCGAGGCCGGCGATCGCCGCCGAGATGGCGAGCACCATCAGGCTGAGCACGGCCACGTTGGCCGCCCAGTTGCCGCCCACCACGTCGAGCCAGCCCTGCACGAGCAGCGTGGCGGTGAGGCGGCGATCGTCCGCACCGACGCGTCGTCGAGCGTGATGCCGCGCGAGGCGAGGAAGTCGCGGACGCCGGCAGCTCGCGGCCTGCCGTCGACGTGGTCGAGATGGTCGCGCTCGAGGCCGAACGGATCCTGGCCCCAATGGCCCAGCATGGCGTCGAACGTGCGCTTCCAGGCCGTCGCGTGCAGCGCGGCGGTCGAGGTCAGGACGCCGTCGAGATCGAACAGGACGGCGTCGAAGCTGGAGGTCGAATTCATGCCCGGCGACGCTACGGGCGCCCGCCGGGCAATCGAATCGGGCGGGTGACCAGTCCCGTCCCTAGTCTGCGCTCAGACGCACTCCTGCCACAGCACCCAGGGGGCGCGGCCGCCGGCGATGCCGAACACCGTGCCCTGGCCGACCGAGAAGATCAGCCGGCGCTTGCCCTTCTTGTAGATCAGGTCGCGCCCACCGCCGAGGTTGGGGCGGCTGCTCAGGTGCTTGTACCGGCGCACGACCTTGCGCACGCGGTCGCCGACCTCGACGCCGCGCCGGGTCGCATAGCCGGAGCGGCCGACGTGCACCTGCCGCAGGCGGCCGTTGTGGAAGCGCAGGGTCGGGCCCGAGCCGTCGTTCGGCCCGGTCACCAGGTACACGCACTCGCCGACGCGCGAACGGCGCAGCGGCATGCTGCCCGCCGCCTCCCGGGCCTTCTTGATCGTCATGCCCGTGAACACCTTGCCGATGCCGTTGAGCCGGATCTTCGAGACGCCGGGCGTGAAGCCGGGCGACTGGGCGGACGCGGGAGCCGCGAGGGCGATCGCCAGCGTCAGCGGCAGCGCGAGAAGCAGTCGGTTTCGCATGGCGCGGAAACGTAGCGCGCGGACCAGCCGCTACTCGCCGGGCCCGAGGCGCTCCAGGCGCCGGTGCCGCAGCACGGCGAGCGCGGCGTCGAGCGGCGGCGTGTCGTCCGGCGCGGGGCGGTAGTCGAACGCCGAGCCCTCGGGCCGGTGGTCGAGCGCCCGTCCGCGGGTGACGCGGATGCGCACGGCGGTCTGCCACGCGCCCGCCTCGTCGAGCATGTCGCACAGCCGGTCCGCCTCCGCGTGCCAGATCCGCCGGTTCCGCGGCTTCTCCACATGCGAGTCATACCGCGCCAGGCGAGTGCCCGGCAAGTGCGAGCGTCAGCCCTCGAGCCGCATCGGCAGGCCGAAGACCTCGAACAGCTCGGGATAAAGGAAGTGACAGAGGTCGGAGATGCGGCCGTCGGACACCTGCATCACGACGAGCGCGAACGGCTCGTGCACTCCGGGGCCGCTAGGTCGGTACGTGGCAAAGGCGGGGCTGCCGTTGGCCGCGACCTTCAGGACCCGCGAGCCGCGACAGCCGATCCCTTTTCCCAACAACCACGCCCTCACCTGACTCGGGCCGCGCAGCCACAGCGGGTAGGGCGGCATGGAGAAGGTGGCGTCGTCGTGCAGGAGCGCGACCAGCGCCTCCATGTCGTAGCGCTCGAACGCGTCGACGTAGCGGTCGAGCAGCTCCTGCTCGGCCTCGGAGTCGGCCGCCGCGGCACCCGCCGTGTCGAGCTCGGCGGCATCGAGCGTCGCCCGCGCGCGCTGCAGCGCGCTGTTGACGCCCGCGGTGGTGGTGCCGAGCAGGTCGGCCGCCTCGCTCGCCTTCCAGCGCAGCACCTCGCACAGGATCAGCACCGCGCGCTGGCGAGGCGGCAGGTGCTGGAGGGCGGCCACGAAGGCCAGCCTGACGGTCTCGCGCGCCGCGGCCAGCTCGGCCGGGTCGCCGGACTCGGGCAGCACGCGCGCGTCGGGGACGGGCTGGACCCAGATCTCCTCGCCGAGCTTGGCGGGGAGCGCGGACTCGGCGGTCGAGGCGGGCCCGAGGTCGATCGGCTGGGCGCGGCGCTGGGCGCCGCTGAGCATGTCGAGGCAGACGTTGGTGGCGATCCGGTACAGCCACGACCGCAGCGCGCCGGGGGCGTCGAGCTTGTCGATGGCACGCCACGCGCGCACCATCGTCTCCTGGACGGCATCCTCGGCGTCGGCGCCTGAGCCGAGCATGCGGTAGCAGTAGCCCGTCAATTCCCGCCGATGGGCCTCGAGGTCGAGCTCGATGGCTCGTGCCTCGTTGACGATCGCCTCCGAACCTGGCACGCAGCCATCGTATGCAAGGGGCGCAGGGATTCCCGTACGGGAGGCCGCACCCTTTATCTTGCGCGTGCCCATGCCGCGGATCGCGTTCATCGGCGCCGGGTTCGACCGTCTTCACGCGCAACCTGATCGGCGACGTCGTCGACGAGCCCGCGCTGCGCGACAGCACGACGTTCGCGCTGCTGGGCGGTCGCGGACGCGAGCCCGATCCGCACGGTCGGGCTCTGCCACTCCGTCCAGCACACGGCGGCCGGGCTGGCGGCCGACCACGGCGTGCCCGCCGATGAGGTCGACCTCGGCGGCGAGCGCGCCGGCGGACATCATCGCGGCGTGCGAGACCGGGGAGCCGTTCCGCTTCAACGGCAACGTCCCGAACGGCAGCGACGGCGGGCTGCTGATCGACAACCTGCCGGCCGACTGCTGCGTCGAGGTGCCGTGCGTGGCCGGTACCGGCGGCATCGCGCCGGAGCCGGTCGGGGGCGCTGCCCCGCCACCTGGCCGCGCTCATGCAGACGAATGTCAACGTTGCAGGGGCTGACCGTCGAGGCGGCGCTGACCGCGCGCCGAGAGCCGGTGTACCACGCGGCGATGCTCGACCCGCACACCGCCGCCGAGCTGTCGCTCGACGAGATCGAGCGGCTCGTCGACGAGCTGCTCGAGGCCCACGGGGAGTGGGTACCACAACTGCAGGGGTATGACCGTGCTGCTGCGCTTCGCCGGACTCGTCGTGCTCACGGTGCTGATCGGCGCCGCCCCGGCGCACGGGCAGGAGCGGGTTGTGACGCTCGTCGGCTCCCTCCAGTCCGGGCTCGGCTGCCCGGGCGACTGGCAGCCCGAGTGCGCCGCCACCCGGCTGGCACCGGTCGGCGGGGGTGTGTACCGCGCGTCGTTCGATGTTCCCGCGGGAGCGTTCGAGTACAAGGTCGCGATCAACAACTCGTGGGACGAGAACTACGGCGCGGGCGGTGCCAACATCCCGGTCACCGCTCCCGGCGGGACCATCACCTTCACGTATGACGACGCCACGCACGTGATCTCCGACGACGTCCCGCGGCCCGTCGGCACCGAGCGCGGCGCGCACTGGCTGCGGCGCGGGCTGATCGCGTGGCAGCTGCGCGACGGGCTGACCTACCGGCTCCACGCCGCGGCCGACGGCGGCATGACCGTCGAGGACGGGGCGATCGTCGGCGGCGAGTCCTTCCCACTCACAGTCGACCCGGCCGGGCTCCCGGCGGACGTCCGCGCCGACTTCCCGCACCTGGCGGCGTACGGCGCGCTCGAGCTGCCCGCGGACGCCCGGCGGCGGGCGCGCGCGCTGCTGCGGGGCCAGCTCGCCGTGGCCGCCTATGACGCCTCCGGTGCGCTCGTGCAGGTCACCGGGCTCCAGATCCCCGGCGTGCTCGACGACATCTACGCGGCCGCCGCGCGCGCCGACCTCGGGCCGACGTGGCGGCACGGCGTTCCACGGCTGGCCGTCTGGGGGCCGACCGCCAAGTCCGTGACGCTGCTCCTCGACGACCGGCGGATCGCGATGGACCGCGGCCGCGACGGCGTGTGGCGCGCGGAGGGGCGCCGCTCGTGGCGCGGCGCGCGCTACGCCTACGAGGTGACGGTGTGGGCGCCGACCGAGAGCGCGGTGGTCACCAACGTCGTCACCGACCCGTACTCGCTCGGGCTGACCACCAACTCGGCGCGCTCGATCCTCGTGGACCTCGACGACCGCCGGCTCAAGCCGCGAGGCTGGGACCGGCTCCGTAAGCCGGGGCTCGACCAGCCCGAGGACATGACGATCTACGAGCTGCACCTGCGTGACTTCTCGATCACCGACGAGACGGTGCCCGCCGCCGACCGCGGGACGTATCGGGCGTTCACCCACCGCGGCAGCGACGGCATGCGCCAACTGCGGCGGCTCGCCGGCGCGGGCATGACCGCGCTCCACCTTCTGCCCACGAACGACATCGCGACGATCGAGGAGCGGCGGTCGGCGCAGGCCGAGCCGCCGTGCGACCTTCGCTCGTTCGGCCCGGCGTCAGACAAGCAGCAGGCCTGCATCGGCCCGATCAGGGACGCCGACGGCTTCAACTGGGGGTATGACCCGCTGCACTACACGACGCCGGAGGGCTCGTACTCGAACGATCCCGCCTCTGCCACGCGCACGCGCGAGTTCCGGCAGATGGTCGCGGGGGTCAACCGCGCCGGCCTGCGTGTGGTCATGGACGTCGTCTACAACCACACGCCGGCGGCGGGCCAGAGCCCGCGCTCGATCCTCGACCGGATCGTGCCCGGCTATTACCACCGGCTGTCGCCGACCACGGGCGCCGTCGAGACCTCGACGTGCTGCTCGAACACCGCGACCGAGCACCGGATGATGGAGAAGCTCATGGTCGAGTCGGTCGTGACCTGGGCGCGCGAGTACAAGGTCGACGGCTTCCGCTTCGACCTCATGGGCCACCACTCGAAGGCGAACATGCTGCGGGTGCGGCGGGCGCTCGACCGGCTCAGCGTGCGTCGCGACGGCGTCGACGGCCGCCGGACCTACGTCTATGGCGAGGGCTGGAACTTCGGCGAGGTGGCGAACAACGCCCGCTTCGTACAGGCGAGCCAGCTGAACCTGTTCGGCACGGGCATCGGCACGTTCTCGGACCGCCTGCGGGACGCGGTGCGCGGCGGCGGCCCGTTCGACGAGGACCCACGGGTGCAGGGCTTCGCGAGCGGGCTGTTCACCGACCCGAACGGCGCCGCGGTCAACGGCACCGCGGACGAGCAGCGCGCGCGGCTGCTGCATGCGCACGACCTGATCAAGGTCGGGCTGGCCGGCAACCTGCGCGACTTCCGGTTCGTGAACGCGGCGGGGCAGACCGTGACCGGCGCGCAGGTCGACTACAACGGCCAGCCGGCGGGCTACGCGGGCGACCCGGAGGAGACGATCACGTACGTCGACGCGCACGACAACGAGACGCTGTTCGACGCGCTGCAGTACAAGCTCCCGCAGGCCACGTCGATGGCCAAGCGAGTGCGGATGAGCACGCTCGCGCTGGCCACCACGGCGCTCGCCCAGAGCCCGTCGTTCTGGCATGCGGGGGCTGACCTGCTGCGCTCCAAGTCGCTCGACCGCAACTCCTACAACTCGGGCGACTGGTTCAACCGGATCGACTGGTCGGCGACCGAGTCGACCTGGGGCTCCGGACTGCCGCCGCGCGAGGACAACGAGGCGAACTGGCCGTTCATGCGGCCGCTGCTCGCCGATCCGGCGCTCAAGCCGGACCCGGCTGACCTGCGGGCGGCGCGCGACCGCGCCGCGGAGCTGCTGCGGATCCGCTTCTCGTCGCCGCTGTTCCGGCTGGGGAGCGCCCGCGCCGTGCAGGAGCGCGTGAGCTTCCCGACCGGCGGGCCGGGCCAGACCCCGGGCGTGATCGTGATGGCCATCGAGGGACGGCGCTCGCAGGGCAGCGTCGTCGTGGTCTTCAACGCGACCCCGGCCGCAACCACGCAGACGGTCGCGTCGCTGGCCGGCCGGCGCTACCGGCTGCACCCGGTGCAGGCGTCGGGCGGCGACCCGGTCGTGCGCGGCTCGTCGTACGCGGACGGCGCGTTCACGGTTCCGGGACGCACGGTGGCGGTGTTCGTGGAGCGCTGACGGATGCGTGCGCTGGTTTGGCACGGCCCGCGCGAGACGTCGGTGGAAACCTCGTCATCTGCAACTGGATCCGGGACAAGCGCTATGGGATGGGCAAGTACGCGTCCCGGATCGTTAGGCGAGTGCCATGCCCTCGACCGAGGCCGACGGCCTGGGGTCCGGGAGGCGCATCATGCGGAACGCGTTGAGCAGGCCGGCGAGGATCGGGATCAGCAGCGCCACCTGGAGGGCGACCGGCCTCGCGTCGGTGTTGATGCTGATGATCTCGTCTCGGATCTCGGGCGGCTCATCCGCGAGCAGCTCCTCGAGCTGGGTGTTGCGAATGACCTCCGCGTCGTCCTCGAGCACCTGCGCCACGCCGTCCTTGTCGCTCTCAGGTAGCACGGAGCTGGCGTCGGCCTCGTTGGTGAACGCGATCGACAGCGTCGCCAGCATGATCGCGCCGGCGAAGGCGAGCCCGAACGACGCCGAACGAGCCCGCCGCCGAGTTCACCCCGGCCGCCTCGCTTACGCGCTCCCAGGACCGAGAGGCCCGCGCCGACGACATCGACGCCGCGCGGTCCCGTATAGGGGACGTCGCGCACGAGCCGGATCCCGGACAGTCGAGGTCGTGCACCACCGCTGAGATCGACACGTTCATGAGCGACGTGTCGACCACGAGCACGAACATCGCCATCGCAAGCAGCAGCCCGAGCCGGCTCGAGCCCGTTCCCGCCTCGGGCATGGGGGTGAGATCGTCGCGGCAGCGTCCCGGGGGTGCGAGGAGGCAGGCACCCCGCTTTCCCAGCATGCTCGCTTCCTTGCCCGGACCGCCGGTGCCCGACAAGACTCGTCGTGACCTGCATCACCGATGACGGAGGAACGCCGATCGTGAGCAATCTCATCGCTATCGCCTATCCCGACCAGGCGACCGCCGAGGAAGCGCGAGCCGAGCTCGTGCGCGCCACCCGGGAGCACCTGGTCCAGCTGCAGGACGCGGTCGTCGTGGTCCGCGAGCAGGACGGCAAGATCAAGCTGCACCAGGCCTTCAGCGCCACCGGCATGGGCGCTGCCGGAGGCGCGATGTGGGGCGGCCTCATCGGGCTCCTGTTCCTCGCGCCGCTGTTCGGCATGGCCGTCGGCGCCGCATCGGGCGCGCTGGGGGGCAAGCTCTCCGACACCGGCGTGAACGACGACTTCATGAAGGAGCTCGGCGCCAAGCTTCCGCCGGGTGGCGCCGCTCTGATCGCGCTCGGCGAGACCCAGGCGCGCGACAAGCTGATCGAGCGGATGCAGCCGTTCGGCGGCGAGATCATCCAGACCTCGCTCAGCACCGAGGAGGAGCAGCACCTCCAGGCGGCGCTCGGCGGTGGCGCGCCCGCCGGGGTGTAAGCCCCGCTTCTCAGCCGGCGGGAATCGAAGCGCCGTCTGCGTGCAGCAGGCGGCGCTTCTCCTGTTCGAACTCGCGCGCGTCGAGCACGCCGGCGTCCCGCAGGCGCGCCAGGCGCTCGAGCTCGTCGAGGCGCGTGTCCTGCGCCTCAGTGACCACCGCACCCGCCGGCGCCCCCTGGCGCATCCCGGCCCTCCACGACCGCGCTCGCTCGCGGGTCCGGTCGAGGAACTCGCGGCGGCGTCGTGCCGCCTGCTCCGGCGTCGCGTCCGGAAATTCACGACGCGTCTGGTGGCGAAGGATCTCGAGGCCCACGGCCAGCAGGGCCGCGATGATGAGAATCCCGAGGGGGCGCCGCGTCGCCGGGGTGGGCGCCCACCAGATGAGCAGGAGCACGAGAACGGCGAGCCCGCTGTAGGCGAGCCACGGGCTCCGGATGTACGGGGCGAGTATGCGGCGCAGCCAGACGGCCGGCCGTGACGGCCCGGCGAGCCAGGCGCACACGATCACCAGCAGGCCGTAGAACAGGGTCGCCTCGGCGGCCTCGTCAAGGAAGGTCGTCATGATCGACCACGCCTGCTCCGCCGGCGGCACGACGGCCTCCGTGCCGGCGAGCGAGCCGACCACCGCGTCGCCGATCAGGGTCCGGGCCGCGAGTGCGCTCGCGCCGGCCAGGAGGAGGCCGAAGCCGCATGCGCGCAACGCCTGGCGGCGCCAGTTGCGCGCGATCGCCAGCGCGGCGGCGAACAGGCCGAGTGAGAGGCCGACGAGCACCCACGGGAGCGCCCGGAGGACGACGAACGCGGTCTGGGCGGTGTCGAGCTGGTCGGACCGCAGCACCGTGATGCGCGCCGCGTCGGGCGGGATCCGGTCACGCAGCCGGGCGCCGATGCCCACCCGCTGGGCAGTCTGGTTGAGCAGCTCGCGCAGGTCGAGAACGACCATGCCGCCTTCGGTCGACACCGTGGACCCGCCGCCTTCGAGCACCTGGATGAGCTCGGCGTGCATCGCGCGGTTGGCGTCCTCCCACAGCTGCTGAGTCCGCGGCCGGGCGAGAACGTCGCGCGTCGCGCGGTCGGCGAAGTCGCGCAGCGCGCCGGCGGCGGTGCCCGCGAGCGGATCGGCGCGGTCCGGGAGAGCGGCGCGGATCTCCGCCTCGACGTCGACCTTGGCGTAGAGCTCGTCGACCAGGTAGCCCGCCATCTGGTCGCGGATGGCGGGCTCCTGGAGGAGCGCGCTGCTCGTGTTCGTGAAGTTGTCCGTGTTGACGATCTGGCGGTTGACCCAGAGTGCCAGCACGGCCAGGAACGCGAGCAGCGTCGCGACCGTGATGAGGACGAGCGTGAGGACCCGGCGCGGCATGCTTGGCTCGAAGTCAGCGCCCGAGGATCTTGGCCTTTTGGGCCGCGAACTCCTCGTCGGTGAGAATGCCCTGCTGGTGCAGCGCCCCGAGCTCCTTGAGCTGCTCGATCGGATCGGCCGCCGGCGCGGGCGCGGGCTCCGGCTCGGCATAGCCGGTCGGTCCACCGGACGACTGCGCGTCCTGCTGCGCCCAGCGACTCGCCTGGCGTCGCGAGACGCGGTTGCTGACGGAGGTCGCCGTGCCGGCGATCACAGCGGTGCGGGCGACCCCGCGAAGCAGTCCGGGCATGGTGTCTGTCCTTTCTCGAAGTTTCTAGCGGACGGCTTCCGCCGCGTCGAGCGACGCGATGATGGCCTGCACCGGGATGCGGCCGCTGGCGACGAGCTGGCCGCCGGAGCGCCGGAGCGCGACCGCGATCGGCGCGGCCCAGCGGTTCTCCCACAGCAGCACGGCCGCGCAGGTGCCCGGCTCGAGCGCCGCGCCCGCCTCCTGCAGGTCGTCCTCGCCCAGCAACCCCGACGACGCTCCGTCGAACTCGCCGAACGCGTTACCGAAGTCACTCATCTCCGCCGCCGTGACGGAGCCGTCCTCCTCCTTGGCGATGAACGCGATGTCGAGCACCCGGATGATGCCGCGGTCGACGAGGTCGACGAGCAAGGGCGCCGCCTCGCCGTCCGGCTGCCGTCCCGGCCATTCGATGACCACGTAGTCGATCGGGCCCATCTCTTCCAGCTCATCGGCCATGGCCGCTCCTCTCGGTCTTTGCGTCCATCAGAGCGTCCGGCTCGGCACCGGGCAAGGGTGCACGCCCCACCATGGGACGCCTGTACGCCGGGTGCCCGAGATCCACGAGCCAGCCGCGCATGAGGCCGTGCAGCGCCTCGGCGCCGACGACGGGCTCCTCGGGGTAGTGCCACGCCGCGGGAAAGAGCACGAACGGATGCGACTGCCCGCCCCCCATGCCGCCGTGGGAGCCGACCAGGTGCTCGAACGCGGCCACTTCGTCGGTCTCGGCCCAGTAGGTGCTGTTGACAAGCACGTCCGGGCAATGGGCGAACCGGTCGGTCCGGCGCACGTGGTCGGCGGCGTTCGGGCCGAACGGCGCCAGCGGGTCCTCGCCCTCGACCTCGTCGTCTCGGTCGAGGAAGCGCATGCCGCGCGGGCCGAGCACGACCGCGCCGTCGCGCTCCGAGCGGACGAGCACGAAGCCGATTCCCGGATGCTCGCGCAGCGCCGGCAGCAGACGTGGATACAGCTCCGTCAGGCGCTCGAGCGGCACCCGTCCCGGCTCGCGCGGGAAGCTGATGAGGCCGAGGCAGCCGGACGCCATGACCGACAGATCAGGCAGCGAGCCGCCGCCGCGCGCCCGCTCGAGCTCGGTGCGGTGCTCGCGCCCGAGCTCGACGGCGCCGTCGACGCGCCGTCCACCCGTCGCGCTGCGCACGGTGCGGGCGACGGCACCCTGGCCGCCCGCCAGCTCGGTCAGCGACGCGTTCAGGTACATGCCCGCGTGGTCGGACGCCTCGTCGGCCTGGACGTCGGCGGCGCCGGTGGCGGACCGGACGACCTCCTCGAGCGAGACCCCGAACCGGTCCTCGAAGGTCGCGCCCTGCGACTGGCCGTGATCGGACAGAACCACGACGTGGTACGGCCGCGCCGCGGCATCGAGCGCGGCGGCGATGCGGCCGATCCGGCCGTCGACCCGCCGCAGGACGGCGAGCGTGTCCGGACGCTCGACGCCGGAGTGGTGCGCGACCTCGTCATAGGCCAGGAACGTGCTGTAGATCACGGGGCGGCCCGCCAGCACGTCGGCGACCACGGCGGCGACCTGGAGGTCCAGCTGCACCACGGTCGCCCAGGCCCGCACGACGGCGTACGTCCGCGAGCGCGCGACGCGCGGCTCGACGCCCCGGCGTCGCTGGACCGTGGCGTGGAAGCGCTCCGCGATCACCTCCCCGATGACCAGCCACAGGGTGCGCGCGACGCTCGACGGCTGCGCGAAGTAGGCGAAGTAGTCGCTGCCGAGCTTGCCGCGCCGGACGTCCAGGACCGTGCTCATGGTCAGCATCGAATGCGGCGCGTCGCCGGAGAGGATGTTGGCTCGACTCGCACCGTCCTCGTGCAGGAGGCCGCGCCCGTCCGAGTGGCGACGCTCCAGCTCGGCGGCATCCTTGGGGTGGTTGGTGACGATCGCGCGGCCGCGATCCTTCTCCCACCAGCGGAACGCGGGCATGTCGTCGTTGTTGCCGTGCAGCAGCCCGGCCTGGCAGGCGCCGGTCTGCGAGGACCAATCGGTCTCCCACTGCTCGAGGCGATGGCTCCCCGCATGGATCCAGCGGGCGAGCTCCGGGGCGTTGCCGTCTCGCACCGCGCGCCGGATCACGCCGTGGGCGAGCCCGTCGATCTCCAGGAAGACGATCCCCGGCACGTCGCTCTCGCGCGCGTCCCCGCGGCGGCGCGCCTGGCGCCGCACGACGTCGTGATGCCACCGCTGGTCGTCGTCGATGGAGAGCAGCGTGTCCGCGACGGCCGTCACGAGCGTGAAGCCGAGGGCCACGACCACGCCGCTGAACACGTCGTCCACGCTGGCGCCGAAGTCGATCGACGCGGCGACGGCGACGATGACGCCGTTCAGGACCAGCGCGCCGAGGCCGAGCGTCGCCACGGTGAGCGGGAGCGCGAAGCGGACGATCAACGGCCACACGAGGGCGTTGAGCACGCCGACCACGACGGCCATGAGCAGCGCCGCGCCGAACCCTTCGAGGTCGAACCCCGGCAGCACGGCGGCCAGCAGCAGGAGCGCGAGCGCGTCGACCACGAGGACGATCGCGCCCCGCAGTACCGCGCGGTGAAGCGGGACGCGTCTGCCGCCGGTCTTCATCTGCCGTGCGCGGCCCACAGGCCGCGCAGGAGCGCGGGGCCGAAGTCCCGCTTTCGGACGAACGGCACCGTGTCGGTCAGCTGGGCGGCGGACGGCACGTCCACAGACTCCTCGATCGAGATCAGCACGACAACCGTGTCCGGGTGATTCGCCGCAAGGTGCCGCGCGACGTCCACGCCGTTCATGCCCGGCATGCGCACGTCGAGGAGGACGAGGTGCGGCGCGAGATCGCGCACGGCGGTGATGGCCTCCTCGCCGCAGGTCGCCTCGCCGGCCAGCTCGAACCCGGGCGTGGCGTCGATGACCTCACGGGCGATCCCACGGAAGAGCGCCTGGTCGTCGACCGTCAGAACCCGTACCGACGCTGCGGGCGGCTGCTCCACGGCGGTCACATGGCGGCCCGCGCTTCGTCCCAGCGGGCCGTGAGCGCGAAGATCACGAGGACGTCCAGCACGATCAGGATGGCCGACCAGATCGGATACGCGGACAGGAAGCCGATCTGCAGGATGACGTCGATGAACGCGACGCCGATCGCGAACCAGCGGGCCCAGCCCCGCCCCGCCGACAGCCCCAGGCCGGCCGCCACGAGCAGCGCGCCCCAGCAGAGCATGATCACGCCCCACGCGTCGACGTTGACGAGCAGCAGATCGTCGCCCGCGCGCGTGAGCAGGTAGCCCTCGTCGAAGAGCGCGACCAGGCCCTGGACCACGTGGAGCGACCCGAGCAGCATCAGCATCATCGCGCCGAACACCACCCATCCGGCCCATGCGCCGGACGGTCGCGTGCCCGAGGGCGTGATCGGCGTCTGCATCTGTGTCATGGAAACTCCTTGCCACGGGACTAGGGGAGGCCGACACTAGGCCGCGCGGCTGGGGCGGGGCAATGGCGCGCGCCTCCCGATCGCCGGGGGTGCGCGCCTGCCCCGGCTACCCCACGTGCGAGGTCTCGGAGAGGAACGTCAGCGCGGCGGTCACGCGCGGGCTGATCCGCTCCGCCTCCTGCGAGTGCGACAGGTTGAGCTTGAGGAAGATCGCGTTGATGTGCTTCTCGACGGCGCGCTTGGTGAGCACGAGCGAGTCCGCGATTGCCGTGTTGCTCTTGCCCTCGGCGATCGCGGCCAGGACCTCGAGCTCACGGGGCGTGAGCTCCGCGAGCGGCGAACGCTCGCCGCGGCCCTTCGCTGCGAGCAGCACCTCGACGACCTTCGGGTCCACGACGGAGGAGCCCTCGGCGACGGCCTCGATCGCGTCGACGATCTGCCGGCGGTCGTGGACGCGCTCCTTGAGTAGGTAGGCGCGCCCCTCGGACCCGTCCTCGAGGAGCGCCCGAACGTACGCCGGGTCCGTGTACTGGCTGAGCACGACGACGCCGATCGCCGGAGCGGACTCGCGCAGGCGCGCCGCGAGCTGCACTCCCTCGTCCGTGTTGGTCGGCGGCATGCGGATGTCGGTCACCACCACGTCGGGGCGATCCCGCTCGACCTCGGCCACGACCGAGTCGAGGTCGCCGCACTCCGCGGTCACCTCGATGCCCTCGGCGCCGTCGAGGACCTGCCGCAGCCCTTGGAGGACGAGGAAGCTGTCGTCGGCGAGGATGACCCGGATCACCACGGGCAGAGGATAAGCGCGGTCGAGGCGGCATTCACCCGCGGCGACGTTGGGGTGGGGGCCCCCGGCAACAGGCATGTGTGCCCCATTGCCGTGGCTCGCCGCCGATTGAGAGCGTGGAGGACGATCGTGCTGCATTGGCTCCTCAGCCGCCGTCGTCGACGGCCCGACGCCGCGCTCCGCATCTGCTGGCTGTGTCGGGGCGACTATGTGGTGCCGGTCGACTCCCGCATCGCGGATGAGGAGCACTGGTGGCTGCGGCTGCGCTGCGGGCAGTGCGGCAGCGGGCGGGAGGTCACGATCACCAACGACGACGCACAGCGCTACGACCGGGAGCTCGGCGTCGGCATGGCGGTCATCGAGCGCGTCGTGCGGGACATCGACCGCGAGTCCATGGAACGCGAAGTGGAGACGCTCATCGCGGCGCTCAGGCACGATCTGGTCGACGCGTCGGACTTCGCGGAATGAGCTCGATGTCGTGGTTCCCGACCCCCGAGCAGCGGGCCGACGAACAGGATCGCGCGTGGCGTGACTCGT
Organism: Solirubrobacteraceae bacterium; assembly: GCA_036257565.1. Lineage (GTDB taxonomy): Bacteria > Actinomycetota > Thermoleophilia > Solirubrobacterales > Solirubrobacteraceae > DASSUW01. Next base: position 9,137 of record DATAFH010000039.1, on the reverse strand, counting down.
CTCCGAGCAGAACGCGAGCGTATGAGGCAGGCGGCATGGAATGGGTGAGGAGCAAGTGGGGCGAGGGCCGCTCCTGTCCGTATTGCGGCGATGCGACGTGGCGGGCGGGGGTGCCGGTCGAGCTCCGGCGACCTCCGGGCGCGGGTATCGCCGCCGCGGTCCCCATCATCTGTGCAACTGCGGCGGGACCGTGCTGCTCGACGCGAGCGTCATGGGCCTGGCGCCGGAGGAGGGAGTGACATGACGGCGACCGTCGCCCCGCGGCTGACCGACACCGAGCTCGCCGAGCTGCTCGACCTGCTCGGGGATGCCGATAGCGTCGAGCTCAAGCTGACCGTGGCCGAGTCGGACCAGCGCGCGGCACTCGGCGCGCTCGAGATCGACCCGCTCGACGCCCAGATCCGGCAGGTGTTCTTTCTCGACACGCCGGACCTGGCGCTCAACCAGCGCGGCGTCGTGGTGCGCGTGCGGCGGGTCCAGCGTAAGGGGGACGACTCGGTGGTCAAGCTGCGCCCCGTCGCGCCGGCTCGGCTACGCGGGTCGCTGCGGCGGTCGCCGGCGTTCGGGGTCGAGGTCGACGCCATGCCCGGCGGGTTCGTCTGCTCGGGCTCGATGAAGCACGTGCTCCCCGTTGGCGGTGTGCGTGAGGCGGCGACGGGCGGGAAGCCGCTGCGCAAGCTCTTCACCAAGGAGCAGCGAGCGTTCTTCCGTGCCCATGCCCCCGAGGGGCTGGCGCTCGACGACCTCTCGCTGCTCGGCTCGATCTTCGTGCTCAAGCTCAAGTTCGCGCCCGCCGGGTTCGGCCGCAACCTGGTCGCCGAGCTGTGGCTGTACCCGGACGACACGCGGATCCTCGAGCTCTCCACGAAATGCCCGCCGCGCGAGGCGTTCCTGGCCGCGGCCGAGGTCCGCGCCTTCCTGGCCCAGCGCGGCATCGACGTCTCCGGCGAGCAGGAGACGAAGACCCGACATGCGCTCGAGTTGTTCCGCGACAGGCTGGCGCGGGAGACCGAGCAGGCTCGACGAGGAGGATCGTGATGGGAGTGCTCTTGTGGATCGTGGCGGTGCTGGCTGCGGTGATCTGGGTGATCACCGCCGTCGACATCTTCCGGCGGCGCTACCCCGGCTGGACGACGTTCGGCTGGATCGTGCTGATCCTCGTGTTGCCGTTCGTTGGCTCGCTGATCTACTGGGTCATGCGCAAGCCGTCCGCCGACGAGATCGAGCGACAGCGGTTGGCCGAGGCAGACGTGCGACACGACGCCGCCACGCGCTCGATCGACAGCTCGCGCACCCAGCTCTGAGCCCGCGATCACTGCGGGCGGCGCGCGAACCCCCGGGTTCCGCGGGTCTCGGGTGGGCCGTCCGTCAGGCCCTCGAGCAAGATCGTGCCGATCACGCGGGTTCCACGCCCCGGGCTCGACACGATCGCCAGCTCACCGCCGACGGCGGCGAGCCGGTCGCGCATGCTCGTCATGCCGACGCCGGCGTGGGCGCGCCCGGGGTCGAAGCCCGCTCCGTCGTCGCGGACGTCGAAGCGCAGACGTTCGCCCTCGTCGGCGAGCTCGAGCACGACGGCGGCGCCCCCGGCGTGCTTCCCGGCGTTCTGCAGCGCCTCAAGGCAGCAGAAGTAGACGGCGCTCTCGATCTCGCGCGGATAGCGTCGCGTCCCGGTCGCCAGCACCGTCGTGGGAACCGGCGCGAGGAGCGCCGCCGAGCGGAGCGCTTCGACGACGCCGCGGTCGGCCAGGGGTGAGGGATAGATGCCGCGTGCGAGCGAGCGGACCTCGTCGAGCGCTTCGTCGACGTCGGTCGCGAGGCCGCTGAACAGCTCGGCGTCGGCATTGCCGTTCAGCTTCTCCGCGGCGAGCTCGAGCCGGATCCGCAAGTGGACGAGACGCTGCTGCGCGCCGTCGTGCAGGTCGCGCTCGATGCGGCGCCGCTCGTCGTCGGCAGACCTCTGGATCCGCGCCCGCGACTGGTTGACCTCGTCGAGGAGCGCGGACGCCTCGGCCGCCAGGCGATGGTTGTCGAGCGTCATGACGGCATACGACGCGGCGCTGTCGATGAAGGCCGGGTCGTCGCGCAACGCCGCATCGTGGATGATCGCGGCCACCGGTTGGTCGCCATCGCGGACCTCGGTCAGCCACCGCCCCGAGTCAGGAGGCGGCGGCCGCACGGGATGGCCCGCCGCGTCGGACCACTGTCCGTCCGCTCCGCCGATCCAGTAGGCGACCTGCAACGTCGGATCGCCGAACGCGTCGGCGAGTGCGTCGCGCATGTCGGCCGGCCCGGGATGCGTCCGCATTCGCGAGGCAAGCCGCTGCATCGCTCCGGCGATATAGAGCCGCCAGCGCACGAGGCCGAGCATGAAGGCGCCGCCGATCAGCACCGGCCCGAGGGCCAGCAGCCACGCCGACGCCTCCACGACGTCCGCGTCAGGCCAGAGCGAGCGCCCGACGATCGTCGCCGCGAACGCGGCGAGCCGGAGGCTCGCGATCGCGAGAAGCGGCCCGTACACCTGCCGCGCGAGCGGCGTAGCGCGGTGGATGCGCTGCAGCAGGCGCACGGCGACGGCCGCGAAGAGCAGCACGACGGCGAGCTCCCGCAGCGGCCTCATCACGTCGTCGACGACCGCCGGCTCCGTGGCGGTGACCATGAAGGCGTTCTGCGGGCAGCCGTCGTGGCAGCTCGTCCACGGAGCCGGCACCGGGAACTGCTCCACGAGCAGCACCGAAGGGAGGTAGAGCGTCAGGACGACCGCCGCCGTCGCGGCGACGAGCAGGCGATCGACGCGACCGCGGACGTGTCCCGTGGGGAACGCGAGGACGAGGTAGACCAGCCCCACCTCCATGAACCAGCCCGCGATGCGGCCTGTGCTGTAGAGGACGGGCTCCCGCGACTCCGCCAGCGTCGTCGCGAACCACCCCACGCCGGCGAGGACGAGCAGCATGCCGAACCGCTCGAAGGGCGGTCGCTGGCGAGCGTAAAGCCCGACCGCGATCGGGACGGCGACGGACAAGCTCCGCACCACCGCCTCGAGCCAGGCGAGCTCGGAGGTCGAGCCGTCGAGGGTCACGGCGGCCGCGACGAGGCTCAGGCAGCCGCCGAGTGAAGCAAGTGCTCCGAATTCCAGCCGGTCGAGCCGAGAGCCCATGGGTTCTCCGATGCGGGGGGACCCTACGGTTCGCAGTCTGCCAGGACGAGTAGGCCCTGGCGAGGGGCGAGATGCTCAGCGAGGGTCTATGTGGTAGTGCCCGCCGGCGCCTGGACCTCATGGCGCGGACGGAACGGCTGATGCTCGAGCTCACCGCCACGGCGCACCGTCACCGCGCTGCGTTCCGGGATCGCGTGCCACAAGCCCGGGAGGTCGGAGAAGGGCTCGGAGACGATGAGCCGGTCGTCGGGGCTCAGGCGCTGCAACCGCGGGTTGTCCGGGTGCAGGCGCTTGACGGCGTCCACGTCCGCCGATGCGAAGAGCGAGCGGGCGGGCCCGGTCGTCGCGTAGCGCACCGCCCACAGGGTGGAGCCGTCTGACACGCCGAAGCTCGCCTGCACGGCGTCCTGCACGCCGTGCCGCTCGGCGGTCGTCTCGATGAAGCCGACGGTGCGCTCGAGCGCACCGAGCGGGTCCTCCTGGAGCCCGAGCGTGAGCGCGAGGTGGAAGACGACTTCAGTGTCCGTCGACCCCTGGACGTCGGCGAACCGGTCGGCGTCGAGCGCGAGCATGAGGTCCCGCCGGATGGCGTGGAAGCCGCCGAGATAGCCGTTGTGGACGAAGAGCCAGTTGCCGTGCCGGAACGGGTGGCAGTTCGTCTGCTGCACGGGCGAGCCGATCGCGGCCCGTACGTGGGCGAAGAACAGCGGCGACTCGATGTGGCTGGCGAGCTCGCGGAGGTTGGCGTCGGCCCAGGCGGGCGAGACGCTGTGGTACAGCGCGGGGCCGTCGCCGCCTCCGTACCAGCCGAGGCCGAACCCGTCGCCGTTGGTGGGCTCGGCGCCCATGCGGGCGTGCAGGCTCTGGTCCACGATCCCGTGTTTGGTCTTGAAGAGCAGCTCGTCGACCAGGACCGGCTGGCCGAGCCACGCCATCCAGCGGCACATCTCGTGCTCCTTTTGTCGCCTGCGTCCATCTTCGGTTTGCGGGCGCCGGGCGGCAATGGCGCCCGCCGGTGTCCGCCGGGGTGTCGGCACGACGCGCCGGACACCGGTGGGCGCGGTGGCACCGCCCTCGCGCACGGGAACCGCCGCTGAAGTGGCGCGTTGGCGCTCGAGCGCCAACCTGAAAGCGTTGGCTGATGTACGGACGGGCATGTCGGGAGGTGAGTCGATACCGGAGGTGGTGCGCCGGCCGAGCCGGCTGCGGGCGCTGGCCTCCCTGGAGCGAACGCCGAGTCCTCGGCGGACGCCCTGGACCGCATCGCCCGCGTGGCCTGCCGGATGCTCGGCGTCCCCGTCGTGCTGGTCAACCTCGTCGGAGGGGAGCGGCAGCGGTTCCTGGGCTGCGCGGCCGACGAGCCGTGGGCCTCGATGACGGAGATGCCGCTCACCGCCGGCTTCTGCCCGTTCGCGCTCGGCGCTGCCGAGGCGTACGCCCTGACGGACGCGCGTCTGGACTCGGCGCTGGCCGTCAACCCGGCGGTCGAGCAGCTCGGCATGGTCGCCTACGCCGGCGTGCCGCTGCGTACGGCCGACGGCGAGGCGATCGGGACGCTGTGCGCGATCGACTTCGAGCCGCGAGCAGGCACCGTCTCAGCGGTTGTGTGATTGCGGGTTAGGCTGCCACGAGGAGCTTGTCGGCGAACGCGGCTGGCAGGCCGACGGCGCGAACCTCATCAGCGACGCGCTCGGCGTCGTAGGGTGCCCGCTCGATCGTCACGTCGACGGTCCCAGCAGCGGGGTGGAGGATGGCGAAGGCCCCTCGGGGGTCGCCGTCCTTGGGCTTGCCGACCGAGCCGCAGTTGACGAACAGCACGTCGCCGTACTCGTGCACCCACGGCTTGTGGGTATGGCCGAACACCAAGGACGTCGGTGTCTTCGGCGGCAGCCAGGCGCTCATACAACGAGGCGGGCCTGTCCTCGAAGAGGTACTCGTTGACCTTGCGCGGTGAGCCGTGCACGAGATGTAACGCGCCCGTTCCGGGCCGAGCCAGCGAGCGTGGGCCAGCTGGTGGACGACATCGTGGACGAGGCGGTCGCCTTCGCTCTCCCACTCGGTGATGTCGGCGCGCAGGTCCGACGTATGTCGCGGGTAGCGCGAAACGTCGGCGAGCATTCCGGCGGCGGTCTTCGCGTTCGTCGCGGCGTCCTCCAGCAGCCGCCGCAATGGGGCTGGCAGGCGCGCAAGACCGGCTGGTGGAGCCGTCAGGGTCCTCATGCGAGCGCGAGCACGTCGCAGGTCTCCTGCTTCAGGCACTCGCAGGTCTGGCGGTGCGCGGCCGTAAGGATGTGCGAGCGGATGGGCACCTCGTCGTAGCGCGACAGCACCGCGTCCGCACAGGCGCGTATCGCGTCGGGGCTGTGTTGGCCAGCGAACTGCTCGTCGAGGCCCGGCAGCATCTGGGCAAGCCGCAGCTGGTGCGCGGTGCGGTCCGCGCGGATGGCATCGAGCTTCTGCTCGACGAGGTCGAGGACCCGCGTTTCGATGGCGTCGCGGATGGCGCGGACGGTCTCGATGGGTTGCCCGGCGGGATCTGGGACGTCCCAGGTCCCGACCGTCGTGGGCACGTACGGGCAGGCGTCGCCGCAGCCCATCGTGATCGCCCAGTCGGCGTGCAGCTGCATCTCGCGCAGGAGCTTCTTGGGCCTACGCCCGGTGAGGTCGATGCCCACCTCGGCCATCACCCCCACGACTTCGGGCCACACGGCGGTGTGGGGATTCGAGCCGGCGGACTCTGCCCGGATGTCTTCCGGGGCGTGGCACTCGAAGAACGCCTGCGCCATCTGTGAGCGCCCGGCGTTGTGATTGCAGACGAACAGCACGTACTTCACTCGGAGCCACCTCCTCGAACGGGCCGGACTTCCATCCGGAAGGGTGGCGCGTTATATTGACGATTGCAAATCGATGTCCGTCGATGCCCTTCAACTGGAACCGAAGGTCAAGCGCGCCAAGGGTGAGCGCTGCTGCGAGCCGGTCGTCTACCCCGACGTCGAACGCGAGCACGCGATCCGCATGGCCGAAGTCGCCAAGGCGCTCGGCGACCCAGTCCGCCTCCAGCTCGTCGACGTGCTCCGCAAGCACGCCGGCAAGGTGTGCGTGTGCGAGCTGGTGCCGCTCTTCGACATCTCCCAGCCGACGCTCTCCCACCATCTCAAGAAGCTGCGCGACGCCGGGATCGTGGACTCCGAGCGCCGTGGGCTGTGGGCCTACTACTACGTCCGTCCCGACGCGCTCCAGGAGCTGACCGCATGGCTGAGCTGACCACCCCCGACACTGGAACGGCCGCCACGGCCTGTTGCGCGCCCGAGGTCCGGGAGAGCTGTTGCGAGCCGTCCGAGAAGGCCGCCTGCTGCGAGACGAGCGCCGCCGGAGGTGCCTGCGGCTGCGACGCCGGTCAAACGACATCGCGAGGCGCCGAACAGCTGCGCGAGACCGTGCGGGAGCGCTACGCCGCCGCCGCACTCGCCAGTACCGGCCCGTCCGCGGCAGCCGGCTGCCGCAGCACTGACGCCGCGGTGATCACCGAGGAGCAGGCCGACGTGTTCGGCGCCCGTCTGTATGCCGACAGTGCACGGGACGAGCTGCCCGACAGCGCCCTGATCGCCTCGCTCGGCTGCGGCAACCCGACCGCAATGGCCGAGCTGCACCCGGGCGAGACCGTACTCGACCTCGGCTCCGGGGGCGGCATCGACGTCCTGCTCTCCGCCCGCCGCGTCGGCCCCACCGGCACCGCCTACGGCCTCGACATGACCGACGAGATGCTCGACCTCGCCCGCGCCAACCAGGCCAAGGCCGGAATCGAGAACGTACAGTGGCTCAAGGGCCACATCGAGGACATCCCGCTGCCCGCCGATACGGTCGACGTCGTGCTGTCGAACTGTGTCATCAACCTCTCCACGGACAAGCCGCAGGTACTGCGCGAGACCGCGCGCGTGCTCAAGCCCGGCGGACGCTTCGCTGTCTCAGACGTGATCGCCGACCGCGACATGGACGACGCCACGCGCGCCGACCTGGCTCAGTACGTCGGCTGCATCGCCGGAGCGCTCACTGCCGACGAGTACACCCGCTACCTCACAGCCGCCGGCCTCGCCGAGGTCGAGATCATCGAAACACACCGCGTGCACGAGCACGCCGGCTCGGCGATCATCCGCGCCCGCAAGCCCGACTAGCCGTGCCGGGAAGGCGATGACGCGACGGCGTGTCAGCACTCGGACGGCTCGAACGCTGCAGCCGCCGGGCTTGAGATAGTCGCGCTCACCAGTTGCGGATTCCGGGAGGTGGCCGTGCGACGTGGGCTTCGGTCGGCGTCGGATCCGACTCGGCGGGCCGTGCTCGTTTGCGGCATCGTCGCCGGCGTCTTGGCGGCAGAATCGGTGGCGCACGCGGCCTTTCCTGGGCGCAACGGTCGGCTCGCCGTCTCTTCCGCCTTCGACTGCGAGGAGGGCAGGCACATCGTCACGATGAGACCTGACGGCAGTGGTCGGCGCGCCTTGACCGACACGACTTGCACGGACGAGTCTCCAGTGTCGGCGGCGTGGCCCGATCGGTCCTCGGACGGCGAGCGGATTCTTTTCCTGAGCGAGAACGGCATCACGGTGGTGGCGAGCGACGGTTCGGGCCAGACACGGTTCCCCTGGCGCCGACTCCGCCCGTCCTCCGTGACAAGTCCACGTTTTCCCCTCACGGCCGGCATTTCGCATACACCCGCGAGCAGTTGTCTTCGGACGACCGCGAGACTTCATCTTCCGGGCCGCGATCGACGGCGGCGGCGATCGGCCGCTTCGCGGCGGGTCGAAGGCACGGTGGTCGCCGAACGGGCGCCGGATCGCGTACGTGGCCCCGGTGAGCCGGTTCGGCGCGCGCCCGCGAGAGGGAGGCACCTGGATCATCGACGCCGACACGGGCGAGCGCATCCGCCGCATCTCGCGCCGACCGGCCGCAGTTCTGGACTGGTCGCCCGACGGCCGCACGCTGCTGTTCGGCCCCGCCTGCGGCTTCGACGGCCTGTGTGACCCGGACCTGTACATCCTGCGCAGGGACGGCACACGCGTCCGGCGGCTCACCGACACGCCGAAGAGAGAGGAGACGGACGCGGTCTGGTCTCCCGACGGCCGCCGGATTGCCTTCGTCAGGACCGGACGAAATCCACAGATACTCGATCTGGACCATGACGGCGCGCGGCACCCGACAGAAGCGCATCTTCCGCAGCCAGTTGCGTCATATCGAGGCTGACTCGGGAGCGCCCCAGCTCTCCTGGCGACCCCGGCCGCGATAAACGCGATCAGAGCCGTCGGGGCTCTCGAAGACCGCGTCGACCAGGCCGAGTGGCGACCCCAGCACGGACCCTCCACGGCCGTGAGGCGTCACCTGCCGGCACTCTGGGTCGTCTCCGCCACGTCCCGGACTGGGTCGGGTTCGCCGCCGACGTCGTCACCCATGGGACCGTCCTGGCCGCCGTGCCGAAGCTGTCGGCGTCGTATCGACGAAATCGGGCCAGCCTCGCTGTGGCTTCCAGCTCCCAGCCCGGACTGCTCCGACAGGGGCAGTTTGGTAGCCACGGCCCCCGGGCCATGGAGAAAACCCCGCATTTGCGGGGTCTTCTTGAAGCGGATGATGGGACTCGAACCCACGACCTTCTGCATGGCGAGGAGCCGGTTGGCTGCTCGAGCAGCAGGTGTCAATTCCCTGCTGTCGCGGGGTCAGGCTGCGTTGGAGCGCCGCGCAGAGCTCCGGAATTCTCTCTCTAGCCGCGTCACACGCTCGCTCAGGGCCTCCAGCGAGGTGACCCGGTGGGCAAGCGATTCGAGCTCGCGGTCCTGTGCGCCGGCGCGGCGCTCCGCGAACATCAGCGCGCTCCCCGCGCCTACGCCCGCGCCTGCCATGGCGGCCATGCCGACCAACGCCGGCACGTGCTCCCACGGATTCGGATTTCGTCCCATGTCGCGGGGCTACCCGACGGTCGGAGCCAGCAGTCAAT
>DATAFH010000038.1:0-3146 GCA_036257565.1 Solirubrobacteraceae bacterium | reverse complement strand
CGCGGCCAGCGTCACGATGGACACCACCTTCAGTATGTGTCGCGTCACGCGTCTCTCCATGGCTCGCTAGGATCCCGAGAGGCGGATCGTCTGCTGTCCGCGGCCGTCCACGTGCGTCATCTCGATCGACTCGAGGCCAATTCGCACGATCCGATAGCGGCCCTCGATGATATCGCCCTCACGCCCGTAGAACACGTTGCGCCCGTCGCTCAAGACCGCGAGCTTCAAGTGTCGCCTGGTCTCGTCCACGATGCCGATGAATCGCAGCGGGATCGGCGGTGGCCCCGGCGGCGGCGGGGGCGGCGCCTGCGCCATCGGTTCCGCAGGTTCCCGAACCGGGCCACCGCCGCCGCCCTCTTCCATCGGTGCGGAATGCTGCTGGAACCGGAACGGGTTGCGGCCCGACGCGATCGGATCGGGCGGCGCGGCCCGCAGCGCCTCGAGCGCGATCGGAGCCACGATGGTCGCCGTCCCGGCGGGCGTGCGGCTCCCGCGCGCGGCGCCGGCCGCGGCGCGCGCACGATCGGCCGTCGCGACCGTCGCGTGGCTGTCGTCGCCGCCGTCACCGAACCCCCACGTGAGGGCGACGATCATCACGATGATGAGCGCCGCGAGCAGCGCCACCTGCCGCCGCGTCCTAGCTTCCATTGCCCTCGGCCCGGAAGTACGTCGCCAGTTCGAGCGTCAGGGTCAGCGGCGCGTTCGCGTCGGTGCCCTCGGTCAGCGACATCTCCTCGATCACGACGAACTCCGGCGCCGTTTCGAGGGCGTGGATGAACCGCCGCACGTTGCGGTACTCGCCTTCGAGCACCATGGTGATCCGCACCTTCTGCAGCGAGCCGTCGTAGCTCGCGTTCGGCTCGTAGCTGCGGCGGTCGTAACTGAGATCGGTTTCACGGGCGAGCTGCGCCAGCCGTGCATACGTAATGCGCCGCGCACCGGCGAGATCCGCGGGCAGCACCTCGCCGTAGAACGTCCGCAGCTCCGCGTCAGCCCGGTCCTTGCTCGTGAGCATCGCCCGCGCGGCCGCGTATTCCCGCTCGGCGGCGGCGAGCTGACGCGCGGCGAACGTCTGACGCCCCTCCGTCGCCGACACGCGCAGCGACAGCGGGTACACCAGCAGAAGATAGATCGCCACGTTCAGCACGGCCACGCCCGCCAGAGGCAGGATGATGGTCCGCCGCTCGCGGAGGATCCGCCGGAAGAGCGGCGTCATGGCGCCTTTTTCTCGCCTTCCCCGCCGGGCACGACCGCGGGCGCCGCGGACCGGTACACGCCGCGCAACGTCGCCTCGAGAAGGCCCTCGTCGTTGAACCGCTCCTCGCGCGAGAGCAGATCCTCGAACGCGTGGGTCCCCTCGAGCGCCTCGATGAACGCGTCCACGTCGTCCACCGACCGGGCCACGACCGCGATGGTCATGATGAGCCGGCCCTCCTGATCGACGGTCGGCCGGACGGCGGCGATGCGGACGTCGGCCGGCAGCGTGGCCTCGAACCGGTTGAAGAGCTCGGTCCACGAGAACACCCGCCGGTCGATGAGCGTGTTGGCTTCCTCCGCCGCTTCGGCGATGGCCGCCACTCGCGCCTGGTCCACGGTGCCCCGGGCTGCGGTCGCCTTTTGCCGCAGCTCGCGCGCGTCCCGCTCCGCCTTGTCGGCGGCCGCGCGGACGCCCGCCTGGCTGCGCGTGAGCCCGACGACACGCGTGACGTTCACCGCCGTGAACGCCAGGACGATGATCGCGAGCACGGCCAGCACCAGCATGACCGCACGTTCGTTGTAGAACGGGTGCGTCGAGAGGTTGATGCGCAGCATCAGCCCGTCCGCTCGCGAAGAAGGAGCCCGACGACCGGGGCCAGGGTGTCGAGGAGCGCCGGGCTCGCCGAGATGCGTTCGGCGAGCGACACCGCCGGTCGTGGGTCGATCATTTCCACGCGCGTCCCGAGGCGCGCCTCGAGCCGCCGCCGCGCGTCCTCGATATCCGGCCAATCGGCGTCGGGACCGAGCGCCGCGGCCCCGCGGCCGGCGCCGGCGAGGATGGCGCGCGTGAAGCCCCGCCCTCCGAGGCGGTCCTCGTAGTACATCGCGGTCTGGTGAACCACGTCGGCGAGGCTGCCGTCGCTCTCGGACCCGCGGTGGCGGTAGAACATGAGCTGCCCGTCGCGCAAGATAACCACCGCCAGGTAGTCGGGCGCGAGGTTGACGAGCAACGCGTCCCCCTGCAGCGATCCGCCGGCCGCCACCACTGCGTTCACCAGGTCGAAGGTGGCCAGATCCACGACGCCCGCTTGCACCCCGGCGTCCTCGCACACCGCCTCGTACTCGGCGATGATGTCGCGCCGGGCGAGCGTCACGACAAACTCGCGGCCGTCGGGCGCCTGGGCCCCGGGCACGTACGACAGCTGCGCCTGATCGACGGGAAACGGAACGCTCTTGCGCACCTGCCACGCGATGAGCTCGGTGAGATCGGCGGCGCGCGGCGGCACCTTCTCGAACCGCAGCACCGACACCTTCGCGACCGTGTCGGGGACGACGAGGACGGCGCGCCTGCTGCGCCCGCCAATCTGCTGCAGCGCGGTCCGCACGGCGGCGGCGACCGTGGAGCGATCCGCGATGTTCGGCGCGTTGAGCGCGGGCACGACGGCGCCGGGCGGCAACGGCTCGACCGCGAGGCCCGTCACGAGCGCCGGCCCTTCGTCGGGGGCGAGGCGCACTGCCGCGATGCGCGTGGCGCTGATTTCGACCCCGACGGTGGGCGGCGGCGTGCCGAAGAAGCCCGTCAGACGGTTCATTCGACGAAGGTCACCTTGTTGATCTCGCGTAGCGTCGTTCGCCCAAGCATCACCTGCTCCACCGCCGACTCGCGCAGGAAGCGCATGCCTTCGTCCCGCGCCACCTTCTTGATCTCGGACGTTGGACGCCGTTCGAGGATCATCTCGCGGATCCGGTCGGAGAGGTCGAGGAGCTCGCAGATGGCCGTACGTCCTTTGTACCCGGTGCCGCCACATTCGATGCACCCGGCGCCCTCGTAGAAGACGTGCATCGTCGCGAAGGACGACGGCAGGCCCGACTCTGCGAGCAGATCCTCCGACACCTTCACGGGCCGCTTGCAGTGGGTGCAGATGAGGCGCACGAGTCGCTGCGCCAGG
>DATAFH010000037.1:0-49407 GCA_036257565.1 Solirubrobacteraceae bacterium | reverse complement strand
CCGGATCGCCGCCCTGCAGGACAAGGCCGTCCCGCTCGTCTACGAGGAGGGCGTGACGGCGAGGTTCGCCATCGAGCCGGAGACGGGAACGGTCGCCAAGCTCTTCGGCCAGCGCGCGACCGTCACCGTGCGGCCCGATCGGAATGCGCTGGCGCCGCTCGTCACCATCCTCGAGCGCAATGCCGGCGTCGCCGCCGTGCGCCAGTCGCTGCCCAAGCTCCAGGCCGCGGCGACCCGGGCCCAGCCGCTGTTCGCGCTCGACTACCGCCAGACGCCCGCATCCGTCAGCGACACCGCTGACGACATCAGCGCCGCCACGCTGCAGCTCAGCGTCGCGAAGCTGTGGCTACCGCTGCTCGTCGCGGCTGTCGGGCTCGGCCTCATCGCGCTCGCAGCGCGCCGAGCGCGGCGAACCCGGTAGCGCATCGCTCCGGCGTGGGGCCAGGTAAGGGCAGGCCCCACGCCGGTGATGTCGCGCGCGACGATCCCCTTACGGCACTCCGCGCCCGCTTTCCCACGAGGATGTCGCGTAAATGCGTGAAATCCGGTTGCGCGAGCAACTGTGGGATGAACACGGCGAATTTCGGCTGTCTCGTTGGCGCTGTCGCACCGAGACGATTGCCACGGCCGATCGGGCGAGCGCCAGGCTCGTCCAGACTCCTGCGCGTCGTCCCAAAGGCGAGTCTGGCCGACGTACATCCACCTGGCCGTCCAGTTAGGGGTGAGGTCGCGACTGTCGTCGCGGTAGGACACCTCGCCAGCTTGTAATCGCTGCCCGTTCCTGCGACGGTTGGCGAAGCCTGACGCCATGCGGCTTCTCTGCGTATGTCCTGTGATCGTCGGGGCGCTGGGCCTCGTCGGATGTGGCGATGAGCAGCCGGCGCGATCACCGAGTCAGGGGAACTCAAAGGCGGCAGCCATCACCTTCGCGTTGCACGAGGAGAATCACTCGGGCCGCAACGGCGAGGCGACCCTGGAGGCGACCGAGGCGACCGCTTCGGTGCCGGGCGGCGCCAAACGCGAGGGGACGCGGGTGACGATCAGGATCAGCCCCGACACCGGCGCGAGCAACCCGGCCCACATCCACGACGTGACGTGTGCCCAGTACCGGGCCATGGGCAGCTTTGGCGAGCAGCTGGCGACGGTCGAGGACGCGCTGAGCGCGCTCGATCACGGGCGGTCCGAGACCGTGATCACGACAGAGCTGACCGCGCGGACGAACGGCGGCTATTCGATCAACGTGCACAAGCCCGCGCACCCGTACGAAGTGATCGCATGCGGAGACATCCCACGCCGCTGACGTCCGCAGTCGTGATGGCGACGACCAGGGCGAGGCGCTGGAACGTCGGTCGGCGTAGGTCCTCCTTCAACCGTATTCAGAGCCTTCAACGAGCATTTCATGCCGCGATGAGCGATATCCACTGGTGTCCAAGAGAGGAGCGAACTACGGTCGAGTAGCCGCCCGTTTCGACGAACGCCAACGTCAGTGCCCCCCCGAGAGGAATCCAGACGCATGCTTAGGGAGATCGGGGTGCGCTGAGCTCGTCGAGCCGCGCTGCGCTCTTGGGGTCCATCGGCAGGAAGGTCTCGATCGCGAGGTTCGCCGCCGTGACTTCGAGCGGGGCTCCGAGAGTGGCGATGACCGTGAACAGCTCGACCTCGCCGAGGGGGGTCTGCAGCCTGAGCGAGACCACCGGCTGCGTGGCCGGTCCGGCCGGCGGCTCGCCGGGGAGGTACGACTCGACCTCCTCGATGAGCTCGGCGAGGGCGGGATTGGCGTCCTCGCGGCTCCTCCGCTTCAGCCGGTGAATCAGCGGCGCGTTGCACGCCGCGGTCATCGACGAGATCCGCGGCAGGCCGCCCGGGTGAATGCCGAGGCGGAGCAAGTTGATCGGTGGCTCGAGGAGCTCCGGGTCGACCCCGTCCCAGAGAAGCGACGCGGCTCGATTGGACTCGATCAGATTCCAGAGCCCGTCGACGATCAAAGCCGGGTTCGGCTCGTGCGCCTCGAGCAGCCGCTCGAGCGACTCCCGAAGCGGCTGCATCACCTCCCCGTCGTAGGGCAGCTCCAGATAACGAGGCGCGAAGCCGCCCGCGAGTAGCAGTCGATTGCGCTCGGCGATCGGCAGATCGAGGTGCTGGGCCAGGTGGACGAGCAGCTGGCGACTCGGGCTGGACCGGCCGGTCTCGACGAAGCTCAGGTGCTTGGTCGAGACGTTCGCCTCCAGGGACAGCTCGAGTTGGCTGAGGCCGCGTCGCGTGCGCCAGAAGCGGATCAGCTCGCCCGCGGTCTGGGGCTCCTGCTGGGGCTGGACGACCACCCGATCGAAGTTACCGGGGCGTCCGATCCGGTTGCGTTCCCCGGCGTGTAACGCCGGCCGGCGTTACACGAGAGGTAATCGACGCGCGGCTCTTCCTCCGGGACCGTTGAAGGCGAAGCAACCAGACGAGCAACGGAGGTAACCGATGACCGAGACACCGGCTTTCGTCGAGCTCTCATCGCGGCGCGCGGCCGAGTTGGCGGAGAGGTACGTCGCGCTCTGGAACGAGCCCGATGCCGACCGGCGCCGGCAGATGATCGCCAAGCTCTGGGCGGAGGACGGAAGGCATATCCTCCAGCCGCCGCAGGAGATCCGCGCGATCGCGGCGCAACCCGGGATCGCCATGACGGCGATCCTCAATGCACTGGGATACGAGGAGATCGAGGCTCGCGCCGCCAGCGTCTACGAGCACTGGGTCGGCTCCGAGGGGCTCAGCTTCCGGGGGCGCGACGACGCCGAGCGACTCGGTGACATCGTCAAGCTCCACTGGGAGGCGGTCGCCAAGGACCACACGGTGCTCGCAGTCGGGCTCAGCTTCCTCGTCCTCGCCGCGGACGGTCGGATCGAGCGCGACTACACGTTCATCGTCGCTTAGGCGGATTGTCGCCATGCGCGAAACGCGGCAGTGGCCCGCGGGCCACCGCGTGGCGTGAGAAGTAAGGCACGCCACCGTCAGGCCTCATCATGGGGTCATGAGCACGCCGTCCTCGACGCGTCGCGGGCTCGGCATCGCGGCCGGTCTTGACGGCGGTCTTGTGCGCGAGCTGGCTGCTCGCTGCGAGCAGCTCGGGTACCGCTCGCTGTGGTCGAACGACGAGCCGGCTGCTCGAGGACTGGACACCCTTGCGCAGTTCGCTGCGGCCACCACCAGGGTGGAGCTCGGTGTGGGGGTGTTGCCGCTGCACCGGTACGCGCCGGCCCAGATCGCGGCTGAGGTCGCCCGCCTTGAGCTCGACCCGGCGCGGCTGTGGATCGGGATCGGGTCTGGGGCGCTCCCTCGCCAGATCGACGCGCTCCAGCGTGCTGTGGCCGAGCTTCGCACGCGGCTGCCCGAGGCGACCCGCCTCATGATGGCCGCGATGCGGCCTCGCCTGTGTCGCCTCGGCGGTGCGGTGGCTGATGGCGTTCTCTTGAACTGGATGCCGCCCGGCGAGGCCGCGCGAGCGCGCGAGTGGGTGCATGAGGGAGCCGCCGAGCATGGGCGCGCCGCGCCCCTCGTCGCGTCCTACGTGCGCGTCGCGGTGGGCCCGGGCGCGCGGCGGCGCCTCGCGAACGAGGAGAGCATCTATCGCACCATCAACGCCGGCCATCGAAGGCACTTCGCAGCCCTGGGTCTTCCCGTCGGTACCGTTGGGATCGCGGCCTCGCAGCGGTCCGACCTCCTGCAGGCGCTAGCCCCGTACCACCGTGCACTCGATCTTCCGATCGTGCGCGTGCTCGCCGACGACGACACGACGCTCCTCCGCGCAGTCACGCACGCGGCAGCGCCATAACAAGGCGGGACGCGACGATGCAGGCTTGACCGCGCTGACAGCGACGGCGCGTGCGGCGAGTCGCTCCTCGTCGAACACACTCTGGGGCTTACGTCTCACGCGGCGGATGCTCGAGGGATGGGTCCGCTGGTGGAGAAGGCGCCGATTCGCACGCTGTTGGCTCGAGCGGCCGCTTCCTTCGGGGCGGGTCGCGCCGTACGCGCACCGCGGCATCTCGCCCACCGGCCCACGCGCACGTTCTCGGGTCGGCTGGGACTCGATGTCGGGGTCGGAAGGTCGAGGTCATCGAGGTCGGACCGGCGCACACCGGTCTAGCGGCCAATGCGGTCGCGCGCGAGGTTTACATCACGCCCAACGCGACCCATGCGTCGGCCGCGACATACACGCCCCCGCCCAGGAACAGGGCGAGACAGGCGTGGTGCCTGCGTGGTGAGCGCCTTGCGGACACCCCCCGTCCTCGATGACCAGCGCTCGCTGAACCTGCTCAGCAGCGCCAATCGACGCACGTGACGCTCAAGCGCTGAGTGCAGGCACTGCAGCTAGGTGAGCTCCTGGATCACATCCTTTGAGTGTGTGATCGGCAGGCGCATGCCCTCGAGCTCGATGCGCGAACCGCTTTCCGCGTCGATCAGCTCCAGCACCCGCACGTTCACGCGTTGATGGACCTTCGCCTCGACCCCCTCGCGGGGCAGGCGGAAGACGAGCGCCTTCGGGTGGGCCCGGTTGCCGGCGAATCCGTAGATCGTCGTCTGCGACACGCCCACGACCATCCGCTCGGGCAGGCCGGTGGCAGCATCGTGCGCCCGCGTGCCCGCCAAATAGCCTCCGGCCGTGCCAACGCCTCCCGCCAGCGAGCCGATCGAGTCGCCCACGTCGCCGCCGATGAGGCCGCCCGCGAACCCCGCGCCCGAATGGCCGCGGGGATTGAACTCTCCGGCCGCAGTCACCGCGTCCTGGATCCCGGCGGAGGCGAGCGCCTCGTTCACGACCTCGACGATCTTCTCCTCGGACATGTTCCGCTTGTACCGCGGCCTGGCCACGGCGGTCAAGGTTCTGAAGCTCTTCTGGCTGCCCCGGCCGGAATTGCAGCGATGATGGGGGCGGTCGCATGGACCGCCCCCATCTCGGAATCACAGCTCGCTATGAGCCTTCAGAGCCGGGCCCGTGCCCGCCGTCCTCATCGGGGAACGTGCCCTCAGGCCCCGCCGGAGCGGGCAGCTCGACCGCCCCCCCAGGGACCCTCTTGCCCGGGACGCCGTTGACCGACTCGGTCGAGTAGGCGAACGTCAGCTGCGCGAACGCGATCAGGTCACTGTTGACCTCGAGCGCGTGCAGATCGACGTTGTCGATGGTGTCGCACGCCTCGTGGTAGCAGGGGTCGAACTGCTCCCCGGCTGTGCCGCCCCAGATCGCCTCCTGCTGCTCGGTCTTGATCTCCTCCGCGCCGGTGAACAGGCCACCGGAGGGGATGTCGCTCTCGATGAACGCCTGGTAGTCGCTGCGCCCCGAGAACTCCGTGTCGTCGTAGGGCTCACCGATCAGCGTGTAGTAGGACTCGTACAGGTCCTCGATCGCCGTCGAGCCCGCCGGAATCGGCACGCCCTCGGGCGCCGGGAACGTCGACTCGTCCGCGTCGTACACCATGAAGATGTAGTTCGGCGAGCCCACCATGTCGTAGTTGAGGTACACGGCGATACGGTCGCGCTCGGCCTGCGACAGGCCCTCGACGTAGTCCGTCGAGCCGACCAGGCCCTGCTCCTCCCCGGCCCACCACGCGAACCGCACGGTGTTCTCGGGCTTCACCTTGGCCATCATCAGGGCCGTCTCCAGGATCGCGGCAGAGCCGGAGCCGTTGTCGTTGATGCCCGGACCTTCGATGACGCTGTCGAGATGGGCGCCGGCCATCACGACGTTGTCGTCGTTCTTGCCCTCCATCTCAGCGATCACGTTGTAGTCCGTGCGCGTCTCGGCCGGCAGCACCTCCACGAAGGCGGTCGATCCTGGCTGGGCCAGCGCCACGCCGTCGGCGAAGCTCGCTCCCACGACCGGGATCTCATGACTGACAGGGCCGGGCGCCCCCGGAATTGGTGGATCCACGCTCGTGGCGTCCGCGACGATCAGGGCCTCGCGATCGGGCGTGTTGCCCTGATTGAAGATGATCACCGCCTCAGCGCCCGCCTGCTCGGCGTAAAACGCCTTGGTGCCGAAGAAGCAGGTACCGCGCTGAACCAGCGCGATATCCGCGTCACCACTCCAATCGATACCGGCGAAGTCCGCCGCCTCACAACCGCTCGTCGACGCGCGATCGCCCGTCAGGTTGATGTCAACCGGAATGACCTGGCCCTGAACCGCCCCCGAGCCGCTCCCGGTGAAGACACCGGTCTCGTAGTCGGCCTGCACCGGCGTCAGCTGACGGAGCACCGCCGGGAAGTTGAACGTGATCTCAACCGGGTCCAGCGTCACGTCATAACCGGCCTCCCGCAGTAGGCCGGCGACGTACTCAACGCTCTCGGCATAGCCCTCCGTACCGGCGGCACGGGTGCCTGGATAGACCGGGTCATCGCTGGCGTCGGCGATGTCCTGGAACGCCTGCTGATGCTCGCGGACGCCTTCCAGCGTCACGCATCCGAGCAGCTTCTCGTACGTGTTGTTCGTGCGCTGCTCGCACGCCTGCGCTGCAGCCTGGCTCGGCAAGAGCGCCGCCAACAGCAACGCGGTCAGTCCGGCCGACAACGCGCACAGCCACGCGCGCCTCGGCGCCGACAAACGAAGAGACATAGGCTCCTCCCTTTCCCTGCGTGGGCGCCCCTCGCGCCCCGCACGTCTCGATGACGGGCAACCTATTCCATCGAGGGGTGCCAGCGTCGTGCGGGCCCCGAACATCGATGCAGTTGCGTTCCTTGGAGCGGCTCAGCGGAGCTTGCGGCACGTGCAGGGCCACGTGCCACGCCTGACGCCTGAGGACGAGCTTGCCGCCTACTCGGCGAGGTAGACGAGCGTCGGCGGGGGCGGCCGTCACCCGCTCGGCCATCTCGGCTTTGAGCATGGTGAGCCGCATCTCCTGCTCAGCCGTGCGGTGCTCGGCTCGCGCCAGGTCGACGAACTCATCGGTGACGAACCCTCGCGCACAGCGAGCGTCACCTCACGCTCTCGATTGGCGACCACGAAGACGAACCGCTCGGCCGCCCGCCCACGGTGAGGACGGGCCAGCGCGGCGTCGACCGTGTAGCGCTCAACCTTGTAGGCGTGCGCCACCCCACCCGGTGACCTGGGCCGTGATAGCGCATCAGGTCCCGGAACGAGAACTCCAGCCGGACCCCGTGGTCGACCACCGCGAGCGTCACGCCGTTGGTCCTCCCGCAACCGTTAGGCGCATCCCTCGTCGAAGTTCACCTCGGGGGTGAAACCGACGGTGACCTCGACGACGCGGTCGGCGCCGTCGATGGTGACGAACCGCCGGCGAGGCGCGCCCGGACGGGCCGTCGTGCGCTAGGTCAACTCCTCGCCGTCGCGGATGAAGGGATCCGGCGCGCGCCGGTCGGGTCGCCCGTAGATCGCGATCACGCGCGCCTCGCCGTCGCCAACCCGGAGCCCTTCCGCGGTCGCGAGCCGGCGGCCGCTGATCACGAGCCGCCGGACGATGCCGCGGATCGTCAGCCCGAGGCGGTCGCAGCGGGGGCGCGGCCGGGGCAGCGCGCAGCGCGGCCAGCATCGCCACGCCGGCAGGGTTGGGCATCGCGCCCGACCGTCGCGGCTGGGCGCCGCGCTGTCAATGGTCAGGCGGCGCGAACGGGCGGCGGCGCGACGACTTGATCTTTGGCCGCGAAGCCGAGCTCCCAGCCCGGCTCCTGGCGCTCGACCACGGCGATCAGCGCCTGGACCACCTCGGGCGCGAACTGCGTGCCGGCGTTGGCGCGCAGCTCGTCGATCGCGACGGAGAGCGGCAGCGCCTTGCGGTACGAGCGGTCGGTGGTCATGGCGTTGAAGGCGTCGCAGGCGGAGACGATGCACGCGGCCACCGGGATCTGGTCCGCGGCGAGCCCGTCGGGATAGCCGCCGCCGTCCCAGCGCTCGTGGGAGGCGCGCACGACCACGCCCACGCTGGAGAGCAGCCCACCGACCTGCTGGAGCATCCGCTCGCCCTCGACGGTGTGGGTCTTCATGATCGCCCACTCCTCGTCGTTCAGCGGCCCGGGCTTGTTGATGATCTCGTCAGGCACGGCGATCTTGCCGATGTCGTGCAGCAGCGCGCCCATCTCGGTCTCGCGCAGCACGTCCTCGTCGACGCCCATCTGCTCGGCGACCTGTACGGAGAGCGCCACGACGTCCTCGGTGTGGTGGCCCGTGTACTCGTCGTCCTCCTCGAGCAGGTCGCGCAGCAGCAGCGCGGTGCCGCGGTAGGCGCGGCTCAGCTCGAGGCTGTGCTGGATGCGGCCCTCGCGCTCGCGCTCGAAGCCGATCAGGAGCGGGAACAGGGCGACGACGAGCAGGGCGGCCGCCGGGAAGCCCGCCGCGGCGACGGCGGCCAGCAGCCCGATCGGGGAGAGCAGGAGGTCGACGCGCGCGCCGAGGCGGAACTCGCGCCAGACCTCGCGCAAGGTCATCGCGTTGCCGCCGAGGCTCGTGCGGGCGGCGTACACGACCGCGTTGAGCGCCACCTGAGCGGCCAGGGCGGCGACATACGCCGGCCAGTGCGCGAGCTCGGGCAGCTGGGCGCCGGCGAGCACGATCACGACGGCCGGGGCGATCGCGAACCACCCGTCGGCGACGGCGACGAGGCTGCGCCCACGTGCGGCGCCGGAGCGCAGTGTCTCGGGAGCGGCCGACGCCACGATCGCGACCGCGATCAGCAGCGGCACGTACGGCGTGGGCAGCAGCAGGAGCATCGGCACGAACACGAGTTGGCTCGGCACGGCGTAGCCACTGCCGACCGCGAACTCGATCCGGTCGGAGACGACGAGCGCGGCGAGGAAGGCCGCCGCGAGCGGGAGCGACAGCTCTCGGGCCGGCTCGGCGAGCACCGCCACGGCGATGGCCGCCGCCATGAACGCCACCGCGAACACGCCGACGCCGAGCAGCTCACGGCGGTCCAGCCGCTGCTGGCGCCGCTCCAGCTGCTCGGCGATCCGCCGTTCGGTGGCGGCGTCGAGCTGGGTGGGGTGATCGGACATCCGTTGAGACGGACGCGAGGTCAACGTCTGTCGGATGTTGTCGGCGGCGCGCTCCGTCGACTTTAGGCGCAGCAAGCCAATCGGAAGGCATGGAGAGATGAACGGATTCATCCGCCGCGCGCTCGTCGCAGCTGCTGCGGCAGGCGCCTCACTGGCGCTCGCGGCCCCCGCCAACGCGGGCATCCTGACCACGTCCGCGACCAACTGCGGCGACGAGACGCTGACCAAGCCCTTCGCGCCCTGGGGCGACCGGGCCGACTACAAGCTCGTCCGCGGCGGGAACTTCGAGACCGCTGGCTGGGACCTGCGCCGTGGCGCGCAGATCGTCGCCGGCAACGAGCCCTGGAAGGTGGGCGGAGCGGGTCACGCGAAGTCGCTTCGCCTCCCGGCCGGGAGCACCGCGATCTCGGCCCAGGTCTGCGTCGGCCTCGCCGAGCCCACGGTTCGCTTCTTCGCCCGCAAGCAGCGCGGGCTCCTCTCGACGCTCGCCGTGTCAGCGTGGGTGAAGACCTCCCTCGGCCTCGAGGTCCCGGTCCCCGTCGGCGTCGTGCTCGGCGACGGCTCGTGGCGCCCGACGGCCCCGATGATCGTCGCGGCCAGCCTCCTCCCGCTGCTCCCCGGCGACCGGACGCCCATCGCCTTCCAGTTCACGCCGCTGCTCGGCGACTGGCAGATCGACGACGTGTACGTCGATCCGATGCGGTACCGCTAGGCGGCAGGCCTCAGCGTGCGCGGAGCTTTCGGCTCCGCGTGCGCTCCTCCTGCTTCTCGACGACGCTGGCGATGAGGCGCAGGATCTCGGTCGGACCGGTGGCGCGCACGGTGCCGGACTCGAATGCCTCGCGCCAGTGACGGATCGTGCCTTCGCGGGCGAGCTCGTTGAAGTGCGAGCGCGGCACGGAGAGGCGGACCTTGGCGTCCGACGCGATGTCCTTGGTCACGCGCGGGCCCGGGACCTCGACGCGGAAG
This sequence comes from Solirubrobacteraceae bacterium, assembly GCA_036257565.1. Taxonomy (GTDB): domain Bacteria; phylum Actinomycetota; class Thermoleophilia; order Solirubrobacterales; family Solirubrobacteraceae; genus DASSUW01. The sequence continues at coordinate 39,453 of DATAFH010000037.1, read as the reverse complement.
AGCTGGATGTCGCCGCGGCCGCGGAGCTCGAGCTCCATCACCAGCTTGAGCCTCTGAAGGGCGGGGACCTCGCGCTGGAACCGGGCGATGCCCTCTTCGATGAGGGCCTTGGTCTCCGCTGTCGACATGTGACATTACGTTACTAAGTCCATGCGGTAGCGTCCGAGCCGCGATGCAAGCACCTCCTTCCCCGGCGGTGGCGGCGGTCTTCGAGCCGGTCCAGACGGCGACCACGTTCGAGGAGACCGTCGAGCGGCTCGGCACGGCGATCCGGCTCGGCCTGCTGGGGCCGGGCGCGCGCCTGCCGCCGGAGCGTGAGCTCGCCGACCAGCTCGGCATTGCGCGCTCCACACTCCGCCAAGCGCTCACGGCGCTGACCGAGAGCGGCCACCTGATCGCCCAGCGCGGCCGCGGGGGCGGCACGTTCGTGGCGGCCGCGCCGCCGCTCGTGGGAACGAGCCAGGTCGAGCTGGCGGGCGGCCACTGGCGCGAGGTGCTCGACTACCGCGTGGCCGTGGAGGTCGGCGCCGTCGTCCTGGCCGCGGAGCGCGGGGTCGGCCCCGCCGCGCTCGGCCGGCTGCGCGAGCACGTCGAGGCGATGCACGAGGTCGGCGACTTCGCGGTCTACCGGCGGGCGGACGTCTTCTTCCACCTCGGGATCGCCGAGGCGGCCGGCTCGACCCGTCTGATGGCGGCCATGACCGAGGTGCAGGGCCAGATGGGCGAGCTGATCGCGCACATCGCCCACCCCGCGCCTGTGCTCGCCCAGTCCAACGCCCAACACGCCCAGCTCGTCGACCTGCTCGAACGGCAAGATGCGTGGGCGGCCGCGCGGCTCGTGCGTGAGCACCTGGAGGGCACCGAGCGCGTGCTCGCCGGGCTTCTCCGCTGACGCAGCGGCGGCTTAGTATCAGAGGCATGTCCGCTCCCCAACGCATGCGCGCCTGGGGCGCCGGGGTGGCCGGCGGCTACGCGGCGCTGGGCGTGTTCGCCAGCACCGTCGAGAACGTCCCCGGCTCGGCGCTCTTCTTCGGGCTCTGCGCGCTCCTCTCGATGGTGCTCTCCCAGGTCGCGGCGCCGCTCCTCAAGCCGCGGCCGCCAGGCGGCGATAGCCGCCGCCGCGGCGACGAGCCGCCGGAGGAGCCGCCGCCGTGGTGGCCGGAGTTCGAGCGCGATTTTCAGGACTACGTTCAGCGCTTGACATCGGGCGGCCGGTAGCCCTAGCCTGCGCCCCCAAAGGCCGGTTCGTCATACCTTTGGAGAGGGGGCAGGATGGCTGAGCAGACGCCCACGCATCAGGGAAGGAGCGTGGACTACGACCAGGTAGGTTCCGACTACCTGGAGCGGCGCCAGCTGAAGCGCGGCGCGGCCGGTTGGGTCCTGCTCGCCGGCCTCGGCGTCGCCTACGTCATCTCGGGCGACTTCGCGGGCTGGAACTTCGGGCTCGCCGAGGGCGGCTGGGGCGGCCTGCTGATCGCCACCGTCCTGATGGCGACGATGTACACGTGCATGGTCTTCGCGCTCGCGGAGCTCTCGTCGACCATCTCCACGGCGGGTGGCGGCTATGGCTTCGGACGCCGCGCGCTCGGGCCATGGGGCGGCTTCTTGACCGGCACAGCGATCCTGATCGAGTACGCGCTCGCCCCGGCCGCGATCGTCACCTTCATCGGGGCCTACGTCGAATCGCTCGACATCTTCGGCATCACGGCCGGGTGGCCGGTCTACCTCGTCTTCTACGCGATCTTCGTCGGCATCCACCTGATCGGCGTCGGCGAGGCGCTCAAGGTCACGTTCGCGATCACCGCGATCGCGGTCGTCGCCCTCGTCGTCTTCGTCGTCGCGATGATCCCCGAGTTCTCGAGCTCGAACCTGACCGACATCCCGGCCGGCGACGCCGCCGGTGCGAGCGACTTCCTGCCGTTCGGCTGGGAAGGCGTCTGGGCGGCATTCCCGTACGCGATCTGGTTCTTCCTCGCCATCGAGGGCGTGCCGCTCGCCGCCGAGGAGACGCGCGACCCGAAGCGCGACATGCCGCGCGGCCTGATCGCCGGCATGATGATCCTGCTCGTGTTCGCCGCGCTGATGCTGACCTTCGCCCCCGGCGGAGCAGGGTCGGGCACGATCGCGGAGTCCGGCAACCCATTGCCCGAGGCCCTCGACGCCGCCAAGGGCGACGGGTCCGCGGTCAGCGACTTCGTGAACTGGGTCGGCCTCTTCGGCCTGATCGCCAGCTTCTTCTCGATCATCTTCGCCTACTCGCGCCAGCTGTTCGCACTCTCGCGCGCGGGTTACTTCCCGCGTGCGCTGTCGGTGACGAACACCCGCAAGGTGCCGTGGATCGCGCTCATCCTGCCGGCCGTCGTCGGATTCCTGCTCGCGGCCTTCTGGGAGGACCAGGGCGCCCGGATCCTCAACATCGCCGTGTTCGGAGCCGCGGTCTCGTACGTGCTGATGATGCTCTCGCACATCGTGCTGCGCTCCCGCGAGCCGCATCTCGAGCGGCCCTACCGCACGCCGGGCGGGACGAAGACCTCGGGTCTCGCACTCGTGCTCGCCGTGCTCGCCGTCGTGGCCACGTTCCTGGTCGACGAGACGGCGGCCTTCATCACGCTCGGCGTCTACGCGGCAGCCGCGCTCTACTTCGCCGTCTACTCCCGGCACCACCTCGTCGGCTCGGCGCCGGAGGAGGAGTTCGACGCCATCCAGCGGGCCGAGTCCGAGCTGGCCGGCTGATGGAGCTTGCCGACCTCAGGAAGGCCGTCACCGACGGCACGGTGGACACCGTGCTGCTCGGCTTCGCCGACATGCAGGGCCGCCTGCAGGGCAAGCGTCTCGTCGGCACCCACTTCGTGGAGGACGTGATCGAGCACGGCGCGGAGGCCTGCAACTACCTGCTGGCCGTCGACGTGGAGATGAACACGGTCGACGGCTACGCGATGTCGTCCTGGGACACCGGCTACGGGGACTTCGAGATGAAGCCCGACTTCGGCACCCTGCGGCCGATCAGCTGGTTCCCGGGCCACGCGATGTGCCTGGCCGACCTGCAGTGGGCGGACGGCTCGCCGGTCGTCGCCTCGCCGCGGCAGATCCTGCGCGCCCAGCTCGACCGGCTCGCCGACCGCGGCTGGGGCGCCCTGGCCGCCACCGAGCTCGAGTTCTTGATCTTCCGCGACACGTACGAGCAGGCGTTCCACAAGGGGTACCGGGACCTCGAGCCCGGAAATCTCTACAACGTGGATTACTCCGTGCTGGGCATGAGCCGGCTCGAGCCGCTGCTAGGGCGGATCCGGCGGGAGATGGCGGCCTCGGAGCTGCCCGTGGAGAATTCGAAGGGCGAGTGCAACTTCGGCCAGCACGAGGTGAACTTCACGTACGCCGACGCGCTGACCGCAGCCGACGTCCACGTGCTCTACAAGAACGCCGCGAAGGAGATCGCATCGCAGGAGGGCATGTCGATCTCCTTCATGGCCAAGTACGACGAGCGCGAGGGCAACTCGTGCCACATCCACCTGTCGCTGCGCGACGGCGACGACCGGCCGGTGTTCGCCGACGACTCCGCCGTCTTCGACAGCTTCCTGGCCGGACAGCTCGCGTGCCTGCGGGAGCTGACGCTGTTCATGGCGCCGAACGTCAACTCCTACAAGCGCTACGTGGAGGGCTCGTTCGCCCCCACCGCGGTCGCCTGGGGCCGCGACAACCGCACGTGCTCCCTGCGTGTGATCGGGCACGGGCCGTCGCTGCGGCTCGAGAACCGGGCACCGGGCGGCGACGTCAACCCCTACCTCGCGCTGGCCTCGATGATCGCCGCGGGGCTGCACGGGGTCGACCAGGGGCTCGAGCTCGAGCCGGCGCTGGAGGGCAACGCGTACACGGCCGATAAGCCGCACGTTCCGTCGACGCTGCGGCACGCGCGCGACCTGTTCGCGGGGTCCGAAGTGGCACGGGACGCGTTCGGCGAGGAGGTCGTCGCGCACTACGTCAACAACGCCGACGTCGAGCTGAAGGCGTTCGAGGCGGCGGTGACCGACTGGGAGCGCAACCGGGGGTTCGAGCGCTTGTGATGCCGGTGGTCGGACTCTGCACCGCGCTCGAGCGGGCGCAGTGGAGCGTGTGGGACCAGGAGGCGATGCTCCTCTCTCGCTCGTACGCGGACGCCGTCCGGCGCGCCGGCGGCCTGGCCGTGATGCTGCCGCCCGACCCGCGCGCCGAGGAGGACCCGTCGCCGTGGCTGGACCTCGTCGACGCGCTGATCCTCGCGGGCGGCGCCGACGTGGATCCGGGCGCCTACGGCGAGGAGCCCCACCCGGAGACGCACGGCACGGTGCCCGAGCGCGACAGGTTCGAGATCGCGCTCGCCCGCGGGGCGATGGAGCGCGACCTGCCGCTGCTCGGCATCTGCCGCGGCATGCAGGTGATGAACGTGGCGCGCGGCGGGACGCTGATCCAGCACCTGCCCGACGACGTCGGCCACCACGACCACCGCCGCTCGCTCGGGTCGTTCGCCGACGCCGACCACGACGTGCGCCTCGCCGAAGGGTCGCTCGCACAGCGGGCGGCCGGCGAGACCGTCCACGCCACCAAATCGCATCACCACCAGGGCGTCGCGCAGATCGGGTCGGGCTTCGAGGTGACGGGCTGGGCGACCGTCGACGACCTGCCGGAGACGATCGAGGACTCCTCCTGCCGCTTCGCGCTCGGCGTCCAGTGGCACCCCGAGGCCGACCCCGCCTCGCAGCTGATCGGCGCGCTCGTGGCCGAGGCGCGCGCGGTGAGGGCTCAGTGACGCTCACCGTCCTCGAGCCGGCCACCGAGCAGGTCCTCGCCGAGATCCCGCGCGCGGGGGTCGACGAAGCGGACGCCGCGGTGGCGCGGGCACGGGCCGCCTACCCGGCGTGGCGCGCCGTCGTGCCGGCCGACCGCTCGCGGCTGCTGCACCGGCTGGCCGACGCGCTGGCCGCGCGCGCGGACGACCTCGCGGTGCTCGAGGCCCGCAACGCCGGCAAGCCGATCGGCGACGCCCGGGGCGAGATCGGCATGGTGGTTGACACGTTCCGCTACTACGCGGCGGCGCCGGAGCGCAACCTCGGCGACACGATCCCGGTCGCCGGCGGAGTGGCGATGACCTTCCGGGAGCCGCTCGGCGTGGTGGCACTCATCACGCCGTGGAACTTCCCGCTGACGATCGCGTCCTGGAAGCTGGCCCCTGCGCTGGCGGCCGGCAACACGGTCGTGCTCAAGCCAGCGGAGCTCACACCGCTGACCGCGCTTCAGTTCGAGCGGATCGCGCTCGACGCCGGGCTGCCGGAGGGCGTCGTCAACGTCGTCGCCGGGCCGGGCTCCACCGCGGGCGCGCGGCTCGTCGAGCACCCCGACGTGGCCAAGGTGGCGTTCACCGGGTCGACGGCGGTCGGCGCGCGGATCGCCGCCTCGGCGGCCGCGACGATCAAGCGGGTGACGCTCGAATTGGGCGGCAAGTCGGCCAATCTCGTGTTCGCCGACGCGGACCTGCAGGCCGCCGCGGCGGCCGCGCCCGCCGCGGTGTTCGGCAACGCGGGGCAGGACTGCTGCGCCCGCTCGCGGATCCTCGTCGAGCGGTCGGCCCTCGACGCGTTCATGGATGCGCTGGAGGAGGCGGTCGAGGCCGTGCGGGTCGGGGATCCGCTCGACGAGTCGACGGAGATGGGGCCGCTCATCTCGGCCGATCAGCGCGAGACGGTCTCCGGGTTCGTGCCCGACGATGCGCCGGTGGCGATCCAGGGCTCGGCGCCCGACGGCCCCGGGTTCTGGTTCCCGCCGACCGTGCTGTGCCCGGTCGATCGCGACGACCGCGCCGTGCGCGAGGAGATCTTCGGCCCGGTGGCGGTCGTCATCCCGTTCCGCGACGAGGCGGAGGCGGTGGGGCTCGCCAACGAAACCATCTACGGGCTCTCGGGCTCGATCTGGACCCGCGACGGCGCGAAGGCGCTACGGGTGGCGCGGGCGGTGGAGACCGGCGTGCTGTCGATCAACGCCAACACCTCGGTGCGGGTGTCGACGCCGTTCGGCGGGTTCAAGCAGTCGGGCTACGGGCGCGAGCTGGGGCCGCACGCGCTCGATCACTACACGGAGGTCAAGTCGGTGTTCTACGCGACATGAGTCGGCTCGAGGGCAAGGTGTGCGTGATCACCGGTGCCGCTGGCGGCATCGGTGCCGTGACCGCGGCGCGGTTCCGCGAGGAGGGGGCGAGGGTCGTCGGTGTGGACCTGCACGACGACATCGACGGCGTCGACGTCGCCCTTGCCGCCGACGTCGCGGACGAGGACGCGGTGCGCGAGATGTACGCCCGCGCGCGCGCCGAGTGCGGACGGCTCGACGTGCTGTTCAACAACGCCGGCATCTCGCCGAACGACGACGCGTCCGTGCTCGACACCTCGGTCGAGGCCTGGCAGCGCGTACAGGACGTCAATACGAAGTCGGTATTCCTGTGCTGCAAGCACGGCATCCCGCACCTGCTCGAGGCCGGTGGCGGGTCGGTCATCAACACCGCGTCGTTCGTGGCGGTCATGGGCGCGGCGACGTCGCAGATCTCCTACACAGCCTCCAAGGGCGCGGTGCTCGCCATGTCGCGCGAGATGGGCGTCGAGTTCGCCCGCCGCGGAGTGCGCGTGAACGCGCTCTGCCCGGGGCCCGTGAACACGCCGCTGCTCCAGGAGCTGTTCGCCAAGGACCCGGAGAAGGCGGCACGCCGCCTCGTCCACCTGCCGATGGGCCGCTTCGCCGAGGCCCGCGAGATCGCCGACGCCGCACTCTTCCTCGCCTCGGACGAGTCGAGCTACGTCAACGCGACGACCTTCCTGGTCGACGGGGGCCTCTCAGGCGCCTACGTCACGCCGGAGTAGCGAGCGTCAGACCTTGTGACGCCGCAGCAGCGTGCGGCCGATGACCATCCTCTGGATCTCGCTGGTCCCCTCGCCGATCAGGAGCAGCGGTGCGTCGCGGTAGAGGCGCTCGATCTCGTATTCCTTCGAGTAGCCGTAGCCGCCGTGGATGCGGAAGGCGTCCTCGACGACCTCCTTGCCGGCCTCGGACGCGAACAGCTTGGCCATCCCGGCCTCGAGATCGGACCGCTCGCCGGCGTCCTTCATCCGCGCCGCCTTGAGCGTCAGCAGCCGGGCCGCCTCCACCTTGGTCGCCATGTCGGCGAGCTTGAACTGGATCGCCTGGTGCTGGGCGATCGGCTTGCCGAATGCCCGCCGCTCCTGGGAGTAGCGCAGCGCGAGCTCGAGGGCGCGCTGGGCGATCCCCACGCCGCGGGCGGCGACGTTCACGCGCCCGACCTCGAGCGCGTCCATCATCTGCGGGAACCCGCGGCCCAGGCCGGCCTCCTCGCCGCCGAGGATCATATCGGCGGGCACGCGGCAGCCGTCGAAGACGAGCTCGGTCGACTCGACGCCCTTGTAGCCGAGCTTGCGGATCTGGGGCGGGACGGTCAGCCCCGGGTTCGACGCCGCGCCCGGCTCCTTCTCGACGACGAAGCAGGTCATGCCCTTCTGCGGGGTCGCGGACTCCCGGTCCGTGCGCACGAGCACGAAGACCACGCCCGAGCGCAGCCCGTTGGTGACCCACATCTTCTGGCCGTTGATCTCCCAGTCGCCGTCCTCGGTCCGCACGCCGGTCGTCTTGATGGCGGCCACGTCGGAGCCCAGCTCGGGCTCCGACAGCGAGAAGGCGGCCCGGATCTCCCCTGTGGCCATGCGCGGCAGCAGCCGGGAGCGCTGCTCGTTGCTGCCGAACTTCATCAGCAGGTAGGACCCGATGAAGTGGGTGTTGACGACGCCCGAGATCGAGATCCAGCCGCGGGAGAGCTCCTCGACGATCATCGCGTACGTCGTCAGGTCCAGCCCCATCCCGCCGTACTCCTCGGGGATCGTCACCCCGAACAGGCCGAGCTCCTTCATCTGCTCCACGATCGGCTCGGGGAATTCGTCCTCGTGGTCGTAGTGCTCGGCCACGGGCAGGATCTGCTCGTCGACGAACTGGCGGACCATCTCGAGGATCGCCCGCTGCTCGTCGGTCCTCTCGTAGAACGGCGACGCGACGGCCATGGCCGCGAGGATAGCCTTGCCCCTCGTGAATTTCGCCAGTCACGTCGTGGAGGCGGCGCCGCCGCGCAGCCGCGCGCTCGTCGAGATCGCCCGCGACGGGTCGCGGCGGGAGTGGACGTTCGGCGAGGTGGCCGCCGCCACGCGCGCCCTGGCCGCGCACCTCGACGCCCAGGGGCTCCGGCGCGGCGACGTCGTCCTGACGCTGATCGGCAACCGCGCCGAGTGGGTGCTCGCCATGGTCGCCGCCTTCCGGCTCGGCCTCGTCGTCCTGCCCTGCACCGAGCAGCTGCGCCGCCACGACCTGCGGCTGCGCCTCGACGTCGCGGACCCGCGGCTCGTGATCGCCGACGAGCGCAACGGCGACGCGCTGGCCGCCGCGGGCTGGGACGGCCCGACGCTGTGGGTGCCGTGGGGCGAGCTGCCGGACGCGCCCGTCCCGCCCGCCGCCGAGCTCGAGGCCGACGACCCGTGCCTGATCACGTTCACCTCCGGCACCGCCGGCCCGCCGAAGGCGGCGCTCCATGGCCAGCGGTACCTGCAGGGCCAGATGCTCCAGGCGCGCCACTGGCTCGACGCCCGCGCCGGTGACCTCGTGTGGTGCACCGGCGCCTCCGGCTGGTCGAAGTCGGCCCGCAACGCGTTCGTGGCCCCCTGGCTGCGCGGCGCGGCCGCCCTCCTGCACGACGCGCGCTTCGACCCCCGCGAGCGCCTCGAGATCCTCGCCCACGAGCGCGTCGACCTGCTGTGCATGGCGCCGACCGAGTACCGGATGATCGCCAAGCGCGCCGAGATCCCGGGGCTGCTCGACCTGCGGGGCGCGGTGGCCGCCGGGGAGCCGCTCGACCCGGACGCGCTCGGCGCCTGGCGCGAGGCGACCACTGTGTGGATCCGCGACGGCTACGGCCAGACGGAGACCGGCCAGCTGACCGGCATGCCGCTCGGGATCGCCGCCCGCCCCGGCTCCATGGGCGTCCCGCTGCCGGGCATCCGCCTCGACGTCGACGACGGCGAGCTCGTCGCCGACCCGTCCTCGGTCCCCACCTTCTTCCTCGGCTATCTGGGCGAGGAGCCGCCCCCGACCGGCCCGAGCGCGGTGTGGCGCACCGGCGACCGCGTCGAGCGCGACGAGCAGGGCTTCCTGCACTTCGTCGGCCGCAGCGACGACCTGATCGTCTCGGCCGGCTACCGGATCGGGCCGTTCGAGGTCGAGTCCGCCCTCGCCTCGCACGACGCGGTGGCGGAGGCGGCGGTCGTCGCGGCGCCCGACAACGACCGCGGGGCCGTCGTGCGTGCGGTCGTGGTGCTGCGGGACGGCTACGCGCCCTCCGGCGACCTGGCGCGCGAGCTGCAGGACCACGTCAAGACCCAGACGGCGCCCTACAAGTACCCGCGCATCGTCGACTTCGCTCCCGAGCTGCCGCGCACGGCGAGCGGCAAGGTCGTCCGGGCGGCGCTGCGGTAGAACGACGAAGGGCCCGCCGGGGAGCGGGCCCTTCGTGAGGGGGTGGCGGATGGCGGTGGGTCAGGCCGCGTCCGCCGCGAGCCGGGATCGCGGGGGGATATGAGGCGATCCCTGGGGGGGTGTTGCTCCGCGACCTCCGTGTCGCTTGGGAGGAACTATGCGCCACCCCCGTTGGCGAAACCTTGGCGCGCGGTTGGCACCCGCTTGGCGGGATAACCGCACGGTCCGGCCGCCCGGGGCGCCGATACGCTGAGCGCCATGACGACCATGGAGCCCGCCGCCGCCGGCATCGATCGCGACCACGTCGCCGCGCTCACCGAACGCCAGCGCGCGATCCATCGCGAGCGCACGGCGGCTTCGGGGCGCATGTACGACCGGGCCGCGGCCGTCATGCCGGGCGGGGTGCCGTCGGCGTTCCAGGCGGGCGACCCGTGGCCGGTGTACCTCGAGCGAGGCGAGGGCGCCCGCGTGTGGGACGTGGACGGTAACGCGTACGTCGACTTCCACAACGGCTTCGGCGTCATGTGCGTGGGGCACGCCAACCCCGCGATCGCTGCCGCCGTCAAGGCCCAGATGGACAACGGCACGCACTTCGCCGCCCCCACCGAGGGCTCGATCGTCGTCGCGCAGGAGCTCCGTCGCCGCTGGGGCCTTCCCCACTGGCGCTTCACGAACTCGGGCACGGAATCGACGCTCGACGCCATCCACCTCGCCCGCGCGGCCAGCGCGCGCGACGTGATCGTCAAGATCGAGGGCACCTATCACGGCCACCACGACTCCGTGATGGTCTCCGTCAAGCCGCCCGCCGAGCTCATGGGCGACCGCGATCGCCCTGCCTCGGTGCCGTACGGCCTCGGCTATCCGGAGTCGCTGACCGGCCTCACCCGCGTCGTACCGTTCAACGACGCCGATGCGCTCGAGCGGCTGCTCGACGAGCTCGAGGGCCAGGTGGCCGGCCTGATCATGGAGCCGGCGATGATGAACGTGAACATCGTCCCGCCCGTGGCCGGCTACCTCGAGCGCGTGCGCGACCTTACCGCCATCCGCGGCATCACGCTGATCTTCGACGAGGTCAAGACCGGCGCCGCCGTGGCCGCCGGCGGCGCCACCGAGCTCTACCGCATCAAGCCCGACATCGTGTGCCTCGCGAAGGCGATCTGCGGGGGGCTGCCGGGCGGCGCGATCGGCATGACCGACGCGCTCGCCGAGCTGGTGGCCGACGGCCGCGTGCGCCAGCAGGGCACGTTCAACGGCAACCCGCTGGTGATGGCCGCCGCCCAGGCGACGCTCACCGAGGTGCTGACTGACGACGCCTATGCCCGCCTGCACGCCGCCAACCGCACGCTGATGGAGGGCTGCGAGCAGGTGATCGCCGAGCACGGCCTCCCGGCGCACACCGTCGGCATGGGCTCCAAGGGGTGCGTGGTCTTCAGCGCCGAGCCGGTGCGCGAGTACCGCGACTACCAGACGAAGATCCACCACGACCTCTCCGACCTCGCCTGGCTCTACCACATGAACCATGGGATCTTCATGACTCCGGGCCGCGACGAGGAATGGACGCTGTCGGTGCTCCACACCGACGCGGACCTCGGGCGCTACGTGGAGGTGTTCGCCGCCTTCGCGCGCGACGTCACGGGCGCCACCTAGACGGCGAGCGCGAGCACCGGGGCGACGCCGCACGCGGCGGCGACGAGGCTCGCGAACAGCGGCGCGTGGTCCGACCGGTGGGTGAGCACCTCGGGATGCCATTGGACGCCGAGGCAGAAGCGGGCGGCGGGATCCCACACGGCCTCCACGGTCCCGTGGAGGCGGTGGCGCACACCGCCAGGCCGGCGCCGAGGCGGTCGACGGCTTGGTGGTGGTACGAGCCGACGCCGAGCTCGGCGGCGCCGGAGAGCCGGTGCAGCAGCGACCCGCGAGCGACGTCGACCGTGTGCGTCGAGGCGAACGCGGGCTCGGTCTGGCTGTGCGACAACGCGTCGGGCAGGTGCTGGATCAGCGTGCCGCCGCGCGAGACGGTTGAGCGCCTGCATCCCGCGGCAGATGGCGAGTACCGGGAGGTCGCGCTCGGCGGCGGCCGCAAGCATCGCCAGCTCGTACTCGTCGCTGATGCGGTCGACGTCGGGACCGAGCTGCCGGTGCCGAGCGCTGCGCGGGCCGCAGGTGGTTAGCCGCCCCTTTGACGGCGCGCGTCCGGCGCAGGTACGGTCGGCGCGGTGGACTTCGCCGTGCTCGGACCCGTGCTCGTCGACGGGAGGTCTCCTCCCGGTTGGAGGCGCTGCACCACCGCCTGGGGACCGTCGCGCTCGCGGTCGAGGCCGGCGAGCGGGCCCTGGCGCTCGGCGGCGGGAGCGCGGCGGCGCGGTTCGGCCTCCCGACGGGGACCTCGACGCCGCGGCCGCCGACCTGGCAGAGGCCGAGGCGCTCGCGGGCCGCGAAGCCGAGGCCGCCGCTGCGTGCGAGCGCGCCCTCGCCTCCGCTCCCGAGCGCCCTCTCGGGGAGCGCAACACGCACCTCATGCACGAGTGCGCCCTCGCCGCCGCGCGCGCCGGGCGCGCCGAGGAGGCCGCGGAGTACGTCGCCGCCGCGGCCGTGGCCGCCCACCGCGATCCGGTGGTCATCGGCCGCTGGCACGCCCCGGCGGCATCGGGAGACGTCACGCTGGTGGCGGGTGACCCGGCCGGCGCCCGCGAGCGCTACCGGGAGGCGCTCGCCCTCGCCACGGACATCACGGCGGAGCGCGGACACTCGCTGCCCGCCGCCATGTGCCTCGTGGCGTCCGAGCTTCGGCTGGCGCAGGCGGCGACCGACCGCGAGACGGCCCTCGCCCACGCGCGTGCGGGGCTCGAGCACGCGCGAGCAAGCGGCGCGCCGGGGGGCGTGGGAGCGGCGCGCATGGTCGTGCAGCAACTCGAGGCGGCGGTAGCAGCGGAGTAGCACGGCGGTAACGCGCGCACGGGACCCTCCGCGGCGTTCCTGGATCGGATCGTCGCCGACAGCCGCAAGCTCCCGGCGCGGGTCTGGAAGGCGTGGCTCCGGGAGATGATGGACGCCGAGCCCCCGACCGAGACCGGCACGATTCAGGCGCCGGGGCTGATCCTCTGGGGTGACCAGGACGCGTACTGCTCCCGCGCCTCGCAGGAGGCGCTGCTCAGGGCCATCCCGCGCTCACGGCTCGCGGCGTACGCCGGCAGCGGCCACTGCCCGCACTGGGAGCGGCCCGCCCAGGCGGCAAAGGACATCGTGGCCTTCGCGTCCCTCCTCCCCACCGCCCTCGCCCAGGAGATCTCGTGAACCGCTTCCGGGTCGGCGCGTAGCCCTGGGGGGCCGTCAGCAGCACCGCGCGCGAGGGTTGTCCTCGCGCGCGTCCTGACGGCGACGTTCGTACTCGCGGCGCGACATCACGGGCTGGCCCGGATGGTCGCGCCGCATGTGCGCCACGTAGCGGTCGTAGCCGGACTCGCCGGAGACCTCGCGCAGGTACCAGCGCACGCCGGACAGGGCCTGCCGGAGCGTCATGGCCCGGGTGGTTGGGATCCGATTCCCGTGACCTCGCGCTCGTCGCGCATGAAGCGCCCGTCGCCGCCGGCCAGCACCGCCCGCTCCTCGGCCGTGGCGAACAAGCCGGAGGGAGCGCGGATCCGCGACGGTACGTACTCCGCCTCGGTCGAGGGCAGGGGCTCGCGCGCCCGGATCGCCTTGAACCAGATGCGCGAGGCGTCGAGGATGACCACGATGATCAGCACCGCGAACAGCGCTGCGAGGACGCCGTCGACGGTCGAGTTCGTGACCACCGCATTCATGTCGTCCACGTTCGTGGCCGGCGGCAGCACCTCCCCGGCGGCAAGCGCGTCCCGAAACCGGTCGCGCTGGGCGAAGAAGCCGATCATGGGATCGTTCGAGAACACCTTCTGGTAGCTGGCGGTGAGCGTCACCGCCGCGTCCCAGGCCAGCGGTACGCCCGTCACCCACGCCCACTTGAGCTTGCCGGCCTTGATCAGCAGCGTCGTGCCGACGGTCAGGGCCACCGCCGCCAGCAACTGGTTGGCGATGCCGAACAGCGGGAACAGCTGGTTGATCCCGCCGAGCGGGTTCGTGACGCCCGTATAGAGGAAGTAGCCCCACGCGGCGACGACGATCGCGCTGGTGGCGTAGAGGCCCGGCTTCCAGCCCACGCGGCCGATCGGCTTCCAGACGTTGCCCAGCGTGTCCTGCAGCATGAAGCGCCCGACCCGCGTGCCCGCGTCCACCGTGGTGAGAATGAACAGCGCCTCGAACATGATCGCGAAGTGGTACCAGAAGGCCTTCAGGCTGTTCCCGGTCGCTCCCGAGAAGATCTCGGACATGCCGATGGCGAGCGTCGGCGCCCCGCCGGTGCGGGCCACCAGCGTCTCCTCCTCGACCGCCGTCGCCGCAGACTGGAGCTCGCCAGGGGAGATGGCGAAGCCGAGGTCATTGACCGCAGCGGAGGCCGACTGGACGCTGTCGCCCACCACCGCGGCCGGCGCGTTCATCGCGTAGTAGAGCCCGGGGTCGATGATCGAGGCGGCGATGATCGCCATCACGGCGACGAACGACTCCATCAGCATCGCGCCGTAGCCGATGAAGCGGACCTGCGACTCCTTCTCGATCATCTTCGGCGTCGTGCCGGAGGCGATCAGCGAGTGGAAGCCCGACAGCGCGCCGCACGCGATGATGATGAACACGAACGGGAACAGCGAGCCGGCGAACACGGGTCCCTCGCCGTTCGAGGCGAACGGCGTGACCGCCTCGTTCTGCATCACCGGCAGCGTCACGACGATGCCGACCGCGAGCAGCACGATGGTGCCGATCTTCATGAACGTCGACAGGTAGTCGCGCGGGGTCAGCAGCATCCACACCGGCAGCACCGACGCAAGGAACCCGTAGCCGATCAGGCAGAAGGTGAGCGCCTCGGGCGAGAGCGTGAACGTGTCGGCCAGCGACGAGTCCTGCACGAAGCCGCCGGCGACGATCGCGAGCAGCAGCAGCGTGACGCCGATCGCCGTCGTCTCCATCACCCGCCCCGGGCGGATCATGCGCAGGTAGAAGCCCATGAACACCGCGATCGGGATCGTCATCGCGAGCGAGAACGTCCCCCACGGCGACTCGGCCAGCGCGTTGACGACGACCAGCGCGAGGACGGCGAGCAGAATGATCATGATCGAGAAGACCGCGATCAGCGCCGCCGCGCCGCCGACCGGGCCGATCTCGTCGCGCGCCATCTGGCCCAGGCTCTTGCCGTTGCGGCGCATGGAGAAGAACAAGATCACCATGTCCTGCACGGCGCCGGCGAAGATGACGCCGACGATGATCCAGATCGTGCCGGGCAGGTAGCCCATCTGGGCGGCGAGCACCGGCCCGACGAGCGGTCCGGCCCCCGCGATCGCCGCGAAGTGGTGGCCGAACAAGACGCGCCGGTCGGTGGGCTGGAAGTCGTGGTCGTCCTCGAGCCGCTCCGCCGGCGTGGCCCGTTTGTCGTCGACCCCCAGCACCTTGCGCGCGATGAAGCGCGCGTAGAAGCGGTAGGCGATGAAGTACGAGCCGAGTGCGGCGGCGATCAGCCACGCCGCCGAGATCTGCTCCCCGCGCACGAGCGCGATCACGCCCCACGACACGGCGCCGACGATCGCGACCAACGTCCAGATGGCGATTGAGCGCTTTCGCGACCTGGTCCCCATGAGTGCTCCTCCCTAGTGGGCCTCCATGGGGCGCATCCCCCGCCGCCGCACGTGTGAAACGTGGCTAACGCAGGACTTGCGCCTCGAAACCCGCCTGGCGAAGGTCATCCACGACGCTCTGAGCGTGGTCGCGGCCGCGCGTCTCGATCACGAGCTCGACCGCGGTCTCGCGCACGTGCAGGTCGAGACCCTCGCGCACGTGCGCGACATCGACGATGTTGGCGCCCGCGTCGGCGACCTTGGCGAGCAGATGCGCGAGATGGCCTGGGCGGTCGGCCACGCGAGTGAGCAGCACGAGGCGGCGCCCGGACTCGGTCTCGTTGCGGCGGGCAACCGCGGCCAACAGCCCCGGATCGACGTTGCCGCCGGAGAGCACCGCGACCGTCGTGCCGCCGCCGCTCGCCGTCACCTGCCCGCCCAGCAGCGCGGCCACGCCCACGGCTCCCGCCCCCTCGACCACGAGCTTGCAGCGCTCCATGAGCACCACCATGGCCTCCGCGACCGCGTCCTCCTCGACGACCACGATGCCGTCGGCGTAGCGCGAGAGCAGGTCGAGCGTGAGGTCGCCCGGGCGCTTGACCGCGATCCCGTCCGCGATCGTGAGCACCGAGGAGGCGGCCACCGGCTCGCCGCGGCGCAGCGACTCGGGGTACGGCGCGCAGGCCGCGACCTGGACGCCGATCACTTCGACCTCGGGGCGCGCGGCCTTGACCGCGATCGCGACACCGGAGCACAGCCCGCCGCCGCCGACGGGCACGACCACGCGAGCGAGGTCGGGCACCTCCTCGAGCAGCTCGAGGCCGAGCGATCCCTGACCCGCGACGATGTCCGGGTCGTCGAACGGATGGACGAAGGCCAGGCCGCCGTCGCGCGAGCGCTCCTGGGCGAGCGCCAGGCACTCGTCGACCGAGCCGCCCCCGAGATTCACGATCGCCCCCTGGCCGCGCGCCGCCTCCACCTTCGCCAGCGGCGCGTCCGATGGCACGAACACCTCGCACGGGACGCCGCGCGCGCGGGCGGCGGCGGCCAGGCTCTGCGCGTGGTTGCCGGCCGAGGCCGCGACCACGCCGGCCGCGCAGCCGCGATCCCCGAGCGCGGCCAGCTTCGACGACACGCCGCGCAGCTTGAAGGAGCCCGTGCGCTGCAGGTTCTCGGCCTTCAGCGAGACCACGCCGCCGGCCCGCTCGGAGATCGTCCGCGAGGAGAGCACGGGCGTACGGCGGGCGATCGCGTCGACGGCGGGGCGCGCCGCCTCGATGTCGGCGGCGGTCACCCCGCTGCGTGCGTGGGTCGCCATCAGGCCCCTGATGCTACGCCGGACCGTCGCGTTCGCGCACGCCGCTGCGGTCGCTTGACGCGCAGCTGCTTGGCGAGGAAGAACGAGCCGATCACGAAGGCGGCCGAGGCGATCTGCGCGCCGACCGTCTCCCACGTGGGATAGACGCCGAACCACAGGCCCGGCCAGTACGGCAGCTCCGAGCCGAGGCTCGTGATCGACAGCCAGCCCGTGCCCTGCATCGTGCGGGCGGTCTGCCCGACCATGACCACGAGCACGAACCCGATCATGACGCCCGTGTAGACGAGCATCCGCTTGTACGGCAGCTTGCGCTGCAGCGCGAAGGTCGCGACGGCGACGGCCAGCGTCATGGCGAGACCGTGCCCGGCCCCCTCGAGCACGGCGACCGTCCCGGCCGAGAGCTGCAGCGACTGCAGGAAGAGCACGGTCTCGAACCCCTCGCGGTAGACGCTCGTGAGGCCGAGGACGGCGAGGCCCGCCGCCTGGGCCGAGAGGAAGCCGAGCAGCCCGCCCCGATCGATCCGCTCGAGCGCCTCGCGGCGGCGGTGGAACTTGGCGATCCACTCGCTCCAGTAGACGCGGTGGAAGAACCAGTTGGTGATCAGCAGCAGCACACCGACCGCCAGCAGGCCGACGACCGCCTCGAGCTTCTCGCCGTATGCTCGAGCGAGCGCAGCAGCGTCAGCGCGAGCAGCCAGGTGGCGACGGAGGCCACCAGGCCGAGCCCCGCACCCAGGAGCACGGGCCGGCGCAGCCGGCGGCGGGCGCCGGCGAACGAGGCCGTGATGGCGGCGAGGATGAGTACGGCCTCGAGGCCCTCGCGGAAGACGATGATCGCCGCGTTGGTGACGACCGTGGCCCGGCTCGCGCCGTCGCCGAGCGTGGCCGCGGCGTCGGCCAGCCTGGCGTCGAGCACGAGGCGGTTCTCGCGCACCTCGCGTCGCGGCGCGCCCTCCGCGATCAGGCGGGCGAGGCCGGGCTCGCCGCCGGCGCCGAACCAGCTCAGCCCTTGGATGTCGAGCGCGACGCCGGCGTCGAACACCTGCAAGCAGCGCTCGGGTCCGAACTCGAAGAACGCGTAGGCCTCGAGGTGGGCCTGCTCGGCCTGGCGGTACTCACCGCGCCGACGGCCGCTTCCATGCGATCGAGCGTGAGCGCGATGAGGTCGAAGTCGGACTCCTCGCTCGGCTCACGCCACGCGGGCGGCATGGCGCCGGAGAGCTCCCCGTCGATGCGGTTGGCCAGCGCCTCGACCTCGCCTGGTTCGGCGACGCCGTCGGGTTGCCGGGCGGCCTGGCCGACCACCGCGCCGAGCCGCTCGAGGCCGGCTGCGGCCGCGGCGGTGCGTGCAGGGTCCCGTTCGGCGAGCGCGTCGTGCAGGTCCGCCAGCGCCGCGCGAGCGCCGCCGTGGAACGCGACGGCCTCCTGGATCTCGAAGTCCTTCGTCACCCGGCCGTCGCTCACACCGCGCCCGTGCTCGACGGGGACGAGGGCCGCGAAGCGCAGCAGCTGCTGGGCGCGGCGTGCGGCCTCCTCGCCGGTGAGCGGGGCGGCGGTGAAGCCGTCAAGGGTGGCGGCGGCCCGCCGGCGGGCGGCGGTCACCCCCGCGCCGGTCACGGCCGCGGCGCGCAGGGCGGCGAACGACTCGCGCGCGTCGCGGGCCGCCGCGGCTCCGCGGTCCTCGGCGTAGCGAGCGGCGAGGATCGCGAAGTCCCACCTCCGCAATCCTTCGGGGTGCCCTAATTAGGCAACCCTAATACCAACTGCGCGAGTCGGTGTTCTCAGTCGGGGAGCGCAACCACCATGTCGATCTCGACGTCGGCCCCCAGCGGCAGCGCCGCGACACCGATCGTGCTGCGCGCAGGCGGGTCGCTCGTGAAGTACGCGCCGTAGGCCTCGTTGACCTCCTGGAAGGTCGACATGTCGGTCACATAGATCCCGACGCGCACGGCGTCGGAGAGCTCGGCGCCGGCGGCACTGGCCACGAGCGCGAGGTTGTCGAGGCAGCGGCGGGTGCGGTCGCCGATCGAGCCCTCGATGAGCTGCCCGGTCTCCGGGTCGACCGGGGTCTGGCCGGACAGGAAGACGAGGCCGTTGGAGACGACGGCGTGCGAGTAGGGACCGGCCGCGGGCGGTCCGGGTTCCGCCGTGATCGTTTCGCGATGATGGCTCATGGCTAATGCATGCTAAGGCGCTCGCGCGAGCTTGCGAGTGCGAGTAGGCCGCACACTATTTCCATGAACCGCCTCGCCGACGAGACGTCGCCGTACCTGCTCCAGCACAAGGACAACCCCGTGGACTGGCATCCCTGGGGCGAGGAGGCGCTCGCGCGCGCCCGTGACCTGGACAAGCCGCTGCTCGTCTCGATCGGCTACTCGGCCTGCCACTGGTGCCACGTGATGGAGCGCGAGTCGTTCGAGGACCCGGACATCGCGACGCTCATGAACGAGCACTTCGTGTGCGTGAAGGTCGACCGCGAGGAGCGGCCGGACGTCGACGCGATCTACATGGACGCCGTGCAGGCGATGACCGGCCACGGCGGCTGGCCGCTGAACGCGTTCCTGACGCCGGACGGAGTGCCGTTCTACGCGGGCACCTACTTCCCGCCGGCGCCGCGCCAGAACATGCCGAGCTGGCCGATGGTGCTCGAGGGCGTGGCGCGAGCGTGGCGGGAGCAGCGCGAGGAGATCGCCGGCTCCGCCGAGCGCGTGGTGGAGCGGCTGCGGGCGTCGGCGGCGATCGAGGCGCCCGACGCCGAGCTCGACCCCGCGTCGCTCGACGCCGCGCAGGCGCTGCTGCGCCGCACCTATGACGCCGACTGGGGCGGCTGGGGCGGCGCGCCGAAGTTCCCGGCGCCCTCGGTGATCGAATTCCTGCTGCGCCGCGGGGAGCGGCAGATGGCGCTGCACACGCTGCGCCGGATGGCCACCGGCGGCATGTATGACCAGCTCGGCGGGGGCTTTTCCCGCTACTCGGTCGACAACCGCTGGGTCGTCCCCCACTTCGAGAAGATGCTCTACGACAACGCGCTGCTCGCGCGCGCGTACCTGCACGGCTTCCAGGTGTCGGGCGAGCCGTTCTTCGAGCGCGTGGCGCGCGAGACGCTCGACTGGGCGCTGCGCGAGCTGCGGCAGCAGGAGGGCGGGTTCGCCAGCGCGCTGGACGCCGACTCGGAGGGCGTCGAGGGCCGCTTCTACGTCTGGCGGCTGGACGAGGTGCGCGAGGCGCTCGAGCCCGAGCTCGCGGAGGCCGCGATCGAGCACTTCGGGATGACCGAGGCCGGCAACTTCGAGGGCGCCAGCATCCCGGTGCGGGCCACCTCGGATCCGGAGCGGCTCGGCGAGATCAAGGCCGGGCTGCTCGCGGCGCGCGAGCAGCGCGTACGGCCGGGGCTCGATGACAAGCGCCTGACGGCCTGGAACGCGCTCATGATCTCGGCGCTCGCCGACGCGGGCGCGGTGCTGCGCGAACCGCGCTACCTCGACGCGGCCGTGGCCGCCGCGGAGTTCATCGAACGCGAGCTGCGCGGCACCGACGGGCGGCTGCTGCGGACATACAACCGCGGCACCGCACATCTGAACGCCTACCTCGAGGACCACGGGTTCCTGCTCGAGGCGCTGCTCACGCTCTATGAGGCCACATTCGACGCGCGCTGGTTCCGCGAGGCGCGGCGGACGGCCGACGAGATCCTCGAGCGTTTCGCGGACCCGGAGCGCGGCGGGTTCTTCTCCACCGCGGCCGATCACGAGCCGCTGATCGCCCGCCGCAAGGACCTCGACGACGCGCCGATCCCGTCCGGGTCCTCGTCGGCCGCGTTCGGCCTGCTGCGCCTCGCGCGGCTCACCGGCGAGGCCCGCTACGAGGACGCCGCGCTGGGCGTCATCCGGCTTCTCCACACGGTGGCGCCCCAGCACCCGACCGCGTTCGGCCACCTGCTGCAGGCGATCGACTTCCAGCTCGCGGACGTCCGCGAGGTGGCGCTCGTGGGGCCCGGCCGCGAGCCGCTCGAGCGCGTCGTGCGCGAGGCGTTCCGCCCGCACCTCGTGCTCGCGGGCGGCGAGGACGGCGACGTCCCGCTGCTCGAGGGCCGCTCTCCCGTCGACGGGCGCGCCACCGCGTACGTGTGCGAGCGCTTCGCCTGCCTGCGGCCGGTCACCGAGCCCGACGAGCTGCGTGCGCAGCTGGCGGGCGACTGATCGGCGGCGCACAGCCGGCCGTACCCGTGCGAGGCTGTTGCCCGTCCTGACCAAGCTCCTCACGCTCCCCGCGCGGCGAATCCGCAAGTTCTTCGTGCTCGCCGTCGCGCTCGTCGTGGTGGCGTCGGTAGGCCCGCTCGCCGGCAAGTTCGAGGACGTGCAGGAGAACGAGACGACCTCGTTTCTGCCCGGGGACGCCCAGTTGGTCAAGGCGATCGAGGCAATCGAGCAGTTCGAGGACGGCGAGGTCGCCCCCGCGGTGACGGTCATCGCCCGCGACGGCGGGCTCACGCCGGCCGACCGTCGGGCCGCCCGGGAGCTGGCGAGGAGCCTCGAGACCGACCCGCCGCCGTTCACCAAGGGCACCCAGGGGCCCGATCCCGTCCGATGACGGCGAGGCGCTGGCCGTGCTGCCGCTCATCTTCCTCACCGAGATCGGCTTCATCGTCGCCTTCGGCGTGCTGCTCGACACGTTCGTCGTACGGTCGATCCTCGTGCCCGCGCTGACGTTCATCCTCGGCGGGTGGGTCTGGTGGCAGTCGTCGCTGCGCTACAGGATCGACAGGTAGCGGTCGAGCTCCCACGGCGTGACCTGCACGCGGTAGTCCTCCCACTCCTGGCGCTTGATCTCTACGTAGCGGTTGAAGATGTGCTCGCCGAGGGTCCGGAGCACGAGCTCTGACTCGGCGGTGATCTCGATCGCCTCGCCGAGCGTCTCGGGGAGCTGCTCGATTCCGAGCCGGCGGCGTTCGTCCGGGCTCAGGTGGTACAGGTTCTTCTCCATCGGCTCGGGCAGCTCGTAGCCGCGGTCGATGCCCTCGAGGCCGGCCATCAGCAGCGCCGCGAACGTCAGGTACGGGTTGCAGGCGGGGTCGGGGCAGCGGAGCTCCATGCGCGTGGCCTGCTCCTTGCCGGGGTGGTAGAGCGGGACGCGGACGAGCGCCGAGCGGTTGCGCCGGCTCCACGCCACGTAGACCGGCGCCTCGTACCCGGGGACGAGCCGCTTGTAGGAGTTCACCCACTGGGCGAAGATCGAGCAGATCTCGCGCGCGTGGCGGAGCTGGCCGGCGATGAACGCCTTGCCGATGTCCGACAGGAAGTACTTGTCGTCGGCGTCGTAGAAGGCGTTGCGCCCGTCCTTGAACAGCGACTGATGCGTGTGCATGCCGGAGCCGTTCTCGCCGAACAGCGGCTTGGGCATGAACGTCGCGTGCCAGCCGTACTTGAGCGCGATCTCCTTGACCGTGATGCGGTACGTCATGCAGTCGTCGGCCATCTTCAGCGCGGCGGCGTAGCGCATGTCGATCTCGTGCTGGCTCGGCCCCACCTCGTGGTGGGAGTACTCGACGTCGATGCCGAGCTTCTCGAGCGCCAGCACGGTGTCGCGGCGGACGTCGGAGCCCGCGTCGAGGGTCGTGAGGTCGAAGTAGCCACCCTCGTCGAGCACCTCGGTGCTGTGCGAGTCCTTGAACAGGAAGTACTCGAGCTCGGGGCCGACGAAGAAGTCGTCGAAGCCCATCTCGGTGGCGCGCTGGCAGGCGCGGCGCAGCACGTGTCGCGGATCACCCTCGTAGGGCTCCCGCTCGGGGGTGAGGACGTCGGCGAACATGCGGGCGACGCCACCGCCGTTCTCCTCCGGTCGCCACGGGAGGACGTTGAACGTGGTCGGGTCGGGCATGGCGATCATGTCCGACTCCTCGATCGCGTTGAAGCCGGTGATCGAGGAGCCGTCGAACCCCATGCCGCCCTCGAAGGCGTCGTCGAGCTCTTCGGCGTTGATCGAGAACGACTTCAGCTGGCCCAGGATGTCCGTGAACCAGAGGCGGATGAAGCGGATCCCGCGCGCATCGACGAGCGCCTTGACGTCGTCGTGTGTCTGCGGCTTGTCGACGTCGGCTGGCACGGCCGGGAGACTAGCCCACCATCGCTGGACCGTCGGTCCCCACCGAGTTCGACCGGCGGTCGGTCCGGACTCAGTTCATCCAGCGGTCGGCCCAGCGCTTGAGCTCGCCGAGGGGAGCGCTCAGCGCCGCCCCGCGCTCGGTGAGGAGGTACTCGACGCGCACCGGGCCGGCGCCGGTCACTCGGCGCTCGACGATGCCGTTGGACTCGAGCTCCTTCATGCGCTCCGAGAGCAGGCGGTCGGAGAGGTCGGGCACCGCGTGGGCGATCTCGCTGAAGCGCAGCGGCCGGTTGGCGGCCAGCAGCACGTAGAGGATCGCTCCCGTCCAGCGCTTGCCGACCAGCTCGACCGCGGTGTGGAAGTTGGGGCAGCACCGGCAATCGCCGGGGCGGTCGAGCGTCGCGACCGCGACCTTCGGACGGGTGCCGTGCGGGGACATCGGGTTCTCAGGCGGCGCGAAGCACCCGGGTCTCCTCGACGGAGCCGTCCACGGGGACCTCGCCGGCGACGTTGACCATCGCCGTGAAGCATTCCACGCTCAGCACCGCGATGGCCTCGAGGAGCTGCTCGTCGCTCCAGCCCGCCTCCTTAGCCTCCTCCTGGAGGTGCTGCGGGCACCCGCCTCGCTGCGTCACGAGCGGCTTGAGATATCTGAGGAGCGACGCCTCGCGGGGGTCGCGCGACTCCCATTCGCGGGCCAGCGCGACCTCGTCGAGGCCGAGCCCGGCCTGGCGGGCGGTCCGGCTGTGGATGGCGAGCCCGGGCTCCGAGTGGTGGTGCTGGGCGGCCGCCAGCGCGATCCGCTCGAGGGTCGGGAGTGGCAGCGTGCCGTGCCGCAGCTCGCCGCGGAAGCGCGTGTAGCCGCGCAGGGCCGCGGGGGAGCCGGCGAGGACGCCGAGGAAGTTCGGCAGCTGGCCGGCGCTGGCGAGAGCGGCCTTCAGCACGGGGAGCGAACCTTCGGGAGCGGTCAGCTCGTCGTGGATCTGGAAGCGGCTCATATGGGTCTTCTTCGTGGGCATAACGACCGCCGTGGGTTCCGGAGGGCGGAAGGCGCCCGGCCTGACCGGCCGTCTTCCTTACGGTATGTAAGTGTAGGCCGCTGGGGCGGCACCTACAACCGGAATACGCAGCGACCGCGTGCGCGGTCTACTTCTCAGCGCCCAACGTGGAGCCGGCGACGACGACTACTGCGTGAGGATGGCGATGAGGATCAGCAGCAGGCCGAGCGCGCAGGCCCACGCGGCGATCCGGTCCGGCCGCGGGCCGAGCCGCTCGTGCACGGTCCGCGGCGGGCGCCGACGCTCGGACGGGGCGTAGAAATCGCCGGGCCGGCCACCGATCTTCACGGTGCGTCGCCCCTCCACCCCACCACGAGCGACCTCGTCGGTCTGCTCGGAGCCCCAGCCGGACGGCCCGGCTGCCGACGCCCGCGGGACGGGCGGCTCGTCGACGTCAGCCGGCTGGCCGGCGCCAGCCTGGGCATCGTCGGGGACAAGCTCACCGGCCGGCGCGTCCGCGAACGGCTCGTCGCCGCCCCACAGCGCGTCGTGCGCGCGGCGGGCGCGGAGCGCCTCCTCGCGCGAGGCGAATGCCTCGTCGTCCGCCGTCTCCTCGACTGGCGGCCCGGGCTCGCCGTGCTCGATCACGATCGTGCGCCGGCCGTCGTCGGCACCGCCGCGCGGGATCTGGTGATCGTCGCCGCGGCGGGCGAAGCGGCGACTCGGCATGTGGTCGAAGAGCTCTTCTCCGACGCCCCAGTCGGCGGCCTGGCGCCGGTGGCGCCCCTGTCGCGGCTCGTCCTCTGTGTGGTCGTAAACGGCCCGGGGCCGGGCCTCGTGATCTGGCATTCGGCTCGTCCTTTGCGGCTTACGGGGTTAGCTGCCGGGCTCGCGCCGACGAGCGGCGCTACACCGCCCGGCATCCGCCGGACGACGACTCGCCCCACCTGCTTTGGGTCCCCCGCTTCCCGTCCTCTCTCGGGAACTCAGCGGATTGTCCGAAACCTTAACAGTCGTCCCGGCGGCAACCGCAACGCCTCGCTCAGCCGTTTCCCGCAGGGTGCGTGACGTTCGTCAGCGGCCGACCGCGACGGCCCGCGAGACCGCGATCATCGTCAGCCGCCGGACTGCTCGCCGGAACCGCCGGACTGCTCGGTCTGGCCGACGGCCTTGGCGACGAAGCTTGCGACGTGCTCCGCGTCCTCGCCCGTGTAGAGGTCGGCGGCCATCTGGCCGTTGCCGCGCGCGCGGCCGTTCTCGATCGCGTCGAGCACGAGCGCCTCGTTCGGGCGCAGCTGGTCGAGGTTCGGGCCGACGGCGGCGATCGCGTTGGCCGCCTTCAGCGTGTGGCAGTTCGCACACCGGCGTCCGAACAGCTCGCGGCCGCTCTCCTCGGCCGGCGTGAGCGAGCTGACGTTCGCCGCCGGGATGTCGTCGCTGTTGGACACCGCGGACACGACGGCGGCAGGCACCACCACGCCGAGCAGCACGAGCGAGAGCCCGAACAGCACGATCGCCACCTTGCGGCCGCGCCGGCTCGTGGACATGACGCCCTTCAGCGCGCCGCTCGGGCCGCCGCTCATCGCGACCAGCAGCAGCCCTAGCCCCAGCCCCACCCATACGAGCACGAAGATCAGCGTCGTCATGCGGGGCGGGAATCTAACGGTTCAGGCGGCGAGGGGCGGTCGGTCATTCGCGTACGGGACCCGGGGTCCTCATCGGCGGCGCCCCGAAGCGAAGCTCTGCACGGCCGGGGCGACGCCGCGGAAGTCGGCGCCAGCGGCCACCGCAGCGGCGCTCGGAGCCGTTGCCCGGTCGGGGCCCTCGGCGCCCGCCGCTGCGGCGGCCGCGGCCGCGCGGCGCTCGGCGAGCTCGATGACTCCGGCGGCGTCCTCCTCGGGCGCGACCAGGGGGCGCAGGTCGCGGACGTAGACGTTGATCGCCCCGCCCGCGATGGGCAGCTTCTCCAGCCGGCCCTCAGCCAGGATCAACGGCTCGGAGCGCACGGTGAGGCGGTGGCGCTCGTAGACCGGCGGCGGCACGATCAGGTTGATCGTGCCGAACTCGTCCTCGAGCAGGATGAACACGATTCCCTTCGCCGTCCCCGGCCGCTGGCGCGCCACGACCAGGCCGCCGATGCGGATCCGCGCCTCGTGCGGAAGGTTCTCGAGGTCGCGGCACGTCACGGTGCCCGTGAGACTCGGGCGCAGGAGGGCGAGCGGGTGCGGGCCGAGCGTCAGGCCGGTCGTCGCATAGTCCGCCACCATCCCCTCCCACGGGTTCAGCGCCCGCAGCTCGGGGGCGGCCGGCACCTCCAGCGGCAGCGCCAGCTGCGTCCCGTCCGCGACGCGCTCACCCGGCGCCGCGACGCCGAGCTGCCAGAGGGCGGCGCGACGAGCGCTCGAGACGCGGCCGGACGATTCCGTGGAGGTGGTGGGGGTGGCGAGGGCGTCGCAGGCGCCGGCCCAGGCGAGCTTCTCGAGCGATGGGCGGCCGGCTCCCGCTCGTGAGGCGAGGTCGGCGAGCGAGCGGAAGGGGCCGCCCTTGCGGCGCGTGGCGACCAGGGCCTCGACCTCGTCGCGCCGGACGCCGAGGACGTAACCGAGCCCGATCCGCACGCGGGCGGGTGGGCCGAGGGTCTCCACCGTGCACTCGACCTCGCTGGCGTTGACGTTGGGCGGGGCGAGCTCGATCCCCCGGCGCTGGGCCTCGTGGGCCAGCGTATCCGGCGCGTAGAATCCCATCGGCTGCTCGTTGAGCAGTGCGCACAGGAACTCGGGCGCATGATGGACGCGCAGCCAGGTCGACTGGTAGGCGAGCAGGCCGAAGGCGGCCCCATGGGCCTTGGGGAACCCGAAGCCGGAGAAGCCGACGATCATGGTGTAGACGCGCTCGGCCGTCTCCTCGTCCACTCCGTGGGTCGCCATCGCCCCGTCGAGGAAGCGCTGGTGATAGGCCTCGATCGCCGCCGCCGAGCGCTTGCGGCTCATCGCCCGCCGCAGCCCCTCGGCCTCCCCGGGCGAGAAGCCGGCGAAGGCCATCGCCACCTCAATCACCTGGTCCTGGAAGATGATCGTGCCCAGCGTGTCGCGCAGCACGGGCTCGAGCGACGGGTGGTCGTAGGGCACCACGTAGTCGGGGTCCTCGCGCATCCGCTGGCGGCGCGCGATGTAGGGGTTGACGGCGCCTCCGAGAATCGGCCCTGGGCGCACGATCGCCACCTGGATCGTGAGGTCGTCCAGCGACTCGGGCCGCGTCCGGTACAGCGACTGCATCTGCGCGCGCGACTCGATCTGGAAGACCCCCATCGTGTCGGCCTCCTGGATGGCGGCGTAGGTCTCCTTGTCGTCGAACGGGATCCGCGAGAGGTCGATGCGCTCGCCGCGCTTGCGCTCGATCAGCTCTACGCAGCGCTCGACCGCCGAGAGCATCCCCAGCCCGAGCAGGTCGATCTTCAGGAACCCGGCGTCGGCACACGAGTCCTTGTCCCACTGACAGAGCTGGCGGCCCTCCATGGCCGCCGGGAGCACCGGGCAGCAGTCGATCAGCGGGCGGGTGGAGACGATCATCCCGCCCGAGTGCTGGGACAGGTGGCGCGGGAGCCCGTACGCCTCGTCGCACAGCCGCGCCAGCCAGCCCCAGCGGCCGGGCAGCGCGGCATAGCGGGCCTCGCTGGTCCGCGGATGCACCACGTCTTCGGGATGCGCGGGCGGCTGGCGCCCGTTGACCATCGCGAGCCATTCCTCGGTCGACATCGCGAACGGCGCCCGGTTGTCCGGATCGTTGAGCGGCGCCGGCGGCCCGCCCGGCTCCAGCCCCAGCGCGGTCTCCACGTCCCCCGCCGTGCCGCGCACCGCGAACGGCTCCGCCCCCCGCGCCACCCGCTCGATCTCCCCCGCCGGCAGGCCGAGCGCCTTGCCCAGCTCCCGGATCGCCCCGCGGGAGCGGAAGGTGGGGAACGCGGCCACGAGCGCCGACCGCTCGCGCCCGTAGCGCTCGTGCACGCGCGGGATCAGCACCTCCCGGATGTCGCGCGGGAAGTCGAGATCGATGTCCGGCAGCGCGGTGAGGTCCTCGTTGAGGAAGCGCCCGAGGAAGAGCTCGTTCGTGATCGGGTCGATGTGCGAGAGGCCGGTGAGGTAGCAGACGATGGAGGACACGGAGGAGCCGCGCCCGCGGCCCGGAGGCAGCAGCGCGCGCACCGACGACGGACCGCGCACATCGACCGCCACGTCGCGCGCGAGCTCGAGCAGGTCGCGGTGCAGGAGGAAGAAGCCGGCCAGGCCCAGCGAGTCGATGACCCGCAGCTCCTGCTCGAGCCGAGCCTGCGCCTCGGCCGTGTGGGTCCCGCCCGTCGGATAGCGCTCACCCAGCCGGACCCAGCACAGCTCGGTCAGCTTGCCGAGCGCCTGCTCGTCCTCCGAGCCCGGATAGCGGTAGCCGAGGTCGGCGCACAGGTCGAACCGTAGCCGCGCCGCGAGCCGCCCGCTCTCCGCCACCGCCTCCGGATGCTCGGGGAAGCGGGCGGCCATCGCCTCCGGCGAGGCGAGCACGTGGGAGAAGTTCCCGCGGCGCACGGGCTCCGAGGCGTCGAGCGTCGTGTGGTGGCGGAGCGCGGTGAAGGCGTCCTGCAACGGGGCGCGCTCGCGTGCGTGCACGTGGACGTTGCCCGTGGCCACGGCCGGCAGCCCGAGGCGCACCGCCAGCTCGGCGAGCGCCCGGTTGCGCGCCCGGTCGTCGCGCTGGAAGGGGCGCTGGAGCTCGACCCACAGGTGGTCGCGGCCGAAGCTGTCCAGCAGCGCGCGGAGCCCTGCCTCGTCATGGACGCCGCGCCCCGCGCAGCCGCTCAAGCACACGAGCCCCGCCGCGTGCTCGGCGAGGGTGGCGAGCGACGTCTCCGGCGGAACGTCGACCCGGCGCATGCGCGTCCCCACGAGCGACTGGTGGCGACCCCGGCGTTCGTGGCGAGCCGCGCGATCTTCCGCCGTCTCGTCGACCGTCCCGCGCGTGTGCGCGTGCGCCAGCGTGAGGATGTGGCAGAGGTTGCGCCACCCGCGCTCGTCCTCCACCAGGACGGTGACGTGCCGCCCGTCCGCGAGATCGAGCTCCGCGCCGTGAATCGCCCGCAGGCCGAGCGGCGCAGCTGCCTGCGCGAACTCCATCGAGCCCGACACGCCGTTGTGGTCAGTGAGCGCCATCGCCTCGTACCCGAGCTCGACCGCCGCAGCCGCCAGCTCATCGGGCAGCGACGCCCCGTCGAGGAACGAGAAGGCCGAGTGGGCATGGAGCTCGACATACATCGAACACATGTTCGCACGACCGGAAGACGGAATACGTCGGCACCTCCCGGCATCCTTCGGCGCCATGGACCCGGTGCAGACGACGGAGAGCCGGCTGGCGGAGCTCCGCAACTCGGCTCGCGGCTGGCACGGCGTCCAGCTCGCCGTCCTGGGCTTCATCGGCCTCTGCGGCGTGCTCTCCGGCGACGCGACCGGCGCGCCTTCCTGGCTCGAGTGGCTCTCGATGTACCTCGCGCTCGCGGCGCTCGCGTGCGCCTGCATCGCGACCTACCTGGTCGGGGCGGCGGCCTGGCCGCTCTACCGCGCCCGGGCGCCGACGGACGGAGCGGGTGAGATCCAGAAGACGAGCAGGCGGGTGACCTCCGGCCTCGTGCTCACGTTCGTGGCGGTGATCCTGCTCGCGCTGGCGACGTCCTCGTCATGGTGGCCGTCGAATACGGGCGAGGCAGGGAGCGAGGTGCTGGTTCAGACGACGTCCGGCCAGACGGCCTGCGGAGAGCTGGCGGAATCCCAGGAGGGCTCGATCACGCTGATCAGCGGCGAGCAGTCCGTCGCGGTCCCGCTCCAGCAGGTCTCGGCGCTCAACCCGTCAGACGGCTGCTGAGCGCGAGAGCCGGCAACCGCGGCGGGAGGCCATGCCGCCCGCCCGCCGCGCAGGGCCGGGCCCTATGGTGGTCCCCGGGCCGTCTGAAGGATGGGACGGCCGGCCACGGCGACGTCTGCGGGGGGTTGCGACACCGCGAACCGGCCGTCCGGATTGGCCGCCTCGCCGCTTGTCTCCAGCACGACGTTCGGCAGGGACGACGTCGGCTGAACGGCGGTTGCATGCAGGAATCCATCCGCATGCGCGGCGACCAGGTACGTGGGCTGAGGGGAAGCAGCCCATGGGTTGGACGCGTCGACCGGCCTGCGCTGCTGCGCCACAGCGCTCGGTGCCGCCGTCGCGAGCGCCAAGGCCGCGGCGGGGATCACCAGTGGACGCAGGCGGGTCATGCGCGCAGTGTGCGGGTGTTCTCTGAAGAAAGCCTGCGAGGAACCCAAGAGGTTCCTAAACGCGAAGCTCCTCGACGGCGGCCGCAAACACCTCCGTGTGACGGTCGACGTCCTCGTCCGTGGTGACCGGGCTCATCAGCGCCATGTTGTGGAAGGGGGTGATGAGCACGCCGCGGTTGGCGAGGTAGGCGTGCAGATAGTCCTCCAGGTCGCCGTCGCCGGCAGCCGCCGACTCGCTGCCCGTGCGCGGCGGCGGTGACGCGAAGCGGTACTCGGCGCGGGCGCCGAGCTGGGCGACGGACCACGGCAGGTCGCCGATCGCCTCCCGCACGCCGGCCGCGAACCGCGTGGCCCGGGCGATCATCCCCTCGAACGCGTCGTCGGTGAGGACGTGCTCGAGCGTCGCCCGGGTGGCGGCGAGCGAGAGCGCGTTGCCGGCCAGTGTGCCGCCGATGCCGCCGGTGTCGACGAGGTCGGCGTCCTCCTCGGCGGCGATCCGCTCGGCGAGCTTGGCCGAGACGCCGAACGCGCCGGACGGCACGCCGCCCGCGATCGCCTTGCCGATCGTCACGATGTCGGGCTCGAGCCCCCAGGCGTGGGTCGCGCCGCCGGGGCCGGCGGAGAACGTGTGCGTCTCGTCGTCGATCAGCAGCGTCCCGTGCTCGCGGGTGAGCCGGCGCACCACCTCGAGATAGCCCGGCTCGGGAAGCACGATGCCGATGTTGGTCAGCGCCGGCTCCATGAGCACGACCGCGACGTCCTCGTGCGCGAGCTCGGCGGCCAGGCCCTCGACGTCGTTGAACTCGGCGACGCGGGTGGTGAGCGCGACGTCGACCGGCGCGCCCACGTTTCCTTCACGCGGCACGACACGGCCGCCGTCGACGACCGCGAACGACTCGTCGACGCTGCCGTGGTAGCACCAAGCGTTGACGAGGATCTTCGGGCGCCGCGTGACCTGGCGCGCCAGGCGGATCGCCCAGCGATTGGCATCCGTCGCGGTGAGCGTGAACGACCACTGCGGCAGGCCGAATCGTCTGTGCAGCTCCGCGCCCACCCAGGCGGCGTCCTCCGTCGGCATCATCGCCGTGATGCCGCCCCGCTCCTGCGTGCGGCGGACGATCGCCTCGACCGTGGCGGGCGGCGAGTGGCCGGCCATGGCGCCGGTGTCGCCGAGCGCGAAGTCGACGTACTCGTGGCCGTCGAGGTCGGTCACCCGTGCGCCGCGGGCATGGTCGAGGTAGAGCGGGAAGCCGCCGGCCGCGAGATTCATCCACGTCATGGGCACGCCACCGAGCAGGTGCGGGCGGGCGGCGGCGTAGGCGGCCTGCGAGCGGGGATGGGCGGCGGCGAAGGCGGCTCGCTCGCGGTCGAGCAGCTCGCGCAGGCGGGAACGGTCGATCACCGGGCGCAGCCTATGGATCTCAACGCTGGATGTACCACCGGCCGCGGACCAGGTCGCGGAAGGCGACGAGGTTGCGGCCGTCGGCGGTTACCACCTCCCAGTAGCGGCGCCGGAGCGGCAGGTCGGTCCACCAGCGGTCCTCGATCAGCCAGGACTCGCGGACGGCCTCCACGGGGCGGCCGTCGATCGTCTCGGGATGGCCGTCGGCGCCGGCACGGACGGTGGCCGGGCGCGGCTCGGCGAGCCGGCGGGGCCTCATGGATCCCAGGGGGTCAGCGCGAGCCGGCGCTCGGGCACGCGCGAGTCAGGATCGACCGCCAGGATGCGCAGCGCGGCGTCCGGCCCCGCGGCGGCGCGAGCCTGGCGGACCGCCTCGCGCAGGCGGGCGGCGCGGGCGGCCGCGGCCTCGGCCAGCAGGGCGCGCTGGTCGCCGGACGGCGGGCCGAAGCCCTCGGCGCGCAGGCGCAGGGTGTCCGCGGGCGCGGGCAGCTCGCCCAGGCGGGGAGCGAGGACGATGCGCATGCGCCGCGGGTCGGCGAGCGCCTCGCGGAAGGTCACGCGCGTACGCCAGCTCCCGCCCCCGACGAGCCGGGCGCCGAGGACAGCGGCGCGCAGCGGCCGGCCGCGGCGCTCGCGGCGTGCGAGCAACCGGTCGATGAGCAGCCCGAGCGCGCGCTCGAGCTGCTGGCCGGAGGCCGACTCGGGCAGCTCGAGCCGCTCCTCGAGCCGTTCGGCGGCGCGGCGGGGGCGCAGCGGGGTGTCGCGCCCACGCGCGAGATCGCGCGCCAGCGGGCCCGCTTGGCCGAAGCGATCGGCGAGCGCCGTGCGCGGGAGCTTGACCAGCTCGCCGAGCGTGCCGATCCCGAAGCGCTCAAGGGTCTCGGGGAGAGCGGCCGTCTGCGGCCGCGCGCCGAGCAGGTCGACGGGCAGCGGCGCGAGGTAGGCAGCCAGCCGCGCCGGGCTGGAGGGCGCGATCTCGGCGCGGCGGACGCGGGCGCGGGAAGCCGCCGCGAGGGCGGCGAAGCGCGAGGGGGCGGCGCCGAGGCGCGCCGGTGTCCCGAGGGCCCTGCGGGCCGCGGCGATCACGCCTTCGACCGACCCGCCGTGGAGGTTTCGCAGTCCTTGGGAATCGAACCACGCGAGGCCGGGGCGGCCGGGCTCGACCGCCGCGCCGATCCCCTCGAGCGCCCCCAGCAGGCGGTCCCACTCGTCCGCCACCCCCGCGGGGTCGGGAGCGACGAGCCGCAGCGTCGGACAGCGCGCGAGCGCCTCCCCCAGCCGCAGCCCGGCCCGCACGCCGAAGGCCTCGGCGGCGGCCGAGACCTCGCCGATGAACTGCTCGCGGCCCACCTCGGGAGCCAGCGCCAGCGGCCCCTGGGCGAGCGCCTCGCGGCTCCCTGCCGCGACGGCGAGCTCGAAGCGCGGGATGAGGACGCAGACGATCAAGACGAACACATGTTCGCATCGATCGAAGAACAGGACAAGAGGCATCCGCGCGCCCGGTCACGCGCGTAATAGGAAGAGCCCCCGTCTCGCGGGGGCCCTTCCCGTAGCAGACCTATAAGCCGGATTCTGTCGTGAGCAGCCATCCATCTGTGCGGCCGACCTGGACCTTGGCGGGCAACCTGCAAACGGTCCTGCTTGGCCTTGCACCGGGTGGGGTTTGCCTGGCCGCCGCGTCACCGCGGCGCCGGTGCGCTCTTACCGCACCATTTCAACCTTGCCGGCCCGTGGCCGATGACCACGGACGTAGGCGGTGTGATTTCTGTGGCACTTTCCCGCGGGTTTCCCCGGGTCGGCGTTACCGACCACCGTGCCCTGTGGTGTCCGGACTTTCCTCGAAGGCGATGTCACCTCCGCGAACTGCTTGGTCTGCACGCAAAACGGTAGCGCTGCTACACGTAGTTGCATGCGGTACGTCCGCTCCCAACTCCACACTGAGTCCATGATGTACGACGTGATCTACATCGACGATCACGGCTCGGAGACGCCCGTGGCGCACCACGTCGACGACCGGAAGGAAGCCTGCGACGTCGCTCGGCAAGAAGCCGTCGAGCGCGGTGCGGGCCGGATGCTCCTTCCCGGATCGACGAGGCCGCGCAACTGCGTCTGCGTTGTTCCCGTGCACGCCGAAGCTGCGTAGCCTCCGATACGGTCCACGCCCATGCGCGTGGGAGTGATCGGCGGCGGCTTGATGGGGTCCGGGATCGCGGAGGTCTGCGCCCGCTCGGGCGTTGATGTCACGGTCGTCGAGGTCGATCCGTCCCGTGCCGAGAAGTCGCGCGCGGCGATCGAGAAGTCGTTGGACCGCGGAATGCGGTCCGGCAAGGTGTCCGAGGAGGACCGGGGCGCGGCGCTCGAGCGCTTGGCCTTCGCGACGTCGTTGGACGACGTGGAGGGCTCGGATGCCGCGATCGAGGCGATCGTCGAGGACGAGCAGCTGAAGCGCGAGTTGTTCATGCGGCTCGACAAGCTGCTCCCGGACGCGCAGTTCCTCGCCTCCAACACGTCGTCCGTGCCGATCATGAAGCTCGGGGCCGGGACCTCGCAGCCGCACAAGGTCATCGGGCTGCACTTCTTCAACCCGGTGCCGGTGCTGCCCCTGGTCGAGATCGTGCACTCGATCATGACCGCCGACGAGACGGCGACGCGGGCGCGCGAGTTCGCCGAGCAGACGCTCGGCAAGCAGTGCATCGACTCCCAGGACCGTGCCGGATTCGTGGTCAACGCGCTGCTCATCCCGTACCTGCTGTCGGCGGTCCGGATGTACGAGTCCGGGTTCGCGTCGCGGGAGGACATCGATCGCGGGATGGTGCTCGGCTGCGCGCATCCGATGGGGCCACTGCGGCTCGCCGACCTGATCGGGCTCGACACGCTGCTCGCGGTGAGCGAGTCGCTCTACGAGGAGTTCCGCGATCCGGGCTCGGTCGCGCCGGCGCTCTTGAATCGGATGGTCGAGGCGGGGCTGCTCGGCCGCAAGAGCGGGCGTGGGTTCTACGAGTACTCGGAGAATTAGGCGCGGGGCGGCGGCCTCGGCGGCACTCGGTGGCGGGGCGCGTTATCAGCGGACGTCAACGGCGTGCACGTTCGCCGGCGCAACACGCCCGCCAGCCGCGACCGCCGCGCTCAGCTCAAGATCGAAGAGTGCCGCGCGACGACGCGCCACCGGCCGTCCTGCCGGTTCCACACGTCGGTGAGACGGAACGCGTTCGAGAGGCTCGTGTAGTTGAGGCTTGCGACCTGGCTGTAGCGCGAGTGGACGACGGCCGTGCCGTCGAACACGTCGATGTCCATCGACTCGTAGGCGAAGGACACGATCGTGTAGCCCTTGCGGGCCGCGTCCATCCACTGCTCGCGGGTCATGGGCTCGGGGTTGAGGTGGATCGCGGTGAAGCGGAAGCCCGGCGAGACGATCTCCTCGAGCCGCTCCATGTCGCGATCTTCGACCGCCTGCATCCAGTCCCGCTGGAGCTGGGCGAGCTGCTCGCGGTCCTCGTCAGCGGGCGTCATGTGCCGCGGCAGGCTACACGGGTCGGCCCGGCGTGGCCGGGCTCAGGACAGCGTCGTGCCGCAGGCGATGCAGCGCCCGCCCGCATTCGCGGCGGTCGCCGACGGGCGCGGGGCGAGCTCGCCTCCGCAGGCCGGGCACGTGGCCGGCAGGCCGGCCCGGAGGACCTCCCACGCGCGGGACAGGACGTCGTCGAGCGTCGGGCCGTCGGCACGCCGGCAGTCCGCCTCGCGGACGCGGCGGGCACCCACCCCTCGTGTCAGCAGCGTGCTCATGCCACCTTCCTCAGTACCCCTACCACGCGCCCGAGGACCTGCACCTCTCGCGAGCGGATCGGCTCCATGGTGTCGTTCTCGGGCTGAAGGCGTATGTGGTCCACCTCGCGGAAGAAGCGCTTGACGGTCGCGTCCTCACCGAGCAGCGCGACGACGATGTCGCCGTCCATCGCCGTGTCCTGCGGGCGGACGACCACCAGATCGCCCTCGAGGATGCCGGCCTTGATCATCGAGTCGCCGCGGACGCTCAGGCAGTACTCGCCCTCGTCACCGCCCACGCGCGCGTCGACCTGCACGTGGTCCTCGATGTTCTCCTCGGCCAGGATCGGCTGGCCGGCGGCGACGTTGCCGACGAGCGGCAGCCCACCGGAGCCGCCGACGACGGACTTCACGGCGTCAGCCGCCTTGTCCAGCAATTCGATCGCGCGCGGCTTCGACGGGTCGCGCCGCAGCAGCCCGACCTTCTCGAGGTTCGCCAGGTGGGCGTGCACCGTCGACGACGAGGCGAGCCCCACCGCCTTCCCGATATCGCGCACCGTCGGCGGGTAGCCGTAGCGGGCCGAGTACTTCTTGATGAAGTCGAAGATCTCCTGCTGGCGCTTGGTCAGGTCCTTCCCGATATCCATGACGGGCTGTGGCTCCTGGTTTCGTGGCTGGGAAGCGAACATCTGTTCGGGAACGGTAGCGCGGGCCCAGGACGGACGTCAAACGGCACGATGCGGAGGGCTATACTCGGCCCGCCCAGCGCCGATGGCGGAATTGGTAGACGCGCCAGGTTGAGGGCCTGGTCCGGGATAACCGGGTGGAGGTTCGAGTCCTCTTCGGCGCATGGGAGAAGGCCGCGCTAATCACGGGGCTTTCTCGTATCTTGGCCTGGGGGGTTGCAGTGGAGCACAGCCGTGGGAACATGCTTTGAGAACGTGGAGCACAGGTTGTGCTCCACTCGACCCAGAGCAAAGAACCCGCATGCAATACGACCCCAAGCGCCGCAAGTACTACGTGCGCTGGCGCGAGAATGGGCGCCAGCGCATCGCGCGCTTCGACACCCCCGAGGATGCGGAGTCACTTGAGCAGCGCCTTCGCGCGCCAGCTCCCGGCGCGGCGCAAAGCCCGGAGATCGCCGCGCTCGCTGCCCGGCTCGCCCAGCTGGAGGACCAGCTCGCCGTTGCCCAGGAGCAGCACGTAGACGGGCCGGGCGACGGCGTCTTCTCGTACGAGACCAAGCAACGCACCCGGTACGGCTTCAAGTTCCGTCAGAGCGATGGCACTTCCAGCACGCGCCGTGGCTACACCAGCAGGACTGCGGCTCGCAAGGCCAAGCAGAAGCTCGAGGAGTCGATCCGCCGCGGCGAGGTCAAGGTCGCGCGCGAGAGTTTCGAAGCGTTTTGGACGAAGCTGCTCGCCGAGCGCAAGCCCTACCTCACCAAGGGCGGCTACGAGGACATGGAGACCCACGGGCGGCTGCGACTGCTGCCGTTCTTCGGACCGCATCGACTCTCGAAGGTCGACGAAGACCTCGTCCGCGAGTGGCTGACCAGGATGGTTGCGCTCACCGCGAGCACCGACCCGAGTGAGCGAATTGCGCCCAAGACGGTCAACAACGCGCGCAGCTGGCTGAGCGTCGCGCTTGGCGAGGCGGTGCGCAAGAAGTTGCTGCCGAGCAACCCCTGCGAATGGGTCAAGCCGCTGCCGGTCGAGAAGGTCGAGATCGACTACCTCAAGCTCGCGGAGATCGACCGCTACCTCCAGTCGTGCCCGGACTACCACCGAGCGCTGGCCGAGTTTCTGATCGGAACCGGCGCGCGAATCTCCGAGGCGATCCGGGTGCGCTGGGACGACCTTGAACTCGATCGCTCGCTCGTGCGGATCTACCGACAGCGCGCGCGCCGTGCCGATGACAACGCGCCGACGAAGGGCAAACGGTTCCGCCCGGTGCTGATTGGTCCTGGCCTGGTCGAGACGCTGCGCGACCTGCAAGCGCGCCGCCAGGAGCACGGCATCCCCGACGCCGGCTGGGTGTTCGTCTGTCCGCCGGTCAAGCGTGGCCGCTACGCGAGACGCACCGAGCCCGTCGCCCCGGCGCCCAACACGGTGCACGAGTGGCACGAGGCGGCGCTGGTCGACGCCGGGCTGCGGGATATGCCGCTGCACTGCTTGCGTCACACCGCCGCGGCGGCGTGGCTGGCGACCGGGCACGAGCTGATCTTCGTGCAGCGACAGCTCGGGCACGCCTCGATTAGCACTACCGAGAGGCACTATGCGCACCTGGAGGTCAAGTTCATGGCCGACGCAGCGGCGCGCACTGAGGCGAAGATCCGCGAGGCCGGTCGGCTAGTTCCTGCCGCAGCGTGACATCGCGCTGAGGATCGTGGTCACATGCGACCTCCTCGATTGCGGGCGACCGTTGAGAGGAGCTATCACGGCGAGGATTCGGTCGCACATGGCTCGACGCCTCGGGCTAGTAGCTGTGGCCTACAGCGAGCGGGCGTTCGCCCGCCACGCTGTCCCCGCGGCACCCTCCGGTGACGGCGTTCGTGCATTCAGTGGATCGGCGCCTTGGGTCATCGCCACTTGCAGCTCAAAGGGCATAGCCACGCCGCCATGCGCCAGAAGCGGCGTCGCCGACGGCCGAGGAGTTGGGTGGCAGTCGGAACGTCCCGCTACGTCCGCGTGGCCGCACTCGAGCACGTTTGTGCCGCGTCTCGCCGTCGTGGTACGCGAACCAAGTCAGCGTAAATCGCCCGGGCGGGCTCACGATGCACCGTGCTCGTCGATCGCGGGCTGACGGCCCGGGCGCCAGTCTCGTCGGGCGTTCTCGAGCCACTGCTCGATCTCTGCGGGCACGAACCGGACCGGGCCGTCGTCCGAGCCCAGCCGAATGTGCGGGATGCGCCGGTCGGCCGCCGCCTGGTAGAGCCAGGAGCGCGACACGCCGAGCATCCGGCAGACCTCGTGCGGGCGCAGCAGCTCACTGGTCGTCATCGCGCGCCTCCTTGCCACCGGCCGACTTGCGGCCACGGTAAATGTTCGCGATTGAGCGCCGGCGCGCCCTGGATCCGATCATCCGCGTGGCGCTCGCGTCGCGAGTCGCTATCTCCGAGAACGGCACCAGCGTCAGCGCGTCGGCTAGGAAGATCAGCCGGTCAGCGGCCGCGTCCGCAGGGTCATGCTGGTTCACGTCGCGTCTCCGAGAACCGCGTCGTCGACCTCGACGAGCAGGTCGAGCAGCGCGACGCGGGCCTCCCGGAGCACGGCGCTCCAGGCGGCGCGCAGGAGCGCGTTGGCGAGGTCGCGTCGCTCAGCGGCGGTGAGCTGGTCGAGTTCGACGGTGAGGTAGCTCATGGCGTGCTCCGTGCGGTGATACGCAGGGTTATGGCGCGGTCGGCCATTTGCCCATGAAGAGTTTGGGAGCGGATGTTTGGCCCCCGACTCATGAGGCGTTGGCGCGGCGGATCGCGGTGCGGGCCTTCACGAGGTGCTTGTTGACGTTGGTGTAGGTGCGTCCGCCGGTCATGGCGGCGATCTCGCGGTACGTGAAGCCGGCCACGCGCAGGGAGAGGTCGCGGCGCTGGCGGTCGGGGAGGGCCGCGAGTGCGCGCAGGGCTTCGAGTGCCTCGAGCTGGTCTTCGACGGTCACGCGGCCGACGAGGATGGTTTCCCAGTCGCCTTCGATGGCGAGGTCCTCGAGGTGCAGTTCGCGGCGCTCGATCGCGGAGAGACGGTAGGCCTCGTGGATGGCGACGACGTAGAGCCAGCCAAAGACGGACGCGCGGTCGGGTTGGCGGCGCGAGAGGATTGTCCAGGCGGTCTGGCAGGCGTCCTCGATCAGTGCGCCGCTGCCGTTGATCGCGTGCGCGACGGCGATCAGCAGGGCCTGGTGGTGGCGCTGGTAGAGGTCGGCCTCGTCACCGCGCTGCGGTTCCGCGGCCGTCTCGGTGGGTTGGTCGGTGTGGGGCTGCATGCGCCCCGTCCCGGGCGAGCCCGTCAACACCCCACGGTCGAACCAATTGTCCGTGGCTCGGCTCGCCCGATGATGCGGGGCATCGCAGCCCCGCCCAACCAGCTCAGGCGGCGTCGGCCAGCAGCTGGTGCTCGGTCGGCGTCGGCCAGCAGCTGGTGCTCGGTCGGTGTCGTGCTGGCGGCGTTGAGGGCGGCTTCGAGGCGGCGGGCGATCGTGTCGATCGTCTCGGCGTATTCGCGGATCGCGTCGAGCGCGCCGTCTTCGCCCCAGCCGGCGATGTAGGGGATCGTCTCGCCGCCGACGTCGAGGCCGACCGAGCCGCAGACGATGTAGCTGGCGCAGTCGACGAGCACCTCGGCACGCCGGCGGCCGTAG
>DATAFH010000036.1:0-32673 GCA_036257565.1 Solirubrobacteraceae bacterium | reverse complement strand
GCCCCCGCTCCTCGGTGCCGGCGGCCACGCCGTGGACGAAGGCCTGGGCGGCGGGGTCGGTCAACGCGAGCGTGAGCGGGTAGTCGAGCACGAGCCCGATCGACCCGGTCTCGCCGCGCGACAGCGTCCGCGCGACGGGATTCGGCCCGGAGTAGCCGAGCTCCTCGGCGACCGCGAACACCCGATCGCGCAGCTCGGGGGAGAGCTGATCGGGCCGGTTGTACGCATTCGACACGGTCATCCGGGACACCCCGACCGCCTCGGCGACGGTGGCGAGCGTGACGGCAGGACGTGAGTGCGAGGAGCGGCGGCGCGTCATCTGTACTGGTACAGACTATACCGGTACAGCTGCCGTGTTGTCAAGCCGGACGGGTCCGGCTTCGCGGCGGGGAACGTCAACTGCGGCTGGGTAGGGAGGGTGGCGGCACAACAGCGGACAATGGGCGTCGTCGCTTGCGGGTCGTGGCCGGTTAGGTGCCGTCGCGACATGAAAGTGGACAACTGCCGTCACCGGATGCGCTGCGTGGCCACTTACGTGCCGTAGCGGCACGCAACCGGCCAACCCACCGCCGAACGCGTCGCGAGTGGCCCCTTTGTGCATCCCGCACGCCTCCTCATCCTCCGTACCCAGCGCCGTTGCCGTCAACCCGGCCCGTGGCACGGCCAGGCCGGCCGCCGAGCCAGCGCTGCGGCCCCGAACCCGAGAGCCGGCCGCGACCGGCGTCCCCGAGGCCGATCAGCCGCCCTCTTCGAAGCCGAACTCGGTCTGCGCGGGGTCTTCGTCGGGCGTCGCCGCCGCGGGTCGGTCAGCTGCCGCGGGTGGGTCGGGTCGGCGTTGTCCGCCCGAGGCTCTCTCGCGGGACCCGGGCACTCCGCCGCCCTCCTCCCGCCCGTTGGGCGCGCCGCTGCCTGGATCCGGCCGGGCCTGGACCTCCGAGCGCCGGCGCTCGCCGGCGCCGGTCATCCTGCGCGCGCGGCGCTTCCTGCGCGCCCGCGCATCGCCGGTCGCGGATCTCCCGCGGCGCGTCTCGCGCGCCCGTCGCTCGGAGCCACGTGTCCGCTGGCGCGGCTGCGGCACGAGCAGCTCGGCCGGCGGGGTCGCCGCGGGGTCGATCCCGAGGCCGTCGAGCGGGCGCGCGACCTCGCTGGGCAGCGCCGGCTGGGGCGGCGCGAGGCGCGGCCAGGCCACCACGGCGGCGATCACGGCAAGCCCGCCGGCGAGCCGCCCGACGTTGCCCCAGCGGATGCGGCGCAGCGCTTCCGGTCCCATGGCTGCCCTAGGGAAACGGCCCGGCGGGTTCGCCCCGCGCTGCTAGCATCCGCCGCCGCAATGGCGAAGGAAGCCCCGATCTACGACCTCATTCTCCTCCTCGACAACGCGATCGAGCAGGAGCGGCGCGACACGATCCTCGCGAACGTCGAGGACGCGATCGATCGGGCCGGGGAGATCGTCGGCCGCCACGACTGGGGCGTCCGCCCCACGGTCTATGAGGTCCGCAAGCAAGGCGAGGCGGACTACCACCTGCTGCAGTTCCGCGGACCGAGCTCGCTGCTCGAGCAGCTCGACCACAACCTCAAGATCACGGACGGCATCCTGCGCTTCCGGATCATCAAGCTCCGGCCCGGCACGCCGCCGCCTCCAGATCTGCGCCCCGCCGCGCTCTCGGTCGCCGCCGCACCCGCGGCTGCCGTCGACGAGCCGAGCTGAGCCGCCCCTCTCTGGCTCTCTCCCCGGGGTTTGTAACGGGGGAGTCAATTATTCGTCGCAACATGCGGCGGGTGAGCTGAAGCCGCCGACCCCACCCCTAGACTCGGCGTCCATCGAATTTCGAGAGCCTGAGCAGCCGAAAGGAGCCTCCGTGGCCGCCACCAACATCAACCGGGTCGTCATCACCGGCAACCTCACCCGCGATCCCGAGCTTCGCTCCACGTCGGGCGGCACGTCGGTGTGCAGCCTGCGGATCGCCACCAACACCCGTCGTCGGGATGCCGGCGGTGAGTGGACCGACAAGGCCAACTACTTCGACGTGACCGTCTGGGGCGCGCAGGGCGAGAACTGCGCCCGCTTCCTCTCCAAGGGCCGCCCGGTCGCCATCGACGGCCGCCTGGAGTGGCGCGAGTGGGAGACCCCCGAGGGCCAGAAGCGCCAGGCGGTCGAGATCATCGCCGACTCGGTCCAGTTCCTCGGCAGCCGCGACGACGCGGGCGGCGGCGGCAACGGCTTCACGCCGCGCTCCGACGTCCCGGCCGACACCCGCGACTTCGAGCCCGCCGGCACGCCCGCCGGCAGCGGCAGCAACTCGGCGGGCGACGACGACATCCCGTTCTAGCGCCGCCTCGCGGCGCTCCCGGCCCGGGGGCGCCGCCGCCCGCCCGCTAACCTGTTCGCCGGTTTCGAGCTCACGGCAGTCAAGAGAGGTTTTCGAACGTGGCAAAGCAGCGCAGCCGGCCGACGCGCCGGCGTGATCGGAAGGGCGGGCCCGGCGCCGGGCGCCGCAAGTCCTGCCCGTACTGCCGGGACAAGGTCGAGTTCGTCGACTACAAGGACATCACCGCGCTGCGCAAGTTCATCTCGGACCGCGGCAAGATCCGCTCGCGGCGGATCACCGGCGCGTGCCGGCGGCATCAGAACCAGATCGCCACGGCCGTGAAGCGTGCCCGCGAGCTGGCGCTCCTGCCCTACGTGGGCGACACGCGCGAGTCGCGCGACGACCGCGAGCGCGGGCCCCGGGATCGCGACCGGGAGCGCTAGGCGCCCATGCCCCAGGCGATTCTCCTCCAGGACGTGGAGCAGCTCGGCGAGCGCGGAGCGGTCGTCGACGTCTCGAAGGGCTACCTGCGCAACTTCCTCATGCCGCGCAATCTCGCCGAGCCCGCGACGAAGGGCTCTATCGCGGCCGCTGCCCGGCGCCGCGAGGCGGCCGACCGCGCCGTCGCCGACGCCGCGACCAAGGCCCGGGACACCGCCGAGATCCTCAACCGCACGGTCCTCACCATCGCGCACCAGGCGGGCGAGGATGGCCGGCTCTTCGGCTCAGTCACCTCGCAGGACATCTCGGACGCGATCAAGGACGCCCGCAAGATCACCATCGACCGGCGCGACATCCGCCTCGACGAGCCGATCCGGAGCGTCGGGACGCGGATGGTCGAGATCGAGGTGGCGCCCGGCGTCACCGCGTCGGTGAAGACGATGGTCACCGAGCAGAAGTAGCGCCGCCGGCAGTCTTCGCGCCGCCTCGGTTACATCTCCGTGACAACTCTGCGGAGAGAGCAGGGAGGACGCCCGGAGGCGGTTCAGGGCGACCGGACGCCCGCCTAGACTCGGCCGCCGGATGAGCGCCCCCGACCGGACCAACGGCCACTCGTCACCCTACGACGGCGGGCCTCGCGGCGGCTATGAGGGCGGGCCGATCGCGCCGCCCCAGAACCTCGAGGCCGAGCAGTCCGTCCTCGGCGCCGTGCTGCTGTCGGACACCGCGCTCCCCGCGCTGATCATCGACGAGCGGCTCCAGCCCGAGGACTTCTACCGCGAGGGCCACGGTCGCATCTACAAGGCGATGCTCGACCTGCACACGCTCGGCGAGCCGGTCGACGCGCTGACCCTCGTCGAGCACCTCAAGCAGGCGGGCGACCTCGAGTCCGTCGGCGGCCGCGCGGCGATCGACCTGCTCGCAGGCTCCGTGCCCGCGGTCGGCAACGTGCGCCAGTACGCGCGCATCGTGCGTGACAACGCGATGCTCCGCCGCCTCCTGCGCGCCTCCTACGAGATCCAGGCGCGCGTGCACAGCCACGAGGCGCTGCCGCGCGACCTCGTCGACATGGCGGAGCGCTCCATCCTCGAGGTCGCCCACGAGGACAGCCGCAAGGACTTCCTGCCCATCGGCGACCTCCTCACGAGCGAGCTCGAGAAGCTCGAGCGCCTCTCCCGCGAGGGCAAGGCGATCACCGGCACCCCCTCGGGCTTCGACGACCTCGACGCGATCACGGGAGGCTTCCAGCCCGGCAACCTCATCATCCTCGCCGCACGCCCATCGATGGGAAAGTCGGCTCTGATGGCCAACTTCGCGGAGAACGCGGCGCTCGACACGAACAAGGCCGTGGCGCTGTTCTCGCTCGAGATGTCCGAGGGCGAGCTCGCCCAGCGGTTCGTGGCCTCGCAGGCGTCGATCCGCGGCGACGACCTGCGCAAGGGCAAGGTGCCGCCCTCGCGATGGCCGAAGATCCTCCAGGCGTCGAACCGGCTCGCCCAGTCGCCGCTATACATCGAC
This sequence comes from Solirubrobacteraceae bacterium, assembly GCA_036257565.1. GTDB lineage: Bacteria > Actinomycetota > Thermoleophilia > Solirubrobacterales > Solirubrobacteraceae > DASSUW01. The sequence continues at coordinate 28,405 of DATAFH010000036.1, read as the reverse complement.
GACTCCTCGGACCTCTCGGTGCTCGACGTCCGCGCGAAGTCCCGCCGGCTCGCGCAGCAGCACGCGGACGGGCTCGGCCTCATCCTCATCGACTACCTGCAGCTCATGCGCGCGAGCGGGAGCGTGGAGAACCGCGTCGAGCAGATCGGCCAGATCTCCCGCGGCCTCAAGACGCTCGCCCGCGAGCTCGACGTCCCCGTCATTGCGCTGTCCCAGCTCAACCGCGGCGTCGAGCAGCGCACGGACAAGCGTCCCGTCCTCTCCGACCTGCGCGAAAGCGGGTCAATCGAGCAGGACGCGGACCTCGTGATGTTCATCTACCGCGACGAGTACTACAACGACGAGTCCGACCGCGAGGGGATCGCGGACGTGATCATCTCCAAGCACCGCAACGGCGGCCTGGGGATCGTCGAGCTCGCGTTCCAGAAGGAGTTCCCGCGGTTCATGTCCTACGCCGGGGATGACGGATATTGAGTGCCCCGACCTGCCCCGAGAACCGCTGCGACGGCTCCGGATTCCTCTACGACGAGGGGGGCCGCCACGCACGGCCGTGCTCGTGCCGCCCCGCCCGCATGGCGCGCAAGCGGGCCGCCGCCGTGGCGGGCCGGCTGCCGCGCCGCTTCCGGGAGGTCTCGTTCGACCGCGAGCCGGTGCTGTCGATGGCCCGCCGCAATCCTGCACTCATCCGCGAGGTCCGCAGCTACGTGCTCGACGTGCGCGAGCGGCTCGACGAAGGGCGGGGGCTCTGGTTCACCGGTGACGTCGGGACCGGCAAGACGACGCTCGCGATGCTCGTCTCCAAGGCCGCCATGGAAGCCGACCGCACGGTGGCGATCTACTCCCTCCCGCGCCTGCTCGGGCTCCTGCGCGACTCGTACGACGACCAGGCGACGTACTCGCTCAATGAGCTGATCGACCGCCTGAGCGCCGTCGACCTCCTGCACATCGACGACGTCGGCGCGGAGCAGAGCTCGCCGTGGGTTCTCGAGCAGCTCTACACGATCGTCAACACCCGCTACGAGGACGACAAGGCGCTGCTCCTCACGACGAACCTCGACCACGACGCGCTGACCGCACAGATCGGCGCCCGCACGGTGTCACGGCTGTACGAGATGTGCGGCCGCCCGCTGCCCATGTTCGGCGACGACCAGCGCCGAGACCAAGACTTCGTGCTCCCCGCGGAGCCTGCCGGCGATGGGGACGAGGACGCGTTCTGGGAGGGCGCGGCGCCCGCGTCGCGCTACGGCCGGCTGGCGGGCGGGTCCCTAGACTGAGACCCCGCAATGGCCGGCATCGTAATCGTGGGCGCCCAGTGGGGCGACGAGGGCAAGGGGAAGATCACCGACCTCTTCGCCGAGCACGCCGACCTGGTGATCCGCTTCCAGGGCGGGAACAATGCCGGCCACACGATCGTCCGCGAAGGCGTCACGTGGAAGTTCCACCTGATTCCCTCGGGCATCCTCTACCCCGGCCGCACGTGCGCGATCGGCAACGGCGTCGTGATCGACCCCAAGGTCCTGACCGGCGAGCTCGACGATCTGCGCGCCAAGGGCATCGACCTGTCCGGCCTGCGGATCAGCGCCAACGCGCACCTGATCATGCCGTACCACATGCTCCTCGACCACGCAGGCGAGGCGAAGCTCGGCAAGCTGCAGATCGGCACCACGCGGCGGGGCATCGGCCCCTGCTACGCGGACAAGGCGGCGCGGCTCGGCATCCGCGTGCAGGACCTGCTGGACGAGAAGATCCTCAAGAAGAAGATCGCCGCGGCCATGGAGCCCAAGCGGCTCTCGCTGCGCCCGTACGCGAAGGCCCCGGAGCTCGACCTGCAGTCGATGACCGAGGACTACCTGACCTACGGCCACCGCATCGAGCAGTACATCGCCGACACGGCGCGGCTCACCTGGGAGGCGCTCGACAGCGGCGGCAACGTGATCTTCGAGGGCGCCCAGGGCACGTTGCTCGACATCGACCACGGGACGTACCCGTTCGTCACGTCGTCCAACGTGGTCGCCGGCAGCGCGTGCGCCGGCGCCGGCGTCGGGCCGAAGGACATCGACGAGGTCTGGGGCGTCGCCAAGGCGTACGCCACCCGGGTCGGCTCCGGCCCCTTCCCGACCGAGCTCGACGACGACCTCGGCCGCGCGATCCGTGAGGCCGGCGGCGAGTACGGGACGACCACCGGCCGCGCGCGCCGGGTCGGCTGGCTCGACCTCGTCGCCCTCCGCTATGCGGCCCGGATCAACGGCCTCGACCACCTGGCGGTCACCAAGCTCGACGTGCTCAGCGGCCTGGGCACGCTCAACGTCTGCACGCGCTACCGCGGCAACGAGGAGGCGAGCTTCGACGCCTATCCCTACCACCAGACCGTGATGCATCACGCGGCCGGCGACTACGAGCGCCTGCCCGGCTGGGAAGAGGACATCGGCGACGTCCGCGACGAGCGCGACCTCCCGCAGGCCGCGCGCGACTACCTCGCCTATGTCTCCGACTTCATCGGCGTCCCGATCTCGCTCATCGGCGTCGGGGCCGGCCGGGAGCAGACCTTCTGGACGGAGTCGGGCCGCGCCAGCGCCGCGGCCCGTGCCGCGATGCCCGCCTAGGCGCGGACCACGCGACTGTCCACGATCATGTCGTGGAGCGCGCGGTTCTCCTCATCCCACAGCGGCCACAGGTAGTCGGCAAGCTGCGCCAGGCCTCCGGTGAGCGCGCCCGCGATCCCGAACAGCAGCGTCTTCACCGCGACCTCGCGGAGCATCGCGTAGCCGAAGTCGACCGGCCGCCCGTTCGCGCGCACGACCCGGATCCCGACCGCCATCCGCCCGAGCGTCTGGCCGTTCGTCCGCGCCATCATGGCCGGCGCGTAGAGCAGCGCGACGATCGAGGCGCAGATCACGGCGATCGTGAAGCCGATCACGACCGACACGACGCCCACGTCGTCGTTGGCGAAGAAGCCGATCGAGAACGGCGCGGTGAGTGCCACGACAAGGATCAGGGCACCGATGCCGACGATCAGCCAGTCGATCAGCTGCGCCCCCGCGCGCGGCCACCACCCGGAGAGGACGTAGCGGTCGGCGACGGCCCCCATGGACTCCGGAGCGAGCGGTGGTCCGCCGGCCCCGGGCGGCGGGACCGTCGTGTAACCGGGGGTCTCCGTGCGCTGGCGCTGTTCCGACATGGCGCGACTCTAGCGAGCGCGTAGCGCCGCTACCACGCGCTCGCCCGCCCGGCCGTCACCGTACAGCGGCGGGCGCTCGGCCGGGAGCGGCCGCCCGAGGGCGGCGACGGCCGCCGCCGGGTCGAGGTCCACGAGCACGTTCCAGCCGGCGTCGACCGTCTCCGTCCACTCGGTCGTCGCCCGCAGCGTCACGCACGGCACGCCGGCGAGATACGCCTCCTTCTGGACCCCGCCCGAGTCGGTGAGCACCCCGCGCGCGCTCAGGAGCAGCGCCGTGAAGTCGAGGTAGCCGAGCGGAGGGACGAGCCGCACGCCGTCCGCCAGCCGCTCGAGCTGCCCGGCCGCCTCCAGCCGCGAGCGCGTGCGCGGGTGCACGGGAAGCACGACCGGTCCCGGCACGGCCAGCAGCACGTCGACGAGCCGGGCGAGCCGCTCGGGGTCGTCGACGTTCCCCGCCCGGTGCGCGGTCGCCACCAGGTAGCCGCCGGGCTCGACGCCCGCCGCCTCGAGCGCGCCCGTGCGCTGCCGCGCCCGCGGCGCAAGCATCTGCGCGACGTCGACCATCACGTCCCCCACCACGACCACCTCGCCCGCCACGTGCTCCTGCCGCAGCGTCTCGGCGGAGCGCTCGGAGGAGCACAGCAGCAGCGACGACGCATGATCGGCGAGCACCCGGTTGAGCTCCTCGGGCATCGTGCGGTCATAGGACCGCATCCCCGCCTCCACGTGAGCGACCGGCACCCCGAGCTGGGCGCCCGCCAGCGCTCCTGCGAGCGTCGAGTTCGTATCTCCGTAGACGAGCAGCACGTCCGGCCGCTCGGCGGCCACCAGTGGCTCCAGCGCGGCCAGCATCCGCGACGTCTGCGCGGTGTTGGTTCCGCCGCCGAGATCGAGATGATGGTCGGGACGCGGGAGCTCGAGCTCGTCGAAGAAGACCCGCGAGAGCTCGTCGTCGTAGTGCTGGCCGGTGTGGACGAGCACCTCGCGCGCGCCGGAGCGCAGGCGGTCGGAGACCGCGGCGGCCTTCACGAATTGCGGGCGATTTCCTATGACGGTGAGTACGCGCATCGGACCCGGGGTAACGCATTGACACGATGTCGATGATCTTCGAGAGCGTCCGCGGCACGGTACAGGGCGTCCTCTGGGGCGTCGGCCACGTGCTCTGGTACGTCGATTGGCAGACCGGCGGCGGTGCTAAGCGGCGGCGCTCGTAAGTTCCCGGCCGATCCGGCTCGACAGCCGCTCCGCGGCCTCCCGCGTCACCGGCCCCGGCGCCGCGCCGAGCGTGACGTCGTCGATCACAACGATCGGCATGACCTCGCGCACGGATGACGCGATGAACGCCTCGTCCGCGCCGAGCGCGTCGCCGAGCGTGCACGGGCGCTCCTCGGCGTCGCTTTCCTCGAGCACGTAGCGACGCGTGATCGAGTCGAGGATGCGGTCTTCGAGCGGCGGGGTCATCAGCCGGCCGCCGGCGGCCCAGAAGAACGTCCACGTGGGGCCCTCGAGCACCCGGCCGTGCGGCGTCACGAGCAGCGCCTCGTCGAAGCCCCGCTCGCGCGCGAGTCGCCCGGCGAGCATGTTCCCCGCGTACGAGAGCGTCTTGAGGCCGTCGAGCACCCGGTTCGGCGCGTAGGTCACGGTCATCACTCGCGAGGCGTCGGGCCGCGGCGGGAGCGGCTCGATCGTGAGGACCCGCCGGCCGCCGCGCGTGAGCACGACGCGCAGCAGCGCGTCGACCGCCCCCGTCGCGTCCAGCAGCCCCGCGATCTCCGCCCGCAGCGCCTCCTCGTCGTAGGCGAGGCGGATCCCGTCGCAGGTCCGCCCGAGCCGGGCCAGGTGGTCCTCGATCGCGAACGCGCGGCCGCCGTACAGCCGCGCGACCTCGAACGCGCCGTCACCTCGGGTGAGTCCCTCGTCCGTCGCCGGGATCCGCGCCTCCTCGGCGGGTCCGACGCGCCCATCAACGCTCGCGAGCATGCGCCGCAGGCTATCGCGACTTGACATATACCGATATGGGTATATATTTCTCCGCCATGGCCCGAGCAGCGACAACGGCGGACGCGTTCAACGCCGTCGCCGAGCCCCGTCGCCGGCAGATCCTCGACGCCCTGGCGGGCGGCGAGCGCCCCGTGAACGCCCTCGTGCGCGAGCTCGGACTGGGTCAGCCGCAGGTGTCCAAGCACCTGCGGGTGCTCCGGGAGGTCGGGGTCGTGGACGTCCGCGATCACGGCCGCCAGCGCCTCTACCGGCTCAACGGCCAGGCGCTCAAGCCCATCCACGACTGGATCAAGCCCTACGAGCGCTCGTGGTCAGAGCGCTTCGACGAGCTCGATGCCGTCCTGGAAGACCTCAAGCAGAAGGAGGAAGGAGATCATGACCGTGACCTCTAGCCAGTCCGCGAAGGTGACGCTCCCGGCCGACGACCAGATCCTCATCACCCGGGAGTTCGACGCCCCCAAGCATCTCATCTACAAGGCGTGGACGACGCCGGAGCTCGTGCGGCGCTGGTGGAGCGGCAAGCGCGGCCACGTGACGCTCGCCGAGATCGACCTGCGCGTGGGCGGCACCTGGCGCTACGTGATGGTCGCCAACCAGGGCTTCGAGGTCGGCTTCCACGGCGAGTACCGCGAGCTCGTCCCGGACGAGCGCATCGTCTCCACCGAGGTCTTCGAGGGCTTCCCGGACGCCGCGTCGCTCAACACGCTCACGCTCACGGAGAACGACGGTCGCACGACCCTCGAGATCCTCGTCCAGCACGAGAGCAAGGAGCACCGCGATGGCCACATCAACTCCGGCATGGAGGGCGGCATGCAGGAGTCGATGGACCTCCTCGAGGAGGTCGCGCGCTCGCTCCGCTGATCCGGACCCACCCCCAGACCCACGAAAGGCCCGCGCAAGCGGGCCTTTCCGCGTTAGTGAAGGGCGCTGGGACGCGAGCTGGGCGGTGGTGCCTGTGCGGCGGCCGCCCGCGGCTGCAGGTCGTCGAGCGTGAGCTGACGCGCGGGCGGCTGGTCGAGCGCGATCGTCGAGTCGAGCTCCAGCGTGCGCGTCGCATGCATCAGCTCGCCCGGTTCGAGCGCTCGCCAACCGGGGTCCTCGTCCATCGGCTCGCTGGCGACGATCACCGATGGCTGCCGCGCCAGGTGCGCCGACCGCACGCGCACGCGCCCGGCAGCGCTCGCGGCGTCGAGGTGACGCCCGCCGCGCGGGCCTCCGGCCGCTCGCTCGAGCACCCACAGCTCGTGCACGTCCGGGTAGCGCAGCGCCCACAGCCCGTCGGCCGTCGCGAGGACGAGGTTGATCGCGTACAGCGGCAGCTGTGCCGCCACCCAGCGCGCCGCCGCGACGATCCCGGCGCCGACGTCCCCGCCGCGGCGGTCGGTCTCCCGCGTTACGAGCGCGAAGAGCCGTTCGGAGTCGGTGTCGCCCGTGACCAGCGCCCGATCCTCGCCGAGCTCGTGCTCGAGCCGTTCGAGGTCCTGCACGACGCCGTTGTGCGCGAACAGTCGGCCGCGCTGCTCGAACGGATGCGTGTTGCGGGCGTCGACCGCACCCGTGGTCGCGTAGCGGATGTGGGCGACGAACGTCGTCGACTCCAGCTCGCGCGCCTCACGCGCGAACACCTGATCCTCGTAGGCGGCCAGCGGCTGCTTGGCGACCTGCGGACGGCCATCGGCGTCGAACCACCCGATGCCCGTGCCGTCGGGCTCCCGGCGACTCTGCTCGGCGAGGCTGTCAGGCGCCTCGAGCAACCAGAACGTCGCACGAACCCGCCGGTCGCCGCCGCTCATGCCGAAGAGCCGGCACACGCCCGCAGTCTCGCGCCCCGCATGCGCGTTGTCGAGCACGCGGGCCGTCAGGGCTTTGCGTAGACCGACACGTGCGAGGGGCTGAGCGCCGTGAACGGCTCCCGCCTCCACCCCGCATGCCGGTCCTGCAACCGCAGCCCCGCGGGGCGGGCCATCAAGTCGAGCTCGGCGGGCCACGCGTACCGCATCTCCGTCGGACTTGCCTCGATCCGGCCGTCGATGAAGTGGTAGTGCTGGCCGCTCAGCCGCTGGGCGACGACGTCGTAGACGTAATACGACATCCCGCGAGGGTCCGCACGCCACGGCAGCACGGTCTGGCCCGGTGGCAGCCGCTGGATCTCCGGCACGCGCGCCTCGATGACGAACCGTCCGCCTTTGGGGAGATGTGCCGCGGCGTTCTCGAAGCACGCCACCTGACCGTCTTGCGTGGTCAGGTTGAAGATCGTGTTGAAGACGAGATAGACGAGCGAGAACTCGCCGTCGAGGCGGGCCGCCGCCATATCCCCGGTCACGGCCTCGATGCGCTCCGGCCCGGGCTTCTCGCGCATCCGGGCCCGCATGGCCTCGGAGTTGTCGATACAGGCGACGCGCTCACCGAAGTAGCCCTCGTCCACCACTTGGAGTCTGCCAGGCACCGCCGGGACCCGGTAACCGCCGAATCAGTGCCCCCGCCAGGAATCGAACCTGGAACCTTCGGATTAAGAGTCCGCTGCTCTGCCAGTTGAGCTACAAGGGCGGGTGGAGCGTGGGGAAGTCTAGCTACTCCTTGGGGGTCGCCGTAGGCGTCGGCGTGGCGTTCTGGAGCTGCTGCTGGAGCGCCTGTTGCTTGGCGCCCTTGAGCTCCGCACGGAGCGTCTTGCGGTCGGCCTCGTCCGCCAGGGAGACGGCCTTGTCGGCCGCTAGGTCGCCCTTGCGGGTCTGGCCGGCCTGGTACGCGAAGATCGCGAGGTTGGCGAACGTGGCCGAGGTCGGACGGGCCTCGGTGATGACCTCCTGGGCGGCGACGGCCTTCGCCGGGTCGTTGAGGCCGAGCGGGCTGTAGGCCTGGACCATCAGGCTGGCCACCCCGTCGTCGGGCTGCTTCGGCTCGAGCGCCAGGTGGCGCTCCCAGGCCTGCGTCGCCGATCCCAGCTGCGCCTTGCCCTGCGCCGAGAACTGCTGCGTCTGCTGGTCGAAGTTGTCGCCGGCGCTGGCGAGCTGGAAGCGAGCGCGGGCCAATGCCGCCCAGGCCTCGGCGTCCTTCGGGTTCGCCTGCGTCGCGCCCTCAGCCGCCCGCACGCGGTCCTCGTAGCGTCCGGTGCCGGAGTCGGTCGTGCCGCCTCGCTCGGTGATGGCGTCGACCAGGCCGCCCGACACGTCGCCGCCGATCCCGAACAGCACCAGACCGCCCCCCATCAGGACGGCGAGCATGAGGTACACGACCTTGATGGTCGTGCGCCGGCCTGCGCCTCGGAGGTCGAACAGCATCGTCTTTCAGTCTTCGCGATCGTGGTGGTGCACGAGCTCGCCGCCGTCGGAGTCAGCCGGATCGGGCTCGGCTTCCTCGCGGGCTCGCGCCCGGTCGGCGCGACGGTCGAGCAGGGATGCCATCAGGATAGAGCCTTCGAAGAGGACGATCAGGGGGGCCATCATCAGCAGCATGGTCACCGGGTCCTGGCCGGGCAGGAGCATGGCCGCGATCGCGATCACGAGGATCGCGTAGCGCCGGTTGCGCCGCAGCTGCCGGGTGCTGACGATCCCGACCCGCGTGACCGCGAGGATCCCGATGGGCACCTGGAACAGGATCCCCATCACCATCAGGACCATGATCGAGAACTTGTAGTAGTCCCGCGCCTGGATCAGGATGTCGTAGTTGTCGTCGTTGAAGTTCTGCAGGAACGAGATCGCGTTCGGCAGCACGAAGTAGTACGAGAACACGACGCCGGCCGCGAACAGGAACGGGACCATCAGCATCAGCGGGAGCGCGACCTGCCGCTCGCGGGGCGAGAAGGCCGGCAAGATGAACGCGTACGCCTGGTAGAGCAGCACGGGTAGCGTGAGCAGCAGCGCCGCGTAGGCCACCACGCGGAACGTAACGGTGAACGGCTCGCCGACCCCCAGCGTCACCGGCCGCCGGCCCGACGCCTCAGGCGCCGCCGCGGCGGCGGCCGCCGCCGACCTGGCGGTCGCCTCCGCCTGCTGGCGGACCTCCGGGCTGGCGTCCGCCGACCGGGCGAGCGAGCGCGAGAGCACCTCGACCTGCAGGTAGAGCCGCTTCTGCGCCTGCTGGAACGCGGCGGTGCGCTCGAGCGGATCGTCGCTGCCGCCGGAGAACGCGGACCGCTCGAGCGGGCGGTCCATGATCGCCAGGATCGCGTCGTTCTGCCAGAAGCACAGGCCGAACGCCCCGATGAACACGACGAGGCAGATGATGATCCGTGTGCGCAGCTCGTCGAGGTGCTCGACGAGGCTGAGCCGGTCGTCGTGCCCTATCGGGCGCAGTGCGGTGGCCATGTCGCGCCCGCCGGGCGCTAGGAGCGCGTGCGCTCGCGCTCGGCCACGACCTCGCCGTCGAGCGACCCGTCAGACCGCTCGTCGAGGTCCTTGTCGACCTTGTTGGTGAGCGAGTCCTTGAACTCGCGCATGCCCGACCCGAGCTGCCGTCCGAGGCCCGGCAGCCGCTTCGGCCCGACGATGAGCAGCACGATGAGCAGCACGATGGCCAGCTCTAACGGCCCGATGGACTGAAAGACGGCGAGACTCAAACGTTCGTCCCTTCCGAGGGAATATCCCAAGGGTAGCGGCCGCCAGGGGTCAAGTTCGGCAGCCAGGCGCCGATCTTAGGGCCACCATGAGCGACTACCAGCATCACGGCCAGTACGTACGCCGCGTGGTGCTGCCCTCGGGGCGCGCGATCGAGGTCGTCTACTTCGAGTCGCTCGGCCAGGAGCAAGCGGCGCCTTCCGAGCGGGTCCTCCAGGACCTCCACATGTGCCCCGTCTGCGACCGCGACCTCGTGTACCCGGTCGAGTGGGAGGAGACCTCCCCCACGCACTGGGAGGTGCTCCTGCGCTGCCCCAACTGCGAGTGGTCCGAGGTCGGCGACTTCGACCAGCCGACCGTCGACCGCTTCGACGAGCAGCTCGACCTCGGCACCGAGATCCTCCTGCGCGACCTCAAGAACCTCGAGCGCGCGAACATGGAAGAGGAGATCGAGCGCTTCTCCCGCGCCCTGCGCGCCGACGCGATCCTTCCTGAAGACTTCGGTTAAGCGTCGCCCGGAGGGCGACCGACCCAATCAGAACGCCGGCCCTAGGCCGAGCTGGTGACGAGCCGCCAGGCGAGGCAGGACCGGCAAGGGCTAGCTATACCGGTCGACGACCCCGTCGGCCACCAGCTCCAGCGTTCCCTGCTGGGCCTCCGGCAGCACCGGGAGGTCCGCCTTGGCGTCGGCCACGATGCCCAGCGCCGCCGCCCGCGCATCCTCGAGGACGCCGGTCGCCTCGATCGCGTCGCACACCGCTCCCGCCTGCGCCGGCGTCCGCACGCCCCGCAGGTCGAGCGACCGCAGGCCCGGGTCGCGCTCGCGGGCCAGGATGAGCGGCAGCGTGACCGTGCCGTCGAGCAGGTCGGTGCCGCGGTGCTTGCCGGTCCTCTCGACCGGGCCGGACACGTCGAGCACATCGTCGAGCAGCTGGAACGCGAGGCCGATGCGCCGCCCGAAGCGGCCCAGCACGTCGATCGGCCCGTCGCCCTCGAGCGCGCCCAGCTCGCAGGCGGCCTGGAACAGCCGCGCCGTCTTGAGATCGCAGCGGCGCTCGTAGCGCGCGCGAGAGACGCCGACGTTCCACGCGTCCTCGCGCTGCAGGAGCTCGCCCTCGGCCAGAGCGCACGACGCATCGGAGAGCACGCGCACCGCCTCCGGGCGCCCGTTGCGCGCCAGCTCCGCGAACGCGCGCGAGAACAGCAGGTCGCCGGTGGCGGTGGCGATCGCGCGGCCCGCGGTGGCGACGACCGTCGGCCGCCCGCGCCGCAGGTGCGCGCCGTCGAGCACGTCGTCGTGCACCAGCGTGGCCGAGTGGATGAGCTCGACGGCGACCATGGCGCGCAGGACGCGATCCGGGTGCGCGGGCGCCGGCCCGGCCGCGAGCAGCACCAGCAGCGGACGCAGCCGCTTGCCGCCGGCCGCGATCGTCGCCCCCGCGTGCTCGGCGAGCAGCTCCCCATGCGAGCGCGCGAGCTCCTGCAGCCGCGCCTCGAGCTCGTCCATCAGCTCCGGCACGTGCGCGCCGCCGGCGGCGACGACGGCGGCGACCGCCTCGGCGCTCGCCACTAAGCAACCGTCCCGGAGTGCAGGGCGATGATCCCGCCGGCGGTGAGGATCCAGCGCACGTCGCGCAGGCCGATCCCGTGCATGATCGCCCCCAGCTCGCGCGGCCCCGGGAAGCGCTTCACGGAACTCGGCAGGTAGCTGTAGGCCTGGTTCTCGCCGGTCACCCGCCCCAGCAGGGGCACGATACGATCGAACCAGAGCGAGAAGAACGTGGACAAGGGCGGCTTCGTGGGCGTGGTGATCTCCAGGATTACGACGCGGCCGCCCGGGCGGACCACTCGCGCCATCTCCCGCAGGCCCTGCTCGAGGTCGGAGAAGTTGCGCGCCCCGAAGCCGACGGTGGCGGCGTCGAAGCCGTCGTCAGGGTAGGGCAGCGCGAGCGCGTTGGCCTGCTCCCAGCGCACGTCCGAGCTCTTCCCGCGCGCGCGCTCGAGCATTCCCTCCGAGAAGTCCGAGCCCACGACCTCGCCGCCCGGCGTGACCCGGCGCGCCAGCTCGACCGCCAGATCCCCGGTGCCGGTGGCCACGTCGAGCGCCCGCGCCCCCGGGGTCAGCATCGCCAGGTCGGCCGCCCGCTCGCGCCAGCGGTGGTGCAGGCCCGCCGTCATGACCGAGTTCATGACGTCGTAGACGCCCGCGATGCGATCGAACATCGCGCGAATCTGACCCTCTTCGAGGGTACCCCTCGCCGCCGTATCCATGGCGCCCCTAGGGGGCAGTCTCGGGGCTGCTCGTCTGCGCCCTGCCCGCGGTCTCGCCCTCTTCGCCCTTGAGCTGGGACAGGAACGCCACGAGCGCGGCCTTCTTCTCCTCGGGCAGGCTTCGGTAGGAGGGCATGGGCGCCGTCGGGTTCTCGAGCGTGCGTCTGATCGCGGCAGCCGGCAGCGTCTCGCCGATCTCGGTCAGGTGTGGACCAGGCCCGTCGTTGCCGTTCTCCCCGATCTTGTGGCACGCAAGGCAGCCGGATTGGGCGGCGACCAGCTTGCCCGCCTCGTACTCGGGCGCGACCGGGTACTCGATCTCGTTCGGCGACCCGGCAGAGGCGCCGAGGTAGGTCAGCCACGCCATCGCGGCGATCACGAGGATGCCGGCCAGCGTGGCGATCGGCCGCCGCTCGGGCCGCCGCTCGGGCGAGCGGTCGACGAACGGCAGCATGATCAGCAGGATCATGCAGACGGTCGGGATGCCGATCGTCGCAAGCGGCGTCAGCGCCGGCGGCTTGACGACGCGCAGCAGCTCGAACAGGAAGAAGAAGTACCACTCCGGCCGCGGCACGTAGGTCGTCGTCGTCGGGTCGGCCTTCGGCCCCAGCTCGGCGCCGAACATCAGCGACATGAAGGCGATCAGGAGGACCGTGATCGCCGCCATGATCGAGTCCTTGGCGACGGCGTACGGGAAGAACGGCTTGCCCTTGTTTTTCAGGATCGAGTACTCGCGGAGGTAGGCCTCCTTCTCGGCCTGGTTCATCTCAGACCCTGTCCTCGCGCAGCTCTTCGTCGACGTCGACCTTGAGCCACGGCGGGGCCGTGGTCCCGAGCCTCGTCACGAGGTAGATGTGAAAGCCGATGAGCGCTGCCATCAAACCGGGGACCAGCAGCATGTGGATCGAGTAGAACCGCGACAGCGTCGCGGCGCCGAAGTCCGCCCCGCCGCGCAGGAAGTCACCGAGGTAGGGACCCACGACCGGGCCGGACGCGGTGATATTGGCCGCCACGATCGTCGCCCAGTAGGAGCGCTGGTCGAACGGCAGCAGATAGCCCGTGAGCGACATCACGAACGTCAGCACGAGTAGGACGAAGCCGATGATCCAGTTCAGCTCACGCGGGTACTTGTAGGCGCCGAAGAAGAACACGCGCGCCATGTGCAGGAAGATGAAGATGACCATCACGGTCGAGCCCCACTTGTGCATCCCGCGCACGAACTCGCCGAGGAAGATCTCGTTCGTGATCCGGCGCGTCGACTCGTACGCGTCGGTCACCGACGGGTTGTAGTACATGGCCAGGAACACGCCGGTGACGGCCTGCGAGAGGAACGCGAACAGCGTCGCCGAGCCGAGCGTGTAGAACCAGTTGGTGCCCTTGGGCACCTTGCGGAACATGACCCACCGCAGGCCGGCCGACAGCGACGTGCGCTCGTCGACCCAGTCGGCCGCATGGATCCCGGCTTCCTTCGCCTGGTCGAGCGGCTTGACCTTCTCGGTCTCGCCCGGACGGCGGGGACGCGGCGTGAGGGCGGGCGGCAGCTTGGGCATGGCTAGTCCAGCTTGGGCGTCGAGAAGCGCCCGGGGTAGAGGTACTGGCCGATGCCGTCGAGCGGCTGGGCGGGATCGCGGTAGCTCGGGAAGCGCGTGAACTCGGAGTTCACCGAGTACCGCGGCCCGACCTCGACGGCGCCGTTGTTCACGCGCGTGTAGAAGCGGTCGAGCGGGCGTACCGGCGGGCCGCCGGAGACGCTGCCCGTGAAGTCGTAGACGCCGCCGTGGCACGGGCAGATGAAGCGTGCGGACGCCTCGACGAAGCGGACCGGGCAGCCGAGGTGCATGCAGCGCGTGGAGACCGCGATGAAATCACCGCCGCCCGGGATGTCCGGGTCCTTCTCCCCGTCGATGTCCGGGTTGTAGGCCCGCAGGTAGACGGTCGCCTTGCCGATCTCGCCGATGCCCTGGGTGGACGTGATGACCTTCGGGATGTAGGTGTCGTTTGGAAACTCGTCGGGCGCGCCGACCGGCTCCCAGGTGGCGGGGGGCCGCTCGAAGAGCGCCGAGCCGACCGCGAAGCCGAGGGCGGGAAGCGTGAAGGTGGCGACCGCGATGCCGCCGCCGACCCCCGCGGCGAGCCCCATCAGCCGCCGCCGCGTGACGGTCTCCCCTTCGAACGACCCCGGGATCAGCCGGTCCGCCGTGTACTTGGACTTCGGTGTGCGACGTCGCTGGGGCACGGACGAGCCGAAGATTATCGACCTGGAGGTCGGGGGCGGCGGGTCAGTCCGCCGACCCGGCGCCCCGCCACGCGGCCTTGGTCGCCTCGTGGTGCGGGGGCGGACCCGCGCCGACCGCGCGGACGCCCGCTTCCCACACGGCGCGCGCCCGCTCGGGGTCGTCCTCGGCGTGGGCCTGGGCGGCCAGGGAGATGACATCGGCGAGCTCGGCCACCGCCTCGAGGTCGCCGAGCTCGGCCAGCCGCACGAGGCCGAGCGCGTACAGGCGGTCGCCGGCGAGGAGGCAGAGGTCGGGGTCGTCGGAGCGCACCACGCGCCCCGCGCCGTAGTGCAGGCGGTAGCCCTCGTGGATGGCCTCGACGAGCAGCGCGTAGTCGTCCTCGTTCCCGGCCGCTCGCGATCCCGCGGCGGCCACCGCGCCCAGCGTGCCGTCGTCGTCGCCCGGGGAGACGGCGCGGGCCAGCAGGCCGCCGCCCTCGCGGACCTCGGCCGCCAGCCGGTCGAGCGCGCTCACCAGGCCTCCCCGAACGCCGCCGCGGCGGCCTCGACGGTCCGCGCCACGTGCTCGCTCGTGTGGGCGAGCGACGGGAACCAGGCCTCGTACTGCGACGGCGGTGGGTACACGCCGCGCGCGAGCAGCGCCCGGCACCAGGCGCCGTACGCCTCAATGTCGCAGGCCGCCGCCTGGGCGTAGTTCGTCGGCGCGCGCTCGGAGAAGAAGACGGTCAGCAGCCCGGTGGTGTGAGCGACGGTGACGGGCCGGCCGGCCGCCGCCCCGCGCAGCCCGTCGGCCAGCTCGGCGGTGATCGAGGACAGCGTGAGGTAGGACTCCTCGCCGAGGCGCTCGAGCGCGGCGCAGCCGGCGGCCACGGCCAGCGGGTTCCCGCTCAGCGTGCCGGCCTGGTACACGTCACCCGCCGGCGCGACGAGGTTCATGAGCGAGGCTCGGCCGCCGTACGCGGCGGCGGGCAGCCCGCCGCCCAGCACCTTGCCCATGACGGTGAGGTCGGGAAGCACGTCGCACAGCTCCTGGGCGCCGCCGCGTGCGATGCGGAAGCCCGTGATCACCTCGTCGAACACGAGCAGCGCGCCGTGCTCGGTGCACAGCTCGCGCAGCAGCTCGAGGAAGCCGGGCGCCGGCGGGACGAGGCCCATGTTCGCCGGATACGGCTCGCACAGCGCGGCGGCCAGGTCGTGCTCCTCGAAGGCAGCGCGAAGCGCGGCCTCGTCGTTCCACGGCACCACGACGGTCCGCGCCGCGGCCGCGGCCGGGACGCCCGGCGAGGCCGGGATGCCCTGGGTGGCGAGGCCGGAGCCGGCCTGCACGAGCAGCCCGTCCACGTGCCCGTGGTAGGCGCCCGCGAACTTGAGCAGGGCCTCCCGGCCGGTGGCCGCGCGCGCGAGCCGCACCGCGCTCATCGTCGCCTCGGTCCCCGAGGAGGTCATGCGCAGCATGTCCACAGCGGGCATCCGCGCGCACACCAGCTCGGCGAGCTCGACCTCGCCGGCCGTCGGCGCGCCGAACGTGGTCCCCCGTCCGGCCGCGCGGGCCACGGCGGCGAGCACGTCCGGATGGGCGTGCCCGTGGATCAGCGGACCCCACGAGCAGACGAAGTCGACGTACGTGTTGCCGTCGACGTCGAAGATCTCCGCGCCCTCGGCGCGCTCGACGAAGATCGGGTCGCGGCCGATCGCGCGCATCGCCCGCACGGGCGAGTTCACCCCGCCGGGCATCACGTGCACCGCGCGCCGGTAGAGCTCGGCGGAGCGGACGTCGGAGAGCGAGGTGGTCAGGCCCGCTCCTCTTCCCAGCGCCGGAAGGCGTCGGTGAAGTAGAGCATCCGCACCTTCTTGAACTCCGTCGAGGAGTACAGGGTCGCGCGCTCGGTGATCCCCGTGGCCTCCGAGATCGAGTCGAGGATCGCGTCGCACTCCTCCTTCGAGCGCCCGTGGGCCATCGTGAACACCGAGTACGGCCAGTCGGCGTAGGTTGGCCGCTGGTAGCAGTGCGACACGCCGCGGAACGCGGCCATGCGCTTGCCGGTCTCGAGCACGTCCTCGTCCGGCACCTTCCAGACGCCCATGCCGTTGGCCGAGAAGCCGGCGCGGCGGTGGAAGAGGATGGCGGCCACACGGCGCAGGCCGGCCCGCTCCTGCAGCGCCTCGAGGCGCCGCAGCACGTCCTCCTGCGAGACGCCGAGCCGCTCGGCGGCCGGCGCGTACGGCTCGGGGACGACCGGCATCGGGCCCTGGGTGGCGCGGATGGTCTCGACGTCCTCGTCGGAGAGCTCGATCGGGTCCAGCTCGCGCGGCTCGACGGCCTGGCCGGCGGCCGCCAGGGCGTCGGTGCCGGCCTCCATCTCGAGGTCCATGCGGATCTTGAAGAGCTTGAGCGTGGGGAGCTGGCGGATCGAGTGCGCGCCGGTCTCGGCCTGCAGCGCGTCGAGCGTCCCCTGCAGCCCGAGTCGCGACCCCGGCTCGACGGCGATCGTGAACCACAGGTTGAAGTCGTGGTTGCGCAGGTAGTTGTGCGTGACCCCGGGGTGCGAGTTGATGACCTTGGCGGCGCGGTGCGGGACCTCGGGGTCGACCTTCGCGGCCACGAGCATGGACTGGTAGCCCAGCGCCCGCGTGTCGAAGATCGGCGTGATCTCGCGGATGATCCGCTTCTCGAGCAGGCGCGAGACACGGGCCAGCACCTCGTCCTCGGGCAGGTCCGCCAGCCCGGCCACGTGCGCGAACGGCCGCTGCGTGAGCGCGAACGAGCCCTGCATCAGGTTGAGGAGCTTCTTGTCCGCCTCGTCGAGCGGGATCGCCGCCCCGTCCCGGCGGGAGCGCACCTTCACTGAAGCCATCGCGCGACGTCCTTGGCGTGGTAGGTGATCACGATGTCGGCTCCGGCGCGCCGGATGCCCGTCAGGGCCTCGAGCACCGCCGGGCGCTCGTCGAGCAGGCCATGGGCGGCGGCCGCCTTGACCATCGCGTACTCGCCGCTCACGTTGTACGCGGCGACCGGCAGGTCGGTGCTCTCGCGAACGCGCCGGATCACGTCGAGGTACGGGAGCGCGGGCTTGACCATCACCACGTCGGCCCCCTCGGCGACGTCGAGCGCCACCTCGCGCAGCGCCTCGCGCGCGTTCGCGGGGTCCATCTGGTAGCCACGGCGATCGCCGGTCTGAGGAGTCGAGCCGGCCGCCTCGCGGAAGGGCCCGTAGAACGCGGAGGCGAACTTCGCGCTGTAGGCGATGATCGGCGTCTCGGCCAGTCCGTGGTCGTCGAGCGCCGCGCGCAGGGCGCCCACGCGGCCGTCCATCATGTCGCTCGGCGCCACGGCGTCGGCGCCGGCCTCGGCCTGGGCGACGGCGGTGCGGGCGAGCAGGTCGAGCGTCGCGTCGTTGTCGACCACGCCGTCAGCGCGCAGCACTCCGCAATGGCCGTGGCTCGTGTACTCGCACAGGCAGAGGTCCGTGAACACGAGCAGGTCGGGGTGGGCGGCCTTGATCGCTCGCGTGGCGAGCTGGACGACGCCCTCCTCGTCCCATGCGCCCGAGCCCTGCTCGTCCTTGTCCGCGGGGAGGCCGAAGAGCAGCACGCCGGGGATCCCGAGCTCGGCCGCGATGCCCGCCTCCTCGACGGCGCCATCGATCGACAGGTGGTCGACGCCGGGCAGCGACGGGATCGGCGTCCGCCGCGCACCGCCCGCCACCACGAACATCGGCGAGATCAGGTGCGAGACCGACAGCTCGGTCTCACGCACCAGGCCGCGCAGGAGGCCGGTGCGGCGGAGCCGCCGGAGTCGGGTCGCCGGGAACACGCTCCCGAGTCTAGGCGAGCCTCCGCACCGCGACGCGAGCGATGACGAAGAACACCGCAGCCAGCGCCAGCAGGTGCAGGATGGGCAGCAGCAGCTCCCCGCCGTTGATGGCGCCGTCGAGCGCCCGCAGCGTCGGCTTGAACGGGAACAGGCCCGAGACGACGTTCACGACGTCGAACAGCGCGGGGTCGATGCTGCCCGAGGGCACGAGGCCGAGGAAGACGATCGGCAGCGCGAGCAGGAAGGCGAGCAGCGAGGCGGCGCGCACCTCGCGGGCCAGGCCGCCGATCGCCACGCCCATGGCCGCGAACCCGAGTGCGCCGCCCAGCAGCGCGGCGAGCCAGGCGGGCACGCGGCTCCAGTCGAGCCCCACGAACGCGGCCAACCCGAACAGCATCAGCAGCGTGACCACCAGCGCACAGAGCGCGCTCAGCACCACCTTCTCCGCCAGCAGCGAGCTGCGCGAGACGAGTCTCCGCACCAGGCGAGCGAACGTCTGGTCCTCGCGCTCGAGCGCCAGCAGGCCGGCGGCCAGCAGCAGCGTCAGGAGCATCAGCGACACGGCGACGACCACCGCGACAGCGAATGCGTCGAGCGGCGTGCGACTCCCGTTGACGACGGTCTGCTCGACCTTCACCGGCGAGCCGATCGACGCCAGGATCGGCCGCGAGACGTCCAGGTTGTCGCCGGCCAGCCGCGCGAACCGCGAGACCTGCTCCAGCGCCACCCGCTCGGGCGAGTCACGCGGCTGCCCGGCGGCCACGCTGTCGACGATCGCGCGCGAGCGCTGGAGCCCGAGGATCTCGATCGCTCCCACCAGCGGCAGGTCGACGTTCCCGCCGCGCACGATCACGTCGATGTAGCGGGCGGCCTCGCGGAGCACCGCGTCGGACAGCGCGTCGTTGGCCTCCGCGAGCCGGGCCTCGATCGTGGCCTCGACGAACCGCCGCTTCACGGGGTCCTCGGCGTTGTAGTAGACCTCGACGGTGGGTGCGTCGCCGCCGCCCAGCCCGAGCGTCGCGCGCAGCCGCTCGGTCGCGTTCTCGGGCAGCACGAGCGCGCCGAGCGCCTCGCCGGTACGGACCTTCTCGATCGCCTCCTCGCGCGAGGAGACACGGATCGGGTCGATCGAGTCGAACAGCCGCCCGGCGTAGTCGGCAGCGTCCAGCGTGCGCCCGCCGACCGAGAACTCGCTCTCACCGGGCGGCACCAGGTTGGCGAACGCCACGCGCGGCTTCTCGGGCCCGCCGGAGAGCGCGAGCCCGAACAGCACCGCGATGACGATCGGGTAGATCACGAGCAGCACCACCAGCAGCGGCGAGCGGCGCAGGATCTGCAGGTCCTTGAGCAGCAGCCAGCGCATCAATGCCCGCGGTCGTGGAGGAAGCGGACGAAGGCCGTTTCGAAGTCGGGCGCGGCCGCGGCGGCGCCCGTGGCGGTCTCGAGCTCGGCGGGCGTGCCGGTGAACAGGAGCTCGCCGTCGGCCAGCACGAGCAGGCGGTCGGCGTGCCGCTCGGCCTCCCCCACGTCGTGCGTGGAGAAGAGCACTGTGGTGCCGAGCGCCGAGAGGAACTGCCACAGTCGGTCGCGCTGGCGCGGGTCGAGCGATGCCGAAGGCTCGTCGAGGAGCAGCACCGCCGGCTCGGCCAACAGCCCGAGCGCGATGTTCACGCGCTGCCGGTTGCCGCCCGACAGCCGGCTCACCTCGTCGCCCGCGCGTCCGCGCAGGTCGGTCTGCTCGAGCATGCGCTCGACCGTCCGCTCGACGTCGGGCACGCGCTCCAACCGAGCGAACAGCCGCAGGTTCTCGGCCACCGAGAGCTTGCCGTACAGCGCCGGGTGCTGGGGAACCCAGCCGACGTCGCCCGCGTCGAGCGACACGGTGCCCGAGGTGGGCTCGAGCGCGCCGGCGAGGATCTGCAGCAGGGTGGTCTTCCCGGCGCCGTTCGGCCCGATCACCGCCACCTTCTCGCCGGCGGCGACGTCGAAGGACACGCTGCGCAGCGCCTCCCTCGTGCCGTAGCGCTTGACGAGCGCCTCTGCTCGCATCTAGCCGGGCGCCGTCGAGGCGGCCGCGGCGGCGTCGTCCGCGTCGCCCAGCTCGGTGCCGCATGACGGGCAGGTGGTGACGCCCTCGCGGCGCGGGGCGCCGCACTCGGGACAACGCCGCGAGGGCGCCGGCGGGGCGTCCGGAACGGGGTCGACGGCCGAGGGGAGGTCCCACCGCTCGAACACCAGGTGGCGGCGGAAGTAGACGACGCTCTCGCGCACGATCGCCGCCAGCGGCAACGCGATGAACGCGCCGATGAGGCCGTAGATCTGCCCGCCCAGCAGCAGCGCGAAGATGACCAGAAGCGGGTTGATGCGCAGCGCCTGCGAGAACACCGTCGGCGCCACGATGTGGCCCTCGATCTGCTGCAGGGCGGTGAACGCGATCGTCAGCCACAGCGCGTCGAGCGGCTCGCCGCTGAACAGGGCGATGAGCACGGGCGGCGCCGCGCCGATCGCGGGGCCGATGTACGGGATGAGCTCGGCGAACCCGTACCAGGCGCCGAAGAAGATCGCGTACGTCTTACCATCCGGGAAGATGCCGAGCGAGCCCATGACCCACAACAGCACGCCGGCGCTCGTGCCCATGATCAGCGAGAACAGCAGCTGGCCGCGGACGTAGCCGAAGACGGCGCGCTGGATCCGCGTCGGGTAGTCGTCCTCCGGCGTGCCGTCGCCGGGCGGCATGACCGACCGCACGGCGGCGCCGATCCGTTCCCCGTAGAGCAGCATGTAGACGCTGATCACGACGATCAGGATCAGCGCCAGCGAGGCTTCCACGAGCGTCCGCAGCGCGTCCTGGGTGAAGCTCACCAGCTCGCCGGACCCTTCCGACAGGTTCTGCCCCAGCGTGCCGAGCGCGGTCTGGCCCTCGTCGGCGATCTGGACGTTGATGCCGTTGTCGTCGAGCCACGTCTGGACGTCGGCGAGCGTGGTGTTCGCGTCGTCGACGAACTCGGGCACGTTGTCGCGGAATGCGCTGACCTGGTCGGCGACCGGGTTGGCGAGCAGGAAGCCGATGCCGGTGACCGCACAGACGACGCCGAGCATCACGACCAGCACCGCGAACCCGCGCGGAGCCCCGGCCCGCCGCAGCAGCGACACGAACGGGTTGAGCAGCAGCGCGACGATCGCGCCGATGATGAAGAGCAGGACGACGGCCCCGGCCGCACGCAGGACCGCCCACAGCCCCAGGATCGCGAGCGGCAGCATAACGAGCTGCACCCAGCGGGGCACCACCACGCGGGTATCGTGCGGCGCGGTCATGGGGAAAGTATGGCCCGAGCCATCCTGTTCATAGGCGACGTCGTCGCCCGGGCGGGTCGCCGCGTCGTCCGCGACCTGCTGCCCGAGCTGCGCGCAGAGCTGAGTCTCGACTTCGTGGTCGCCAACGGCGAGAACGCGGCCGGCGGGATCGGCATCACGCCGAAGGAGGCCGACGAGCTGTTCCGCGCCGGCGTCGACGTGATCACGCTCGGCAACCACACCTACCGACATCGCGAGGTCTGGCCCTACCTCGACCAGGAGCCGAACATCCTCCGGCCGGCCAACTTCCTGCCCACCCAGCCCGGCCACGGCACGACGGTCGTCGAGCGCGACGGGACGGCGCTGGGCGTGGTGAACATGAGCGGCAACCTCTACATGCAGGCAGGCAGCCCGGCGCTCGTCGCCGTCGACGACGCCCTGCGCGAGGTGCGCGACGCCGACCTCGTGCTCGTCGACATGCACGCCGAGGCGACGAGCGAGAAGGTCGCGATGGGCTGGCACCTGGACGGCCGCGTGACCGCCGTGGTCGGCACCCACACCCACGTCCCGACGGCCGACGCGCGCGTGCTCCCCGGCGGGACCGCGTACATCACCGACGTGGGCATGACCGGCGCGCGCGGCGGGGTGATCGGCGTGCGGCGCGAGCAGTCGATCGCTGTCATGCGCAGCCACATGCCGCAGCGCTACGACGCCGCCGACGAGGACCCGTGGCTCAACGCCGTGCTCATCCGCGCCGCCGGCGGGCGCGCGGAGTCGATCGAGCAGGTCCTACGCCCCGCCTAGAGCCCGTAGTGCTCGTAGATCATCGGGACGATGTCCCTCAGCGACCACTGCTCGCGCGCCTCCGCCGACTCCGGGCCGGTGCCGCACCAGATCAGCGAGCCGAGCGAGTCGTTGGCGTGCAGCGAGCCGTGCGAGCCACCGCCGACGTGGTGGGCGCCACCCCAGTCCAGGAACTCGTAGCCAGGAGCCGCCGAGAGCAGGACCTCCCCCGCCGTGCGCGCACGCAGCGCCGACCAGGCGCGGCCGAGCGCGTCCGGGTACGTGGCACTGGCCACCTGGCCGTCGCGGGCCTGGAGGGCGAGCAGCTCGAGGTCGCCCTCCAGGTGCCAGGGCTCGCCGCGCAGATCCTGGAGGTCGCCGCCCGGCATGAACCGCAGCTCGCACAGCTCCCCGTCGCGTCGGCCGCGGATCATCGCCTCGCCGTCCGGGTGGTCCGTCATACGTAGTATGAGATCGACGCCCTCGACGTCGAGCAGCGCGCGCTCGATGCGCGGCACGAGCGCGCGGCGGCGGTCGCGGTCGAGCGCGTAGACCATCGCCGCGCGCGAGTTCGGGCACACCGCCACCTCCGACTCCTCGTTCCGCGCGCGCGAGGCGGGCAGCATCCCGAACTCGTCGAGCGCCGCGAACAGGTCGATCTCCTCCTCGACCCGGGACTGCGAGTGGTCCGAGCAGACGATGACCGCGTGGTCCTCGAGGAACTCGTCGGGGCCGCCGGCGGCATCCATCAGCCGCTCGAGCTGGCGGTCGGCGCCCGCCAGCGAGTCGACCTGCGCGAACGGCCCGTTCTTGTGCGAGTGGGTGTCGTTGTCGGGCAGCGAGAAGAGCAGGAAGTCGAACAGGTCGTGCTCGACGAGGTACTCGCCGACGCAGCCCGAGTGCTGGTCGCGGACGCCGGGCAGCCCGAGCTGGGAGCGGCACGGCGTGCGGCGCGAGGCAAAGATGTCCGCGTAGAACAGCTCGCGCGGGCCGTAGACCGCATGGCGGAAGATCGTGCCGGCGATGCGCGTGAGCGCCGTGTCGCCGGAGACCTCGTGGCGGTGGCGGCCGCGGTACATGAGGTACGTGGTGCCGGCGGTCCGGACGCTCGCGTCGTCGAGCCGCTCGAACACCGTGCGGACGTCCCGCGAGAGGTGCTCGAGGTTCATGTTGTAGATCGTGTCGGTGAGCGACTGCTTGAGCCCGAAGGCCTGCGAGGCCCGGAAGCTCGTCCCGTACTCGACGTAGCGGCCCTCGCCGCGGTGGTACCAGTTCATGGCCGGGATCTCGTGCTGGTCGGGAGCCGTGCCCGTCGCGATCGACGCGGCGCACACCGGCGTGACCGACGGAAAGGCAGCCACGCAGTCGTCCACGTGCTGGCCGCGCTCGAGCAGGAGCTTGAGCATCGGCGCGCGGCCGGCCGTGACCGCCCGCTCGAGCATCGCGGGCTTCATGGCGTCGATGACGACGAGTACGAGCTTCTTCACCGCAGGATCCGCAGGCCCGCGTACTTCTCGCCCTCACGCCGGCGGCCACCGGCGAGCAGCCAGGCGAGGCCGGCGATGACGAGGATCGCGAGCGGCGGGAAGAGGATCGACGCCCCGGCCGCGAGCAGCGCCGCGCCCTCGCCGTAGATCGGGAGCGCCGCCTGGGCCTCGGGGTCGAGCCGGCGCCGGACGCGGCCGAACAGCGAGCGGGTCGCGAAGAAGCCCAGGGCGGCGGCCGCGATGCCCACGACGACGCCGGCGAGCACGGGGTGATCGTGGTCGGCGAGCGACCCCGCCGCCTCCAGCGCACCGAGCGTGACGGCGATCGCGAGCAGCAGCCACATGTACGGCGGGACGTCGAGATCGGCACGCCGGCGGAGCACCATGTCGATCACCGCGACGAGCACGAGGATCCCGAGCAGGAAAGGCCATTGCTCGAGGAAGGCGAAAGACGTCCCGTCGAAGTCCAGGCCGACGTTGGCCGCGGCGAGCGCCCCGGCCAGCAGGACCGGCAGGAACGGGCGGATGCCGATCGCAGCGGCGATCCCGGCTCCCTGAAGCAGATCCAGGACGAACTCCATGAGGGCGTGCGACGATAGCGGGCGGATGGGGCGAGACGAGACACCGAGGCGCTCGGGCGCGCGCGACCTCGAGCGCTACGCCGGGCTGTTCTCGCAGCGCACCCAGGCGATGAAGTCCTCGGCCATGCGGGACCTCATGGCGGTCACCGCGCGGCCCGAGATCATCTCGCTGGCCGGCGGGCTGCCGGACACCTCGACCTTCCCGGCCGAGGACTTCGCGGCGCTGATGGCGCGGGTGGCGGTCGACGCCTCGGCCCGCGCGCTCCAGTACGGGCCGACCGAAGGCCTCGACGAGGTCAAGGACTGCATCGCGACGGTGATGGGCGCCGAGGGGATGGAGGTCGAGCCGGAGGACCTGCTCGTGACCACGGGCGGCCAGCAGGTCATCGACCTCGTGTGCAAGACGCTGATCGATCCCGGCGACGTCGTAGTCGCCGAGGCGCCGACGTACCCGGGCGCGGTCCCGGTGTTCATCTCCTACCAGGCCGACGTCGTGCAGATCGAGATGGACGATCACGGGATGCGAACCGACGTCCTCGTCGCCGAGCTCGAGCGGCTCGACCGCGAGGGCCGGGTTCCCAAGTTCATCTACACGGTGCCGTCGTTCCAGAACCCGGCGGGGGTCACGCTGGCGATGGAGCGCCGTCAGGAGCTCGTGCGGATCGCCAACGAGCGGGAGCTGCTCGTGCTCGAGGACAACCCGTACGGCCTGCTGCGCTACGAGGGCGAGCCGCTGCCCACGCTGTACGCGCTCGACGGCGCCGAGTACGTGATCTACCTCGGCACGTTCTCCAAGATCCTCTCGCCGGGCCTGCGGCTGGGGTGGGCGGCGGCGCCGCGGCCGGTGCTCGAGAAGCTCAACCTCGGCAAGGGCGGCGTCGACCTGTGCTCCTCGACGCTCTCGCAGCAGTTCGTCGCCACCTACTTCGCCGAGCGCGACTGGCGGGCCTATCTCCGCACGCTCGTCGAGCTCTACCGGACGCGCCGCGACGTGATGCTCGACGCGCTCGCCGAGCACCTGCCGCACGAGGCGACGTGGACGCACCCGGACGGCGGGCTGTTCATCTGGGCCAGGCTCCCGGACTACATCGACACGACCGACCTGCTGGCCCGGGCGCTGCGCGAGAACGTCGCCTTCGTCCCCGGACGGGCCGCGTACCTGGACGGCCGCGGCGGCTCGGAGATGCGCCTCAACTTCTCGGGGGTGTCCGAGGACGAGATCCGCGAGGGGGTGCGGCGCATCGGCAAGGTCGTGCGCGAGCAGGTGGCGCTCTACTCCACGCTGACCGGGCGCCCGCCGGCTCCTCCCCGCGCCGAGCCTGCCTCCGATACCCCCAACGTCGTCGAGTTCCGGCGGCGGGCGGGATGAGGGTCGCCGTGCTCAAGGGGGGCCGCTCGCTCGAGCGGCAGGTCTCCGTGCGCTCGGGCGCCCGGGTGGAGGACGCGCTGCACCGGCTCGGTCACGAGGTGCTCGCGATCGACGTCGGCGCCGACCTCGTCGACCGGCTGCGCGACATCCGGCCGGATGTCGCGTTCGTCGCTCTCCATGGGCGCGGCGGGGAGGACGGCACCGTGCAGGAGCTGCTCGAGCTCGTCGGCGTGCCGTACACGGCCTCGGGGCCTTCGGCGTGCATCCGCTGCATGGACAAGGTGCTGTCCAAGCACGCGCTGCAGGACGCCGGCCTGCCGACGCCCGAGTTCTACGCGTTCAGCCAGGCCGCCTTCGAGGAGCTGGGCGCCGCTCGCGCGCTCCCCACGATCGAGGAGCGGCTCGACTTCCCGATCGTCGTCAAGCCGGCCAGCCAGGGCTCGGCGCTCGGCATCAAGTTCGCCCAGCGGGCCGAGGACGTGCCGGGGGCGATCGTCGCCGCCTTCTCCTACGACACCAAGGTGCTGCTCGAGCGCCACGTATCCGGGCGCGACCTGGCCGTGTCGGTGATCGACGGTCCGGACGGGGCGGAGGCGCTCCCGGTCGTCGAGGCCGTCCCCAACGAGGAGGATTTCTACGACTTCGAGGCCCGCTACGAGATCGGGCGTACGACGTTCACGTGCCCGGCCGAGATCGGCCCGGCGGCCACAGCGCGCGCGCAGGAGCTGGCGCTCGCGGCGTACGCAACGCTCGGCTGCGCGGGCTTCGCCCGCATCGACCTCATGCTCGAGGAGGCCACGGGCGAGCTGTATCTCCTCGAGGCCAACGCGATCCCGGGACTGACCGACACGTCGCTCCTGCCCTTGGCGGCCGAGGCCGCGGGGCTTCCGTTCGAGGAGCTGATCGCGCGCATCGTCGGCCTGGCCGTCGCGCGCGTACCCGCATGATCGGCGTCGAGCAGGTCGACTTCGTCTCCGTCCCGACCCGGGATGCGGGCGTGGCGCGCCGCTTCTACGGCGAGGTGATCGGGCTCCCGCCGGGTCAGGGCGCGGACGAGTTCGAGACCGGCAACGTCACGCTGGCGCTCTGGGAACCGGAGGCGGAAGGGGTCGCGTTCACGGCGAACACCGCCGGCATCGCGTTACGCGTGGCCGACGTGGCCGCCGCGCGGGAGCGGCTCGAGGCGCACGGCGTCCGCTTCCTGGGAGACACCGTCGACACCGGCGTCTGCCACATGGGGTTCTTCTTCGATCCGGACGGGAACGTCCTGATCCTGCACCGGCGCTACGCGCCTACTGGTCGCCCTTGAAGTCCTCGGGCGTGACCTGGTCGAGGAACTCCTTGAACTTGTCCACGACCTCCTCGGTGTCCTCGACCTCGTGCTCGAACTCGATCGCGGACTCGGCGATCACGTCCTCGGCGGCGAAGATCGGCGCGCCGGAGCGCACGGCGAGGGCCAGCGCGTCCGAGGGCCGCGAGTCGATGTCCACCTCGCGCCCGTTCACGGACAGCGTGATCGACGCGTAGAAGGTGTTCTCTCGCAGCTCGGTGACCGACACGCGGGAGCAGGCGACCTCGAGCTCGCCCAGCATGTCGAACAGCAGGTCGTGCGTCATCGGCCGCGGCGTGGACGCTCCCTGCAGCTTCATCAGGATCGCCGCCGCCTCCGGGTGCCCGATCCAGATTGGCAGGAACTTGTTCGTGTCGACAGCCTTGAGCAGCACGATCGGCTGCTTGCCGACCATGTCGAAGCTCACGCCGTAGATGACCATCTCCTGCACTCAGGCACTCCAATCAAGGCCGGGGGCCGTGAGCCCGAAGTCTAGCGGCCGGTCGGCACCGCCAGGAAGCGCTCCCCGCGCTCGCGCGAGGGGCTCAAACACGTGGTTCAGCGGTCAATCACCGCCCTTGGCGTAGCTCACCTCGAGCGAGAAGATCCGCCCTCCGCCGCTGTTCGCCTCGAGTCCGCCCTTGGCGTCGACGCCGCACGGCGAGACGCCCTCCTCGAGCACCCAGCGGATCACGACGCCGGGCTCCTGGATCTTCTCGGCATCGGGGTACAGCTCCTCCACACGGCGCGCCGACTCGCCGATCTGCAGCCCCTTGGTCGTCGCCCACTCGCGGCCGGAGATCGTCGCGCTGCAGAAGTCGCCGTCGACGCACGGGTCGCCGCCGCCGAGGTCATAGAACCGGACCTCCACGCCGTCCGCCTCCCAGCGCATGGTGCAGCTGAGGCGCTCGGACGTGCTCTCGCTGGGAGGTCCGAACGCGGCCTGCGCGCCCTGCGGGGTGCCGTCGCTCTCGACGTTGAACAGCCCGATCTTCTCCTGGCTCACCTGGCGCGAGGGCGGGAAGGGGATCGCCGTCGCGCTGGCGGTCGGCGTCGCGGCCTGCTCGTCATCGTCGTCACCCGTGCCGAGCCAGCCGGCGAGGACCGTGGGGACGAGAACGCCGATCGTTGCCGTGGCCACCGTGGCGACGAGCCACTTGCCGGCGCGGGAGAAGTGCGGAAGCCAGCTGCGCCGTCCACCGTCCTCGGAGGGGCCCTGCGCGTCCGTCACGACGCGACGATAACGCCTCCGGTGAGATCCGCCAAACCGGCGGGTTGCGCTCAGCGCAGGCTGCCCGCGGGCGCGAGCCAGCGCGTCGGCTGACCCGTGATCTCCGCGATCCGGTCGTAATCCTCGTCGTAGTGCAGGACCGCGACGTCGGCCGCCTCCGCGGCCGCGGCAATGGGGAGGTCGGGGTGCTTGACGGAGCGCTGATGCGTCCCGCCGCGCATGCCGAGCTGCTCGTAGACCCATAGCGCTCGCCGCCACTGCTCCTCGCCGATCGGGC
>DATAFH010000035.1:0-91606 GCA_036257565.1 Solirubrobacteraceae bacterium | reverse complement strand
TGACCGGCGTCGTCGCGGGCGCGGCGGTCGCGCTGCTGCTGCTCCGCGGACGGCGCCGTGACGAGCCGGTGTCGGCTTCCCACCGGATCCTCTTCCCCTATGTCGGCAGCCAGCTCTCGCGCTCCGCGCTCGACGCCGCGCTCCGCATCGCCAGGGTCGAGAACGCCACGCTCGTGCCCGCCTATCTCGTGCCGGTGCCGATGGCGATGCCGCTCGACGCGCCGATCGCGCGAGCCTGCGGCCAGGCGTTCGAGCTGCAGGAGGCGATCGAGCAGCGCGCCGCTGCCGCTCACATCCCCGTCGAGGAGCGCATCGGCCCCGGCCGCACGGTCCGGCATGCCCTGCGCACGCTGCTCGCCAGCGAGCCCTACGACCGGATCGTCGTGGCCGCAGGCACCGCGCACACCGACGGCCTCAGCGCCGCTGACGTCGCCTGGCTGCTCGAGCACGCCCCCGGCGAGGTCGTGGTGCTGCGGCCGGCCGACGACCGGGCGCTCGCCGCGGCCTGATCAGCGCGCGTACGCCGCCACGCGAGCTTGCGGTGCTCGAGCTCGGCGAGGTCGCGGCGCGCGGTGATCGCCGACACGCCGAGCTCCGGCTCGATCTCCGACACGCTCACCGAGCCGACCACCCGCAGCCGCCGCTCGATGGCGGACCTGCGAGCATCGGTGATGAGTGATCGTTCGTGAGGAGGGAAGGGTGTTCGACGACCTGGCGGGCAAGGTGGCGGTGGTCACCGGCGGCGCACGCGGGCTCGGGCTGTCGATGGCGCACGCGCTCGCGCGGCACGGCGTGCGGATCGGCCTGCTCGACCTGCTCGACGACGTGGAGGCGAGCGCCGCCGACGAGTTCGGCGTCGAGACGGTCGGCGTCACGGCCGACGTCACGTCCGCCGACGACGTGGCGGCCGCGTTCGCGCGGATCTCCGACGCGCTCGGCAGCCCGAGCCTGCTGGTCAACGCGGCCGGGATCGTCGTCTGGGAGGACAGCCTCGACGCCCCGGCCGAGTCCTGGCGGCGGGTGGTCGACATCAACCTCACCGGCACGTTCCTCTGCTGTCAGGCGCTCGGTCGTGCGTGCCGCGACGACGGCCACCCGGGTGCGATCGTCAACGTCTCCTCCATGTCCGGCCGCGTCGTCAACGTCCCGCAGCACCAGGCGTCCTACAACGCCTCGAAGGCGGCGGTCGACCAGCTCACGAAGTCGCTCGCGGTGGAGTGGGCCGACCTCGGCGTGCGGGTCAATGCCGTCGCGCCCGGCTACTTCCTGTCCGACATGACGCGCCAGTTCACCGAGGCGAACCCCGAGTTGGCCGAGCGCTGGCGCGGGATGATTCCGGTGGGCCGCATGGGCGAGCCGCAGGATCTCGACGGCCTCGTGGTGTTCCTGTGCTCGAGCGCGTCCTCGTACCTGGTCGGCCAGAGCATCGCGATCGACGGGGCGTACACGGCGGTCTGAGTGGGCCAGTACCTTGCCATCGACCTGGAGGCGACGAGCGCCGGCAACCTGCTTGGCCATGCGATCCCGTCCGGGGAGCTCGGCTCCGCGAGCCGCGCTCGGCGTCCGCACGGACCATCGAGCGGGTGCCGTGTCCACTGAGATCGATCGCCTCGTGGCGCTCTCGCGCCTGCTCGGCGATCCCGCGCGGGGCCTCGCCATCCTCGGCGAGGGGAACACGTCGATCCGGCTCGCGAACGGCCGGATGGTCGTCAAGGCCAGCGGCGCGTCGCTGGGCGCGGCCACCGCTGACGACTTCGTCGAGCTCGAGCCGAGCGCGCTGCTCGCCCTGCTCGACGACCCGGACGCGGACGACGAGACCGTCGCGCGGGAGTTCGCCGCGGTCGAGTCGCGTACCGGGCGTCGCCCCTCCGTCGAGGCCATGCTCCATGCGGTCTGCCTCGAGCTCGGCGGGGCCGCCGCGGTCGGCCACACGCACCCGGTGCCCGTGCTGGCGATCCTCTGCTCGCCCCACGCGGAGGCGCTCGCGACCGAGATGCTGTTCCCGGACCAGGTCGTCGTGCTCGGGCGGTCGCCGTTGTACGTGCCGTACGTGGATCCCGGACTGGTGCTCGCCCGGCGCGTGCGCGACGAGCTGAGCGCGCACGCTGAGCCGCCGAACGCCATCTACCTCGGCAACCACGGCCTCTTTGCGCTGGGGCGGACACCCGAGGAGGTCGTGCAGATCACCGAGATGGCGGTCAAGGCGGCGCTGGTCCTCGCGGGCGCGCTCGCCGCGGGCGGCGTCCGCGCGCTCTCGCCGGCGGCCGCCGACCGCATCCACGGGCGGCCGGACGAGCACTACCGCCGCGCCGCGCTGGGGAGCGCCTGATGCCGTCCGGCAAGATCGCGGTGGTGACGGGCGCCAGCTCGGGCATCGGCCTGGCGATCGCTCGCGAGCTCCACCGTCTCGGCGCCGCGGTCGTGATCGCCGCACGCTCGCGGGAGCGCCTCGACGGCGTCGTCGCCTCCGTGGGCGAGCGCTGCACCGCGGTCGTCGCCGACGTGACGCAGGCCACGGACGTCGAGCGGCTGGTCGGCGGGACGATCGAGGCGCACGGCGGCATCGACGTGCTCGTCGCCAACGCCGGCGTGTACGTCGGCGGCAACCTTTGGGACAGCGATCCGGACGCGATCGACCAGCTGCTGCGGACCAACGTCAACGGGGTCGTGCGAACGGTGCGCGCCACGCTCCCACACATGCTCGACCGCGGCTCCGGCGACGTCGTCGTCACCAGCTCCGTCTCCGGCCACCAGGCGATCTACTGGGAGCCCGTGTACTCGGCCTCCAAGCACGCGCTGCAGGCGTTCGTCCACGGCGTCCGTCGCCAGCTCGTCGGCACCGGCGTCCGCATGGGAGCGATCGCACCGGGCGTCGTGCTCAACGAGCTCTGGGGTGTCTCCGACTCGGCGGAGATCGATGCGAAGGTCGCGCGCGCCGAGGGCATCCGGTCCGAGGACGTTGCGGACGCCGTCGGCTACATGCTCACGCGCCCGCCACACGTCAACATCCGCGACCTCGTGATCCTGCCGCGCGACCAGCCGATCTGAGAAGTGCACGACGAGTCCGACTCGCAGCAGCACGAGCGGCTGCAGGCGCTGATCGACGCCTCGCCGCTGGCGCTCGTCGAGTTCGGGCTCGATACCCGCATCCGGCTCTGGAACCCGGCGGCCGAGCGCATCTTCGGCTGGACGGCCGAGGAGATGCTGGGCCGTGGCGGGCTGCCGATGGCTCCGCCGCACAAGCGCCGCGAAGCGGAGGACCTGTTCGCGCGTGTGCTTGCGGGCGAGTCGATCAACGACTTCGAGACGGTCCGCCTGCTCAAGGACGGGAGGCTCGTCCCCGTCTCGATCGCCGCCGCCACCGTGCGGGACAGCTCCGGCCGCGGCGTCGGCAACATGGTCGCCTATGCCGACATCAGCGAGCGCAAGGCGCAGGAGGCGCAGGTGCACCGGCTGAACGATGAGCTCCACGCGCGGCTCGAGGACCTTGCCGCGTCACGCGCGCGGATCGTCACGGCCGGGGACGTCGAGCGCCGCCGCCTGGAGCGGAACCTGCACGACGGCGCGCAGCAGCGGCTGGTCGCGCTCTCGCTCTCGCTACGCCTCGCGCACTCCAAGCTCGAGGCGGACCCGGCGGCCGCCCGCGCGATCCTGGCCGGCGCGAGCGACGAGCTGGGCCTGGCGCTCGAGGAGCTGCGCAAGCTCGCCCGCGGCCTGCACCC
The DNA here is from genome assembly GCA_036257565.1 of Solirubrobacteraceae bacterium. Lineage (GTDB taxonomy): Bacteria > Actinomycetota > Thermoleophilia > Solirubrobacterales > Solirubrobacteraceae > DASSUW01. The sequence continues at coordinate 87,884 of DATAFH010000035.1, read as the reverse complement.
CGCGGTGCTCAGCGACCGCGGCCTGCGGGCGGCAGTCGAGATGCTCGCCGGCCGGACGCCGGTACCGGTCGAGATCGACGAGATGCCCGAGGACCGGCTGCCGGCAGCGGTCGAGGCGGCGTCGTACTACCTGATCGCCGAAGCGCTCACCAACGGACGGCGTTGCGCGCCGAGATCCCGAGGCGGTAGTCTGACCAAGGTCAGAGAATGTCTGCGGCGATGATCGATCAGGTGCGGCGCTTCAACCGCACGGTCACCGAGCGGGTCGGGGCGCTCAACGACAGCTTTCTGGGCCTCGCGCGGCCGCTCGGCGAGGCGCGCCTGTTGTGGGAGATCGGGCCGGATGGGTGCGAAGTGCGGCACCTGCGCTCGCGGCTCGGCCTCGATTCCGGATATCTGAGCCGGCTGCTGCGCTCCCTCGAAGCCGCGGGGCTCGTCACCGTGCGGGCGAGCGAGAGCGACCGGAGGATCCGTGTCGCCCGCCTGACCGCTGCCGGCCGGCGCGAGCGCGCCGCGCTCGACGAGCGCTCCGACGACCTCGCGCGCTCGCTGCTGGAGCCGCTCAGCACGCGACAGCAGGAACGGCTCGTCGCCGCCATGTGCGACGTCGAGCGGCTGGTGACCGCCGCCGGCGTCGAGATCGCCGCGGTCGACCCCGAGCACCCGGACGCCCGGCACTGCCTCGCCGAGTACGTCGCCGAGCTCAACCGCCGCTCCGAGCGCGGGTTCGACCCATCGGTCGGCGCCACCGCGCTCCCGGAGGAGGTGCGCCCGCCCGCCGGCGAGTTCTTCGTCGCCTACCTGCACGGCGAGCCGATCGGCTGCGGCGCCGTCAAGCACCACCCGGGTGAGCCGACCGAGATCAAGCGCATGTGGATCGCCCAAGCCGCACGCGGCCTCGGGCTCGGCCGCCGGCTGCTCGAGCACCTCGAGGCCTGCGCCCGCGCCTCCGGCGCGCGGGTCGCGCACATCGAGACGAGCGCCGTCCTGACCGAGGCGCTTGCGCTCTACCGCTCAGCCGGCTGGGTCGAGGTGGCGCCGTTCAACGACGAGCCGTTCGCCGACCACTGGCTCGAGAAGGCGCTGACCTGACGGGGTCAGGCGCGCAGCGCGCGGCGCGCCGCGGGGCTCGGATCCTGGACGACCACCACGGCGCTCCGGCGCTCGGCGAGCGCCTCGCAGTCGCGCACGGCCTGCGCCCCGTCGGCGTCGGCCGTCGTGATCTCCGAGAGGTCGAGCGTGATCTCGTGACCGGGCTCGATCGCCAAGCCCACCACGCGCACGAGCTCGGCGCGCGTCGCCGAGCTCAGCGGCCCGCGCACCGTCAGGTGAGCGCGCTGGAGTGCCGGCCAGGCGCGGCTGAAGATCTCCAGCGAGGCCGAGCCGTCGTGCGTGGCGTTCATCGCGGGGAGACTGCCGCCAGCGCCTCGGCGCGCGAGCCGTGCAGCGCGAGCACGTGCGCGACGCCGTGACGGCGGAGTGCCTGGTGCAGCTCGCCCCCACGCTCGACGATGATGCGCAGGCGAGTCGCCGGCGCCCGGTTCGCCCCGAGCAGCGCGTCGACCGACCGGCGGTCGATCGCCCGCACCGCCGTGAGGTCGACCACCACGGGGCGGGAGCGGCGGACCGCCTGCCAGAGACACCTCTTGAGCGGGTCGCCCGCCGCGCCGACGAGCTCGCCCTGCACGGCAACGGCGAGGACGCCGCCGATCGAATCGACCGCCAGCTCGACCGGCTCGTCGCGCCGCAGGCCGTGCGCCACGTCGCTCACGCGGCGTTCGTACCCGTCCTGGTCGCGCGAAAACGGCCGAAGCCGATTATTCGCCGCGGCGCTCCGCGACCGCCTTCACGATGGCCTCGCCCCGCTCCGCCAGCCCGTGCTACACACGCCTGGAGCGCGGCGACATCGATCGAATAGGAGCGGCTCATGGAGCATCGTCCACTCGGACGCACGGGCGTCTCGGTCAGCAAGTTCTGCCTCGGCGCGATGATGTTCGGCGCGTGGGGCAACCCGGACCACGACGACTCGATCCGGATCATCCACCGCGCGCTCGACGCCGGGATCGACTTCATCGACACCGCGGACGTCTACGGCCGGGGCGAGTCGGAGGAGATCGTCGGCAAGGCGCTCGCCGGCGGCCGGCGCGACGACATCATCCTCGCGACCAAGTTCCACGGCGCGATGGGCGACGACCCCAACCGCCAGGGCAGCTCGCGCCGCTGGATCATGCGCGCGGTGGAGGATTCGCTGCGGCGGCTGGGCACCGACTGGATCGACCTCTACCAGGTCCACCGTCCCGATCCGCGCACGGACGTCGAGGAGACGCTGTCGGCGCTCAGCGACCTCGTCCACCAGGGCAAGGTGCGCTACATCGGCTCCTCCACGTTCCCGGGATCGCAGATCGTCGAGGCGCAGTGGGTGGCCCGTGACCGGCACCTGCAGCGCTTCGTCACCGAGCAGCCGCCGTACTCGATCCTCGTCCGCGCCGCGGAGGCCGACGTCCTCCCGACGTGCCTGCGTCACGGCATGGGCGTCATGTCCTACAGCCCGCTGACCGGGGGCTGGCTGTCGGGCCGCTGGCGCAAGGACGCCGGGCAGCAGGCCTCGTCGCGCGCCGGCCGCCTCCCCGAGCGCTTCGACCTCTCGAACCCGTTCAACCAGCGCAAGCTCGACGCCGTCGAGGAGCTCGCCCAGCTCGCCGAGGGAGCGGGGATCACGCTGATCCAGCTCGCGATCGCGTTCGTGCTCAACCACCCCGCCATCAGCGCCGCGCTCATCGGGCCGCGCACCATGGAGCAGCTCGAGACCCAGCTCGCGGCGGCCGACGTCGTCCTCCACGAGGCCATGCTCGACCGCATCGACGAGATCGTCGCGCCCGGCACCACGATCAACCCGGCCGACAACTCGTTCACCAACCCGGCCCTCGAACCGGCAGCGCGGCGCCGTTCAGCGTGACCGGTCGAGGTCGTCGGCGACGGCGCGCATGTGGGCCTCGAGGTCGGTGAGCAGCTCGCGCACGCCGGCTGAGAGCCGCACCCCCGGGCGGGTGATGATCGCGAACGTGTCGAAGAGCGCGGGACTGAAGGAGGCCGTGCTCAGGCCCGCGGGATAGTACGGCGCGCACGTGTAGGCGCTCGGGAGATACGTGTCCCCGATGCCCGCCGCCACCAGTCGCAGCGCGATGTCCTTCAGCTCCACCTCGACCTTCGGCTGCAGGCGGACGCCGGGTGCTTGCGCGCGCTCGCCGAGCCGGCGGCGGATCGGGTCGTCGTCCGCCGACTTCGTAGAAGACCAGCGGCGTGGCGGCGAGCTGCTCGATCGTGTGGCGATCGCGCTCCTGATCGCCGTCTCGGCGCTCCTGCTCGTGGTCCTTGACCGCCAGCTCCGCGAGCAGGAGCCGCCAGAGGACGACGATCCCGCCGAGCGCTGACCGCGCCATCGGTGCGTCACGATGCCGGCGATGGCCGACGACGTCACGCCGTTCCACCTCGCCGTCCCTGAGGCCGAGCTCGATGACCTTCGCGCCCGCCTGCGGGCCACGCGCTGGCCCGAGCGTGAGACCCATGACGACCAGGGCGTCGCGCTGGCCGACCTTCAGCGCCTGTGCCGGTACTGGGCGGACGGCTACGACTGGCGTGTCGTCGAGGGACGGCTGAACGCCGGGCCGCAGTTCCGCACGGTGATCGACGGCCTCGGGATCCACTTCGTCCACGCCCGCTCGCCCCACCCGGAGGCCCTCCCGCTCGTCATCACCCACGGCTGGCCAGGCTCCGTCGTCGAGTTCCTGAATGTCCTGGGTCCGCTGACCGACCCGCCGGCGCACGGAGGCGACCCGGCCGACGCGTTCCACGTCGTCTGCCCTTCCCTGCCCGGCTACGGCTGGAGCGACAAGCCGGCCGAGGCCGGCTGGGGCGTGGAGCGGACCGCTCGTGCCTGGGCGACGCTGATGGCCCGACTCGGCTATGACCGCTATGGCGCTCAGGGCAGTGACTGGGGCACGAGCATCAGCGCGAGCCTCGGCCAGCAGGAACCCGCACACCTGGCGGGGATCCACCTCGCCCCGCCGCTCGCGCCGCCGGATCCCGCCACGCTCGACAACCTCACAGACCGCGAGCAGGACGCGCTCGCCGCCATGGCGCGCGGTGCCGAGCGCGACTCGGGCTACTCCACGCAGCAGCGCACGCGACCGCAGACGATCGGCTACTCGCTCGTCGACTCAGCCGCCGGCCTCGCCGCCTGGATCACCGAGAAGCTCCGCGACTGGACCGACCCGGCCAGCCATCTCTCCGACGACGCGATCCTGGACAACCTGATGCTCTACTGGCTTCCGCGTACGGGCGCCTCGTCCGCCCGCCTGTACTGGGAGAGCCTCGCCGACGTCACCCGCTGGCTCGAAGGTCCGCTCGAGGCGCGCGACCTCGTGGACGCCCCTACGGGCTGCACGATCTTCCCGCACGAGCTCCAGCGCCCGTCACGGCGCTGGGCCGAGCGCCGGTTCCACGACATCCGCTACTGGAGCGAGCCCGACCGCGGCGGCCACTTCGCGGCCTTCGAGCAGCCGGAGCTGTTCGTCGACGAGCTTCGCGCCTTCTTCCAGCTCATGCGGTAGGGCCACGGTAGCGATATCATTCTCGGCATATCATTGCTAGTATTGTCGCATGGCCGACTCGCACGACGATCTCGACGCCTCCATCGATGAGCGCACAGGTCGCGAACCCGGGTTCCGCGCCCGGCACGCGGCCGCGCTCAGCCGCCGCGAGATGATGCGCCACATGGCCGATGCGCGGCTGGCCGCCGACCGATCCCAGACCGAGCTCGGCGCCGCGGTCGGCACCTCACAGGCCCAGATCGCCCGCATCGAGAAGGGCGACGCAGACTGCCGGATCTCGTCGGTCGAGCGCTACGCCGCGGCCCTCGGCTTCGAGGTCAGATACCAGCTCATCCCGGTGGCGGGCCCACGGAAGACCGCGAAGCCTGCAGCCCCCAAGCGGTCGCGTGAGTCTCGGCGGCTGGCCTCATGACGACCTTCGACGAGTTCATCGCCGATCTCACCGAGGAGGCTCGCGCCGAGGGCCCGGATGCTGTTGCCGAGCTCGACGCGTTCGGCCTGCGATTCTCGCTCGCCCGCCAGCTCGCCGCCCGGCGGCGCGCGCTGTGCCTCTTCCGGCGGGAGCTCTCCGAGCGCACCGTGATCGATCGGGCCGAGATCAGCCGGGTCGAGCGCGGCGAAGTGGACGTCACCGCGGCGACGCTGGGCACGCTGACTCGTGCCCTGGGCGTCGACGTGAGCCTGGTGCCGCGCTGAGCGGGCATCTGTTTTCCACGCACGTTGCGGATCTCGTCCTCGATGCCGACCGATGCCTCTCCTACGCTCGCGAGCCATGAGCGAGAAGCGGCATCGGCAGCAGCAACGACGCCAGCGGCGCAAGGCGCAGGCACGCCCGGGGGCCTCCTCGGCGCGCCGGCCCTCGGGGCCCCGCGGGGCCGACGCAGAGCTCGAGGAGATGCTCGCCGGAGTCGCCCAGCTCGCCGCGAGCGACGCCGATCAGCCCGTAGACGCGCTCGACGCCGAACAGTGGGCATCGACCATCCTGGGCATGATGCATGCCGCGCCGCTGCCGCCCGGCGAGGACGTCGCAGACACGTTCCTGCCCGGATTCATGAGCGCCCTGGAGGGTCTGGGCACACGCAAGGCGCTGGCGACCCTTCGCGCACTCGCGGCCGTCAGCGCGCCGGACTACGCAGCGGCCGCGAGCGCGGCCGCAGATCGTCTCGCCTCAACGGGCCTACGCGAACCGGGATGGGCGGCTGACCTCGGCGGCGCGCAGCCGACCGCGGCGGCGCTGATGTACGAGGAGGCCTTCGACGACGGCATGAGCATCATGGTCGAGTTCACCGCGCCGAACGTCGAGACGCACACCATCGGCGTCTACATCGACCACAACCTGGGTGGCCTCGTGAAGGACGTCTTCCTCGCCGGCCCGCTCAGCGAGGTCCGCGCCCAGATGCGAAGCACAGCGCCCAACCAGGTCGGCCTCGCAATCCGTGACCTCCCGCTCGACGAGGCGCGCGCCCGCGCGGAGGCCGCGTTCGACATGCTCGACCACACCTGGGGTGCGCCGGTCGACGAGGACGTCGGCCCGATGCGCGCGCTCATCGAGGCGCGCCTGCGGCTGCTGCCCGAGGGGCTCGAAGTGCCCGACGACTACGTCGAGATCACCCCCGAGGAGCGCGAGGCGCTGCTCGAGGACTTCCTCTCCTCCCCCGAAGGCCGGCGCTGGCGCGGCAACGAGGACGCTGAGGACGTCGCGCAGCTCGCGATCGACTTCGGCGCGGGCTACAACCACGGCGGGCCGCTGCGCTGGAGCCCGGTCGTCGTCGAGATCTTCATGACGAGCTGGCTGGCGCGAAAGGTCACGCGCGACCAGGAGTTCTTCGCGCGGGTCCCCGAGGTCCTGCCCGACTGGGTGAGGTACGCGGGCCGCCGGAGGGGCGTCCCGGCTGCGCCGCTGGGCGAGGCCGTAGGCGCGGTCGAGGAGTTCAACATGGAGATGCTCGACGCAGTGACCGACCCGCAGGCGTGGGGCCCGGCGAAGACCTTCGCCGTCGCCGCGTCGGAGGCCGGTGTGGACCTCACCGACGAGGCCGAAGTCGAGCGGTTCATCGAGCGCTACAACGACGGGCTCGCCGCGTAGCGACCTCAGTCTGCCTGCGTCCGGCGCCACTCCTTCCACTCCGCCGCACGGACCCAGCCGGCGTCGCGGCACCGTCGCACCTGACCGCGTACCACGGGAAACGCGCCGCGGTGCAGGACAGCACGCCGGTGAGGCCGCAGCAATCGCAGATCGTTGCGCTCTCCTTCTCGAACGTCTCGACGCGGCGCTTCGAACTCGGCTGCACGCCGGGCCTCGTCCGCGGCGCCGAGAATCCCCTCGTCGGCGTGGGACGTGTTCGGCCAGGCGAACGGGACCGCCGACGAGTACGAGTTGCTCAAGCGGCTCGGCCGCCTCTCGGGAGCGCGCACGCCGATGTCGTTCGACCGCGTGATCGGATGCATCGCGATCACGCAGCCGGTCTTCTTCGCGCCGGACGATTGGATCCCGATCCCGCCGGATTGGTCGCACAACATCGTCTCCGGCCGCGGTTACGACCTCGCCCAGGGCGAGGGTCTGCGGCTGTGGACCGCTTGCCTTCAACGGGCCTCCCACACGCACCACCTGACCGAGTGGACGGCGGAGGCGATCGAGCTGCGCCGGCACGGCAAGCCACAGCTCATCACGCCGCGCCTGGGCCAGGCGAGCTTCCGCCTCGCCGTCCTCGACGCTTACGACGGCGCCTGCGCAGTCAGGAATGCACTCGCTCCCGGTGCTCGAGTCCGCCCACATCCGGCCATGGAAGGACGGCGGAAGACACGAGCTCTCCAACGGGCTCCCGCTGCGCCGCGACATCCACCGCCTCTTCGATCTCGGCTTCGTGACCGTCAAACCCGACCTCCGGTTCGCACTCAGCCCCGTACTGCGCGACGCCTACGCCAACGGCAGGCCCTACTACGCGCTCGACGGACGCACGATCGCCACGCCCGCAATGCGCGACGCGCGGCCCGCACGCGAGCTGCTCGAGTGGCACGGCGACGTCGTCTTCCGCTCCTGAATCAGCGCTTGTCCTCCCATCTTGTGGAGAACCAATTGGACCCCAACTGGACCCGTCGCAGGTCATCGCATCGCCTCCAACAGCAAAAAGGCCTGCAAAAGCAGACCTTTTCGCTAGTCGGGGAGACAGGATTTGAACCTGCGACCGCCCGGCCCCCAGCCGGGTGCGCTACCAGACTGCGCCACTCCCCGATATGTCCTTGAAGACTCTAGAGCGGGCGACGGGAATCGAACCCGCCCTAGAAGCTTGGAAGGCTTCTGTGCAACCACAACACTTCGCCCGCGGGGGGACGTTGGCGATGATAGCCGTGTGCGGACCGGCTGTCAGGCGCTCGGGCGGCGTTCCTCCGTCGGGACGGCGCCCGCGTCGTCGAGCAGCGACGGCGGTGGCCAGGGGCCGAACCAGTTGTCGCGGGCTCCGTCGATCGTGATCACGGATCCGGAAAGCGCGCGACCGAGCGGGGAGGCGGCGAGCGCAACGAGCCAGGCATGCTCGCGCTCCTCTCCGAGCCGGCCGAGCGGCACGGCGCCGGCCGCTCCGCGACGGACGTTCTCCGGATACTTGGCGAGTACCGCGGTGTCGAAGTGGCCGGCAGCGATGGCGAGCACGGTGATGCCGTGCGGCGCCCACTGGCGCGCGAGCGCGCGCGTGGAGCCCTCGACGGCGGCGCGCGCGGTGCTCGAGTGCGCCATTCCCGGGAAGCCGTGGTGCGGGGAGAGCGCCACGTTGACGATCGTGCCGCCGCCGGCGGGGCGCATCGCGAGGTCGGCGGCGAGCCGGCTCATGCGCTCGGTGCCGCCGAGGTTGAGCCGCGTGACGGCGCGCCAGCCTTTCGGCTCGATCGCCTTGGCCGGCACGAAGTACTGGCCGCCGGCGTTGTTGACGAGCACGTCGAGGCGGCCGTGCCGGTCGAGGCATGCCCGGACAATCCGCTCGGCATCCGCATCGTCCCGGACGTCGCCGGCCACGTAGGTCGCGTGGTCGCCGAGCTCCTCGACAGCGTCGGCCAGCACGTCCTCCCGCCGCCCCGCGATCACGACCCGCGCCCCGCACGCGATCAGCTCGCGCGTGGCAGCCCGCCCGAGCCCGGTCCCGCCGCCCGTCACGAGCGTCACACGTTCGTCCAGAAGCCCTTCCGCGAAGACCTCGGACCTCATCGGCGCCGACATGCATGCCGATGGTATGGAGGACCCAGAAAACGGGCATCACCAACCGCACCATGCAGATCCCCGGCGTCCACATCGAGACCCTGCACAACCCGGTTCGCTACACCTACTCGCAGATCGAGAAGGCCTGCGCGATCGCGCAGATGCTGAACCGCGGGAAGCTGGTGCTCGTCGAGCCGCCCCGGCGCTGAACTTCCGCCAGGCCGCCGCCCGGAGTGGCCCGGTGGGCCGCCCCTGGCGCTAGACTCGTGCCCTCCCGGGGGATTAGCTCAGCTGGTGGAAGCGCCGGTCTCCAAAACCGGAGGTCCCAGGTTCGAGTCCTGGATCCCCCGCCTTCCGCCGCCCTGCGTGCGAACATTTGTTCGCATGTCATCGCGGCCCCCTGACCTTCGGTCGTACAGCTACCTCGTCGGGATGTACCTCTGGGACGGCTACGTAGCGAAGGCCCGTCGGACGTTCCAGCAGGAGTTCCTCCGCGGACTGCTGCACTCGGATGTGTGCCGTACGGTCAACCGGTTCTCGACACGGCTGCCGAGTGGCCGGGTGGCGGAGTACGCCTATCGGCGGTGGCTCTTCTCGAACCGCTCGACGGACATCAGGGCGCTTCTCTGCGAGTACTGCGACCGCCTCGGGATCCGGTGCACGCAGTCGAACCCGCGGAACATCTCGGTCTCCCACCGCACGAGCATTGCGCTGCTCGACTCCTTCGTCCCCGCGAAGTCGTGAACGGCGGCTTGACACGTGGCCCGGCGCCCTACCGTCGTGCTCTGCATCGCGGCAGCGCGCATCGACCGCCGCCGCGACGTGGACTGACGACGACGATGCGGGCGGAGGGACTCGAACCCCCACGGCTTGTGGCCACGAGGACCTAAACCTCGCGCGTCTACCAGTTCCGCCACGCCCGCGAACCGCCGCACGTCCGGCGGGGAGATTGTAAGGTCGCGCGCGCATGGCCGAGTCAGGGGTCAGGGTCGAGCACCCCAACCGCCGCAAGGCGGCCTCGAAGCTCACGCGGATGATCGTCGTGCTCCTCCTGCTCGTGTCGGCCGCGGTGACCGCGATCATCACGATCGGCGGGTGGGATACGCTGGAGGGCGCGAAGGCGCTGCAGGTCGCCTACATCGTCATCTACGTGGTGCTCGCGTTCTTTGTGCTGCGCTGGAGCCGGGGCGTCCTGCCGCTCGCCGCGGCGCTCGCGATCGTGCTGCTCATCTTCGCCGCCGTCGCGGCGCCCGGATGGTTCGACCGCGACCAGCCGGGCTTCGCCGACCCGGCGATCGACGAGAGCATCCTCGGCCTCCTGACCTCGCTGCTCGTGCCGCTCCAGATCCTCCTCATCGCCTTCGCCATGAGCGGCTTCCGGCAGGCCTGGAACGTCGAGGTCGAGCACGGCCCGGCCCCCGCCGCCGCCTGACGAGCGCGTCGTACGATGAGCCGCGCGCCCGGGTAGCCCAATTGGCAGAGGCAGTCGACTCAAAATCGATCAAGTGCGGGTTCGAATCCCGCCCCGGGCATGAGCGACGGTCCCGTAGGCTCCCGCTCCGTGACGACCCCCGCGCCCGCCGAGACGGCCGCCCGCCTCGCGAACGTCCGCCATGTCCTGCGCGAGGCCGTCCACGTCACAGCCGGGCACCTGCCGCTCGAGCCGCGCTTTGAGGTCAAGGCGCTGCTCGCCGCCCACCTGCAGGACGACGCCCGCGCCGTGCTGGAGCTCCGCCGCCGCATCGAAGAGCTCGGCGGCGCGCCCGGCGGCCCCGGCGAGGAGCTCTCCCGGCTCCTGGACGAAGGCGACGTCTACCGCGCGTTCAAGCCGGCGCTCGTCATTACCCTGCAAGCGCACCGCGAGCTGATCGACCCGCTCGCCGACGAGGCCTCGCTTCACCTCATCACCGGGCTGCTGCACCGGCAGGAACGCCACCGCGCCGAGCTTCCGGCGGAGCCCGATCCGGAGCTGCCACGGGACCTTGGAGCGTTCCCGCTCGACCCCGGCCACACCCGGCCGCTCAGGATCCTGCCCGCCCTCGACCGCCCGCAGCGCGACAGCTTCGTGCAGGTCGTCGACGAGCCGCAGGAGCAGCATCCGGCCCACGCCCTCATGGACGCCAAGCTGTGCGCCGCCGAGTTGCTCGCGCGCACGTCGCACGAGCACCCCGACATGCCCGACGAGTTCCACGCCGACCTCGCGCGCGCGGTCCGTGACGCGACGCGCCATGCGGAGCTCGTCGACGACCACATGACGACCGAGCTCGGCATCCACTGGGGCGCCTTCCCGGTCAGCTTCGCGGAGTTCCGGAGGGTCTACGCGCAGGAGCTCGCGGGCCGGCTCGCCGCCCTCGACGGCGCGCAGACCGACTACGGCCCCGGCTCACCGGCGTTCGACCACGTGCGCGCGGACGACGCCGCCCGCGCACGGGCGACCGCCCGCTGGAGGAGCTAGAGCGGCATCTTGCTGCGGCCGCGCCGGCCGGCGCTGCCGCTCTTGGACACGGCCTTCGAGGACGTGTGGAACGGCTTCTGGAGCCAGCGGCCGATCGGCCCGGGCGCCTTGCCCGCGCCGCGGCTTCCGAAGCCGAGGACCTTCTGCCCGCCACGCTCCGGATGCCGCGATAGGCGCGGCGCCAGGAACGCCAGGATGACGAGCACGACGCAGAAGGCGACGACGGCGGCGATGGTCATGTCGTCCTCCTACCCCACAGCGGGGAAAGTCAGGCCACGAACGCTTCGAGCGGATCGGCCAGCGCCTCCGGCGCCACGAGCACGCCGGGACCCGCGGGCGGCCGCTCGGGCAGCTCCCGCACGACGAGCCCGGCCTGGATGCAGAGCAGCTCTCCCGCCGCCCGGTCCCAGTGGTTGAGGCCGCGCTCGTAGAACGCGTCGTAGCGCCCCGCCGCGGTCCACGCGAGATCGAGCGCCGCGGAGCCGAGGCGCCGGATGTCGCGCACGGAAGGAATGAGCCGCGTCACCATCTCGGCCTGGCCGCGCCGCACCTCGGCGTCGTAACCGAACCCCGTCGCGATCAGCGCCGTCGCCAGATCGATCCGCTCCGAGCCCCGCACCGGGCGGCCGTCGAGCAGCGCCGGCCCGTGGCGCTCGACCGACCACAGCTCGTCGCGCATCGGGTCGTAGATGACGCCGGTCACCGTTCCGTCCGAGTCCTCGCAGGCGATGCTGACCGCCCACTGCGGGATGCGGAAGAGGAAGTTGATCGTGCCGTCGAGCGGGTCGACGACCCAGCGCAGGCCGGTCGTCCCGGCCGAGTCGCCGCCCTCCTCGCCGAGGATGCCGTCCCCCGGCCGCGCCGACGCCAGGCGCTCCCGGATCAGGCGCTCGGCCGCGTGGTCCGCCTCCGACACGAGGTCCGTGGGGCTCGACTTGGCCGACACGTTCACCACCGGCCCCGCGAACGCGTCGCGGAGCTGCTGGCCCGCCTCGCGCGCGATCGCCTCGGCGATCTCGCGCAGCGCACCGGGGCTCACCCCGCGACCCCGGGGCGCCGGTCGAGCCAGCCGAGCTCGCGCTCGAGCTGGGCGGCAAGCGAGAGCAGCACCGGCTCGCCCTCCCGCTGCGCGACGAGCTGAGCGCCGACCGGGAACCCGTCCGCCGTCCACGTCGCCGGGACCGAGGCGGCCGGCTGGCCGGTGTGGTTGTACGCCCCGCAGTACGGCACGAACCGCACCGAGCCGGTGAACGCCCACAGCGCCGAACGCCCCGCGTACTCGCCCACGCGCGGCGGGCGGCGGGTGAACATCGGCGTGAGGACGAGGTCCACCCCGCCGTCGAAGACCCGGTCGAGCGCCTCGGCGTCGGTCGCCGCCGCGGCCTTGGCGCGCTCGACGACCGTCGCGGGGATCGCCGTCCCCATCCGCACGTAGCCGCGCACCTGGCGGGAGAGCCGCTCCGGGCGGTCCAGCGAGCGGCCACGGTCGGCGATGCCCCGCAGGTAGCGGACGATCACGTTCCCGGCGAGCGCCGGCGCATACGGGATCTCGCGCTCGATCACCGCGTGGCCCAAGTCGCGCAGCAGCCCGGTCAACGCGCGCACGCCGGAGAGCTGCTCCTCGTCGGCCTGCACGCCGGTCATCGGCGGCGTTCGCACCGAGACCGCGATCCGCAGGCGGCCGGGCTCGCGACCGGCGGCCTCGGCGAACGACGGGCCGCCGTCCTTGATCGCGTCGAAGACCAGCGCGCTGTCGGCCACGCCGCGCGTGAGCGGACCCCAGGTAGCGAGCCCGCAGAACGGCTCGACGGCCGGCGCCGTGGGCACGCGGCCATGCTGCGCCTTGAGCCCGAAGACGCCGCAGCAGGCGGCGGGGATACGGACCGAGCCGGCGCCGTCCGACCCGATCGCGGCTCCGGCGAGCCCGGCCGCAACCACGGCGGCCGAGCCGCCGGAGCTCCCACCCGGCGTCCGGTCGACGTCCCACGGGTTGCGCGTGGCGCCGAAGGACAGCGACTCGGTCCACGGCGTGATGCCCAGCTCAGGCAGGTGGGTCTTGCCGAGGATCACGGCACCGGCGGTGCGCAGGCGGCGCACCAGCTCGGCGTCCGCGGGCGCCGTGCCGTTCGGCGCCAGGCCGAGGGCCGTGGCCTCCCCCGCGACGTCCAAGTCGTCCTTGATCCCGATCGGCACGCCGAGCAGCGGCCGCGTGTCCCCCGCCCGGGCGCGGGCGTCGGCCTGGTCGGCCTCGGCCAGCGCGCGCTCACGGAACACCACGCGGTAGGCATTGAGGAGGGGATCCAGGCGATCGATGCGCTCGAGGTAGAGCTCGACGAGCTCGCGGGCCGAGACCTCGCCGCGGCGGACGAGCTCGGACTGGCGCACGGCGCCGGCGAAGGCGAGATCGGCAGCGTCCATCGGGCCGGAGAGGCTATACGGTGGCGCTCCATGCGGCCGGTGTTCGCCGGGCTCGCCGCGTTCGCCGGGCGGGGGGCGTCCACGGACGCCGAGCGCCGCCGCGCTGTGATTGCGCGGCACGGCGTGCTGCGGGCTCGCGGCCACGAGGCGTGGGTCGAGACGCGCTGGGTGCGCCCGCTAGCGCGCGGCCGCGCTCGCGCTCGCGTGCCTGGCGTTCGCGCTACAGCGGCAGGATGCCGAGCGCGGTGAGGTCGTCGACGGGCTCTGAGAACGAGCACGATCCGTAGGCGACGAACAGCTCGGCACGCGCGGCGGCGATCGCCTCGCCGTCCGCGCGCCAGCCGTGGACCGCGATGCCGCCGGCGTCGACCGTGAACGCCGTCGGGTCCTCCTCGGCGAGCACCGGGATCACGTCGTCCGCGCCCTGGTGGGCGAACACGGCGGCGGCCAGCAGGTTGAGGAAGCCGTGCATGTGGAAGCCGGTCTCGGGGTCGACGCGGCGGATGGGATGGTGCAGCCCGGCCGTGGCCTTGAACCGCACGCCGGCGTCGCGGCAGGCGAGCACGAACTCGGCCACCGCCTCGACCGGCGGGAACGCGTCCGCCGTCAAGCCGCCGCAACGGATCTTCGCCCCCGCACCCGCCTCCTGCACGGCGGCCACCTCGCCGGCGAGACCTCGCCCCGGCGGAAGCTCCCAGAACGTCGGCACGCCGAGCTTGGCGTCGACGAGCGCCTGCGTCTCCGGGATCCACTCGGGGTCGATGCGACCCTCGAGCAGCACGACGTCATGCTGCGCGATCACGTCGAGGTCGCCCTCGCCGCGGTCGAGCACGACGCTGAGCCGCGGAGTGTCCTCCGGGAGCTCGCCGAGGCGCGAGGCCGGCACGATGAAGCGGTCGAGCATCCATGCCTCGGGCGAGTCGCGCGCCTGCCGGTCGGCCTCCAGCGCCGCCGGCATGTCGAGCGACGCGGGCGGGAACAGCGCCGCGTGGTCGATCAGGCGGCCGAGCAGCGCGCGACGAGAATCAGTGCTCCGCGGGTCATCCGGCCCCGCGGCCGGATGTCGATGTTCGGCGTCCGGCCTCACTTAACGGTCACGCCGGCGGGATCGCGTTCCGCTTGGCCGGCCACTCCCGGGCCTTCGACGCGTAGCGGGCGAAGCGGCGCACGAGCTCGGTCCGCAGGTCCTCGGGCTGCACGACCGCGTCGATCACCATCTCGGAGGCGAGCTTGAGCAGGTCGACGCCCTCGGCGTACTCCTCCATCAGCTCTGCGCGGCGGGCGGCCCGCTCCTGCTCGTCCTCGATCGCTTGCAGCTGGTTGTAGAAGACCGCGTTGACGGCCGCGCTCGGCCCCATGACCGCGATCTTCGCGGTCGGCAGCGCGAGCGTCGCGTCGGGGTCGAAGGCCGGGCCGGCCATCGCGTACAGCCCCGCCCCGTACGCCTTGCGGACGATCACTGACAGCTTCGGCACCGTGGCCTCGGAGACGGCGGAGATCATCTTCGCGCCGTGGCGGATGATCCCCTGGCGCTCGACCGCGGTCCCGATCATGAAGCCCGGGACGTCGGCCAGGAAGAGCAGCGGAATGCCGAACGCGTTGCAGGTCCAGATGAAGCGCGCGGCCTTGTCGGCGGAGTCGACGAACAGCACGCCGCCCTTGAACTTCGGCTGGTTGGCGACGATCCCCACCACGCGCCCGTCGAGCCGCGCGTAGCCGACGATGACCTCCTTGGCCCACCGCTTGTGCACCTCGAGGAACGAGCCTTCGTCGACCACGGCGCCGATCAGGTCGTGCATGTCCCAGGGCTTGTTCTCGTCAGCCGGGATCAGGTCGCGGATCACCGGGGCGTCAGCGCTCGGCGCGCCGGGCGGGGCGGCCGGAGGCTCCTCGTCGCACGAGCTCGGGAAGAAGGACAGGTAGCGCTTCGCGAGGTCGATCCCCTCCTCGTCGCTCTTGACGAGGAAGTGGCCACAGCCGGAGACGCCGGTGTGCATCTTCGCGCCGCCCATCTCCTCGAGCGAGACGCTCTCGCCGATCACCATCTCGGCCATGCGCGGGGAGCCCAGGTACATCGAGGCGTTGCCGTCGCGCATGATCACGACGTCGCAGAAGGCGGGGATGTAGGCGCCGCCGGCGGCGCTCGGCCCGAACAGCACGCACACCTGCGGCACGGCCCCGGAGAGGCGGACCTCGCTGAAGAAGATGCGTCCCGCGTGGCGGCGGCCCGGGAACATCTGAACCTGGTCGGTGATGCGCGCGCCCGCCGAGTCGACGAGGTAGACCATCGGCACCCGGTGGGCGAGCGCGGCCTCCTGGACGCGCAGGATCTTCTCCACCGTCTTCGGACCCCAGGAGCCGGCCTTGACCGTCGGGTCGTTGGCCATCAGCGCCACCGTGCGGCCGCCGATCGTGCCCAGGCCGGTGACGACGCCGTCGGCGCCGAGCCCCTCGGCCTCCCAGTTGGCGAGCAGCGCGTCCTCGGTGAACGAGCCCTCGTCGAGCAGCCGGGCGACGCGCTCGCGGACCGGAAGCTTGCCCTGCTGCGCCGACTTCTCGCGGTGACGCTCGGGGCCGCCGGCGTAGGCGCGGTCGAAGGCGTCGGTGACGTGCTGGGCGTCGGTCATTCCCGGCCGAGGCTAGTACAGGCGACCGAAATTACGTCGCATTCCGCCGGGCCCTGCTTATGCGCCTTACTTCCGGCCACCTGCACTACGCGGCGGCGCGTCGTCGACGCGCACGCGGAGCACGACCTCCTCGGTCCTCGAGGCCAGCGGCGCGTCGCCGGCGCGGTACGCGGTCGGCTCGGGCGGGAGCGGCTTGCGCGGGCGCAGACCGGCGGCCATCGCGACGGCGCCGACGAGGATCAGGACCAGCGGCCACCAGCGCAGCGTGTCGTCGCTGAAGAAGCCCGCGACCGCGATGAACGCGGCGAGATTGGCGGCACCGATCCAGGCGGGCCCCGGTCTCCGCTCGAGGGCGCCGTAGGCGACGAGACCGAAGCCCGCGCCGAGCACCACGAGCTCCCAGAACCCGGGCAGCCCGTCGCCGCCGAACACACCGAGGAAGCCGATGCCCTCGAGCAGCGCCTGCAGGGCGATCGTGAGGGTCGCGAGCCCCGCCGCGCTGACGAGGAGCTCGGCCTCGCGCGACCGGCGCTCGCGCAGGACGAGCGAGCCGAGCACGAGCCCGCCCGCTCCCAGCGTCAGCAGCCACCGCCGGGCGGAGAACCCGTCGGGGTCGAACGCCCACCCCCACCCGGCGACGATCCCGACCATCGCGGCGACCGCGGCCAGGAACGCGCAGACGGCGGAGCGCGTGCGGACGGCGATCGCGAGCGCGGCGGCCGCCTCGGCGAGCGCGGTCAGCGTGACGGTGGCGTTCGGGAACCCGCCGTTGCCGTCCCCGAGCGCGTCCGCCAGGCGCAACAGCGCGCCGTAGAGGAGCGCGAGGCCGGTGACGAGCAGCACCGAGCGGTACGCGGGCGGGCGGCCCTCCTCGTTCGGCGCCTGGAGCCCGAGGGTGAGCACGAGCGCGGCCGCGACGGCGAGCGCGAACAGGTGATAGCCGGGCGTGAGCGCATCATCGATCCGCAGCTCGGCCAGCCCGAGGCCCACAGCGAGCGCGACGGCGCCCGCGGCGATCAGCGGTCCGCGATGCGGCGGCGGGCGAAGCAGCTCCAGCACCGGCCTGAGGCTACCGCCGGCGGACCTCGATGCGGCCGTCGCGCACGCGCGTGTCCCACGCCGGCTGCGGGTACGCGGCCGGGCCGTGGACGAGCGCGCCGTCGCTCAGCTCGAAGACGCTGTGGTGCCAGGGGCACGTGATCGTGCCGTCGCCCAGATCGCCCTCGTGCAGCGGGCCGCCGCGATGCGAGCAGTGGTCCGAGAGCGCGTGCAGCTCGCCGCCCTGCCGCGCGACCATGACCGCCGTGCCTTCGGCCAGCACGCACCGTTTGTCGCCCTCGCCCAGCTCGCTCTCGTCGAGCACGGGCGTCCAGTCCTCGGGCGGGTGCTCGAACGCCGTGTGGTCGACGCCCAAGCCCTCCGCGAACGAGAGGTGGCCGCCGAGGTAGGCGCCCGCGGCGAGCGCGCCGCCGCCCGCGAGCGCGAGCAGCCGGCCGCTGCCGCCGCTCCGCCGCCGGGCCCACGACGCGGCGAACAGGCTGGCGCCCGTCGCGTTGGCCGCGGCATGGACGATCCCGATCCGCCGCACGCTGTCGTTGCCGACCTCGCTGTCGGCCCAGTCGGAGTAGCCGCTGGCCACGGTCGGAACGGCGCTCAGGAGCCCGATCCCGATCAGCCGCCGCGCGGCGTCCTGCGATTCGTCGCCGCCGAGCCAGTCGAGCATCAGCGCGCTCATGAGGGTGCCGACCGTCGCGTCGGTCGACAGCGGATGGAAGGCGTGCCCGAGCCAGCTACCGCTCAGCGCCTCCTTGAGCGGCCCGGGCTTGAGGATCTCGCGGACCTTCTTGGCGATCGCCTGCGCCGGCGGGTCGAGGACCTCGAGCGACGCGAGCGTGCGGACGGGTGCGCGGTTACCGGGCGGCAGGAGACGTTCGGGCATGGGCAATCACTACCCGCGTAGGGTGCCTCGCATGACCCTTGTGCTGACCGAAGACCACGGCTCCGTGCGCCACGTCGTGCTCAACCGGCCGGAGAAGCGCAACGCGTTCGACGGTGCGCTGATAACCGCCACCGGCGAGGCGCTGCGGGCGGCGGCCGACGATCCGGCGGTGCGCTGCGTGGTCGTGCGCGGCGCCGGGCCGATGTTCTCCTCCGGCATGGACCTCGGCTCGCTGGCCGAGCTCGCGGGCGCGCCCGAGCACCTGCGCGCGTTCCGGGCCCGCTGCCTGGAGGCCTGGAACCTCGCCGAGGAGATGACCAAGCCGACGATCTGCCAGATCCACGGCGCGTGCATCGGCGGCGCGATGGAGCTCGCGTTGGCCTGCGACCTGCGGGTCATCGCGGCCGACGCGGTGGTGGGGATGCCGGAGACGCGCATCGGCCTGATCCCCGACGTCGGCGGCTCCTCCCGGCTCCCCGCCGTGGTCGGGCTGGGGCGGGCCAAGGAGCTGGTCATGACCGGGAAGCTGATCGGCGGCGAGGAGGCCGAGCGCATCGGCCTCGCCAACCGCATCGCGCCCGCCGACTCGCTCGACGACGCGACGGCCGCGCTCGTCGACGAGCTGCTGGCCTGCGCGCCGGTCGCCGTGGGCCTGGCCAAGCGGGTCATGGACGCCTCGGCCCGCCCGGCGCTCTCCACCACGCTCGAGCTCGAGGTGGCGATGCAGGAGCGCTGCGCGGCGACCGCCGACTTCGCCGAGGGCGCCGCGGCGTTCCGAGAGAAGCGCCAGCCGGAGTTCTCCGGGCGCTAGGTTCTCGACACCGGAAGTCGGGGTACCGGGCGGACACCGCAGCGCCTGCGCTTCCCGGAGTTCCGTGACCTGAGCTGCTCGGGCGCCGAGACGGAGGACCTGACGCAGCCGCAGGACGTCACGCCCGGTCCCAACCCGCCCCAGTTCACGGGGCTCTCCCCCGACACCGCGCTCGTCACGATCACGATCGGCGGCAACGTGGGGATGAAGGCCGCGGCAGGGCTCGTCGTGGCCGCCGCCTAGCCGGCCGGCTGCTTCATGTACCACTCGACGAAGCGCGTGCAGCGTCCCTCGTCGTCGAACTCCAACTCGAAGAGGTTCGAGTACACGTCGCCGGTGTTGGAGTAGCGGCTCTCACCCGTCGCGATCGCGCGTCGGCCGTCGATCAGCGCCGGGGCATACGCGGCCTCCCAGGACGCCGGATCGTCGGGCTCGTCCAGCCAGGCGGCGACGATCTCGTCGTGCCCTCGCTCCGGCTCGTCGTAGGGGTGGTAGGCGTAGCTCGCCTGGGGCGCGAACAAGTCGCGGATCTCGGCCTCGTCGTTGCTGCGCCACGCCTGGATGTAGGCGTCGAGCCACGTCTGCACCTCGTCGCGGGTCATGCGCGCGAGCTTACGGGCGGATCACCACTCGTGGCCCACGAGCACGGGCTCGGGGTGCAGCTGGACGCCGAAGCGGTCGTGGACGCCGGCAGCGATCTCGCGCGCGAGGATCATGAGCTCGGCCGTGGTCGCGCCGCCGCGGTTGACGAGCGCCAGGGTGTGCTTGGTGGAGATGCCGACACGGCCGTTGCCGTGGCCGCGGTGGAAGCCCGCGTGCTCGATCAGCCACGCCGCCGACGTCTTCACGCGGCCGTCCGGCTCGGGCCAGGCGGGCGGGGTGAGCTCCGGGCCGGCGCGCCCGGCGAGCGCCTCGAAGTCGCGGTGGGCGAGGATCGGGTTGGTGAAGAACGAGCCGGCGCTGACCGAGTCGGGATCGGCGGGGTCGATGACCATGCCCTTGCCGCGGCGAAGGCCCAGCACGGCCTCGCGGACCGCGGTGAGCGGCGCGGTGCCGCCGACCGGGACGCCGAGCGTCCGGGCGAGCTCGGCGTAGCGGAGCGGGCCCGAGCGGTCGTCCTCCCGCAGCCGGAAGGTGACCGCGAGGACGACGTGACGATCGTGGTAGCGGAAGACGCTCGTGCGGTAGCCGAACCCGCAGTCGGCGGCGGGCATGTCGTGCGTGCGGCCCGTCTCGCGGTCGTACACCCGCACCGACGCGATCGTCTCGGCCACCTCCTGGCCGTAGGCGCCGACGTTCTGGATCGGCGTCGCGCCCACCGAGCCCGGGATGCCGGACAGGCACTCGAAGCCCTGCAGCCCGTCCGCCACCGTGCGCGCCACGAGGTCGTCCCACGACTCGCCCGCGGCGACCACGAGCCCTCCGCCGCCCTCCCGCTCGACGCCGCGGGTGGCGATCCTCACCACGGTCCCCGGCATCCCCTCGTCGGCCACGACCACGTTGGAGCCGCCGGCCAGCACGAGGGGCGAGCCAGCCTCGCGCACCGCGGCGATCACCTCCTCGTCGGTCCGCGCCTCGACGAGCCGGGAGGCCGGGCCGCCGAGCCGAAGCGTGGTCAGCTCGGCGAGTTCCACACCACCGGCCCCGCCGTGAGCACGTGTGAGCCCAGCGGCCGGCCCAGGACGTCCTGCGCGGCGCGTGCGGCCTCGAGCACGCCCTCGAGCGAGACGCCGGTCTCGACGCCCATCTCGTGCAGCATCGACACGAGGTCCTCCGTGGCGATGTTGCCGGTCGCCCCGCGCGGCACCGGGCACCCGCCGAGCTCGCCGAAGCTCGACTCGAAGCTGCGCACCCCTGCGTCGAGCGCGGCCACCACGTTCGCGAGGCCCTGGCCGCGCGTGTTGTGGAAGTGCGCGGTGAGCTCGACCTCGTCGCCCAGCGCCTCGCGGGCGGCGGGGAAGAAGTCGCGCACCTGCGCCGGGTTCGCCATCCCGGTGGTGTCGCCGAAGCCGATCTCCTGCGCACCGGCGTCGCGCAGGGCGGCGGCGATCTCGAGGACCCGCTCGGGCGGCACGTGCCCCTCGTAGGGACATCCGAAGGCGACCGAGATGACGCCCTCGCAGCGCAGGCCCTCCTCGCGCGCGCGGCCGAGCACGCGCTCCAGCCCGGCCAGCGACTCGGCCACCGAGCGGTTGACGTTCGCGCGATTGTGCGACTCGGTCGCCGACAGGAAGACGTTGACCTCGTGGAAGCGCTCCCGCTGGCGCAGCGCATTGTCCAGTCCGCGCTCGTTGGGCACGAGCACGGAGAGCGACACGCTCTCGGGCACCTGGATGCGCGACAGCACCTCGGGCCCGTCGGCCAGCTGCGGGATCACGTCGGACCGCACGAAACTCGTCACCTCGAGCCGCTTGAGCCCAGAGGCGGCGAGCAGCTCGATCAGCCGCACCTTGTCGTCGGTCGGCACGACCTCGGGCTCATTCTGGAACCCGTCCCGGGGCCCGACCTCACGGATCGCCACGCGCACGCGGAGGATCTTAGGATCAGTCCGGATCCGTCGATCGTCGTGGATGCGCCGCGAGAATCGATGAATCCGGACTTACGCCATCGAGAGGCCGCCGGACACGTTCAGCGTCTGGCCGGTGACGAAAGAGGCGTCGTCGGAGGCCAGGAACGCGATCGCCGCCGCCACCTCCTCGGGCTGGCCGATCCGGCGCATGCTCGTGCTCGCGATCATGCCCTGCATCAGCCGCTCGCCGATCTCGCCGAGCTGCTCGGGGGCGGCGGTGAGCAGCGGCGTCTCGATCGGCCCCGGAGCCACCGCGTTGACGCGGACGCCGAAGCGGGCGGACTCGCGGGCGAGCGCGCGCGTGAAGCCGATGACGCCCGCCTTGGCCGCCGAGTAGACGGCCGAGCCCTGCGACCCGACGCGCCCGGCCTCCGAGGCGACGTTGACGATCGCCCCGCCGCCGCGGCGCTGCATGCCGTCGAGCACCCCGTGGGTGACCGCGATCGTGCCCCTCAGGTTGACGCCGAGGACGTGGTCCCAAAGCGCCTCGTCGGTATTCACGAAGAACGCGAAGCGATCGGTGCCCGCGTTGTTGACGAGCACGTCGAGCGGACCGAGCGAGCGCTCGGCCTCGGCGGCCGCCTCCCGCGCCGACGCCGCGTCGGCGACGTCCGTGCGGATCGCCAGGCCGTCGACCTCGCCAGCCACGTCGCGCGCGCCCGCCTCGTCGAGGTCGGCGACCGCGACCCGCGCACCCTCGGCGGCCAGCCGCCGCGCGGTGGCCGCGCCGATCCCGGACGCGCCGCCGGTGACGAGCGCGATCCGACCCTCCAGCCGCATCGCGGCAGCGTATAGGGTGCTCCGCCGATGCCGGACGAGCAGGTGACCGTGATCGGCGGCTCGGGGGCGCTGGGCTCCGGGCTCGCGCTCCGGCTGGCGGCGGCCGGTGTCCGCGTCGTGATCGGCTCCCGCGACGCGAACCGGGCGCAGGAGGCCGCGGCGTGGGTGCTCGAGCGCGCGCCCGGCACCACGGTACGCGGCCTGCCGAACGCCGAGGCGGCCGCGGCCAGCGAGGTCGTGTTCCTCTGCGTCCCGTTCCGCAACCAGTCCGAGACGCTCACGAACCTCAAGGAGCACCTACGCGAGGGGCAGCTGCTGGTGGACGCCACCGTGCCGCTGGCCGCGGCGGTGTCCGGGAAGGCGACCCGCGTGCTCGGCGTCTGGCAGGGCTCGGCCGCCCAGCAGGCCGCCGAGATGGCGCCCGACGGCGTCCGGGTGGTCGCCGCGCTGCACACGGTCAACGCCCCGGGCCTCAAGGACCTGCACCACCAGCTCGACGAGGACGTGCTCGTGTGCGGCGACCGGCGCGCGGACAAGGCGCGCGCTGCTGCGCTCATCGAGCTGATCTCAGGGCTCCGATGCGTCGACGCCGGGCGGCTGGAGATGGCCCGCATAGCGGAGGCCTTGACCGCCCTCCTGATCGGCATCAACGCGCGCTACAAGACGCACGCCGGCGTCCGGCTCACAGGGCTCGGCGACCGTCCGTGGTAGTCCTGCTGGCGGGCGGCACCGGCGGTGCGAAGCTCGCGCGCGGCCTGCTCGACGAGCTTGCCGACGAGCTCGTGGTGATCGCCAACACGGGCGACGACATCGAGATCCACGGCGCCTACGTCTCGCCCGACCCCGACCTCGTGGCCTTCTGGCTGGCGGACCTGATCGACGACCGCGGCTGGGGGCTCCGGGACGACACGTTCAACGTCATGGAGGGGCTCAGGGAGCTCGGCGAGGACGTGTGGTTCAACCTCGGTGACCGCGATTTGGCGCTGTGCCTGCGCCGCGCCCGCCGGCTGGCCGAGGGCGCCCGCCTCACCGAGGCGATCGACGAGGCGCGCCGCGCGCTCGGCGTCCCGGCTCGCGTGCTGCCGATGTGCGACGAGCCCGTGCGCACCCACGTCAGCGCCCGCGGTCGCCGCCATCCCTTTCAGGAGTTCATGATCCGCGAGCGCGCGATCGGGCCGGTCGAGGACGTCGAGCTCATTGGCATCGAGGCGGCGCGGCCGACTCCCGAGGTGCTGGCCGCCGTGGCCGCCGCCGACGCGCTCGTCATCGGGCCCTCGAACCCGGTCATCTCGATCGCGCCGATCCTCGCCGTGCCCGGACTGGCCGCGGCACTCCGCGCTGCCGACGCACCGGTCGTGGCCGTCTCACCGCTCGTGCGGGGGGCCGTCCTCAAGGGCCCCACCGACACCTTCATGGAGTGGGCCGGCCACCCGCTCACGTCCGAGGGGATCGCGGCGCAGTACGCCGAGCTGCTCGACGGCCTGGTGGCCGACGAGCGGGCCGACTCGGTCCCCACCCTGGTCACCGACGTCGAGATGCCCGACGCCGCCGGCCGGCGGCGGCTCGCGCGCGACGTTCTCGGGTTCGCCGGCGCCCTTCGCGGTTAGGCTTGGCGCGTGCGCACCGCCGCCGTCCTGCCGATTAAGTCGTTCTCGCGGGCGAAGTCGCGCCTCGGCGGCGGCATCGACCGCTCCGAGCTCGCGGCGGCGATGGCCGAGGACGTGCTGAGCGCGCTGGCCGCCACCCCCGGCCTCGCCGACGTGATCGTCGTCACCGCCGAGCCCGTCGCCGAGGACGCGGGCGCCGTCGTGGTCAACGATCCCGAGGAGCGAGGCCAGTCCGCCGCCGCCGAGCGCGGCATCGAGGCGGCCACCGGCCGCGGCGCGGAGCGGGTGCTGCTCGTCCCCGGCGACTGCCCCGCGCTCGACCCGCGGGAGGTCGGCAACCTGCTCGAGTCTCGCGCCGACCCGCCGCAGGTCGTGATCGTGCCCGACCGCCACGGCAGCGGCACGAACGCGCTGCTGCTCGCGCCGCCTGACGCGGTGGCGCCGTCGTTCGGCGCCGGCTCGCTGGCGCGCCACGCCGCCCACGCCCGCGCCGCGGGCGCCGCGGTCAAGGTGCGCGACGTCCCGTCGCTCGGCCTCGACGTCGACACCGCGGACGACCTCGCCGCCCTGCGCGCCGCCCTCGACGCGCGCCCGTCGCTCGCCCGTCGCACGCGCGAGGTGCTCGAGCGCCTCGTCCCCGCCGGCGCCGCTTGAGGGTCGACGCACTTCCCGGCCTCCCCGAGGTCAGGCCGGGCGACGACCTCGCCGCCGTGCTCGCCGGGGGCGCGGCCCGGATCGGCGGCCTGGAGCCGACCGACGTCCTTGCCGTGGCCCACAAGGTCGTCTCCAAGGCCGAGGGCCGCGTGATCCGGCTCGCCGATGTCACGCCCGGCGCCCGCGCCCGCGAGCTTGCCGCCGAGCATGAGAAGGATCCCCGCCACGTGCAGGTGATCCTCGACGAGTCCGAGGGGCTCGTGCGCGCGGACCGCGGGCGGCTGATCTGCCGCACCCGCCACGGCTTCGTGTGCGCCAACGCGGGGGTGGACGCCTCCAACGCGGGCGAGCCCGAGGCGCTCGTGCTCCTCCCCCTCGATCCCGACGCGTCGGCCCGCGCGCTGAGGGGCCGGCTCGGGTGCGCGATCGTGATCAGCGACTCGTTCGGGCGGGCGTGGCGCCAGGGCCAGGCCGAGGTGGCGATCGGCGCGGCCGGCCTCGCGCCGCTCGACGACTGGCGCGGCCGGCTCGACGCCGGCGGCCGTCCGCTCGCCGCGACCCACATCGCGATCGCCGACGAGGTCGCCGCGACGGCCGACCTGGTGCGCGGGAAGGCCACGCGCGAGCCCGCGGTCCGCGTCCGCGGGCTCGCCCGCCACGTGACCGCGGACGACGGGCCAGGAGCGGCCGCGCTCGTGCGCGCCCTTTCCGAGGATCTCTTCCGCTAGGGGGTGCCCAACGGGAAATCGCTCAATACGGAATGGCCCGTCGGGCGAGGCCCCTACTGTCTCCTATGCGGCGCGCCGGGCGGCCGCACGGGCCTCGAACCGGTCCCGCGCCTCCTCCACGCGCTTGCCGTGGGCGAGCGACCAGGCGCCCAGCGCCTTCAGCGGCGGGGCCATCGTCGCGCCGAGCGGCGTCAGCGCGTACTCCACGCGCGGAGGCACCTCGGCGTGCACGCGGCGCGCGACGAGCCCGTCGCGCTCCATGCCACGCAGGGTCTGCGTGAGCACCTTCTCCGAGATCGGCTGCAGGTCCTCGAGCAGCTCGTGGTACCGGCGCGTCCCGTCGCCGAGGGCGAGCAGGATGTCGACCGACCACTTCGAGCTCAGCAGGCAGATCGATTCGCGGATCAGGCGGGCGGAGCGCGTGCGCTCGGCCAGACGGCGCTCGTGGGCGCCGGGAATGGTTACGGGGTGGGCCGCCATCAGCCTCCTCTCGTCCAACGGTCCAAGGGGTGCGTCGCCGCTGTCGCGGTTCGTTGACATTCATCATGCACCGCCCATCAGAAAGGCGTCTTAAGGGACGAAGAAGACGCCGTTACGCAAGCGCGTGCTCATCGCTCACCTCGAGCACCGGGTGCTCGGGGCCGCGGCCGGACGGCAGGGCCCGCTCGAGGCGCCCGATCGCGCGCCGGCCGTCGAGCAGCAACGTGCCGACCTGGTTGTCGAAGCGCGGGTCGCCGTCCTGGAACCGCCAGCGCACCGGCGGCCGCGGCACGCCCGCCCAGCGCGCGAGCGTACGGCCGACCGCCGCGCCCACGCGCGTGAACCCGAACCGCACGCCGCGGCGCTCGTTGCGGCTCAGCGGGTTGCGGAACGGCGAGCAGGTGGCCTGCCAGACCGCGGACCGCACGTTGCCCTCGCGCGGGAATCCCACCTCGGCGAGGTACGCGTGGTGCACGTCGCCGGAGAGCACGACGATGCTCGCGGGCGCCTCGCCGCGTGCCCCCGAGCCCACCTCTCGCAGCAGCTGGCACATCGCGTTGAACGAGTCGTGGAAGGCGGGCCAGTGCTCGAGGTCGGCGCCCTGGCGGATCTTCTCCCCCACCCGGGCCGCCGCGCCGCCCCACGCGCCGTCGCAGACCGCCTCGTTCCAGGCCTCCAGGTAGTGCAGGGCGGGAGCCATGATCAACGGCAGCGACGTGCCGATGAGCAGGTGCTCGAAGCCGCCGGTGGCGTGCTCGGTGATCCACGCCCACTCGCCTGCGTCGACCATGCTGCGCCGGCCCGGGTCGAGCACCCGTCCCGCGCGCGAGTCGATCATCACGATCCGCGTGCGGCCGAGGTCGCGGCAGTAGCTCCAGCGCGCGCCCTCCACCTCGCGGTCGCATTTGAACGCGTACTCGGCGAGGGTGTCGCTCGCGTCCTCGCTTTCCCGCACGCGCTGGTAGATCTCCTGCTCCTCGAGCGCATCCGGGTGCAGGTTGCCCCAGTGCTGGTAGAGCACGTACGCCATGAAGGCGCCGACCACGCGCTTGTCCCACCACGACGTCGCACGCATCTCAGCGACCCACTCGGCTGATGTGTTCCAGTCGTCGATGACGTCGTGGTCGTCGAAGATCATCGCCGACGGGACCGTGGAGAGCAGCCAGCGGATCGGTGGGTCGGTCCACGCCTCGCGGTAGAGGAACGTGTACTCCTCGAAGTCCGCGATCGTCTCGCCCGGCGGCTGGCTCGTGTCGCGCCGGCTGCGGATGAGCTCGAGCGTGTGGGGCGAGACCTCGTCGGCGTACACCTGGTCGCCGAGCAGGAGCACGGTGTGCGGCCAGCCGTCGGGGTCGGAGTCCGCCATCCGGAGCGCCGTGGCCCGCAGCGCGTCGACTTCGCGGCCGCGCTCGTCCTCGTCGGGCTTCAGGCTCCACGGCGGCTCGTGCGGGTACGCAGTGCGGCAGGAGCCGAACACCACCCGGGCCGGCCCGTCGCCGGCGTTGGTGCGCAGGCGGCTGCGCGGGAACGGGCTGTCGGGCTCCGGCCAGACCGGCTCGCCGTCGAGCGTCACCGTGTACGGGGTCGCCGCATCCTCCGGGAGCCCGCTCACGCGCACGATCGCGTAGTGGTGGCCGTGCACGCAGAACGTGCGGCCCCGCGCCGGCTCGGCCCCGTCGGCCTGCACCTCGACCTCGCATGCAGCGTCGGTCTCGACCCACACGGTCGCCTCCGACGTGCCGGCCCACCGGTTCATCGGCCCGAGGATCAGGCCGGCCATCAGGCGGCGACGAGCTCGTGCCGACGGCGGATGCCGTACAGCGTCGTGCGCTCGGCAGCCGGGCGACCCGCGGCGTGGGCGGCGCCCACGAGGTCGTCCGGCTCGAGCCGTACGCCGTGGTAGGAGCCCGCCATGCGGGAGATCGACTCCTCCATCAGCGTCCCGCCGAGGTCGTTGACGCCCCACCGCAGCGCTTCGGTGGCGGCGTCGAGGCCCATCTTCACCCAGCTCGCCTGCAGGTTCGGGATCGTGGGCCCGAGCGCGAGCCGGAATGCCGCGGTGTGCTTGAGGTTCTCCTCGCGGCTGATCTCCTCGATGCCGTGCGTGCGGCCGAGCTGCGTGTGGAACGGGATGAAGGAGAGCGGCACGAACTCGGTGAACCCGCCCGTGCGCTCCTGCAGCGAGCGCACGACGCGCATGTGCTCGGCCAGCTCGGCCGGCGTCTCAATGTGGCCGAACATCACCGTCACGGTCGACCGCAGGCCGGCGCGGTGCGCGGCCTCGATGATCTGCACCCAGCGGGCGACCGGGAGCTTGTTGGGGCTGATGCGGGCGCGCACGCCGTCGTCGAGCACCTCGGCGGCCGTCCCCGGCACGGAGTCCAGCCCCGCCTCGGCCAGCTGGGCGAGCACGGCACCCGGCTCGAGGCCCGTGGTGTCGCACATATGCGCGATCTCCATCGGGCTGTACGCGTGCAGATGCAGCTCGGGCGCGGTCTCCTTCGCGAGCCGCAGCCAGCCGAGGTAGTCGTCGAGCGTCCAGTCCGGGTGGATGCCCGACTGCATGCAGATCTCCGTCGCCCCGAAGGCCACCGCGTCGTGCACGCGGCGGACGAACTCCTCGCGGTCATGCTCGTAGGCGTCCGGGGAGCGGCGGCCGACGCCGAAGCCGCAGAACGCGCAGCCGACGATGCAGACGTTGGAGACGTTGATGTTGCGGTTGACGACGTACGTGACGGTGTCGCCGGCCAGCTCGGCCCGCAGCTCGTCGGCCGCCTGGCGCATGTCCTCGATCACCTCGGGGCGGCCCTCGGCGAACAGCGCGGCGAGCTCGTCCCTGGTCAGTGGCTTGCCGTCGCGGGCGCGATCGATCGTCTGCGGCGCCGTCTGCGCGCTGCTCCGGCGCGGGATGAAGGCGCGGTAGCGATCGCGGATGACATCGAGCACGCGCGGGGCGATCCACTCCTCATCGATGAAGCGTCCGTAGACGCACAGGCGCTCGGCGAGGGCGACGCCGTCCACGGCGAGCCGGCGGCGCACCTGGTGCGGTGACGGGAACGGGTGCTCGGGTGAGATGTGGTCGCCGTTGGCCGACAGGCCGCCGAGGTCGGTCGCGCCGGCGGCGACGAGCTCCGGCCACCAGTCTGCGAGGTTGGGCGGCACCTGGATGCCGACGCCGGGCAGCACGCGGCGCGCCTCGGCGATCAGCCGCTTCACGTCCTCGATGCCGACCGGACTCGCCCACGCGGGCGCGCCGTGGACCGGCGTGGCGTGAAGACCTGTGCGCCAGAACTCGTCGGCCGCCTCGGTCGCGATGTCCGCCGGCTCCTCGCCGTAGTAGCGGCGGTGAGGCACGAAGTTCTGCAGGATCACCTCCTGCAGATGGTCGAAGCCGGCCAGCGCCTCGAGCGACGCGACGCGGTCCTCCTCGGACTCGCCGATGCCGACCAGGATCCCGCTCGTGAACGGGATCCGCAGCTCCTGCGCGGCGGCGATCGTCGCCAGCCGCTCGGCCGGGTGCTTGGTCGGCGAGCCCTGGTGCGCGACCAGGTCGGGGTTGACCGACTCGAGCATCAGCCCCTGGCTGGCGGTCACCTCGCGGAGGCGCCCGAGCCCCTCGCGGCTGAGCACGCCGAGGTTGGTGTGCGGAAGCAGCCCGCGCTCGAGCGCCCGCTCGCAGGCCCATACGACGTACGCCGTGAAGTCGGCGAACCCGAGCGCGTGAAGCCGTGCGCGGACGCCGGGATGGTGGTCGGGCGCCTCGCCCGTGAGCACGAGCAGCTCCTTCACGTTGCGCCGCGCCGCGCGGTCGATCAGCCGCTCGACCTCGTCCGGCTCGTGCAGGTGCGGCTGGTGCGTGGCGAAGGCGCAGTACTTGCAGTGGCAGCGGCACGTCCGCGACAGGGACAGGGTGAGGTTGCGCGAGAACGTGACCCTGCGGCGCATGGGGCGGACGATACCGGTGCCGCCATCATTGGCCGGGTGCTCCGCCGCCTGATGCTCTGTATCGCGGTGCTGGCCCTCGCCGGCTGCGGCGGGACCACCGACGTCGATCGCCCGAACCAGGAGGCGTCGCTGCTGCTCGACTTCACGCCGAACGGCGTGCACACGGGCATCTACCTCGCGCTCGCGCGCGAGTACGACCGCGCCGAGGGCGTCGAGCTCGACGTGCGCGCCCCGGGCGCCTCCACCGACGCGTTGCGCCAGCTGCAGGGCGGACGCGCCGACATGGCGATCCTCGACATCCACGACCTAGGCCTGGCCCGCCAGGAGGGCGCGGACATCCTCGGAGTGATGGCGGTCGTCCAGCGTCCGCTGGCCGCGGTGCTCGCCGTGCCCGACGTGCGCCGCCCGCGGGACCTCGAAGGCCGCCGGGCGGGCGTCACGGGGCTCCCGTCAGACGTCGCCGTGCTGCGGTCGGTCGTCGAGGGCGACGGTGGCGACCCCGACGCCGTGCGTACGACGACGATCGGCTTCGAGGCGGTCAAGACGCTGCTCGCCGACCGCGTGGCGGGCGCGACGGCGTTCTGGAACGTCGAGGGCGTGGCGCTGAAGGAGCGGCGGCGAGGGACGAACGAGTTCCGCGTCGACGACTACGGCGCTCCGCCCTACCCGGAGCTCGTGCTGTGCGTCACGCGCTCCACGCTGGAGGAGCGCCGCCCGGTGATCGCGGCCACGATCCGCGCGCTCCAGCGCGGCTACGTCGCCGCGCAGAACGACCCGGAGAGCGGCGTGACCGCGCTGCTCGACGCCGAGCCGGGGCTCGACCGTCAGGCCGCGCAGGCGCAGTTCGACGCGGTGGCCCCCGCGTTCACGGCCGGTGCCCGCGGCTACGGCGAGCTGCGCGAGGCCGTCCTGCGCCGATGGGCGGCTTGGGACGCCGAGTTCGGCATCCTCGACGAGCCGCCCGACATCCGGCGTGCGTTCGACCTCACGCTCGTCGGCCCCGTCTCGAACCCGTGAGGCTCATCTGGATCGCCGGCGTCGTCGCCATCGCCGTGGCGGTCCTGGTCGCGAGCCGCGGCGACGACGACGAGCCGGCGCCCACGCCGCCGGCGGCAGAGCGCCCGCGGGACCTCGACGAGCACCTCGCCGCGTTGCAGCGGATCGCCGACGACAACGGCGGAACGCGCGCCGCGGGCTCGCCCGGCGACGCCGCGACCGCCGCCTACATCGAGGCGCAGCTACGCGCGGCCGGTTACCGGGTCGCCCGGCAGCGGTTCGACGTGCCCTTCTACCGCGAGAGCGCGCCGCCCCGTGTGACGGTCGACGGGCGCCGAGTGGAGGCGAGGGCGCTGCAGTTCTCGTCCGGCGGCACCGCGACCGGCCGCCTACGCCCCGCCGGGCTGGGCTGCTCGGCGGGCGACTTCGCCGGCCTGCGCGCAGGCGAGATCGCGGTCATACGGCGCGGGACGTGCTTCTTCCGCGTCAAGGGGCTCAACGCCCAGCGGGCCGGTGCCGCCGCCGCGCTCATCACCGCGGCGGAGCCCGTGCGGGGCTCGCTGCAGCGGCCCGGCGTGCGGATCCCGGTCGCGGCGACCGGCGAGCTCTCCGGCGGCCGCGCGCGGGTCGCGGTGCGGGCGGTCTCCGAGACGCGCGAGACGTCGAACGTCGTCGGCGAGATCGGCCCCGCCGGCCGGGTGGTGATGGCGGGCGCTCACCTGGACTCCGTCCCGGCCGGGCCGGGGCTGAACGACAACGGGAGCGGCGTGGCCGCCCTCCTGCGCGCCGCCGAGCGGCTCGCCGGCCGCGGGCTCCCGCTGCGGTTCGGCTTCTGGGGCGCGGAGGAGATCGGCCTCGTCGGCTCGCGTCGCTACGTGGCAGGCCTCGACGCGGGCCAGCGGCGCCGGATCGCCGCCTACGTGAACCTCGACATGGTGGGAACGCCGGGCGCGTCGCCCGAGGTCTACGACGACGCGCCGCGGATCGAGGCCGCGCTGCGGCGACACCTCCCCCGCGGGACCGGCGAGGTCCGGCTGGGCGGCAACTCCGACCACGCGTCGTTCGAGCGGGCAGACATCCCCGTCGGCGGCATCTTCACCGGCCTCGACGACTGCTACCACGAGCGCTGCGACACGCGGCGCAACGTCGACCTTCGCGTGCTGCGCACGTCCGCACGGGCGGCCGAGGCGGCAATCGCGGACCTCGCCGGCTAGTTGTAGTTCCTGAGGGGGTTGTTCATCCGGGCCTCCCTGGAGGCTGGTGGTTGTCGAGGCCATCAGTCCCAAGGAGGACACCGGATGAAGTTGCACGCTAACGCGGCGCTGTCATTGACGCAGCGGCGTCGGATGGTGTTGCGGATGCTCGAGCAGGGCTGGTCGATCAAGGCGGCCGCGGCAGCCGCTGAAACCAGTTCTCAGATCTGTGGGAAGTGGGTGTCTCGCTACCGCGAGCCGATCCGCATCTGGAGTCGCGTCGGCCGTCGGCCGCTGCTCGCCGCCGGCAAGTCCAACGGCGAGATCCCGATGCTCGAGTTCACCCGTCATGAGGACAAGCCGTGCCTCTCTCTACTCCTCCTCCACGACGACGCCGACCGCGAGTTCGACTACACCAGCGGTGCCGAGCAGGCGCCGGAGCGCGCGGACGCGAACGCGTGGACGGTGGTCAGCATCCGAGCCGACAGGACTACCGTTTCGCCGCATAGACGCCCGCGTGTCGGGACGCGCAGCGCCAGGCGGCCGCCGATCGCAGAGTGGGCAGGTCCATCCAGCCGATAGTTGGTCACGCGCGCGTCCGACGAGCGAGTTCTCCGTGACCGTCGCCGTCACCTGTCGCACTTCCCGAGTATCCGCCTGGATGCTCCGTACTGCTCGACAAGGTTCGCAGAGGGTCGCGGTGGCTGGACTGAGGTCGCAGGTCCCGCGAGTACGTCAGCCCCAAGGGCGGCGACTCCCTCACTGTTTCGGCCCTTAGCGCTGCAGCCTTCTTGGATGGATTCAAAAAGAGCTAGGCGACGGTCCAGGTGTCGCCGCCGGCGAGCAGCGCGTCGAGCGCGTCCGGTGCCATCTGGCGCCTTGCCGCGGCGAGCTTGCTGCCCTCCTCCGTCATCCCGACCGGCCGCTCGACGGCGCGGAAGACGCCGATCGGCGTCGGGTCGCTCGGACTGTCGGCCAGGCGGGCGAGCGCGAAGGCCTGCGCCGGGTCGTCGCGGTGGGCGTCGTGGACCACGACCGCGGAGTCATCGCCGCCCGCGACGGCGAGCCGGCCGTCGGCCGTGCGGACCACGCCGTGCTCGCCGTCGGGACCGAAGCGGATCGACTCGCCCTGCTCGAGCGTGATGCGGTTGAAGGCGGCCTGATCCTTGTCGGTCAACGGCGCGAACGCGCCGTCGTTGAACACGGGGCAGTTCTGGTAGATCTCGACGAACGCGGTGCCCCGATGCTCGGCGGCGGCGCGCAGCACGGCGGTCATGTGGCGCTTGTCGCGGTCGATCGTCCGCGCCGCGAACGTGGCCCCCGCGCCGAGCGCGAGCGCCAGCGGGTTGAACGGCTCGTCGTGGGCGCCGAACGGCGTCGACTTGGTGACCTTGCCGAGCTCCGACGTCGGCGACGCCTGGCCCTTGGTGAGCCCGTAGATCTGCTTGTTGAACATCAGCATCTTGAGCGGCACGTTCCGGCGCAGCGCGTGGATGAGGTGGTTGCCGCCGATCGAGAGCGCGTCGCCGTCGCCGGTGATGACCCAGATCGACAGGTCGTCGCGAGCGGCGGCCAGGCCCGTGGCGAGCGCCGGGGCGCGCCCGTGGATGCCGTGCATCCCGTAGGTGTCCATGTAGTACGAGAAGCGGCCCGCGCAGCCGATGCCGGACATGAATACGACGCGGTGCGGCGGGATCCCCAGCTCCGGCATCAGGCCCTGCACGGCGGCGAGCACCGCATAGTCGCCGCAGCCCGGGCACCAGCGGGTCTCCTGGTCGGACGAGAAGTCCGCCTTGGTCAGGGCCGTCACAGGCGCTCCTCGAGCTCGCGCTCGAGCTCGGCGGCGAACAGCGGGCGGCCCTCGACCTTGCCGTAGCTCTCGACGTCGACCAGGAATCGCGCCCGCAGGAGGCTGGCGAGCTGCCCGCTGTTCATCTCCGGGACGAACACGCGCTCGAAGCCGTGCAGCAGATCCTCCAGGTCGTACGGCAGCGGCTGCAGGTGGTGCAGGTGCGCGACGCCGACCGGCAGGCCGCGGGCGCGCACGCGGCGGGCGGCGGCGCGGATCGCGCCCCGGCTCGAGCCCCAGCCGAGCACGAGCAGCTCGGCGTCGGGATCGGCGTCGACCTCGAGCGGCGGCAGGTCGGCGGCCATCCCGGCCACCTTGGCGGCGCGGATGCGGGTCATCCGCGCGTGGTTCGCGCCCTCGTAGGAGATGTCGCCGGCCACGTCCTCCTTCTCGAGCCCGCCGATGCGGTGGGTGAGGCCCGACGTGCCGGGGATCGCCCACGGGCGTGCGCCCTTCTCGTCGCGCGCGTAGGGGGAGAACGGCTCGTCGGGATCCGCGAACGCGGGGTCGATCGGCGGCAGGTCGGCGGCGGCCGGGATGCGCCACGGCTCGCTCGAGTTGGCGAGGAACAGGTCGGACAGCAGGATCACCGGCGTGCGGTACGCGACGGCGATCCGCGCCGCCTCGTAGGCGGCGTCGAAGCACTGGCCCGGCGTCGAGGCGGCGATCACCGGCAGGGGCGACTCGCCATGGCGGCCGTGGATGGCCATCAGCAGGTCGGACTGCTCGGTCTTGGTCGGCATCCCGGTCGAGGGGCCGGCGCGCTGGACGTCGATCACCACGAGCGGCAGCTCGAGCGCGACGGCCAGCCCGATCGTCTCCATCTTGAGGTCCATGCCCGGGCCGCTCGTGGCCGTGACTCCGAGCGCGCCGCCGAATGCGGCGCCGAGCGCCATCCCGGCCGCCGCGATCTCGTCCTCGGCCTGGATCGTGCGCACGCCGACGTCCTGGTGGCGCGCGAGCTCGTGGAGCAGCTCCGAGGCAGGCGTGATCGGGTAGCTCGCTAGCACGAGCGGCAGGCCCGAGCGCACGCTCGCCGCGATCAGGCCGAGCGCCGTCGCGGTCGTGCCGTTGACGTTCCGGTACGTTCCCGCGGGAACGTCGGTCGCGGGGTCGACGCGGTACTGCACGTCCACGAGCTCGGACGTCTCGCCGAAGTTCCAGCCCGCCCGGAAGGCGGCGAGGTTGGCCTCCAGCGGGCCCGGCTTGTTGACGAACTTCTGGCGGATCCAGCGCTCGGTCGGCTCCGTGGGCCGGTCGTACAGCCAGGAGATGACGCCGAGCGCGAACAGGTTCTTGGCCCGTCCGGCGTCACGCGTCGAGACGCTCTCGATGCCCTCGGTCGCCCCGGCGGTGAGCGAGGTCATCGGGATGCGGATGACGTGGAAGCCGGCGAGCGAGCCGTCCTCGAGCGGGTTTGCGTCGTAACCGGCCTTCTGCAGGTTGCGGATGCTGAACGCATCCTCGTTGGCGATCAGCGTGCCGCGCGGCGCCAGCGACCCGATCTCGCTGCGCAGGGCCGCCGGGTTCATGGCCACGAGCACGTCCGGCTCGTCACCCGGGGTGAGGATGTCCTGCGCCGCGAAGTGGATCTGGTACGCGGACACGCCGGCGAGCGTCCCGGCCGGTGCGCGGATCTCGGCGGGGAAGCTCGGGAGCGTCGCGAAGTCGTTCCCGTGCT
This sequence comes from Solirubrobacteraceae bacterium, assembly GCA_036257565.1. Lineage (GTDB taxonomy): Bacteria > Actinomycetota > Thermoleophilia > Solirubrobacterales > Solirubrobacteraceae > DASSUW01. The sequence goes on along the minus strand of DATAFH010000035.1, from coordinate 52,353 downwards.
CGGCCGTGGCCTCCATGAAGCGGCTGCCGGCCAGCTGCATGCCGTCTCCCGAGTCCCCGGCGAAGCGGACGATGACCCGGCGCCGCTCCTTGACTTGCACGCCCATCCTCGTTCGCAGTCTCTCACCACGAAAGGACGGACAAACCTTGCGTCAGGCCGCAAGCCGCTCGACGAGCGCGGCGCCCTCTCGGGCCATACGGGACCGGGGCACGATGAGATCGAAGCCCGCGGCCTCGGCGCGGCGCCGGGTCTCGACGTCGACGTGCGAGTAGACACCGAGCGTGCGGGTCTGCTCCAGCTCGCCGGCGGCGCGCAGCGCCTCGACGAGCGCGACGCCGTCGAAGCTGCTCGCCGCCAGGTCGACGACCAGCACGGCCGCCCCGCCAGGGTGCACCTCCGCGCCGCCGCTGAGCGTGGCCTCATGGCCGGCCGCCCGCAGCATCCCCAGCACGTTCGAACCGAGCAGGAGGTCGTCGAAGACCGCGACGACCCGGACCATGGCTACTGCGCGCGGAGGCGGCGGAACTCGCGCCGGAACGACTCCGGGCGGCCCCAGTCCTGGATCGTCTCGACGCGGCCGCTGCGCACCTCGCGCAGAGCGAGCTCGCCCTCGATCCCCGCCGTGTCGAGCAGGCCGAGGGCGCCGTGGGTGGCCTCGGCGGCGGCCGCGTGCCCGAAGTGGTGGGCGACCAGCAGCCGGAAGTGCCAGTCGTGGTGCGAGTACGGCTGCGCGTTGCACGTCACGAGCAGGACCGCCGCGTCGATGTAGCGGTCCTCGTCGATCCGCAGGTCGAGCTCCAGATCCGTCCAGTCGGACGGAAGCGAGTCGACCATCTCCTGGAAGGTGTCGGCGAGCGGCATGATTCGGCTCGAAGGCTACATGGCGCCCTTCCCCGTGGACCCCGACGATCCCCTCGCGCCCGCCCGCGGGCACAGCCTCGACGGCCTGCTGCAACTGCTCGAGCAGCTCGACGGCGCCGAGGAGGCCGACGTCGTCCGCTCGGCCCTCGCGGCCGGCGTCTCGCGCGAGCGGGTGCTCGACGAGCTCCAGCGCGAGGTCGAGCGCCGCCTCGCCCGCGTGCGCGATGACCCGGAGTCCTATCCTCGCTAGAGAGATGGCCGCCACCGACACCGTGCTCTCGGGCTACCGCGCCCTCACCGAGGGCTGTGGGGTCGTGGACCGCTCCGGGCGGGGCAAGCTCGCGCTGACGGGGCCGGACGCGAAGACGTTCCTGCAGGGGCAGGTGACGAACGACGTCGAGGGGCTGCAGGCAGGGCGCGGCTGCTACGCCGCCTTCCTCACGCACAAGGGCAAGATGCTCGGGGACCTGCGGGTGCTCGACCTCGGCGACGAGCTGCTGCTCGACACCGAGCGCTCCGCGCTGCAGGAGCTGTTCAACATGATCCGGCGCTACAAGCTCGGGAGCGACGTCGAGCTGCACAAGCGCACGCTGGAGATGGCGCTGCTCTCGCTGATCGGTCCGGACGCGCGGCGGGTCGCCGGCGTGGATCCGGGCGCTGCCGAGCACGACAACGTGCGGGCGACGATCGGCGGGCGCCCGGTCGTCGTGGTCGCCACCGATCTAGGGGTCGACGTGTTCACGCAGGCGGCCGACACGGACATGGTGCGCGAGGCGCTCGCCGTTCCCACGGTGTCCGAGGACGTGGCGGAGATCGTGCGCGTCGAGTCCGGGCGCCCGCGCTACGGCCTGGACCTCGACAACGGCGTGATCCCCCAGGAGGCCGGCCTCAACGAGCGCGCGGTCTCGTTCACCAAGGGCTGCTACGTCGGCCAGGAGACCGTCGCCCGGCTCCACTACCGCGGCAAGCCGAACCGTCATCTGCGCGGGCTCCGGCTCTCCGCCGACGCGGCGCCCGGCGACGCGCTGCGGCTCGGCGAGAAGGCCGTGGGAAAGCTCGCCAGCGTGGTCGTCTCCCCCGTGCACGGGCCGATCGCGCTCGCGCTGGTGCGGCGGGAGGCGGAGCCGGGCGCGACCGTCGCCGTGGGCGAGGATGGCGCGCCGGCCGTGGTAGTCGCCCTGCCGTTCGCGGAGTAGCATCGGCGGCGTCGAACCGGAGGATGCGCCCAATGGCCGCGAACGTGCTCGTCGTCGCCAGTCTCACCGCCAGCTCACAGCACCTGCTGGACGCGCTCACGGCCCGTGCCGAGCGGTCGCCGATCAAGGTCATGCTCGTGATGCCGGCCCAGGGACCGGGGCTCAGCGGTCGCCAGGCGATGCAAGGCGCGCTCGACGAGGCGCTCGAGGGCATGCGGGCGGCAGGGCTCGACGCCGAAGGCGTGGTGGGCGACGCCAACCCGATGGATGCGGTGGCCGAGTACTTCCAGCCGTCGCGGCAGGACGAGGTGGTCGTGTGCACGCTGCCCGGGCGCTCCTCGAAGTGGCTCCAGCACGACTTCCCGCACCGGGTGGCGCGCTTCACCGGGCTGCCGGTGACGCACGTGGTGGCGGACGACCTGCGCCCGGCGCCGGCTACGGGGCCGCCGCCGGCACACGAGCGCGAGCCGCTCGGCCCGCTCTCCGTGCTCTCCTGGGGCGGCCGGGGCTCCAGCGAGCGGTGAACGCCGCCGCGTCGGACTGATCTGACAGCTCCAGCACGGGCGCGTCCTCGTGGCCGGCGAGCCACGAGCCGACGATGCGCATCTCGTCAAGCTCGTCCGCCGGCAACCAGCCCCCGAACCCAGGCGGCGTCGCGCCGGCCAGGGCCTCCTTCGTGCGGGCGGCGACCTCGTGCGGGTCGGCCGGCAGCGGGCCCCAGTCGGCGATCCGGCCGCCGACGATCCAGAAGGCGTCGGCGCGTCCCTCGGTCGCCGGGTGGGGCGCGACGAGGAGGCGGGCGCCGGTGTGGGTGGCGCGCAGCACACCGCCCAGCCGGGCGAGCAGCGACTCGAGCCGGCGCGCGCGGCGCCGGAGCCAGGCGGCCCGCTCGTACCGCTGGGCCGCAGCGGCGGCGCGCATCTGCCCGTCGACGTGCGCGAGCAGGGCGGCGCCGCCGTCGGGTCCGGAGACGAAGAGGTCGAGCGCGGCGTCGAGCCGCTCGCGGTAGAGGTTGGGATCGAGGTCGCCCAGGCAGGGCGAGAGGCAGCGGCCCATCTGCCCGTACGCCGACGGGTGCTCGCGGCGCCGCAGCCCGCGGCCGCAGTGGCGCAGGCCGAACAGCGAGTTCAGCTGCTCGACCAGCTCGGCGGCCGCCGCCCGGCCGCGCACGGGGCCGACGCAGACGACGTTCCCGGCCGCCGGCTCGCGCGCGACCTCGAGGATCGGGAACGCGATGTCGAGCCGGCAGCGCAGGTACACGTAGCCGTCCGCCTCCCGCTTGAGCTGCGTGTTGCCGGGCGGCTTGAGCGTCTTGATCAGGCGGTTCTCGAGCACGAGCGCGCCGAGCTCGGACTCCGTCGGCTGGTAGTCGACGTGCTCGGCCTGGCCGGTCCACGCCACCGGCGTGGTGAAGTGGGCGCGGGCGCGGGTGCGCAGGCAGACCGACTTGCCGACGTACAGGGGCCGGCCGTCGGCGTCGCGGAAGACGTAGACGCCCGGGTCCTTCGGGAGCGCGGAGAGGTCGGGCCGCTCGTCGCGCGGGCGGCGCGCGCCGGGCGGCTTGGCCTTCGGCGGCTTGCGGGGGCGAAGCAGGGCGAGGCCGTCCTTGACGGTGCGCGCGTTGGCCGCGAGGCGCGGCAGCAGCGCGCACAGGACCCGCGCGCAGGTCTCCGCGTCCGGAAGCGCGCGGTGGGTGGTCTCGACCTCGATCCCGAGCGCGTCGGCGAGTGTGGCCAGGCCGCGACGCCGCTGGAGCGGCGCGAAGCGGCGGGCGAGCGCGACCGTGCAGATGACGGGCGGCTCCGGCCACTCGAGCTCGGCGCGCTCGAACGCCTGGCGCAGCACGCCGACGTCGAAGCGTGCCGAGTGGGCGACGAGCACGCGACCCCGCAGCCGGTCGGCGAGCTCGGGCAGCACGGTGGCGGGCGGCGGCGCCTCGTCCACCATCGCCTGGGTGATGCCCGTGAAGCGCTGGATGCCGCGGCCGAGCGGCTCGGAGACGCCGACGAGCGAGCTCCAGCGGTCGTGCAGCTCTCCCCCGCCGACCAGCACCGCGCCGACCTCGGTGAGCTCGCAGCGCTCGCGCGGCTGGCCGTTCGTCTCCGTGTCCACGGCCAGGAACTCCGCTCCGGCGAGCGGCGAGTCGAGCAGTGCTGGGTCGGCCATGGGACGAGGTGTCATACGCCCGCGACCGGACGGCATGAACGGCACGTTGCACGGGGGCTTCGGCTAGATTCGCCGCGTGCGCGCGAGAGCGGTGATCGCCGCGGCCGGGCTGGCCGCGTTCGGCGCGGGCTGCGGGGGCGACGAGGGAGAGCGGTCGAACAAGCCGCGGCCGCCGACGCCGATCAACGTGACCGCGGCGGTGGACGACACCGCCGTGCGCGTGTCGCCGAGAACGTTCGGGTCGGGGCCCGTGGTGTTCATCGTGTCGAACCAGTCGACGCAGCCGCAGCGTGTCACGTTCGAGACCGACGAGATCAACGGCGACACCGGCGGGATCCGCAGCTCGACTCGGGAGATCGCCCCGCGGTCGACCGCCGAGCTGAAGGCGGATCCGCCGGAGGGCAGCTACCGGTTGAGCGTCAGCTCGGGGGACGTGAATCCGGCATCGATCGAGGTGTCCACCCGGCGCGAGTCCGCGCAGGGCGAACTGCTCATCCCCTGACCCTAGACTCAGTTCCATGGCGCTGTTCCGCCGCATGGACGACTGGGATCCGATCGCTCGGCCGGCGGGCGACGAGGAGGAGCGGCGGGCGGCCGACGCCGGCCTGTTGGCGACGGGCACGCTCGCCTGTCCGGTCTGCGACGCACCGGTCGCGCCCGGCGAGCGCCCACTCTCGCCCGCCGAGTGGGTCGGCTGCCCGTTCTGCGCGCATTCCGGCACGGTGCGCGAGTTCCTGACGCTCGGCGAGCCCACACGGCCTGCGCGGGTGGTCGTGCGCGTCGTACTCCGTCACACGGGCTGACGCGCGAAGCGCAGCGCGCGAGGCGTCCGCCATGCCGACGGCGTTGGCATCGACGCCGATGGTCAGCGTCTCGGGTCGCGCGGCGGCGACCCGCAGCACGCGCCGGCCGTCGCCGGTTCCGAGGTCGATGGCCACGCCGTCGTGGCGGGCCCTGAGGTCTTCGAATCAGCCGACGTCGACGTCGACCAGGCGGCGGCCTTGGACGGTGCGGAGCATGGGCCGAGTTTCCGACGGCACCCTCACGAGGCCGTAAAGATCTTGGCAGTCAGAGCTCGCGCGGGGTGAGCGCGACGGTTTCGGCGCGGCCCTCGCGAACGACCTCGAGCGCGCAGCGGGCGCCGATCCGCTCCTCGGTCATGAGCCGCTGGAGGTCGTCGACGCCGCGAACCGGGAGACCGTCGACGGCGACGATCAGGTCCTCGGCCCGGAGGCCGGCGGCCGCGGCGGGCGAACCGCCCACAACCTCGACGACCTCGATCGCGCGGTCACGGCCGAGCGTCGCCGCGACCCGCGGCGGCAGCGGCCGCGCCCCGCCGGCGATGCCGATCCAGGCGCGGCGCACGCGCCCGTCCTTCATCAGCGCGGACACGATCCGGCGAGTCGTCGCATTCACCGGCACCGCCAGGCCGAGCCCGACGCCCGCGACCGCGGTGTTGATGGCGACGACCCGCCCACGACCGTCGACGAGCGCGCCGCCCGAGTTGCCCGGGTTCAGCGCCGCGTCGGTCTGGATCACGTCGTCGATGATCCGCGTCGCCCCGCCGGCGCGGGCCGGCAGCGAGCGGCCGAGCGCCGAGACGACGCCCGCGGTCACCGACCCCGCGTAGCCGTGCGGGTTCCCGATCGCGACCACCAGCTGCCCGACCCGCAGGGTCGCCGCGTCCCCCAGCTCGGCCGGATGGAGGCGTGCAGACTCTGCCCGGAGCACCGCGAGGTCGGACAGCGGGTCGGCACCGACCACGGTGGCCTGCAGGTCGGAGCCGTCGACGAACGAGGCACGCACCCGAGCCCCGGTGCCGGCCACCACGTGGGCGCTCGTGAGCAGGAACCCGTCGGGCGTGATCACGACCCCCGAGCCACCGCCGGCACTCCCGCGGCGACGGCTGAAGATGCGCAGGTTCGCCACCGAGGGACCGAGCGTCTCGGCCACGTGGGTCACGACGCGCGAGTAGGCATCCAGCGCCTCCGCGTCGCCGGGGACCGAGCCGGGCGCGGACGGACGGTCGTCGAGACGAGTCACTTGCAGGATGCTAGCGACCCCTCCGCCGCCACAAATGTCAATAACCGGGTCGGGTTTTGTATATTTGCGGTACGGATGAGCGGGACCCTCGCCAGGACGAAGCTCCGGCCGGACCTCGAGCCGCTCGACGCCTCGGGCGTCCTCGAGTACGTGGTGGACCGGTTCCACCCGCGTCTGGCCGTTGCGTGCTCGTTCCAGAAGGAGTCCGTGGTCGTGCTCGATCTGCTCCTCCAGATCGCGCCGGACGCGCGGGTCTTCACGCTCGACACCCACGTCCTGTTCCCTGAGACCTACGAGACGTGGCAGCGCATCGAGGGGCGGTACGGGATCGAGATCCAGGTGCACCAGGGACCGAGCCTCGGCCGCCAGGCCGCCCTGTACGGCGACCGGCTGTGGGCCCGCGAGCCCGACAAGTGCTGCGACCTGCGCAAGGTCAAGCCGCTCGTGCGTGCGCTCGAGGACGTCGACGCGTGGATCTCCGGCGTGCGCCGCGACCAGTCGGTCGCCCGTGCCGGCACCCAGAAGCTCGCGTGGGACGCCAAGCACGAGAAGTGGAAGGCGAACCCGCTCGCGGACTGGTCCGAGGCCGACGTGTGGGACTACATCACCCGCCACGAGCTCCCGTACAACCCGCTCCACGATCAGGGCTATGCGTCGATCGGCTGCACCCACTGCACCAAGCCGGGCGCCGGGCGCGACGGCCGCTGGGCCGGCACCGCCAAGAGCGAGTGCGGCCTGCACGGCTGAAGTTCATCACTCCGATCAAGTTGGGTAACTTTCGTGGGGTGACGCTCACCTACCTCGCCTGCGCCACCCCGCGGAGCGGCAGCACGCTGCTGTGCGAGACGCTCAAGGCCACCGGTCGCGCCGGCCGGCCCGAGGAGTACTTCGAGGCCCTCCCGGCAACCGGCATCCCGCGTGCGCCTGAGGACTACCTCGCCGGCCTCGACGACGCCGAGGCACACCGCCTCGTGGAGGGCGCCCGGCCGCGCATCCCGGAGTACTCGGACGTCCGGGGCACGTCGTTCTCGTCGCATCTGGACCGCGTCCGCGAGCAGGGCACCACGCCGAACGGCGTGTTCGGCGCCAAGCTCATGTGGGCGCACCTGGTCGATCTCGCCACCCGCCTCAACGTCGCCTCGCCCGTCCAGGCGGCGGCCGAGCTGTTCGGCGACCCTCGCTACCTGTGGGTCCGGCGCGAGGACCCGGTGCGGCAGGCGGTCTCGCTCTGGCGCGCCATGCAGACGCAGTCCTGGCGCGCCGAGGCCGACGAGCGCGAGCCGTGCTACTCCTACGCCGCGATCCGCTACCTGGCCGGCAGCCTGGAGGCCGACGACGCTGCCTGGGACAGGTTCTTCGCCGCCAACGGCTTCGCCATGCTCGAGATCCGCTACGCCGAGATGGTCGCCGACCTGCCCGGCACGCTCGCCCGTGCGCTGGCCCACATCGGCGTCGACGGCGCGACCGGAGAATTTGCCCCGCCCATGGGCCGCCAGTCGGACGGCCTCAGCGACGACTGGGTGGCCCGGTACGAGCAGGACCGCCAGGCCGTCAAGGACCCCGCGTAGCCTTCCGTCCCGTGGATGTCCTGACCGCCGTCGACGACGGGCGGATCGCCGAGCACCTCGAGCGCGACGAGTTCTTCTGGCTCGACCTCGAGTCACCGTCGCCGCACGAGCTCGACGCGCTGCAGGGCGCAATCGGCCTGCACCCCATGGCGATGGAGGACACGCGCGAGTTCGGCCAGCGCCCGAAGGTGGACGCGTACGAGAACCACGTGCTCGTGGTCTTCTACACCGTGCACCGCGACCCGGGCGCCCCGGTCCATACGCCGGTCGAGGTGCACGTCTACGTGTCGGGCCAGTGGATCGTGACCGTCCACCAGATCCCGCTCCCCCATCTTGCCGAGCTCCACGTCCAGCTCGCTCCCGCGACGACCCAGGAGGAGGACTACCTCGTCTACCGCATCTTCGACACGCTGACCGACGCCTTCTACCCGGCCGTCGACCGCTTCGAGGAGCTGATCGACGACCTCGAGGGCGAGGTGCTCGACCGCCCGCGGCGCGAGCACCTGCGCCACATCTATCGCCTCAAGCAGGCGATCCACGAGCTGCTGCGCCTGCTCGTCCCCCAGCGCGACCAATTCCACACCACCAGCACCGAGATCATGCACCTCGCCGCGCTGAGCCGCGGCACGCGCGAGTACCTGCGCGACGTCGGCGACCACCTCGCCCAGCTCGTCTCCGAGTTCACCCGCCAGAACGACGACCTCACCGCGCTCACGTCGACCTACTTCAACGCCAGCGCCGAGCGCCTGAACCGGACGGCGACGCGTCTCAGCGTGGTGGCGACGTTCTTCGTCGTATGGACGCTCGTCACCGGCTTTTTCGGCCAGAACTTCGCGTGGTTGGTCGACCAGGTGCGGTCCGAGCGTGACTTCCTCATCTTCGGCGTCGGCGGCCTCGTCGTACCGACGGCGCTGCTCGCCGCCGTGCTGTGGGTGAAGCGGCACGACTGGTTCTGATCGCGATATAGGGTCTCGGCGATGAGCACCATGAACGCCTGGGTCATCCGCGAGGACCGCTTCGGCGAGCCGCGGGACGCCTTCCAGATCGAGCAGATGGAGGTGCCGGAGCCCGGTGCCATGGAGGTCATCGTGCGCGTGATGGCCGCCGGCGTGAACTACAACAACGTGTGGGCGGCGATGGGCGAGCCCGTCTCGGTCTTCCGCTACCACGCCGAAGACCACCACATCGGGGGCTCCGACGCCTCCGGGATCGTCGCGAGCGTCGGGCCCGGCGTCACGCGCTGGAAGCCCGGCGACGAGGTCGTCGTCCACTGCAACCAGGCGTCCTACGAGGATCCCGAGGTCCACGGCCTCGACCCGATGGCCGCGCCCTCGCAGCGGATCTGGGGCTACGAGACGACCTGGGGCTCGTTCGCCGAGTTCTGCAAGGTGCAGGCCCAGCAGCTGCTTCCCAAGCCGGCCGCGCTGACCTGGGAGGAGGCCGCCTCCTACGGCCTCACGTACTTCACCGCGTACCGGATGCTGGTCAGGCAGGTCGAGCTGCAGGCCGGCCACCGCGTGCTCGTGTGGGGCGCCGCCGGCGGCCTCGGCGTATTCGCGCTCCAGCTCTGCCGGCTGGCCGGCGCGGACGCGGTCGGCGTCGTCTCCTCCGAGGAGAAGGCCGACCTGTGCCGCGAGCTCGGCGCCTGCGACGTGATCGACCGCAACCAGTTCGCGGGCATGATGCGGCGCGGCGGCGAGACGCTCGACGAGGAGCGCGCCCGCTTCAAGGAGTCGCGGCGCTTCTGCCGGCTCGTCGAGGAGAAGCTCGGCGGCGCGCCGGACATCGTGTTCGAGCACGTGGGCCGGGCGACGTTCCCGACCTCGGTGCTCGCCGTCAAGCCCTTCGGCAGCGTCGTGATCTGCGCCGGGACAACCGGCTACAACCTCGATTTCGACGTCCGCTACCTGTGGATGAAGCAGAAGCGGATCGTCGGCTCCCATTTCGCGAACGCGTACGAGTGCCACAGGGCTAACGAGCTGATCGAGTCCGGGGCCGTCCGTCCCGTACTCTGGAGGACGCTCGGCTTCGACCGGGTCGCCGAGGCACACCAGATGATGAAGGAGAACCAGCACCTCGGAAAGATCGCGATCCTCGTGGGCGCGGAGTCCGAGGGGCTCGGGAAGACCGCGGACGGACCCGGCGCGATCCGGGCGGAGGTGGGAGCCTGATGGCCGGCGTCGTGAACATCCCCTGGTACTCGACCGTGTTCCGGGGCGACCAGTTCGAGCAGGCGATGCGCGAGATCGCCCCGGTCGCGCTGCGCTACGGCGCGACCGACTTCGAGGTCATGCGCTCCAACGACGACCGCTACCGCTTCTGGCAGTTCGGCCACTTCGAGCGCAAGGCCGACTTCGAGGCCTACTGGTACGGGCCGGAGTTCAACACCTGGAGGGCCGACCACACCGGCTGGTTCACGGTCCCGATCGTCTACACGTGGTTCGACCGCGTGGCCTCGGGCGCGGTCGAGCCCAACCACGTCGGCTGAGCCGGTCCTGGCGTGCGCCAGGTCACACAGCGCACGGCGGGCGCCGACGGCGCGCTGGCCGCGGAGGCGCTCGAGGCGCTGGCGGCGGAGAGCGGCATCGCCCTCGACCCGGCCGACGCGCGGCGCAACGTCGTGACCCGCGGCGTCGACCTCAACGCGCTGGCCGGCCGCCGCTTCGCGATCGGCGAGGTGGAGATCGTGGGACGGCGCTGGTGCGAGCCGTGCGCCGTCCTCCAGCGCCTCACCGCCCCGGGCGTGCTGCGCGGGCTCGTCCACCGCGGCGGCCTCCGCGCCGACATCGTGCGCGGAGGCGTCATCCGCCGCGGCGACGAGATCCGCTCGGCCTAGCGCTCAGGGCCGCTGCGGCCGCGAGTCCAACGGTGGCATCACGCTCGTGAAGTTCTCGCGCACGCGCTCGGCGGCGAGGCCGTGGTCACCGCGTTCGAGCGCCTCGACGATCGCCTCGTGCTCGCCGACCGAGCGCGCCATGCGCTCCGGCGACAGCATGTATTGGCGCTCGTAGCCGAGGAGCGCCCGTCGCACGACGTCGACGACCCGCAGGAGGTGCGCGTTGTCGCAGCCGGCGGTGAGCCGACGGTGGAACTCGTCGTCCGCAGCTGCCGCCGCCTCCGGGTCGCCCGCCGAGTCGCGCAGGCGCTGGTTGCTCGCCCGCAGGGCCGCGATCGCGTCCGCGTCGAACGGCGGCGACTCCCGGAGCGCGATCCCCTCGAGGATCAGCAGCGACGGGATGAGCTCGCGAAGCTCCGCGGGGTCGAGCAGGTCGGCCCCGCGCAGATGATCGGCGATCGCCTGGACATCCGGATCGGGCGGCGGAGCCACGCCGAGTCAGTCTGGCAAAGCCGGCGGGCGGACTCAACGGCGCCCTCAGCGGGGCGGATCACCCCTGTTCGAGCGGGGCCATCGTGAGCCCCGCGTCGCGCAGCTGCTCCCAGTACAGCTCCGCGGTCTCCTTCATCCCCGACCAGACGATCGCGCGACCAGTGTTGTGGATCGTGTCGGCGAACGCGTAGCCCGCGTCCACGGTGACGCCGGGGATCGTCTTCGCGAGCGTATGGGCGACGTGATCGAACGTGTTGTGGTCGTCGTTGAGCACGATCACGCGCCAGTGGCCGCCCAGCCCGCTGCCGGGGTCGCGAACGCGGGGGAGCTCGACCGTCTCAGTCATGCTAAGGCGCTCACACGAGCTTGCGAGTGTGAGTAGGCCGCATATCCCATTCCTACCTCGCTTGTTTGCTGCGCCAGCGGTCGAGGCCGAGATACAGGTGGTCGAGCGGCGCCGCCAGCTCGGCGGCGTCGACCTCCTCGGGGGCCCGCTCGGCGATCCGCTCGTGGAGCGCGGCCATGAAGCCCTCCAGGTCGTGCGAGGCGGCCACCTCGGCCTGCCAGCGCAGCGCCTCGCGCACGGCGGCGAGCTGGACCGATGGGTCGTCGGCGGTGCCGAAATGCGTGAGCGCCAGCGTCTCCGGCTCCCAGGCGGCGATCGTTTCGAGCGAGCGCTCCCAGGCGTCGACGTCGATGTCGGGCGGCGGGGTCGGGGCCAGCGTCAGCTCGTAGGGCGGGATCCGCACGCCCGCCATGTCCCCCACGAACGCGACGCCCGACGCCTCGTGCAGGTAGGCGACGTGATGCGAGGCGTGGCCGGGGGTGTACTCCACGCGAAACCCGCGCACGTGCTCGCCCCCCTGCAGCACGTGGAGCCGCTCCTCGGGCACGGGAACCACCTCGCCCCACGTCTCGCGCAGCCCCTCCTCTCCCCCGTAGAGCCGTGCCGCGCTGGCCACCAGCCGCCCCGGGTCGGCCAGGTGCGGGGCGCCCCGCTCGTGGACGTAGACGTCGAGCTCCGGCCAGCGCCGCACCAGCGCGCCAGCCGCGCCCGCGTGGTCGAAGTGGATGTGGGTCAGCAGCAGGGCCTGCGGGCGCTCGTCGCCGAGCGCCTCGAGCAGCGTGGCCTCGCAGGACTGCGGGCCGGGGTCGACGAGCACGCCGTCGAGCGCGAAGCACGCGATGACCTTCTCCCGGCCCCGGTGACGGAGGTCGATCTGCCGCATCGCCCTCGGAGGCTACGGCAGAATTCACCTGCGATGAGCCACCGTCTGCCCAAGCCCGACCCCCCGTGGATGATGCGCACGTACGCCGGGCATTCGACGGCCACGCGGTCCAACGAGCTCTACCGGCGCAACCTCGCGAAGGGCCAGACCGGGCTCTCCGTCGCCTTCGACCTGCCCACCCAGACCGGCTACGACGCCGACCACGAGCTCTCCCGCGGCGAGGTCGGCAAGGTCGGGGTGCCGATCGCCCACAAGGGCGACATGCACGCGCTCATGGACGGCATCCCGCTCGACCGGATGAACACGTCGATGACGATCAACGCCACCGCGGCGTGGCTGCTGGCGCTCTACCTCGTCGTGGCTGAGGAGAACGGCATCGACCCGTCCGCGCTCTCCGGCACGACGCAGAACGACATCATCAAGGAGTACCTGTCGCGCGGCACCTACGCGTTCCCGCCCGGGCCGTCGATGCGGCTGATCGCCGACACCGTCGCCTACACGGTCGAGCACGTGCCGCGCTGGAACCCGGTCAACATCTGCTCGTACCACCTGCAAGAGGCCGGCGCGACGCCCGTGCAGGAGATCGCCTACGCGATGTCGACCGCGATCGCCGTCCTCGACGCCGTGCGCGAGCGGGTACCGGAGGAGCAGATGGCCGCCGTCTTCGGGCGGCTGTCGTTCTTCGTCAACGCCGGCGTGCGGTTCGTCGAGGAGCACGCCAAGCTGCGCGTGATGGCGCTCCTGTGGGACGAGCTGGGGCACGAGCGCTACGACGTGGCCGATGAGCGGCATCGCCGCTTCCGCTACGGCGTGCAGGTCAACTCGCTCGGGCTCACCGAGGCGCAGCCGGAGAACAACGTGCAGCGGATCGTGCTCGAGGCGCTCGCGGTCACGCTCGGCCGCAACGCCCGTGCGCGGGCGGTCCAGCTTCCGGCCTGGAACGAGGCGCTCGGGCTCCCGCGGCCATGGGACCAGCAGTGGTCGTTGCGGATCCAGCAGGTGCTCGCATACGAGACCGACCTGCTCGAGTACCCGGACCTGTTCGAGGGCTCGAAAGTCATGGACGGGCTGGTCGGCGAGCTCCTCGAGGGCGCCCGCGCCGAGATGGCGCGCGTGGCTGAGCAGGGCGGTGCCGTGGAGGCCGTGCCGTACATGAAGACCGCGCTCGTCGAGTCCCACCGCAAGCGGCTCGCGCGGATCGAGTCGGGCGAGCAGGTGATCGTCGGCGTCAACCGCTTCGAGGAGACCGAGCCGTCGCCGCTCACCGAGGACGGCGGCATCCTCGTCGTCGATCCGGCGGTCGAGCAGGAGGCGCGCGAGGCGCTGGAGCGCTGGCGGGCGACGCGCGACGGCGCCGCGGTGGACGCCGCCCTGGCCGAGCTGCGGCGCGTGGCGGCGACCGATGAGAACGTGATGCCGGCGACGATCGCCGCCGCCCGCGCGGGGGCGACGACCGGCGAGTGGGCGGCCACGCTGCGGGACACGTTCGGCTCCTACCGCGCGCCGACCGGCGTCGGCGAGGCGGCCGCTCCGGCGCCCGGCGCGGAGCTGGCGGAGCTGCGCGACGAGGTCGCGCGCGTGAGCGACCGGCTCGGCCGCACGCTGAAGATCCTCGTCGGCAAGCCCGGCCTCGACGGGCACTCCAACGGCGCCGAGCAGATCGCCGTGCGCGCGCGTGACGCGGGCATGGACGTCGTCTACGAGGGCATCCGCCTCACCCCCGCGCAGATCGCGCGCTCGGCGATCGACGAGGGCGTCCACGTCATCGGCCTCTCTATCCTCTCGGGCTCCCACCGCGAGCTGATCCCGGACGTGCTCGCCGCGCTCGGCGACGCCGACATCCCCGTCGTCGTCGGCGGCATCATCCCGGAAGCCGACGTCCCCGCGCTCAAGGCGGCGGGCGTGGCCGCGGTGTACACGCCGAAGGACTTCGAGATCACCCGCATCCTGCGCGCCGTCGTCGCGATCGTCGCCGACGGATCGGAATCCCACCCGCCCCGCGCCGCCGCGTGACCGGCGCGGAGCTCGGCGCCCGGCTGCGGAAGCGGGACCTGGCCGCCGCTCCTTCGGCGATGAACCTGCTCGAGAACCGGGCGCCCGAGGCGCATGCGGAGCGGGCGGCGCTGCTCGCCGAGGTCGATCCCGCGCGGCTGGGCGGCGAGGCGCCCGCGCACGTGGTCGGCGTGACCGGGCCACCGGGGGCGGGGAAGTCGACGCTGCTGTCGGCGCTCGTGCGCGCCTGGCGGGCGGACGGGCGCACCGTGGCGGTGCTGGCGGTCGATCCGACCTCGAAGCGCTCGGGCGGCGCGCTGCTCGGCGACCGGGCGCGGATCGACGCCGACCCGGCCGACCGCGGGCTCTATGTCCGGTCGACGGCCGCGGGCGAGCGGCTGGGCGGGCTCGCGCCGGCCACCCGGGCCGCCGCGCAGGCCCTCGCCGCCGCGTTCGACGTCGTGGTCATCGAGACGGTAGGCGTCGGGCAGTCGGAGACCGAGGTGGCCGAGGCCGCCGACACGGTCGCCGTCGTGGTGCAGCCCGCATCCGGCGACGTGCTGCAGTTCCTGAAGGCCGGGATCATGGAGGTGCCGGACGTGCTCGTGGTCACGAAGGCCGACCTCGGGCCGATCGCCCACCGCGCGCGCCGCGACCTCCATGCCGCGCTGGCGTCGCTGGGCGCGCACGACGTGCCGGTCGTCGCCGTGTCGGCCTACCCGCCGCCCGAAGGGATCGAGGAGCTGGTCGCCGCGCTCGACGCCCACAGAGCACGCCTCGACCTCGCCGCCACCCGCACCCGGGCCCGCCGCCTCGGCGCGCTCGCCGACTTCACCGCCGAGCACGGGGAGCGCGGCCTGCGCGCGCTCGGGGGCCGCCGCGCCGCCCAGGCCTGGCTCGCCGAGCAGGATCCGGCGCTCGGCGAGCCGGCGCTCCTGCGCGCCCTCGAGCGCCGCGCGAGCGTCTAGCGACGGAACAGCCCGCGCACGCGGTCCTTGAGCCGGCCCCAGCGGCTGACCACCGGGATGACGACCGCGCGCCCGGCGAGGCCGACTCCACGCAGCCACAGGTCCGGCCAGCCCCGCCCGTCGGCGGCGTCGGCCAGCACGTCGGAGCCGATCTTCAGGCTGCGCGCGGCGAGGTCGTCCCTCGTGCCGGGGTCGAGGCCGGGCAGCGGCCGGAAGGCCTCGCGGAACTTGCTGATGAGGAGCGTCGGGTCCGTGGCCTCGTCGAGCGGCCCGCCGACCGCCGCCTCGACCTCGCCCCGCAGGTCGCCGCGCAGCTCCTGTCGCAGGATCGCGGCCTGCGCCTGCTCGCGCAGGGCGGCCGCGCGCGGATCGTTCCCCAGCAGCGTGTCGATGATCACGTCGGCCGCGTCCAGGCGGCCCCACATGAGATCGTTGTCGCGCCACGACTCGGCGAGGAAGCCGCCGAAGTGGGCGATGCGGATGCCCGCCAGCTTGCGCGACGGGTCCTTGCGGATCTCCTCGTCGCCCGGCGCGATCCCCTCCGCATCGAGCGGGCTGATCCGCACGATGCCGACCGAGTTCGTCTCTCCCAGGTCCGGATAGGCGAGCGGGAGCACGACCATGTCGTAGGACTCGAAGCGCGCGTCGTACTCGGTCAGCAGCTCGCACAGCCACGGCGGCAGGTCGGGCGCCTCGCGGATCGCGGCCCCGATCCTCTGCCGCGCGTCGGCCAGCGGCTCCGCGAGGAACGCTCCGACCGCGGCCATGAACGCGTCGTGCCCTTCCGGCAGGCTCTGCGCCGCGTCGCCGACGGCGTTGAAGCGCGCGAGCGGCTCGCCCTCGAGCGCGTTCTCGAGCACGTTGGCGTGCGGGGCGCGCTCGGCACGGCGCAGCTGGTCGACCGCCTCGTTGAGCGTGAGCTTGAGCGCTCGCAGCGCCGGGGCGTGCTCGGCCAGCGCCTCGGCCTCCTCGGTGGGGAGCGCCTCGTCGCTGACGAGCGGGTTGCCGCGGGCCACCGCCACCATCCGCGCCGCCCGCGGGCCGCGGCGCAGGAGGTCGTTGACCCGATCGTGCAGGAAGCTCAGGCGCCGCTGCACGAAGGCCCCGTCGTACCCGGTCAGGAACCGGGCGTGCGCGCCCGGGGGCTGGGCCTCGATCCATCTGCGCAGCTTCAAGCGGATCTCGCGCGGCAGGTCGGTCGACGGATCCGGTTGGGCGTCCCGCAGCTCGGCCCCCAGCTCCGACAGCGCGTCGAGCACCGTGCGCACGCGCAACGTGCGGTAGGCGAGATAGGCGGGCGCTCCCGAGCCGAGCTGCTCCTTGATCGCCGCATCGTCCGGGTCCTCCAGCGCCCGCAGCGGCGCGAGCGGATCCTCGACGTCGAGCGCCCGCTCGGCGAACAGCCCGAGCTCCTGCAGCCGCTCGACGGCGATGTTGCGCTGGGCGACGGCGGCGACGTCCTCGCGGATCGTCTCGTGCCGCGGCAGCAGCACCGAGGCGGCCACGTTCTCGATCACGTCGGGCCGCTCCCGGGTCGGCGCCGCGCGGGCCGCCTCGTTCACCGGGTGCGGCTCGATGTAGACGAGCTTGCGGGTCACCGGCACGTCGGCCCGGCGGCGGCGCAAAGCCTCGGTCGCGTAGCTGAACGGCTTGTTGTCGAGGTAGCCGCCGTCCGCGTACGCGAGCTTCGCCGGGTCGCGCCCCACGCGCAGGTCGTCGCGGAAGAAGCGCTCGAGCGGCGGCTGCGCGCCGGTGTCGAGCCGCGTGAGGTCGCCGAGCAGGACGGGCTCGAACGCGAACGGGAACGAGGACGTGGAGCGAGCCGCGAAGCCGAGCATCAGGTCGAGGCCCTCGAAGTCGGTGTGGCGCTCGCCGCTGGTCTCGGGCGTGCCGTAGGAGAAGCGCAGCACCTTGCGGTGGGTCAGCTCGTCGATCGAGCGCGTCTCGGTCAGGCGCACGGGCAGCGACAGCCCGGCGAGGTCGGTGGTCGTGACCGCGAGGTCGAGCTGCTCGACGAACGCCGGGCGCCACGGGTCGTCCGGGCTCTCGGCCTTCATGCCCGCCATCGCCTCGCGGGCCTTGAAGTAGAGGCGATAGCCGTTGAGGAGCGACTCCGAGTCGCGCGGCGTGTCCGGCGGCAGGTCCTCGAACGAGCGCTCCTCGCGCAGCAGCTCGTCGATGCCGGCGACCTTCCGCCACAGGTCGGCCGACTGCGTGAAGTCCTTCTGCTGGGCGAGCGCCAGGCCGAGCAGCACGCCGTTGATGCCGCCCGCAGACGTCCCGGAGATGATGTCGACGACGAACCGGGTGCGGATCGCGTCGCCCGGCGGGCCGCCGCTGAGATTGAGCATCCGGCCGAGCTCGCGGTACACACGTTCGCTGCCGTCGAGCGCAGCGTCGGGATAGAAGACGCGGTTCTCGAGGTCGCGCTTCTCGGACTCGGCGTACTGGCGGGCCGGCGCGGTCGCGCGCACGAGCCGGAACAGCTCTTGCGCGACGCCGTTGATGTAGATGGCAAGCGAGACGCCGCCGTACATCACGACGGCGAAGCGGACTTCCTGCTCCGGCTCGAACGCCGGGTTCACGACAGGCGCCTCACGTTCCAAGGGAGGAAATCTTCCAGGTCCCGTCGACGTTGACCAGCCGCAGCGTGTCCGCGGACGGCTCCTGCCCGGCGGCCGAGGTCCGCGTCTCGACGGTCGCCTCGTCGCCGTCCACCTTCACCTCGCCGATGCTGAGGCGCGGATCCTCCACGCTGCTCAATCCGCGCTCCAGCGCGTCCTCGCACGGCAGGCCGACCGACTCGACGTCCTCGACGAGGTCCGGCGCCAGGAGGCGGTCGCAGAGCTCCGGGTAGTCCTTGGCGGCCGTCGCGCGGGCGAAGGCGGCGACGGTCGAGCGCACCTGCTCCTCCGGGGGTGGCCCGGTGTCGCCGCATCCCGCGAGCAGCAGGAGGAGCGCGAGCGGCGCTGCCAGGTACCGCACGGGCCGCAGCATAGAATGGCCGGGATGGAGGGTTCTCCTCAGGCGACGCCGATCGGGGCCTGGCTCCGCTGCTACCGCTGCTGGTCGCAGGAGCTCGAGGTCCAGGTCCACTACGAGGGCATCCACCGCATCGACCCGGTCAGCGGTGAGCGGGCAGAGGTGGTGGACGAGCTCCAAGAGGCGGTCGTGCAGTGCCTGGACTGCATGCACGACCAGCCGCACCTCGGCTTCCACAACGGCCGCATCGAGCCGATCGAGGACCGCTGGGAGCGGATGGTGGCCGGCACGCCGTGGGTGGCCTCCTGCACCGTGACGGTCGACGCCGAGTCGGTCGAGACCTGCTCCGGCCCCGAGGCTGCCGACTCGCTGGCCTTCGCGGCGTTCGGCGACCACGGCACGCGCGAGTTCTTCACGCATGTGCGCTTCCACAAGCACGACGAGGACCAGATCGTCGTGCACCTGCTCGTCGAGCTGTACGCGCGCTCGTCGGAGGAGGCGTCGGGCGTGCTCGAGGACGCCGCCCGCGGCTTGCTCACGATCACCTCGCTGGCCGAGGAATCGCGCCCGCCGGCCGCCACCGGCGAGCACCCTCACTGAGCGCCGAACCTCAGCGCGGACGTTCGGGGAACCGCACCCCCGCCCGGGGGATGCCTCGGTTTCGTCGCGCTACTGGCGGGCGTACCGTGGTTCTCGTTATGACGAAGGTACTCCGCCGCATCAAGCGCCACCGCCGCAACCACCACCGCGTGTCGCCCGCCGAGCTCGGCCTCACGGCCGTACCCGCCTAGCACGGCTCAGAACGTCAGCGTCCAGCCTTCGCTGCGCGCCTGCTCGGCGGTGTAGGACACCCCGCTCACCTTCAGGCCATCGCGCTCCAGGAGCGTGATCGTGCCGCCCTTGTTGCCGAGCGCGACGCGGCCGTTGAGCTCGACGGTCAGCGTCGCGCCGGCCGCCAGGGGTCCGGCCGGCACCGTGCACGTCTCCTTCATCCGGTCGGCGATCCGCCAGCCGGTGAGGTCCACAGGCTCGGGAGAGGCGTTGACGAGGGTGACGGTCTCGCGCTCGGGCGCGCGGCCGGCGACGTGCGGCGGCAGCGGTCGCATGCGGTCGCGTGACACCAGGTTCCCGCGGATGAGGTCGAGCCCCGCGCGGGGGGCCAGCGCGTGCCAGCAGAGGTCGAGCGCGCCAGCCGTGTCGGCCACCGGGTGGCGCAGGTCGTCCTCGACGAGGTAGAGCAGCTCGGAGGGCGACTCCTGCGACAGCACGTTGACCGCGATGCGGTAGCTCACGCCGTCCGCGTCCTCGAGGCGAACCTGGTAGTGCGGCGTGTCGGTGCCGTCCTCGCGGCGACGGTCGGTCGGGCGTCCTACGAGCACCCCGTAGTTCTTCAGCGGCATCGTGGCGTCGGCTCCTCGGCGGCATGGTGGAGAGCTCACGATCGCGGCAGCCGCTTGGCGCGGGCTTGCCATGGACTTGTCAGGCCGGCGCTTCGAGGATCCGCTCGACGGTGAGCCACGGCGCCCGCGCGAGCGCGGAGCGCATCGCCGCCTCGTCGTCGTAGCGGCCGGCGAGGCGGCGAGCCTCCGCCCGCACCCGCACCCGGCCGCCCGCGAACGGCCAGGGGTCCAGCGTGACCGTGTCCTCCTCGACGCCCTCGACGGCGATGTCGACGGCGCCGTCGGCGGTGGGCACGGCCCGCAGCTCGTACGGCCACCAGTCGAGCAGCAGCCCGAGCGAGAGCGAGTCCCACGTCCACACGAGCCGCTGGTTGCGGGCGATCTCCTCCGGCGTCGCCCCGGGCGGCGTCAGTTGTCGCTGGAGCGCCTGCTGACCGGCGAGGAACCCGCGGACGCGCTCCGCGTCGGCGGGGCTGAGCCGGTCGAGGTCGCGCCGCGCGTACAGCGCGGTGCCGTGCAGGGAGACGAGCAGCGCCGCGTAGCGGCTCTGCGGAAGCACACGCTCCGCGGCGCGCGACCACAGCGCCATGTGGGTCTCGAGCTCCATCTCCATGAAGGAGTGCGGCAGCCCGGTCTTCGGGTTCAGCGTGGGCTGCAGCTCCCAGTCGGTCATGCCGACGTCGTGCTGCTCGGCGGCCAGGCACACCTCCTCCCACGGCCCGACGGGACCGAACCGCTCGTTCCCCCAGGCGCGTGCAAGCTGCCCCGAGACCCATGCGTGCGCAGGCTGGGTCACCGCGATCACGGCATCGGCCTCGGGGCGGAGCAGCACGAGGGCGAGTCTCGCAGCCCTCAGCCGGCCCGAGCCCGCCTCCGCGAAGCAGCGCTCAGCTGCCCGTCCGGCATAGCCCGTCCTGCTCGGCCGTCGCAAGCATGTCGTCGTCAATCCTCTCGCAGGAAGGGACGCATCTCCGAGCTGACGCGGTCGGCGCGACCGCGGCGACGAACCGCTCGGGTGGGAGGTCGGCGAGCTCGAGGACCTGCCGCAGGCGAAGCCGGCCCTCCTCGGGCGAGAGGGAGCCGGCCCAACCGGTGTACGCGGAGGCGAGGATGAGCGTCCTCGGGATCCCGGGATGCCGGCGGACGAGCTCGAGCGCGAGCCCGCCGCCGAACGACAGCCCGGCCACGTGCGGCCGTCCGAGCTCCAGGGCATCGACGAAGCCGGCGAGGACGTCGGCGAAGTCGGGCAGCGAGAAGGACTCCGGCGGATCCGAGGACCGGCCCGTGCCCGGTCCGTCCCAGGCCACGACCGTGAACGCGTCGCTGAGCGCGTCGAGCTGCGGGTGCCCGGTGCTCGGCCCGTCACCGACGTAGCCGTGCAGGAGGACGAGCAGAGGCCCGTCGCCCGCCTGCTCGTAGGCGATGCGCAGCCCGTCGATCTCAAGCTCGCGGCGATCGGAGAGTGGTTCCGTCATTGTTGCGCGTATGGACGAGAACCAGCGGACGCGGCTCGCACGCCTGGAGCCGTTCGTGGGCACGTGGCGGATCGAGGCTCCGGCCTTTCCGCTGCCGCCCGAGGCCGCCGACGAGGCGCGGATGACCTTCGAGTGGGTGCTCGGCGGAGCCTTCCTGGTCCAGCGGTCCTCGGTGCCGGTGCCAGAGGCGCCCGACGGACTGTCGGTGATCGGCACCGACGACGGCGACGGCTACATCCAGCACTACTTCGACTCGCGCGGGATCGCGCGCGTGTACGCGATGACCTTCGACGGGCGCAAGTGGACGCTCGAGCGCCACGCTCCCGACTTCACCCCGCTGCCGTTCCACCAGCGCTGGCTGGGCGCGTTCGACGGGCCCGCCACGATCCGCGGGCGCTGGGAGACGTCGCCGGACGGGCGCGAGTGGGAGCTCGACTTCGAGCTCGTGTACACGCGGGTGAAGTAGCGGTGGTCGTCTCGCGCGAGTACGTCGAGGTTCCGGTCGGTGGGCGGATGATGCGCGCCTTCCTGGCCGCTCCGCGAGCGCCCGGTCCCCACCCCGGCATCGTCTTCCACTCCGACATCTTCCAGCTCACCGACTCGACACTGCGCTGGTGCGTGCAGCTGGCCGGTTACGGGTTCGTCGTGGCCGCGCCGGAGATCTACCACCGGATCGAGCGGCCGGGCACCGTGCTCGGGTTCGACGACGAGGGCAAGGTGCGCGGGCAGCACGACGCCGAGGCGACCCCGGTCGCCGACTTCGACGCCGACATCCGCGCCGCCCTGTCGTACGTCGGCTCGCACGCGGCGGTCGCGGGCGCCCCACTCGGCGCCGCCGGCCACTGCACGGGTGGCCACCTAGCGTTCCGCGCGGCCATGCTCCCGGTGGTCCGCGCGACGGCCTGCTGGTACCCGACCGGGCTCCACGACGGCAAGCTCGGCGCCGACCCCGACGCCGGCTCGCTGGCCAGGGCGGGCGAGATCGACGGCGAGCTGCTCATGATCTTCGGCACCCGCGACCCGCACACGCCGGAGGACGGCCGCGAGACCGTCCGGCGCGCGCTCGAGGCCTCCGGCGCCCGCTTCACCTGGCGCCTGTACGACGCCGAGCACGCCTTCGGCCGCGACGTCGGCGACCGCTACGACCCCGAGGCGACCGACCAGGCGTTCGCCGAGACCGTCGCCCTCTTCCGCCGCGCCCTCGGCACCTGAGGGTCAGCCGAAGCGGAAGCTCGTGTGGGCGTGGGGGTCCTTGGCGAACGCGAGGACCTTGGCCGGCTCGATGCGGAACACCGCGGCGAGGTCCTCTCCCGAGCCGAAGCCGCCGTCGCCGACGTCGAAGTGCCAGACGCTGCCGTACTTGGCCTCGTAGGCGTCAGCGAGCCGCTGCAGCTCGTCACGGTCGACGATCCGCACCGCCTCGCCCTCGACGACGACGTCCAGGCCCTGGGCCCAGGCGTTGGTGCCCGTGGTGAGCGCCACCTGGCGGCTGTGCTCGAGGTTGCGGGCCTTCTGCTCGCGCAGGCCGGTGCAGAAGTGCATCGCTCCCTCGTGCGCGACGCCGATCAGCGGCGTGACGTGCGGGCGGCCGTCGGCGCGGACGGTCGTGAGCCAGTAGAGCTCGGCCTCTTCGAGCGCACGCTCGACCTCCGGCCACGCCGTGGGGCCGGCCGACGGGTCGCTGAAGCGGCTGTCGAACTTGGCGGTCGGAGCGGACATGTCTCGAGCCTCCTCATACGGTCGCTGTGCTCAAGGACCCGTGGCGGCGTCGCAATTCATCGCCGCGCTGTCGGCGGGCGTAGTGTTCGGCCGTGAGCGACCTGCTGTTCCGGCCCGCGACCGAGCTCGCCCGCATGCTGCGCGACCGCGAGCTCTCGGCCGTCGAGCTCCTCGACCTCCACGTGGCGCGCATCGCGGAGCGGAACGAGTGGCTCGGTGCGATCGTGCTGCCGCGACTGGAGGAGGCGCGAGAGGAGGCCGTCGGCGCGGAGCGCAGGCTCGCTTCGGGTGCTGCGGTCGGCCCGCTCCACGGCGTCCCGTTCACCGCCAAGGACGCGATCGCCGTCGCCGGCATGCGCCGCACGAACGGCTCACGACTGTTCGTCGACGAGGTCGTGACGTATGACGCGCCGTCGATCGCCCGGATGCGGCGCGCGGGCGCGATCCTGCTCGGAAAGACGAACGTGCCCGAGTTCTGCGCCTTCTACGACACGGTCAACGAGGTCTTCGGCGCGACGCGCAACCCGCATGCGCCGGAGCGCTCGGCCGGCGGGTCGTCGGGCGGCGAGGCGGCGGCGGTGGCGAGCGGGATGTCCGCGCTCGGGATCGGCTCGGACATCGGCAGCTCGATCCGCAACCCCGCGCATTTCACGGGCCTGTTCGGGCTCAAGCCCTCGCGCGGGCTCGTGCCCTGCACCGGCCATGCTCCCGAGCGCGAGACGCCGGTGTGGTCGCGGCTGGCGGTCATCGGGCCGCTCGCGCGCAGCGCCGGGGACCTCGAGCTCGCGCTCGGCGTGCTCGCGGAGCACCAACCGGCCGCGCCGCGGCCGGGCGCCGGGACCGTCGGCGTCTGCGAGGACGACTTCCTCCAGCCCGTCGCCGCCGCCTGCCGCGAGGCCGTGCGCCTGGCGGCCGGCGCGCTGGCGGCCGACGGCGCCACGCTGGTCGAGGACCGCCCGCCGCTGCAGCCGGAGATCCGGCGCTGGTTCGACTGGCTGCAGCGCGTCGAGCTCTCGACCGGCCTCGCCGAGCTGGTGGCGGGGCGGGAGGACGAGCTGTCGCGCTACGGGCAGATGATGGTCGACTCGGTCCCTCGCGAAGTCCCACCGCTCGATGCCTATCTGGAAGCCTGGAGCGAGCTCGCGGCCGCCGAGCGCGAGGTCGACGCGTGGTTCGACCGCCGCCGGCTGGCGCTCTGCCCGGTCGCCCTGGGGCCGGCGCCGCCGATCGGCGAGGGCTTCACGGAGATCGACGGCGAGCCGGTGCGTCCCGGCGGCAAGTTCACGCTCTGCACGCTCGCCAACGCGGCTGGCCTCCCGGCTGCGGCGGTGCCGGTCCTGCGGACCGACGACGGACTGCCCGTCGGCGTGCAGGTGATCGGCGGTCGTGGCCGTGACCTGGAGGTCGTCGCGGCCGCGCGGGTGATCGAGCGGGCGTGCGGTGGCTTCGTCCCGCCGCCGGGTTGACGCGGGCGCCCGCCGGCGGCAGGCTCGGCGCATGGTGGACGTAACGGGAGCGGCGACGTTCCAGACGCCGGCCGAGGCCTACGACCGGTACATCGGCCGCTACAGCAGCGAGCTCGGCCGCGCGCTGGTCGCCGCGGCCGGCGTCCGAGCCGGCGACCGGGCGCTCGACGTGGGCTGCGGGCCGGGTGGGCTCACGGCCGAGCTCGTCGCGGTCCTCGGCGCGGAACGCGTGGCGGCGGTGGATCCGTCGGCCCCGTTCGTCGCGGCGTGCCGGCGGCGGCAGCCGGGCGTCCAGGTCGAGGAGGCATCCGGGGAGTCGCTGCCGTTCCCGGACGCGGCGTTCGACCGCGTGCTCTCACAGCTCGTCGTGAACTTCATGACCGATCCGCCGGCCGGTGCGCGGGAGATGCGGCGTGTCGCCCGTCCCGGAGGCACGGTGGCCGCCGCCGTCTGGGACTATGGCGGCGAGATGACGCTGCTCCGCCGCTTCTGGGACGCCGCGGTCGCGCTCGACACGGCGGCCGCCGACCGCGACGAGGGGCGCAGCATGCGGTTCTGCACGCCGGAGTCGCTGGGCGAGCTGTGGTCGGGGGCCGGCCTGGCCGAAGTGCGCGTCTCGCCGGTCGTCGTGTCGGCCGGCTACGACGACTTCGAGGACCTCTGGCGGCCGCTCGAGGTCGGCGTCGGCCCCGCCGGCGCCTACGCGGCCTCCCTGCCGCCCGAGCGCCGAGCAGCGTTCAAGGCCGGGTTCCGGCGCCGCCTCGGGGCGGGCGACACACCCTTCCGCCTCACCGCCCGCGCGTGGATCGCCACCGGCCGGGCGCCGTAGCGCGGATGCGGAACGTCATCTACTCGATGGGCGTATCCCTCGACGGGTTCGTCGCCGGCCCCAGCGGCGAGATCGACTGGTCGGCTCCCGACGAGGAACTGCACCGCTTCCACAACGAGCAGACGCTCGAGCTCGACGTGGAGCTGTGCGGCCGGCGGCTGTACGAGGAGATGCTGCCGTGGGAGACGGGCGAGCAGGACGCATCCGCCGGCGGCGAGTCGCGCGCCTCTGGCAGAACCTCCCGAAGATCGTGTTCTCGACCACGCTCGACAGCGTCGAGGGCAACGCGCGGCTGGCGACGCGCGGCATCGCCGAGGAGATCGGGGAGCTCAAGCGGCGGCCCGGGAAGGACATCGCCGTCGGCGGCGCCGACCTCGCCGCCTCGTTTGCCGAGCTCGACCTGATCGACGAGTACCGGCAGTTCGTCAGCCCGGTCATCCTCGGCGCCGGCACCCCGTACTTCCCGCCGCTCGCCCCGCGACGCGACCTCGAGCTCGTTGAGACACGCACGTTCGGCTCCCGCGTCGTGTACCTGCGCCACCGGCGCTGTTAGGCGACTGCAGGCGAGGTGCAACCGGGTGGCGGGAAGGTGCTCTCACCGACCGTCGGCCCACCTACCACCCCTCCCCTAGGAGCACCCATCTATGCCCACGAATCGCATTCTCGCCGCGCTGCTCGCCGCCGTCGCCCTGGTCGTCGGCCCGAGCACGGCGCTCGCCAAGCCGATCGACAACACGCCGAGCAGCGGCGCCGAGGCCGCCGCGGCCGACCGCGCCGAAATCAAGCGCGCGCTGGCGATGGAGCAGCAGTACGGAGCGCACGGCTCCGCCACCGACGCCCCGCGCCGCCCGCTCACGCGCGAGCAGGTGCTGACCGGCACCAACCAGGCGCTGCCGGCCTACACCGGCCCCGCCCAGTCGCCGACGACTCGCGTCGTCGAGGTGTCCGACAGCGGGTTCGACTTCGGTGCCGCCGCGATCGGCGCCGGGATCGGACTGATCCTCGCCATGACCGGCGCCGTCGCCGTCGTCCGTCACCGCGACCGTCACACCGTCGCGATCCCTTGACCCGGCAAGCTCCCCGGCGGTCCGCCACGGCGGGCCGCCGATGGGGCGCCGGCTCGCTACGTTCCCGCGGGAACGTCTCGGGAGGAGGACGATGCTCGACCACGTGGGATTCGGTGTCACCGACTATCAGCGGAGCAAGGCGTTCTACGAGCGGGCGCTCGCCCCGCTGGGGCTGACGCTCCTGATGGAGCCCATGGCGGAGGCCGCGGGCTTCGGCGCCAACGGGAAGCCGGTCTTCTGGATCGAAACGCGCGGGCCGGCGGTACGGGGCGGGCTCCACGTCGCGTTCGCGGCCGAGCGGCGGGAGACGGTCGACGCCTTCCACGCCGCGGCGCTCGAGGCGGGCGCCACTGACAACGGCGCGCCCGGCGTGCGCGCGATCTACCACCCGAACTACTACGGCGCCTACGTCCTCGACCCCGACGGCAACAACATCGAGGCGGTCTGCCACACACCCGCATGACGCGGTTCATCGATTGAGACGAGCGGAGGGGTTCAGTCGACGAGCGCGCGGAGCTGGCGGACCGCGAGCGTGAGGCCGGCGAGGTCCGGCTCCCCCTCGCGTGAGAGGGCGCGCATGATGCCGTCGAGCCGGCGGGCGGGGGCGGTGCGGTCGTGCAGGAAGCGCTCCACGGCCACGACCGGCTCCTCGCCCGGTGAAGCGAGGAAGGCCTGGACGGCCAGCAGGCGGCGCGCCTCCAGCGCGTCCTCGCGCAGCGCCTGCAGCGCCCAGCGCTGCATGCGCGTCGACGAGCGGACGCGGGCCAGCTCGCGCTCCAGCCAGTCTAGGCGCAGCTCCGCCCCCAGCACGAAGAAGAGCCGCGCGACATCCTCGATCGAGCGGCCGGTGGCTTCCGCCACGGCGACCGTGTCGGGCGCGTGCGCCAGCTCGGCGCGCAGCGCGTGCGCGCGGGCGACCTCCTCCGGCGCCCCTTCGCCCATGAGCCGCGCGACCACCTCCTCGCGGCCCCGTCGCCGCTCCTCGGTGCCGAGGTCGGGCAGGACGGCCTCGAGGCGCCGGAACCCGTCGCGGCCGGCGGCGATCGCCTCGTCGAGGTCGGCGCCCGGCGCCCAGGCCAGATACCAGCGCGCCACGGCCTCCACCAGCGCGTCGATCCCGCCCAGCAGCTCGATCACGGTCGAGCGGTCCAGGCCGTCGAGCTGCTCGACCGCCTCCCACAGCGGAGCGGCGCCGGTCACCTCGACGGCCAGGCGGAACGCCCGCACGACGGCAGCGACGTCGGCGTCGCGCTCGATGACGAGCTGGGACACGAGCGTCGGCCCCAGCGCGTTGACCACCGCGTTCGCGTTGATCATGCAGATCAGCTGCGTCCGCAGTGGGTGCTCGAGCAGCAGGTGCCCGCAGCGCTCCACCACCGGGTCCGGGAAGTACGAGCGCAGGTCGCGCTCGAACCACGGGTCGTCCGCGAAGCCGGACCGCTCCAGCTCGCGCGCCACCCAGCGCTTCGAGTAGGCCAGCAGGATCGCGATCTCCGGCCGCTCGAGCCCATGCCCGCCGCGGCGCCGCTCGGCGATCTCCTCGCCGGCGGGCAGCGACTCGCTGGCCCGGTCGAGCAGCCCCGTGTCCTCCAGCAGCGCGGTGAGGTCCTCGTACGCGAACATCCGCGCGGGGGCTCGCTCGACCTCCTGGGCGATGATCTGCGCCTGCAGGAACGAGTCGTAGAGGACATGCTGGACGACGTCCTCGGTCACCGCCTCCAGCACCTCGTTGCGCTCGGCCCGGGTCAGCTCGCCTCGCCGCTCGGCCAACCCCAGCAGGATCTTCAGGTTGACCTCGTGGTCCGAGCAGTCGACCCCGGCCGAGTTGTCGATGAAGTCGGCGTTGATGAGCCCGCCGTGCTGCGAGTACTCGACGCGGGCGCGGCGCGTGAACCCGAGGTTGCCGCCCTCGCCCACCACGCGGGCACGGACGTCGCGGGCGTCGACGCGGATCGCGTCGCTCGCGCGGTCGGCGGCGTCGGCGTCGGTCTCCGTCGAGGCCTTGACCACCGTGCCGATGCCACCGTTCCACAGCAGGTCGACCTCGGCGCGCAGGATCGCGCGGATGACCTCGGTGGGCGCCACGCGCTCCTCCCCGATCCCCAGCAGCTCGCGGGCGCGCTCGGGCAGCTCGATCCACTTCGCGTCCCGCCGCCACACGCCGCCGCCAGGGGACAGCAGGTCGGGGTCGTAGTCGTCCCACGAGGAGCCGGCCAGCTCGAACAGGCGGCGGCGCTCGGCGAAGGAGGCCGCCGGGTCGGGATCCGGGTCCACGAACACGTGCCGGTGGTCGTAGGCGGCGAGCAGCTTGATCTTGTCCGAGAGCAGCATCCCGTTGCCGAAGACGTCGCCCGACATGTCGCCGATCCCGACCGCGGTGAACTCGTCGACCGCCGGGTCCATCCCCAGCTCGCGGAAGTGCCGCTTGACCGACTCCCACGCGCCGCGGGCGGTGATCGCGAGCCGCTTGTGGTCGTAGCCCACCGACCCGCCGGACGCGAAGGCGTCGTCGAGCCAGAAGCCGTACTCGGCGGCGACCGCGTTCGCGGTGTCCGAGAACGTCGCCGTGCCCTTGTCGGCCGCCACCACCAGGTACGTGTCGTCCTCGTCGCGCACCCGCACCCGCTCCGGGGGCACGACCTCGCCGTCGACCAGGTTGTCCGTGACGTCGAGCAGCGAGCGGATGTACGTCTTGTAGGACTCCTCGACCACCGCCTTGTCGACGTCCGGCCGCTTGATGATGAAGCCGCCCTTGGCGCCCGCCGGCACGATGATCGCGTTCTTGGTCAGCTGGGCCCGCATGAGGCCGTAGACCTCGGTGCGGTAGTCCATGCGGTCGGAGTAGCGGAGGCCGCCGCGGGCGATCTTGCCGCCCCGCAGGTGGATCCCCTCGACGTCCGACGCGTAGACGTAGATCTCGAACGCGGGCGCCGGCTGCGGCATCGCGGGAACCTCGGCGGACCGCAGCTTGAACGAGGTCGCTCCCCGCCCCGGCTTGAACGCGTTCGTTCGCAGCGTGGCGTCGATCGC
Organism: Solirubrobacteraceae bacterium; assembly: GCA_036257565.1. Classification (GTDB taxonomy): domain Bacteria; phylum Actinomycetota; class Thermoleophilia; order Solirubrobacterales; family Solirubrobacteraceae; genus DASSUW01. The sequence continues at coordinate 23,034 of DATAFH010000035.1, read as the reverse complement.
CCCCAGCTGGTTGCGCAGGATGCGGTCGTGGTCGATCGAGCTGACCTCCTCGAGGTCCGCCAGGATCTCCTCGCGCAGCGCGCGCTCGGTCGCGTCGTCGGGCGAGCGGTCGGGGTCGAAGCGCAGTTCGAAGTAGCGCACGAGCTTGGCCGTGATCGGCGAGTTGGCCGCCAGCACGTCGTTCTGGTAGCTCTCGGTGAAGCGCGAGCCGAGCCGCTGGCGGTACTTGCGGTAGGCGCGCAGGATCGCCACCTGATCGCGGTCCAGCCCGGCCGTGATCACCAGCCGGTTGAGCGGATCGGACTCCGCGGCGCCGCGGTAGACGGCGGCGATCGCGTCCGCGACCCGCTCCCCCGCGTCGTCGAGGTCGAGCGCCTCGTCGCCCGGGCCCCGGACCCGGAACTCCTGCACCCAGGTCTCCTCGTCGCCCAGCAGGCGGGTCGAGATCTCCTCGATCACGCGCAGCCCGAGGTCCTCGAGCATCGGCATCACGCGCGAAAGCTCGATCTTGCCGCCGCGCTTGTAGAGCGCGACGCGGGTCGCGCGCGCCGGGCCAAGCGAGTGGAGGCCGACCACGAACGACTCGCCGTCGGCCAGGCGGGCGAGGTTGCCGACGTCGATCGCCGCGACCTCCGGGCTCGTGTAGCCCTTGTAGTGCTCGGGGAAGCGCTGCGCCCAGCTCTCGGCCAGCGTGCGGCCGGCGACGAGGTCGTGCCGCTCGCCCAGCGCGGCGGCAAGGTCGTCGTCCCAGGTGCGGGCGAGCGAGAGCACTTCCTGCTCGAGCTCCCCGATCGGCACGTCGGCGAGGCCCTCGGCGGAGTAGATCGAGAAGTGCACCCGCACGCGCTGGCCCTCGTCGAGCACGTGGTGGGCGTCGACGCCCGAGGTCTCGTAGCGCCGGCGCAGGAGCGCGGTCAGGCGGGCTACGAACGCCGGGCTGTAGCGGGACCGCGGCAGGGCGACGATCGCGGACGCGCTCCGCCCGTCCGCGGCGCGGCGGGCGAGCACGCGCACGCGGTCGGACCCCTCGAGCCCGGTGAGCTCGACGACCGCCTCGCGCAGGTCCTCCACCGGCGCCGCGAACAGCTCCTCCTTCGGGAAGGAGTCGAACAGCGTGACGGCGGCCTTGTAGTCGTGCGAGCCTTCGATCAGATCCTCGGCGTCGAGCACCTGGCGCAGCTTGCGGTGCAGCATCGGCGTCTCGGACGCCCGCTCGGCGTAGGCCTTGGAGGTGAAGAGGCCCAGCAGGCGGGCCTCCCCGACGATCTCGCCCGAGCGCGAGACGTTGCGGACGCCGACGTAGTCCATGCGCTCGTGCCGGTGCACGGGCGAGAGCGCGTTCGTCTTGTCGACGAGCAGCAGGTCGCCGCTCATCGCCCGGTCGAGCACGCCCGGCGGCAGGTCGCGCAGCGCGACGGGCTTCGCGAACGCGGACTGCTCCTCGTCGCCCAGGATGCCGAGCCCGGAGCCGGGCACGACGCGGATCGCGGCGTCGGAGAAGTCGTACTCGCGCGCGCCGAGGAGCACGAAGTTGCCCTGGAGCAGCCACTCGAGGAAGTCGGCCACCTCGTGGACCTCGTCGCGCGGATAGCGGCTCGTGCCCGCGCGCGCGACGGTGACCATGTCGTCGACCCGCTCGATCATGGCGGGGAAGTCGGCCACCACGCCGCGAACGGCCAGCAGCACCTTGCGCACGGCCTCCTCGACCTCGGCCAGCTCCTCGTCGCTCAGGCGGCGACCGAGGTCGAAGTGCATGATCGACTCGCGGTGCGGGGCCTCGCGGGCGCGACCGACCGAGGCGATGCGCCCCTGCTCGTCGCGCTCGACGCCGATAACGGGGTGCAGGAGGCGCGCGATCTCGTGGCCGCGGTGCTCGAGCTCGCCCGAGACCGAGTCGACGAGGAACGGCCAGTCGTCGGTGTTGGTCTCCACCACCGAGCCGAGCGGCTCGTAACCGTGCTCGGCGAGCGTCGGGTTGAAGGCCCGGACCGCGACCGGCTCGTCGCCGCGGGCGGACGCGAACTCGAACGCCCCCCGCACCTCGGCGAGGAGGTTCTCGGCGGAGATGCCCTCGGACGCGTCCCCGGTCAGGCGCCGCAGGTACGCCTGGGCGAAGGAGCGCAGGGGCCGGGAACCCTCGTTCTGGTCGATCAGCTCGAGCAGCCTGGCGGCCGGCGACGGGCCGGCCTCGGTCTCCTCCGCGAGGCTCATCGCACTCCCATCATCCCGATTCGGCGGCGCCTATGCCAGCCGGCGTTCCAGCGCCTCGAGCTGCGCGTGAAGCTCGGGCGGCAGCCGGCCCCCGAACTGGGCGAGGTGCTCGCGGATCTGGTCGACTTCCTCACGCACCCCGTCCTCGTCGACGCGCAGCAGCTCGGCGAGCTGCTCGTCGGAGATGTCGAGTCCCTCGGTCTCCAGGTCCTGCGGCCGCGGAACGTTGCCCGCCACCGTCTCCTGGGCACCGACGTCGCCGTCGAGCCGGCGGAAGATCCAGGCCAGCACGCGCGAGTTGTCGCCGAACCCCGGCCACAGGAACTTGCCGTCCTCGCCCTTGCGGAACCAGTTGACGTAGAAGATCCCGGGGAGCTTGACGCCGTCGGTGCGGCCGATCTTCAGCCAATGGCCGAAGTAGTCGGCCATGTTGTAGCCGCAGAACGGCAGCATCGCCATCGGGTCGAAGCGCAGGGCGCCGACCTCGCCGGCCGCTGCCGCGGTCGTCTCCGCGCTCATCGTGGCGCCGAGGAAGACGCCGTGCTCCCAGTCGAACGCCTCGCGCACGAGCGGGACGACGTTCGCCCGGCGGCCGCCGAACAGGAAGGCGTGGATCGGCACGCCGCCCGGGTCCTCCCATTCGGGCGCGATCGACGGGCACTGGGCGGCGGGGGTGGTGAAGCGGGCGTTCGGGTGGGCGGCGGGGCGGCCGGAGTCCGGCGTCCAGCTCTCGCCCTTCCAGTCGGTCACGTGGCGGGGAGGGTCGGCCGTCATGCCCTCCCACCAGATGTCGCCCTCGTCGGTCTTCGCGCAATTGGTGAAAATCGTGTTGGCGCGCACGGTGGCGACCGCGTTCGGGTTGGTCTTGGCGCTGGTGTTGGGGGCCACGCCGAAGAAGCCGGCCTCGGGGTTGACCGCGTACAGGCGGCCGTCGTCCCCGATCTTCATCCACGCGATGTCGTCGCCGATCGTCTCCACGCTCCAGCCCGGCAGGGTGGGGACGAGCATCGCGAGGTTGGTCTTGCCGGACGCGCTGGGGAACGCGCCGGTCATGTACTTGACGTCCCCTTCGGGCGAGGTGACCTTGATGATCAGCATGTGCTCGGCGAGCCAGCCCTCGTCGCGCGCCATCACCGCGGCGATGCGCAGCGCCAGGCACTTCTTGCCCAGTAGCGCGTTGCCGCCGTAACCCGAGCCGTAGGACCAGATCTCACGCGTCTCGGGGAAGTGGACGATGTACTTCTTCCTGTTGCAGGGCCAGGGCGACGTGTCGTTGGGCGCCCCGACCGAGTGCAGGCAAGGCACGAAATCGCCGTCGCCGAGCACGTCCAGCGCCGCCTTGCCCATGCGCGTCATGATGCGCATCGAGGTGGCGACATAGGCGGAATCCGTGAGCTGGACGCCGATCTCCGCGATCGGCGAGCCCAGCGGCCCCATGCTAAAGGGGACGACGTACATCGTGTGACCGCGCATCGCGCCGCGGAACTTCTCGGTCAGCAGCGCGCGCATCTCCGTGGGGTCGCGCCAGTGGTTCGTGGGCCCGGCGTCGTCCTCGCGGGCCGCGCAGATGAAGGTCCGGTCCTCGACGCGCGCGACGTCGTCAGGGTCCGAGAGCGCGAGGTAGGAGTTCGGACGCTTCGCGTCGCTGAGACGCTCGAAAGTGCCCGCGTCCACCAGGCTCTGGGCGATCCGATCGTACTCCTGAGCCGATCCGTCGCACCAGTGCACCGCGTCCGGCTGCGCGAGCTCCGCCACCTCCTCCACCCAGCTCAGCAGCTTCTGATTGGAGGTCGGGGCGGTGGTTTCGATCGTCACGGTTGTGATGCACCTCGCAAGGTTCGACGGGGAGCAGGGACTCTGACAGACGTGGCGCGTCGCGACTCCAGTCAATGCGACGATGGCAAACTGGAGTTTCGTCTAGGCGAACAAAGACCTTCCTGGGCCACGATCGAAGCCTGCGAAAGATGAAGCTGTCAATCAGCATGGTGATGAGCGGCGCCGTGTTGGCGATCGGCGGCCACGCTTTCGCCTTGGCGGATACGGCGGCCGCTGCTGACCACTGGGAGCGGCAGGTCGTGCACGCGGCCGCCGAGGGCGGTGGTGGCGGCGTCTCCACGGGCCTGTTGGTCGCGGGCATCGCGCTGGCGTTCGCCGTGGGCCTGGTCGGCGGCGAGACCGCCCGGCGTCGGCGGCGGCGCGAGGCGGCCGGCGGCGCAGCGGTGGCCGATCGGGCAGCGTCGAAGGAGGCTGCGAGTCGCGAGCGGGAGGAGCGGGTGGCGGCCAAGCGCGCCGCCAAGGAGCAAGCGGCTGCCGAGAAGCGGGAGGCCAAGCGCGTCGCTGCCGAGCGAGCCGAGCGCGAGCGGGCCGAGCGGGCCCGGCTCGCGGAGCAGGATCGTGTCGCGCGCGAGGAGGCCGCCCGGAGGCGCGCGGAGGAGCAGGCGCAGGCCGCCGCCGCGCAGGCCGAGCACGAGCGCGCCGAGCAGCAGCGCCGCGCGGCGGAGCGCGGCGAGGAGGAGCGGATCGCGGCGGAACGGGCCGAGCAGGAGCGCGTGGCGAAGGAGCGCGTCGCGACGGAGCGAGCTGCGGCCGAGCGCGCCGACAAGGAGCGAGCCGCGGCCGAGCGCGCCGAGAAGGAGCGCCTCGCGGCGGAGCAGGCCGAGAAGCGGCGGGCCGAGAAGGAGGCGGCACGCGAGCGGGCGGCCCGAGCCCGTGCCGAGAAGGATCGCGCCTCGAAGGAACGGGCGGAGAGGCGCCGCGCCGAGCGGGAGGCGGCCCGGCAGCGAGCCGCGGCCGCCCGAGCCGAAAAGGCCCGCCGGGCGGCGGAGCGCGCCGAGGAGGAGCGAGAGCGCGTCCGAGCCGAGAAGCGCCGCCTCGAGGAGGAGCGCGCGGCGAAGGAACGCGCCGAGAAGGAACGCGCCGAGAAGGAACGCGCCGAGAAGGAACGCGCCGAGAAGGAACGCGCCGAGAAGGAACGCGCCGAGAAGGAACGCGCCGAGAAGGAGCGAGCGGAGACGGAGCGCCTCGCCGAGGAACGAGCTGCGGCAGAGCGAGCCGAGAAGGAGCGCCTCGCCGCCGAGCGCGCCGAGAAGCAGCGCCGCGAAGAGGAGCGGCGCGCCGAAGAGGCGCGCATAGCCGCCGAACGCGCGGAGCAGGAACGCGCCGAGAACCAGCGGCGCGAAGAGGAGCGCCGCGCCGAAGAGACACGCCTCGCCGCCGAACGCGCCGAGAAGCAACGCATCAAGGAAGAGCGCCTCGCCAAGGAACGTGCCGAGAAGCAGCGCGCCGAAGAAGCACGCCTCGCCGCCGAGCGCGCCGAGAAGGAACGCGCCGAGAACCAGCGGCTCGACGAGGAGCGGCTTGCGAAGGAGCGCGCCGACAAGGAACGCGCCGAGAAACAGCGCCTCGAAGAAGAGCGCCTCGCGGCCGAGCGCGAGGAGCAGGAGCGCCTGGAGAAGCAGCGCCTCGAGGAGGAGCGTCTCGCTGCAGAACGGGCGGAAAAGGAGCGCGTGGAGAAGCAGCGCCGCGAGGAAGAGCGCCTCGCCGCCGAGCGCGCAGAGAAGGAACGCGCCGAGAAACAGCGGCTCGAAGAGGAGCGGCTTGCGAAGGAGCGCGCCGAGAAACAGCGGCTCGAAGAAGAGCGGCTTGCGAAGGAGCGCGCCGAGAAACAGCGCCTCGAAGAAGAGCGCCTCGCGGCCGAGCGCACGGAACAGGAGCGCCTGGAGAAGCAGCGCCTCGATGAGGAGCGTCTAGCTGCGGAACGGGCGGAAAAGGAGCGTGCGGAAAAGGAGCGCGCCGAGACACAGCAGCTCGAAGACGCGCGGCTTGCGAAGGAGCGTGCGGAAAAGGAGCACGCGGAGAAGCAGCGCCTTGAGGAGGAGCGGCTTGCGAAGGAGCGCGCCGAGAAGGAACGCGCCGAGAAGCAGCGCGTTGAAGAGGAGCGCCTCGCCGCCGAGCGCGCCGAGGAGGAGCGCGCCGAGGAGGAGCGGCTCGCGAAGGAGCGCGCGGAGAATGAGCTCCTGGAGAAGAAGCGGGCCGAGGAGAAGCTTGCCCGGCAGCGGGCGGCGAAGGAGCGGGCTGGGAAGCGGCGTGCGGAGCGGGAGCGGGCGAAGAAGGAGCGAGCTGCACAGGAGGCGGCGGAGAAGCAGCGCGCGGAAGAGGAGCGGGCGGCGAAGGAACGTGCCGAGAAGGAGCGCGCCGCGAAGGAGCGTGCCGAGAAGGCGCGCGCCGAGCGGGAGCGGGCGGCGAAGCAGCGCGCCGAGCGGCGGGCCGCCCGGGAGCGGGCGAAGAAGGAACGTGCGGCCAAGGCGCGCGAGCATGCGGCCAAGGCGCGCGAGCATGCGGCCAAGGTGCGCGAGCAGGAGGAGGCGACCGTCGTACCGGAGGCCGAGCCGGAGACGCTGCCCGCGCCGCCGCAGCCGGTAGTCGTCGCGCCGCCGTCCGAACCGGCCGAGCCGGTCGCGCCCGCCCGGCTCGCCCCCGCCGCCCGCGTTCCCGCGGAGGCGCCCGAGGCCCTGCCCGGGCGCATGCCGCCGACCCCCGCACCCACCCGCCTACGCCCGTGGCCCAAGGAGGCCACCCGCGTGTGGTCGTGCGAGATCGAGTGGAAGCCCGGCTACCGCCGATCGTCTTTCCGCGCGATGGCGACCCCGCCGGGCGGCCGCAAGTCACGCGCCATCGGCGAGTCGCCCGGCATGCGCTGGGGCCTGATGAGCGACCCGGAGCCGCCCACCAGGGAGCTCGTCGCCGCCGTCCGCTCGCTCATGACCGCGCTCGAGACCGCCGGATGGAAGCGGATCGAGCCCGCCGGCCCCTGGTACTCGCAGCGCTTCCTGTGGCGCGGCGAAGGCGAACCGCAGCGCGTCCAGCCCGTGCCGCGGGACGACGACGTAATGAGCGCCTGACCCAGCAGGCCCGCTCGGTCGGGCAGCAGTAGCGGCCGACCCCATCAGTGCCGCGCGATCGGGTGGCAGTCGCGGCAAGGGCCGCTCGCCGCCCCGGGGCTCGGATTGGCGCGATCGGGTGGCAGTCGCGGCAAGGGCCGCTCGCCGCCCCCGGGGCTCGGATTGGCGCGATCGGGTGGCTGTCGCTGCAAGCGCCGCTCGCGCCCCGGGCTCGGATCGGGGCGCCAAGGTCGTGCCAAGGATTCGCCAAGCCGCGCGCGGGAGAGTGCGCGGCATGCGCTACCTGCTCCCCGCCCTCCCCCTCTCGCTCATCCTCGCCGCGCCCGCCGCCGCGTCGAGCACCGCGGCCGCCGGGCCCAGCGCCACGCCGCTGATCCTGGAGCTCATCCTCGCTGCGGTCGTGATCGCCGGCCTCACCGTCCGCCACCGGATGGCGCGCGTCCTCGCCTCCCTGCGGCGCGTCAGGCCCGCCCGGCGTCGCGCTTGGGTACGAGCACGAGGCGCTTGAACTCCGCCACCAGCACGCCGTCCTGGTTGAGCACCCGCGTATGGACCTTGACGGTCCCGCGGTCGGGCTTCGAGCGGGCCTCGCGGATCTCGAGCACCTCCGTTTCCGCGAACAGCGTGTCGCCGTGGAAGACCGGCGCCGGATGGCTCAGCGACTCGGTGGCGAGGTTCGCGATCGCCTTGCCCGAGATGTCGGAGACGCTCATCCCGAGCGCCAGCGAGTACACGTACGGCCCCACCACCACGTTGCGGCCCTGCTGGGAGCCGGCGGCGTAGACGTCGTTGATGTGCAGCGGGTGATGGTTCATCGTGATGAGGCAGAACAGGTGATCGTCCGCCTCGGTCACGGTCTTCGCCGGCCAGTGCTTGTAGACGGCGCCCACCTCGAACTCCTCGAAGTACCGGCCGTACGGGTGTGCGCCCGACGCCTCGCGGGTCGCCTGATCGGTCTCGATGGGGGTGCTCATTGCCCGGGGACTCTACGATCCTCCGCCCATGCGCAACCCCCGTTCCTTCCTCGAGCCCCTTGCCATCGGCGCCCCCGAGCCGCTGCGCGAGATCCCTGCCGCGCCCTCGCGGATGATTCACTTCCTCGACTTCTCGAACGAGAAGATGGTCGCCAAGGCGGCCGACATCGCCGCGAAAACCGACATCCTGCTCGGCAACCTCGAGGACGCGATCCCTGTCGACCGTAAGGAGGCCGCGCGCGAGGGGCTGATCCGCGTGGGGCGGGAAATCGAGCTCGGGCCGACGGCGCTGTGGGCGCGCGTGAACAGCCTCGAGTCGCCCTGGGTGCTCGACGACTTCACTCAGCTCGTCGCCGAGATCGGCGACCGGCTCGACGTCGTGATGGTCCCCAAGGTCGAGGGTCCCTGGGACATCCACTACGTGGACCGCATACTGGCGCAGCTCGAGGCGCGGGCCGGCCACGAGCGGCCGATCCTCGTGCACGCGATCCTCGAGACCGCGCTGGGCGTCGCGAACGTCGAGGCGATCGCGACCGCGTCGCCCCGGATGCAGGGGATGAGCCTGGGGCCGGCCGATCTCGCGGCGTCCCGGCGGATGAAGACCACGCGCGTCGGCGGCGGCCATCCCGGCTACCGCGTGCTCAGCGACCCGGGCGGCGACGCGCCGCGCGAAGCGGCGCAGCAGGACCTCTGGCACTACACACTCGCGCGCATGGTCGACGCCTGCGCGGGAGCCGGAATCCTCCCGTTCTACGGCCCGTTTGGCGACATCCGCGACGTCGACGGCTGCGAGGCCCAGTTCCGCGCCGCCTACCTCATGGGCTGCGTGGGAGCGTGGTCACTGCACCCCGTGCAGATCGACATCGCGCGCAAGGTCTTCTCCCCCGATGCCGACGAGGTCGCCTTCGCCCGCAAGGTGATCGAGGCGATCCCGGACGGCCGCGGCGTCCACATGATCGACGGCAAGATGCAGGACGACGCCACGTGGAAGCAGTGCCGCGTGATGGTCGACCTCGCCGAGATGCTGGCCCGCAAGGATCCGGAGCTGGCGGAGCTCTACGGCTTCAGTCGAACCTGAAGCGCTTCGGGCAGGCCGCTCGCGGATCGCCCAGCCCGGACCCGGGCGAGTACGGCAGGCAGCCGGCGTACCGGAAGCGGCCGTTCCAGCGCGCGGGAATCTCGACCACGGCGCTCGCCCGGTAGTGACCGGAGCGGCGGCGGATCGTCTCGGCACGCGCGACGATCGGCGCGCGCTCCTTGCCGCGCTTGGCGACGTAGAACAGCGTGCGCCGGGAGAGGCCGACGAAGCGCGGCACGCGGTAGCGCGCGATCACGACTATCTTCTGCGGGCTGCGGATCCGGAACGCGAGCGTGAAGGCGGGATAGATGAACGCCCGAAGCCGCTCGGACCGGGCGTCACCCGCGCGGACCCGCAGGTCGCTGTTGCGGTCGAGCCGGGGCGTGAACCGGTACGCGCCCTCGGCGTCCGTGACGTTCTTGGCGACGACCCGGTACTCGCCGTCATAGGGATGCTCGCGGGCGAGGAGCTCCACCGCCTGCCCGGGCACGGGCGCCCCGGCGAGCTCGACCGTCCCCGTCACCTCCGTCCGCTTGCCGAACTCCTGTTCCTCGCGCTCGATCTCGATGCCGACGGTCGGCTTGACCTGCGCGTGCGCGGCGGGCGCGGCGGCGAGGAGCAGCAGGGCGGCGAGGAAGAACGAGCGCACGGCGCCGACGAGGGTAGCTAGGGTGCGGGCGGCCATGCCCCGCTCGCGCCGCTCCTGCCACGCCGTGCCCGGCTCGAGCGAGCGGTTCCTCGCCAAGGCCGCGTCGCTCGACGCGGACGAGGTGTTCCTCGACCTCGAGGACGCGGTCGCGGAGAGCGAGAAGGCCCGCGCGCGGGAGCTCGTGATCGCGGCGCTGCGCGAGCAGGACTTCGGCCGCACGACCGCCGTGGTACGCGTGAACGGCACGGACACGCCGCACTTCTACCGCGACCTGATCGACGTGGTCGAGCAGGCGGGCGACCAGCTCGACGCGATCATGCTCCCCAAGGTCCGCACGCCTGGCGACGTCGAGATGACCGACAAGCTGCTCACGGGCATCGAGCGGGCGCGCGGCCTGCCGGCGGGGGCGATCGGCATCGAGGCCCAGATCGAGGACGCCACCGGCCTGCTCGCCTGCGAGGCGATCGCCGCCGCCTCACCGCGCATGGAGACGCTGATCTTCGGGCCGGGCGACTACAGCGCGGCGGTCGGGATCCCGATCACGACCATCGGCGGCACCCCCGCGGGGTATCCGGGCGACCACCTCAACTACGTCTACTCGCGCCTCGTCGTCGCCGCCCGCGCGGCGGGGATCCAGGCGATCGACGGGCCGTACGCCGCGATCGACGACGAGGACGGGCTGCGAGACCGCGCCCGCTTGGCGCGCGCCCTCGGGCTGGACGGCAAGTGGACGATCCACCCCCGGCAGATCCCCGTGGTAAACGACGTCTTCACCCCGTCGCGCGAGGAGTGGGAGCGCGCGAAGGCGCTGCTCGAGGCCTACCGGCGGTCGACGGACGAGGAGGGCCGGGGGGCGGCGATGTTCGACGGCGAGATGATCGACGAGGCCAATCGGAAGATGGCCGAGCGGTTGGTCGAGGCTGGGCGGGCCGCGGGATATGCGCACCGGGGCGATTCTCGAACGTCAACGGCGGGAGGGTGAGGGAGGCAGGGAGCCCGCCGCGGTGAGGGTGCATATCGTCGACGTCGCGCGCCGGAACCTCGCGAGGTCGACGAAATGCACGCTATAGGAGCCGACCGTCCACGTCGCTCGCGAGAGCGACGCGAGGTGTGCGAAATGCACCCTCGCCGCGCGCGGATCCCTCGCCCTCCCTACCCAGCCGCCGTTGACGTTCGCCCGGCCCGCCACACACCCCCTCGAGCGCACCGACACGTGTATTCCACCTTCGGTCGACCGCGTAGCAAAAGGTCAACCGTTAACCCAGAACACTCCAACGGGTTGTGCCATCCTGAATGCCGATGGCTGACGCGTTGCAGACGACCCGCGACCCGCAGCCGTCCGCGGGCACCGGCGTCGGCGCCATGCTGCACCTGATCCGCGACGGCCGGGCGACCACGCGCGCCGAGCTCGTGGCGCTGACGGGCCTCGCTCGGTCCACCGTCGCGCAGCGGATGGACGCCCTGCTTGCCCAGCGCCTCGTCGTCCCCGCCGGCTCGAGCGCCTCGACCGGCGGCCGGCCGCCGAAGACGTACGCGTTCAACCGCGGCGCGGGCGTCGTGCTCGCCGCCGACCTCGGCGCCACCCACTCGCGCATCGCGATCACCGACCTGGCGGGCGACGTGCTGGTCGAGGCCCGCGCGGACATCCCGATCGCCGACGGCCCGAAGGCCGTCCTCGACTGGCTCGAGCGCACCTTCGGGCAGCTGCTCGACGAGTCCGGATCCGACCGCGAGGCCGTGCGAGGCGTGGGCGTCGGCGTGCCCGGCCCGGTGGAGTTCGTGACCGGCACCCCCGTCGCGCCGCCGATCATGCCCGGTTGGGACGGCTACCCGGTCGCCGGGCACCTGGGCCAGATCTACAGTGCTCCCGTGCTGGTCGACAACGACGTCAACCTCATGGCCCTCGGCGAGCACTGGGCGCGCTGGCGCGACAACCAGCACCTGCTGTTCGTCAAGGTCGGCACCGGGATCGGCTGCGGCGTCATCACCGACGGGCAGATCCACCGCGGGGCGCAGGGCGCGGCCGGCGACATCGGGCACATCCACGTCCCCGATCACGACGACGTGATCTGCCGCTGCGGGAACGTCGGCTGTCTTGAGGCGGTCGCCGGCGGCGGCGCGATGGCCGCCCAACTGGACGCGATGGGAATCCCGGCCGAGAACAGCCGCGACGTCGTCCGCTACGTCCGCGAGGGCCGGCCCGAGGCGATGCGCCTCGTCCGCCAGGCCGGCCGCGAGCTGGGCGGCGTCCTCGCCAGCGCCGTCAACTTCTTCAACCCCAGCGTGATCGTCGTCGGGGGTGACATCGCCGACGCCGACGAGCACCTGCTCGCCGGGGTGCGCGAGGTCGTGTACCGCCGCTCCACCGCCCTCGCCACGCGCTCGATCCGGATCGCCCGTTCGACGCTCGACGACCACGCCGGGGTGATCGGCGCCGCCGTGATGGTCATCGAGGCGGTCCTCGCGCCGGACGCGGTCGACCAGGCGATCGCGCAGGCCTCCTGACTTGTACCCTGGAGGGGTATGCCAGAGCTTCCTGAGGCGGAACGCGCGCGGCAGCAGCTGGAGCGCGTCGTGGGGCGCGAGATCGTCGCGGTCGACGACCGCGACACGTACGTCTGCCGCCCACACGCGCCGGGCGAGATCGCCGCGGCACTCGTCGGCCACCGGCTGACCGACACCCATCGGCGCGGCAAGTTCCTGTGGGCGGAGACCGACGGCGGGCCGGAGCTCGGCCTGCATCTCGGGATGGCCGGGCGGATCACCGTCGACGAGCTGCCCGCCCCGCGAAACTGGGACCGCTTCGTTCTCGAGTTCGCGGACGGCAGCCGGATGGCGCTGCGCGACAAGCGGCGCCTGGGCCGTGCGCTGCTGCAGCCGGACTTCTCGCACGTGGGGCCCGATGCGGCGGACGTCGGCCGCGAGGCGTTCCGCGCGCGCTTCGCGCGCGGCACCGCGCCGGCGAAGGCCCGGCTGCTCGACCAAAACGTCGTCTCCGGCGTCGGCAACCTGCTGGCCGACGAAATCCTCTGGCGCGCGCGGCTGAGCCCGCGCCGTCCGGCCGGCGAGCTGTCGACCGACGAGGTCGACCACCTGCGCCGCGCCATGCGCGCGGCCCTGCGCGACGCGATCCGCAACGGTGGTGCCCACACCGGGCACCTGATCCCCCACCGCGAGCGGGACGGCGCCTGCCCGCGCTGCGGCACCCCGCTCGAGCGCGCCACGATCGGCGGCCGGACCACCTTCTGGTGCCCGGTCTGCCAGAGCTAGACCTGCGCCTCCCGCACCGCCTCGGCCGCGCGGTCGGTGTCGAGACCCGTTCCGGCCAGCAGATCGGTCGCGGTCGAGCGGATCTGGCCGACGATCACGCTGACCGACATGTTGCCCGTGTCCTCGAGCACCTGGGTGGCGAGCGCCGCCGCCCGCAGGGCCGGCTCGCGGACGCGGGACGCGCGCTCCGGGTGCTCGATCGCGTCGCCGAACGCCCGCACCGCGTGCGCGAGGCAGCGGAGGGCGTCAGCCACCTCGGGCGGCGTGTTCTCCGACAGCCGGACGGCGCGGATCGTGCCGCGCGCGAGCACCCGCACGTTGCGCACCGCGAGGTCGATCTGCGACGCGGCCGCGGCGAAATTCTCCACCGTGCGCCGGAAGCGCCGGCGCGGCGGGGCGTAGCGGGTGGTCTCCCGGCTGACGGCGACCGCGTCGAAGAAGTTCCCGCTGAGCTCGTCGATCGCCCGCGCACGGCGCAAGGCCCGCTCGGCCCGGTCGCGATCGTGCTCGAGGATCGCGACGGCGATGTCGTCGAGCGTGCCCGCCAGCTCGTCGAGCAGCGGCCGCGCGGCGGAGCGCAGGATCGCCACCGGGTCGACCGGGAGGAGGATCGCGTTGACGGTGAGGGCGATCGCGCCGCCGGCCAGCGCATCAATGAAGCGGGCGAAGGTCACACCGTCGGTCGGCGGCTGCAGCGTCGCCACCAGCGCGGCGGAGACGGCGGCCTGGGTGGCGAGCATCTGGCCGCTGCCGAGGAAGATCGCCAGCGACATCGCGAGCATCACCACGAGCGCGAGCTGCGCCGCGCCGACGCCGATGACGAGCACGAGCAGGTCGCCGACTGCGATCCCGAGCGCCACGCCGACCGCGACCTCGGCCGCCCTGCGCCCCCGCTCGGAGACGGTGAGGCCGAGCGTAATGATCGCCGAGACCGGCGCGAAGAAGGGCTGGTCGTGGCCGAAGACCTCGGTCGCCAGGATCCAGGCGAGGCCGGCCGCCACCCCGGCCTGGAGGATCGATCGCCACGCGGCCCGCAACCGCTCGACCCGCGTGCGCATGGACACCCGCGAGCGCTCCGCCGCGTCCTCGATCAGCGGCGCCGCCCGGTCCGTCAGCGGGCGAGCGTCGCTCTGGCGCAGGCGCGGCATCGGGCGTCTGATCCTGGCACGTCGCCGTCGGGGCACCCGCCAAGGGCGGGGGCGCGCCGCAGGGTGTCACCCGAGTGAGCGCGTGTATTCGACGAGATCGAGCGCCAGCATCGGCTCCCAGAACCGCGACCCGGCGACCGCCCAGCCCTCGCGTTCGTAGAACGCCCGCGCGCGGCCATGGTCCGCGGGCGTGACGAGGCGCATCCCCACGTAGCCGCGGGCCGCCGCCTCGGCGAGGCAGCGCTCGTGCATCCGTGTCGCCACCCCCCTTCCCCACCATGGCCGGCGCACGAACAGCATCCACAGGTACGCGTGCCCCGGAAGGCTCTCGTGGCGCAGCAGCGCGACGTGCCCCGCGGGCACACCCTCGTCCTCAGCCATCAGGCACCAGGCATCCGGGCGCGGGAGACGCTCGGCGATCCGCGCCTGCTCGAACGCTGCGGTCGGAGGAGCCCAGCCGGCGGGCGTGAACGACTTGTACGTTTCGAAGCTCTCGCGCGTTGTTTGAGCGAGGACGGGTCCGTCCTCCAGCAAAGCAGCGCGATACATAATGGCTATATCTCACGCTCCACTTGAGGCTGAGTGGTGCAAGCTGGGGTCCTCAACCCAGCCCGCCAAGCTCAAGAGACCGCCGTTAGCGGTCGATTCTCTGTGCGTCGAGCTCCTCGCCTCCACGTCCGTGACGGCCATCTTCCTCCCCTTCCCGCGCGAGCGCGCGCCCCACTCGTGACGCGCCGCGTCCTCCTCATCGCCCTCGCTGTGGCCGCGATCTACGCGGCCGTGCTCGGCACGGCGGCGCCTGCCCAGGCGCCAGAGCCGGAGGCCACGGAGGTCGCGGCGGCCGCCACGCCGATCGCGACGCCGGCGCCCACCACCTCCGCGGCGCCGGAGGCCACGGCAGCCGCTACGCCCGTGAACACGGCCACGCCCACGCCGTTCGCCTCGCCGGTGGAGACCACGGTCGCGACGCCCGCGCCTACGAAGACGCCGACCTCGACGCCCACCACGGCCGCCACCCCCACTCCGACTGCGACGGCACCCACGGGCGGGACGAGCTCCGAGCGCAAGCGGCGGCGGCTCAACACGAAGTCGGCCGAGGGCAAGATCGACACCTGCAACTCAACCTCGACTTCAGGTAGAGATTGCGCCGAGAAGAATTCCGAGAAGCCCGAACGTGACGAATCGCACGAGCGTCGTATCACCCCCGCCCCGACGCTGACGAACCCGAACGGCACCCCGGCTCCCTCGAACCCGAGCTACTCGCTCGCCACGCCGGGCCCGGCTCGCATCGGCGTGCCGAACTTCTTCATCGACAAGTTCCGGATCCCGCCCTTCCTGCTCCCCCTGTACCAGGCGGCGGGCATGGAGTACGGCGTGCGCTGGGAGATCCTTGCCGCGATCAACGAGATCGAGACCGACTACGGGCGCAACCTGAACATCTCGTCGGCGGGCGCGCTCGGGTGGATGCAGTTCATGCCCGCCACGTGGGCCGCCTACGGCGTCGACGCCAACCGCGACGGCCACAAGGACCCGTTCAACCCGGTCGACGCGATCTTCGCGGCGGCCCGCTACCTGGCGGCCGCCGGCGCCCAAACCGACATCCGCCGCGCGGTGTTCGCGTACAACCACGCCAACTGGTACGTGGACTCGGTGCTCATGCGGGCGCAGGTCATCGGCGGCCTGCCGGGCGACCTGATCGGCTCGCTGACCGGCCTCACTCAGGGCCGGTTCCCGATCCACACGAAGGCCACCTACGCCGAGCAGCTCACCAAGCGCGGGAACAAGGTCGACCAGGGCAACGCGGCGATGGTCGTCGAGTCCGACGATGCGCGGCGCGGCATCCAGATCTTCTCGCGCTCCCGCGCCGCCGTGATCGCCGTCAACGACGGCCGCGTGGTCAAGATCGGCCACACCAAGCGCCTCGGGCGCTTCGTGAAGCTGCAGGACGTCTACGGCAACACCTACACGTACGGCAACCTCGGCGAGGTCGCCCGCACGTACCCGGCCCCGAAGGACCGCTCAGTGGGCCGCCGCAAGCCGCGCAAGACCGAGCACGAGGCCGCCCCGAGGCGCGCCGCCTCGAGCACGAAGGCGCCCGCACGCCGCCGGAAGGCCGCCGCCCGGCCGGCGGCCGCCGCCCCCACGCCCTCCGAGGTGACCACGCTGCCCGCCAAGGAGCGCCTGTTCGCGCATCCGACCCGGCCGATGGCGCGCGCCGCCGGCGGCGACGTCCAGCTCGCCACCGCCGGCGCGGAGGTCACCCAGGACGCGCCGCTCGGCTTCGACCCGCGCGACTTCCGGCCGAAGGCGTTCCGCAAGGGCGCCCGCGTGATCGGCGGCACGGTCCTCGGCCGCCTCGCGGAGCGCAAGGGCGACCGCGTCCCGCACCTCCAGTTCGAGATCCGCCCCGCCGGCCACGGCGCCCCGCGGATCGACCCGAAGCCGATCCTCGACGGCTGGAAGCTGCTCGAGTCGACGGCGATCTACCGCGCCAAGGGCAAGAACCCGTTCTTCGGCGCCGGCGCAGCGAACCCGTCGATCGGCCAGCTCATGCTGCTGAGCAAGGAGCAGCTGGTCCGCCGCGTCCTGGCCGATCGCCGCATCCAGGTCTACGGCTGCGGCGCGGGCGACATCCGCTCCGGCCAGATCGACCGCCGGGTGCTGGCGACGATGGTCTACCTCGCCGCTTCGGGCCTCAAGCCGACGATCACATCGCTCAAGTGCGGCCATAGCTACCTGACGGCCTCGGGCAACGTGTCCGAGCACTCCATGGGCACGGCGATGGACATCGGCGCCATCAACGGCATCGTCATCCGGCCGGGCACGCAGGGCCCCGGCTCGATCACCGACCTCACGATCCAGCGGCTGCTGAAGCTGCAGGGGACGATGAAGCCGCACCAGATCATCTCCCTGATGACGTTCTCCGGCGCCGACAACACGTACTCGATGGGCGACCACGACGACCACATCCACGTCGGCTGGCGGCCGCTCTACGGCGAGAACCGGGAGGCGTCGAAGCAGATCGACGCCGTCCTCAAGCCCGAGCAGTGGATCAAGCTGATCGAGCGCCTCGGCGCGATCGACAACCCGACGGTGCGCGCCCGGCCGTCGCGGTTCTCGGTCAAGGTGCGCCGCCCGGCGTCGCACGCGCATCACGGCGAGTAGCGTCCTCGTACGCTCCTCGGGTGCGCCTCGACGACGCATCCCCCGTTCCCTTCTGGCTCGACCGGCCCGCTCCGGCCGACGCGCCACCTCTCGACGCTGCGATCGACGCCGACCTGGCGATCGTCGGCGCCGGCTTCACAGGGCTGTGGGCGGCGCTCCAGGCCAAGCTGGAGCGCCCGGATCGCGAGGTCGTGGTCCTCGAGGCCGAGACCGCGGGGGCCGGCGCCAGCGGGCGCAACGGCGGCTTCGCGGACGCCTCGCTCACGCACGGCCTGCTCAACGGCGCCTCACGCTTCCCGGCCGAGCTCGAGGCGCTCGACGCGCTGGGCCGCGACAACGTGGCCGGCATGCGGGCCGACCTCGCCCGCCATGGCATCGACGCCGCCTGGCAGGAGCCGGGGATGCTCTCCGTCGCGACGCAGCCGCACGAGCTCGCCGAGCTCGACGCGGAGGCCGCGCTCCTGCGCCGCTACGGCTGGGAGGCGGACGTGCTGGACCGCGACGCCGTGCGGTCGCTCGTGCGCTCTCCTACCTACCTCGGCGCCGTCCTGCAGCGCACCGGCATCGCGCTCGTGGACCCGGGCGCCCTCGCCCTCGGGCTGCGGCGCGCCGTGCTGGAGCTCGGCGTGTGGCTCTTCGAGCGCACGCCGGTCACCGAGGCGGCGCCCGCCGAGCTCACCACGCCGGCGGGTCGCGTGCGGGCGCCGCGCATCCTGCTCGCCTCGGGCGCCTATCGCCCGCTCGTCCGCTCAATTCGCCGGCTCGTGGCGCCCGTCTACGACTACGTGATCGTCACCGAGCCGCTCACGGCCGCTCAGCGCCGCGAGCTCGGGTGGGAGCAGGGCCAGGGCATTGCCGACCGCGGCAACCAGTTCCACTACTACCGGCTGACGCCCGACGGCCGGGTGCTGTTCGGCGGCTACGACGCGGTGTACCACTTCGGCAACCGTGTCGACGACCGGCGCCTCAACCGGCGCCCGGAGACCTTCCGGCTGCTCGCGGACCACCTCCTGGAGACCTTCCCGGCGCTCGAGGGCGTCGCCGTCACGCACGCCTGGGGCGGCCCGATAGACACCTGCAGCCGGTTCTGCGTCACGTTCGGGCGAGCCCTGGGCGGGACCGCGGTCTACGCGGTCGGCTACACGGGGCTCGGGGTGGCCGCGACGCGGTTCGGCGCCCGCACGGCGCTCGACCTGCTCGACGGCGCCGAGACGGAACGCACGCGCCTGCGGCTCGTGCGCACCCGCCCGCTCCCGTTCCCGCCCGAGCCGGCACGCTGGGCGGTCATCCAGGCCACCCGCGCCGCACTCGCCCGCGCCGACGCCCACGGCGGGCGCCGCGGGCCGTGGCTCCGCGCGCTCGACCGCCTAGGGCTCGGCTTCGACAGCTGACGCCAGGTCCGCCCCGCGATTGCTGGGGTCGCTCCGTCGTCATGCGCTAGGTCCTCGCGAGGGCGGCACAGCATCGCGTGGTGCAGGGCGGCACCTTGCGACGTCGCGATCGGAGACCGGTCCCGCCACACCGTCAACCCGAGAGCACCGCTCTGCGGCACCGATCCCAAGGATCGCTGCGCCTTCGGCGCGCGGTCGCACAACCGCGGCACCGCCTCCGGCCGCCTCACGATCTCGCGCGCCATTGTTCAGCCAGACCGGAGCCGGACGGCGACTCGCGGCCGAAGGAAGCGACTGCTGCTCCACGCGGAAGCGGCACTCGGGGTGCCAGCCGCCGTGAGTGGCGCTGGCCTGGGCAGGCCGGCACCCTCGATGACCGGCACTAGCGGTGCGTGCTCCGTCCCAGCAGCTGAGCGCATGCCGTATTGCCAAACCATTCCTCGTACTGGTCGGGAGTCCAGCCTCGCTCGCCGACCAGAAGCTGCCAGACGTCGGGGTGGTTGAGCGTCCAGAGGATGTCGGTGGCCCGATCGACGCCGAGGCCGGGCCTGAGCGCCTTTCGTTCCGCGAGGCGCTCGACGATCGCGCGCTGGTTGGCGTGGAACTCGGTCTGGATGCGCCCCCACAGGGCGCCGATTTCGGGATCCAGGGGTGCGGCTTCGCGGATGACCTTCAGCACGCCGGCGATCCGGGTCTTGGCCGCTCGTGAGTTGCGGGCGTTCAGCCGCAGCTGGCGGTGCGGATCCTGCTCCTCGACCACCTCGCGATACCAGCTGCGCTCCGCGACCGGGGCCTCGCCCTCGTCGCCGCGCAGGAGCAGGTTCCAGAGCGCACGCAGCACGCCGCTCTTGGTCTCGAAGGCCAGGTAGACCGTCTTGAGCGCGACGCCGGCCTCGGCCGCGATCGCCGCCATCGCGGTCGCCGCGTAGCCCTGCCGCTCGAACAGCCGCTGCGCCACTTCGAGCATGTCCCGTCGCGTGGCGGCGGCCTGCTCGCGGCGCCGCGGTGAGTTGTATGGCCGGGTCTTGACACGCTGAGCCATTTCACTATCCTAACAAAGAATTCATTACTCGTTACGAGTATTCAATTGTAGCGCCAACGAAAGGAAGGACGCTGTGGCATTCATGCTCACGCGCATCCAGGTGGACGACTACGAGGCCTGGAAGCCGATCTTCGACTCGGACCCGCCAGGCGCCCGCAAGGCGGCCAAGGGGCATCGCCTTCTGCGCAGCTCGGAGGAGCCGAACGACGTCTTCGTGCAGGTCGAGTTCGACTCGCCCGAGGACGCGAAGGCGGCTCGCGAGCGGCTGCTGGCATCGGGCGTGCTCGAGCGGGTGACCGTCAAGGTAGGGCCCACGGTCGCCGAGGAGGCTGAGACCGTCGCCTACTAGCGACTCCCCGGGCATCCGGTGGCCGCCCGCACGCGGGTGGCCACCGGCCACTGAGAATCCGCAGCGGCGCCCGCAATGCGAGGGGGATTCTGGGCGGGTCGCCGCGAGAGAGTGCCGCTCCGCGCCGGGGGGGAGAAGCCCGCCCCGCACGAGCGGCGGGCAGCGGCCCGCTCAGTGAGTCTCGGCGGCATACGCGGCGAGACGGTCGGCCAACTCGCGCGGGCGGCTGAGGCTGATGTAATGGCCGCCGTCGATCTCGTCGGGGTCGATGCCTCGGCGCTCCCGGGCGTGGCGTCGCGCCCACGCGGCCGGGAACACGCGGTCGTCGCGGCAGAGGAGGTACCTCGTCGGCGTGTCCGGCCAGGCCTTGAGCGGCCACGGCTCCTGCAGCGCCTTCGAACTCTCGTTCCGTTCTCTGCGCCTCGCCTCGGCCGCAAGCTCCGGAGCGACGTCGTGGTAGAAGACATCGTCGTAACCGGTTTCCTCGTAGCCGGCGTTCGCCCACCAGTCCGCGAAGCGCTCCCCGGGTGACGGGATCATCGCCGCCACGAGGACGAGGAGGTCGACGGGAATGCGACCGCACACGAGCGGCGCCGTGAATCCGCCGAGCGAGTGGCCCACGACCACGACTCCGCGGCGATCGCCGATCGCCTGGACGACGGCGTCGGCGTACTCCTCCCAACCGGCCGACTCGTCCTCGCTTGGGAGGTCGACGGGGACCGCGTCGTGCCCGTGCTCGCGCAGCGCGGGCGCGACCAGGTGCCAATCCCACACGCTCCCACCACCCCCGTGGATGAGCGCGAACGTCGCCATCGCGGCCACGCTATCGGAGGTACCACCCCGCAAATACAAGCTGTCGCGATGAACGGCATCGGAGAGCGCTCGTACGAACCGAGCACGCCCGCCGACCTCGACCGCCTCGCCGTGCTGGCCGCCGCTGACTTGCGAGGCCGCGCTTGACCCGTCGTCCGCGCTGGAGCGTCTCTGGCGATCGCGTCAACTGCGTCGCCCTCCATGCACCCCGGGCGCCGCGGCGGTCATCTCGCGCCCTGGAGCGCGCTCCTCGTTTCGCCTGCCAGCGACGGTCGATGCAGCCGCCCCATGAGTGCTCCTTTGCGCGACAGGCGACACTCGGCACTCGGCCGTGGCCTACGGACCACTGGTGGGCGGGGCCCGCGTCGTTTGCTGCCTTCGCTCGGCGGTACGGCGGCGTAGGCTCGACTGGATCTGCGCATCAGATCAACGAGGAGGCCCATTGCCTGGGAGCGCAAACAGGCTGCTCTACCGTGATTGCCAAATACCTGTACGAGGCGTTCAATGGGCGGGGCCGCTGCGGCGACGCCGGTTCTGGCGAACCCTCGACGCGCTGGCGGCGACGCGCAGACTCTCGCGCGGTGATCGCTCTCGAAAAGGAGGAACGGTGGACGAAGAGGTCTTCAACATGTCGGTGCGGAAGTTCCTCAAGAAGCTGGGCGTGACCGCTCAGCGGGAGATCGAACTTGCGGTCCGCGAGCAGCTGGAGGGCGGCGATCTGCAGGGCGACGAGACGCTCGACGCGACCGCGACGGTCACGGTTGCCGGTCTGTCGCGCGACGTGATCGTGACGGGGCAGATCTCCCTCGCGTAGTGCACCCCACTGCGCGGGGCTGCGCCGCGTGAATCCCGGCATCCAGGACGAATCGCGGTCTCCGGCGGCGCTATCGCAATGCGCGCGAGTTGCGCGAGCCCGGCGACCGCTGGCCGGAGTGCCGCTTCTGCACCGATGCAGGAGCGGCAGGGCCTCCGATCGCGCGCCGCCAGACGCCTCGACCTCGTCCGCTGCAGCGGTGAGATCCGCCTCGGCGCCGGCGGCCGCTCACTCAGGGTGAGCAGGCGTCGCGTCCTGCTTGGCGCGCGAAGCGGGTGCTCACTGCAGACCGCGACATACGCAGTGCGCACCAGGAGCAGGTGCGATGCGCGGGCGCGGGCCGGCCAACCGACGTGCTCAATGTCAGCAGCACCAGGCGCGACCGAAACGCTAAGCCGTTTCCGGTCTGGGGGGACTAGCGGCCCTCTCGGATCTGTAGCCGGTTGCCGTCGGGGTCCTGGAATTGCGCGACGTAGCCCCAGGGGAACTCGAGCACGTCCGAGACGAACTCGACGCCGCGCGACTTCAGCTCCTCGAACGTCTTCCGGACATCGTCGGTCTCGATCGTGATCGACGCCGGAGGGCGTCCCATCGCCGGTTCGGCCTGCCCCGGTGTCCCCGGCCAGAGAACCAGCTGGAGGTCGTCCCCCTTGACGCCGACGGTGAGAAACCGCGGCCCGTCGGGTGTCGGGTTCTCGACCCGCTTCTCCAGGCCAAGGACGTTCGTGTAGAAGTCGAGCGCCTCGTCCTGATCGCTGACGAGCACGTCGTATAGAAGACCTTCTCTAGCACTGCTGTTCCTCCGGTGGTCGTGGTCACTACTCCCATGAACACGCGGCGAGCAGCAGACGTGACAGCCGAGCATGCACGGAATCGACGAGCCCGAGCGCGCGCCGCCGAGCTCGGATAGGCCAGGCTTCCGCAGTCACGCGGTTGCGGAAGCGACCGCCAACCCGCGAAGACTTCTCCTCCTCGTCCGGAGCGCAACCCGTCATCCACCTTGTGGCTGGTCTACGGCGAGAAGGGGAGCGTGCACGGCCCTCGGCTGCGTGAGTTCCCCGCTTCATGTCTCACCTAGCTGGCCGCTCGTCAGCCCACCAGTCGCGCTGGCCATCGACGTCTTCGCGCGGAGCCTCGCCGAGATTGGGCGCGCCGATGACGAGGATCTCGAGGCCCTTCGGCCCGGCCTCGTAGCCTCGCCACGTACCGGGCGGGACGCGCACCGCGTC
>DATAFH010000034.1:0-6438 GCA_036257565.1 Solirubrobacteraceae bacterium | reverse complement strand
GATCGCCCCGCGCATCTCGTGCTAGAACGCGCACGGCGCGGCTACACGAGCAGCACGAGCAGGATCTGCGCGGTGATGATCTTGGTGATCATCGCCAGCGGATAGACGGTCGTGTAGCCGCGGTTGGGCAGCTCCGTGCGGGCCTGCTCGTTCGCGTACGCGAGCACGGCCGGCTGCGTCTGCAGGCCGGCGAGCATGCCCATGGCGCGGCCGAAGGTCACGTGCATCACGCGGTGAGCCACGACGAGCGTCGCGACCGCGACGCTGATCGTGAGCGCCGCGCCGGTCGCGATCACGACCAGGCTGGCCGGATCGGACAGAGCACTCTTGAACGCCGGCCCCGCGCGCGTGCCGATGCCGGCGAGGAAGAGCACGACGCCGAGCTGGCGCAGGGTCAGGTTCGCGCTGTACGGAATCTGCCAGACCAACGGGCCGGTCCGGCCCACGGCACCGAGCAGGAGCGCCACCACGAGCGGCCCGCCCGCGGACCCGAGGTGGATCGTCCCCAGGCCGGGGATCGGCACCGGGATCAGTCCCACCAGCAGGCCGAGCTCGATGCCGACGGCGAAGGTCAGCACGTCGAGCTCCGAGAGGTCGCGGTAGGAGTCGCCTACGAAGTCCGCCGCCTCGACCATGCGGTCGCCGGGGGCGACGAGCCGGACGCGGTCGCCGAGCTCGAGCACGCTGTCGGGCGTCGCCACCATGTCCACGTCCCCGCGCCGGATGCGCGTCACCGTGATGCCCCGGCGCTCGGGTAGCTGCAGGTCGGCGAGCCGGATGCCCACGATCTCGGGGTTGGACACGAACATGCGTCGCGAGTCGAGCTCGTCCGCGCGCGCCAGGTCGGTGTTCATACGGGCGCCCAGCCACGCGGTGGCCTTCGCCAGCTCGTCAGAGGTGCCGACGAGCGTGACGAGGTCGCCGTCGTCGAGCCGCTCGCCGGGGTCGGCGATGTGCACCGCATCGCCCGACAGCACGCGGCTGGCCGAGATCGTTGTCCCGGTGCGGGCTGCGAGCATCCGCACCGCCGGGCGGTCGCGACGCTGCACCTGGACCGTCCAGTGCTCGAGCGGCGCGCTCGTGAGGCCGGTCGCCGCCGCCTCGGCCGCGTGGTCGACCCGCCACATCCGCTCGAGCAGCCACATGACGGCGATCGTCCCGAGCACGCCGATCGGATATGCGAGCGAGTAGCCCACGACCGGCCGGGAGGCCGCGGCGCCGGAGTCGGCGCCCTCGAGCACGCGCGGCAGCGCGTCAAGGATGGCGGCCAGGGCGGGCGTGTTGGTCAGGGCCCCGGTGAACATGCCGGCGGCGACCACGCGGTCGACGTCGAGGAGCGCCACGAGCAGCAGGCACTCCACGGCGCTCGCCACGATCAACGCCAGCACGACCGCGTTCAGCCGCATGCCGCCGGTGCGGATCGTCGCGAAGAAGCTCGGTCCCGACGAGAGTCCGATCGTGTAAACGAACAGCACGAGGCCGAGCAGGTAGATCACCTCGGGTAGCTCCAGCCGCGGCTCGGCCGCCGACACGCCGAGTCCGACGAATAGGACCGCGGACAGGCCGAGCGAGAACGAGCCGATCCGCACCCGACCGGCGAGGTAGCCGAGCGCGACGATCCCGAACAGCGTCAGCAGCGGGTTGTCGACGAGCGTGTCGACCATGAGGGCCGTGCCGGGGGGCGCTCAGGCCACGACCGGCCCAGCGGCCACGACCTCCGCGCCGGCCGCGTCCGCGTAGTCGCGGAAGTGATCGGTGAACCGGCGGGCCAGGTCCTGCGCCGCCGCGTCGTACGCCGCGCCGTCTGCCCACGTCGACCGCGGGTCGAGCAGCTCGTCGGGCACGCCCGGTGCGTGGCGCGGGACGGCGAGCCCGAAAACGGGGTCGGTGCGGTACTCGACGTCGGCGAGCTGTCCGGAGATCGCCGCCCGAAGTAGCGCCCGCGAGTACTTGATCGCGATCCGCTCCCCGACGCCGTAGCTGCCGCCGCTCCAGCCAGTGTTCACCAGCCAGCACGAGGCTCCGTGCTCGTTCACGCGGCGGCCGAACAGCTCGGCGTACGCGGTCGGGTGCAGCGCCATGAACGGCGCGCCAAACAGCTCCGAGAAGGTGGCCTGCGGCTCGGTCACGCCGCGCTCGGTCCCGGCCACCTTGGCCGTGTAGCCGGAGATGAAGTGGTACATAGCCTGCGCCGGCGTCAGCCGCGCGATCGGGGGCAGGACGCCGAACGCGTCGGCGGTCAGCATCACGACGTTGCGCGGCGGCCCGGCCATCCCCTCCTTGACGACGTTCGGCAGGTAGTCGATCGGGTACGCCGCACGCGTGTTCTCGGTCAGCGACGCGTCGTCGAGTTCCAGACGGCGGGTGCGAGGGTCGAGCATGACGTTCTCGAGGATCGTCCCGAAGCGGCGCGTCGTCTGGTAGATCTCCGGCTCGGCCTCCGGGTCGAGCCGGATCGTCTTCGCGTAGCAGCCGCCCTCGAAGTTGAAGATGCCGTCGGCGCTCCAGCCGTGCTCGTCGTCGCCGATCAGGCGGCGCTCGGGATCGGTGGAGAGCGTGGTCTTGCCGGTACCCGAGAGGCCGAAGAACACGCACGAGTCCCCCTCCGGCCCGACATTGGCGGACGCGTGGACCGGCAGGATGTCGCGCTCGGGCAGCAGGTAGTTCATCACCGTGAACACCGACTTCTTGATCTCGCCCGCGTACTCGGTGCCGCCGATCACCACCAGACGCTCGGCGAGGCTGACGACGATGAAGACGTCGCTGCGCGTGCCGTCGATCTCCGGGATGGCGTGGAAGTTCGGGCACGAGAGGACCGTGAAGTCGGGCTCGAACGTGCCGAGCGCGCGCTGCTCGAACTCACGCAGGAACATGTTGCGCGCGAACAGGCTGTGCCAGGCGTACTCGGTGATCACCCGCAGGCGCAGGCGCTGCTCGGGCGCCGCGCCCGCATAGCAGTCCTGCACGAACACGTCGCGGCCTTGCAGGTAGGCGGCCAGGCGGCGCCGCAACCCGTCGAAGACGTCCGGCTCGATCGGGTGGTTGTACTTGCCCCACCAGATCCGGTCCTCGCTGCCCGGCTCGCGAACGATGTACTTGTCTTTTGCCGAGCGGCCGGTGTACTGGCCGGTCCGGACCACGAGCGGGCCCAGGTGCGCCACCGTGCCCTCGTGCCGGCGCACGGCCTCCTCGTACAGCACAGGCGACGTCAGGTTCCGGTGAGCCGAGCCCAGGTTGGCAAGGCCAAGGTACGTGAGGTCCATAGTCCGCCCCTCAGAAGTTTTCGCCCGCAGATCTCGGTCCGTATCCTCACAGGTTCTTGCGAAGCGCGCGCGCCAATTGGCCGCGGTGCGGTCGGGCAGCGACGCGAGTTCGCGGGTGGCCGGCTCGACGAGCGGGAGCAGCGGCGCGCGGACGGGGCCCGGTGCAGTCGCCGACGAGCCCGCATGCGGTCTTGACCGCGGCGGGGTAGCTCTGGATCCGGGCCAACCCCGGTCTGACGCCGTGCCGATATGGGTGGGCCGGTGCTTCGGCTCGGGCCGATGACCAGCGAGGTCGGCATCCGCGATCTGGCATTGATACAGCGGCTCTCGAGCTCCTGGAATACTGCGAGCCGGTGGCTGTGCCGTCGTACGATGTGCTAGTGCTCGGCGCCGGGCTCGCGGGCCAGCGCGCGGCGCTCGCCGCCGCGCGTGCGGGCGCATCGGTCGCGGTCGTCTCGAAGGTACATCCCGTGCGGTCGCACTCGGTGGCGGCCGCCGGTGGCATCAATGCGGCCGTCGACGACGACGACAGCTGGGAGCAGCACGCCGGAGACACCGTCAAGGGGTCGGATTACCTCGCGGACCAGGACGCCGTCGAGGTGCTGTGCCGCGAAGCGCCCGGCGAGGTCCGGTCGCTGGAGCGCCAGGGCGTCGCCTTCCACCGCAACGCCGACGGCCGGCTCGACACGCGCCCGTTCGGCGCCGCCTCCCACGACCGCACCTGCTACGTCGCCGACATCACCGGCCAGGCGATCCTGCACGTCCTGTACGAGCAGTTGCTCAAACTCGACGCCCCCGTCGACCGCTACGAGGAGTGGTTCGTCACCACGCTGCTGACCGGCGACGACGGCGCGGTCGTGGGCTGCGTCGCGCGCGACGTGCGCACCGGCCGGCTGGAGCAGTTCCGTGCCAAGAGCGTGATCCTTGCCACCGGCGGCGCCGGCCAGTCTTACCGGCCGACCACGAACGCCGTCATCTGCACCGGCGACGGGATCGCCCTGGCCTACCGCGTCGGCGCGCACCTGATGGACATGGAGATGATCCAGTACCACCCGACCACGCTCGCCGTGGTCGGGATCTTGATCACCGAGGGCGCGCGCGGCGAAGGCGCGCATCTGTACAACGCCAACGGCGAGCGCTTCATGGAGCGCTACGCGCCGAACAAGATGGAGCTCGCCTCGCGCGACGTGGTCGCCCGCGCGGAGCAGACTGAGATCAACGAGGGCCGCGGCTTCCCCGACGGCACGGTCGCGCTCGACATCACCAAGGTGCCGCGCAAGCGCACGCTCGAGGCGCTGCGCGAGATCGTCAACATCGGGCGCGACTTCGCCGGCGTCGACATCACGCGCGAGCCGATCCACATCCGGCCCGGCTGCCATTACATCATGGGCGGCGTCAAGACCGACGTCTGGGGCGAGACCTCGATCCCGGGCCTCTACGCCGCGGGCGAGGTCGCGTGCGTGTCCTGCCACGGCGCGAATCGCCTCGGCGGCAACTCGCTGCTCGACACGCTGATCTTCGGCCGCCGCTCCGGCGAGCGCGCCGCCCAGCGCGCCGCGGAGGTCGACCTGCCGCCCGCGGCCGACGCGGCCGTGCAAGACCAGCAGCGCCGGATCGATGCGATCGGCGCCCGCGAGCAGAAGGGCCCGAAGGTCTTCGAGCTCAAGGAGCAGCTCGGCCGCACCATGCACCAGCACGTCGGCGTGTTCCGCGAGGCCGCCGGCCTGGCGCGCGCCGGCGACGTCATCGCGCAGCTGCGCGAGCGGGCCGCGGGCGCGTGGATTGATGACCGCGGCAAGCTGTTCAACCAGGACATCCCGGCCGCGATCGAGCTCGAGCAGATGCTCGACGTGGCGGCCTGCACCGTCGCGGCCGCGAGCGCGCGCACGGAGTCGCGCGGCTCGCATCACCGCACGGACTTCACTACGCGCGACGACGAGCGCTGGATGCATCACCTCACCGTCTCCGCTGGCCCCGACGGGCCGGTCCTGAGCGAGGCGCCGGTCACGGTCACGCGCTGGCAACCCGAGGAGCGCACGTACTGATGCCCGCCTACGCCCTGCGCGTCCTCCGCCAGAATCCCGAGGATCCGGCACGCGCCGAGCCGTACTGGGTGGAAGAGACCGTCGAGCTGGACGCGCACCGCTCGGTGCTCGACGCCCTGATCGAGATCAAGCAGCGCGACGGCACGCTCGCCGTGCGCTACTCGTGCCGTGCCGCGATCTGCGGCTCCTGCGGCGTGCGGGTCAACGGCCGCCCCGACCTCGCCTGCCATCGCCAGCTCGGCGTCGCCCAGCAGCGCAGCGGGAAAGGCCCGATCGTCGTCGAGCCCATGGGCAACATGCCGGTGATCAAGGACCTCGTCGTCGACATGGACTCCGTTCACTGGGCCAAGATCAAGCGCGTCCAGCCGTGGCTCATCGCGCGCGAGCCGGTCCCGGAGCGCGAGTACGTCGTCGCGCACGAGGCGATGGTCGACACGACTCAGACACAAGCGTGCATCCAGTGCGGCGCCTGCGTGTCGAACTGCCTATCGATGGAGGTCGACCCGCTCTTCGTCGGCCCGGCGGGGCTGGCAAAAGCCTTCCGTTTCGTCGTTGACCCGCGCGATTCACACGCGTTCGAGCGACTCGAAGACCTCGCGCAGGACCCGCACGGAATGTACGAGTGCACGCACTGCTTCGAGTGCATCGAAGCGTGCCCGAAGGGCGTGCAGCCGATGAACCAGATCATGCGGCTGCGGCGCGCCGCGAACGCCGACCACCAGATCGTCGACCGCAACAACGGCCACCGCCACGAGGCCGCGTTTGTCGACAACGTCCGTCGCAACGGCCTCCTCAACGAGGCCGACCTGATGGCCGGCTCCTACGGAGGCCGGTTGCACCCGCGCTTCCTGCCACAGGTTATCCAGTCGCTGCCGCTCCTGCTCACCGGCGTTCGGCGCCGCAAGATCGGACGCGAGGCGATCGGCCACCGGCACCGCAAGCGCTTCAAGGAGCTTCGGCGGATCTTCGACACGCTCTCCGCCCGCCCTGAGCGCGTCGAGCTCAACCTGTACGTCACCGGCTACGAGGACGAGCCGGGCGCGCAAGGGAGCACCTCCGCGGGCACGGCCGCCGACGCTGCCGCGACGGCCACCGGCCCCAACCCCCGCCGCTCGGCGCCCAAGCGCTGA
>DATAFH010000033.1:0-1927 GCA_036257565.1 Solirubrobacteraceae bacterium | reverse complement strand
GACCGAGGAGAGCAGCGAGTCGACGTCGTTGGCGCCGACGAGCTGGGCGGCGGCCTCGAGCGCGTCGAGGCGGGGATCGTGGAGCGCGTCCGCCACCGGTCGCACCTCTTCGACGGCCACCCCGTCGACCTGGCGCACCTCAGCGACCAGAAGGTCGACCAGCGTGTCGTCGGGGAGCTCGACCACGAGTTCGTCGACCGCCTGGCCGCCGTCCCGCTCGAGGATGTCGATGCCCACGACGTCGCCGCGCACGGCGCCGATGCGGGAGGCCACCTGGCCCAGCGCACCGGGCCGGTCGGGCAGCCACATGCGGATCACGAACGTTTCCACGCCGCGCACCGTAAGGGGGAGGTGTGAACCGATTGTTTCGGATGCGAGACGAACGCGTAAGCAGGCGGCCACGTGCCGGGGCCGTCGCGGGCCGGCCGACGGCGCCGCGGAGGGGCCGTCCGGGGCCGGCGAACGTGCTGAGCGTGGCGGCGCGCCGCCCACCGTGCGCGTTCAATGCGCGCGTTGGCGCACGAACGCGCGAGACTGCTTGTAACGCAACTGTCGTGACTGCCCGATCCTGGGGGATCGGACGACGATGCGGTCTGCTGACTGGGGAGGTCCCCGCCGGTGAGCGCATCCAGCACCACCGATACCACGTCGACGCACATGAGTACTACGGGCGAGCTGCCAGGCCTGCACGGGCGGTTGACCGTGCTCCCCGCTGGCCCGCACGACCGCGCCGCGCTGACCGAGCGGCTGGCGCGCCTCGTGGCCCGCGCCCAAGGCGACGCCCCCACGGCGCCGAGCATCGCGCTCGGCCCCGACGCCTTCTCGGCCGCGAGCCGCGAGGCCGCCGTCCGGCGAGTGGAGGACCACGAGCGCGTGCGCAGCGAGCTGGCCGCCCGCTTGCGGCGGGCCCGCGAGCTGCAGGCCGTCACCGCCAACCGCCGCGACGAGGCCGCCGCCCGGGCCCGGCGCATGAGCGCCCACCTCGAGGACTGCGACGGCCTGCTCGAACGGGCCGGAGAGCTCACCAACGCGGCCGAGGAGGCGCGGCGCGCCCTCGACGCCCGCCGCGACGACGTCGAGACGGCTCAGAGCAAGCTCGTCCTCGTGGAGGAGCAGCGCGACGCCGCCGGCCAGATGATCGACGACGCAGCCCGCCAGCTCCGCGACCTCGAGACGTCCGAGCTGGACGAGACCACGCTGCGCCGCGAGCTCGAGAACGCCCGCCACGCACTGCGCGACGCCGAGGAGGCCCACGCCGAGGCCAACGATGCGGTGCGCAGCATCGAGCAGTCCGCCGCGGCGCGGGCCGGCATCCGGGACCACATCCTCCACGAGCGGGCCGAGCTCGTCGCCCGCATCGAGGCGCCGCTGATCGACAGCTGGCAGGTGCGCGAGGCGCTGGCGGCGTTCGACAACGAGACGCGTGTGGGCGAGCCCGACCTCGTCGCCCGCGACCTCGCCCGCGAGTGGATCGAGGTCGACGGCGAGATCGAGCGCATCGAGGCGGCGCTGCCCGAGGCCCCGTCGGCCGACGAGATGGCCGCGGCCGAGCGCCGCCTCTCCCAGATCGAGCAGACCATCGCGGACCTCGAGTCGGCGGGGCGCCGCGACGAGCTGGTGCCCGACGCCCGCTACGAGATCGAGGCCGCCCACGAGGCGGTGCTCGCGGCCGAGGAGGACGTCGACCAGTCGGGCGGCCACGAGGAGGACCTGGCCCAGCTGCAAGAGGCCCGCGAGATCGAGCACGGGGTGCTGCGCCGGCACGGCTACGACACGTACCTCGACGTCATCCTCGCCGGTCCCCGCCCCGACGGCGACGCCCAGGCCGACCTGCTCGACGCGTTGCGGGCCCGCCGGGTGGCCGAGGACACCGTGGCGTCTCTGCGGGCGGCCACCGAGCCACCCGCCATCGTGACCACGCTCCGGG
>DATAFH010000032.1:0-16395 GCA_036257565.1 Solirubrobacteraceae bacterium | reverse complement strand
GCAACATCTCGGGCGCGGCGACCGTCGTGGGCGACATCGTCTACTACTCGAACCGCGGCAACGGCGATACGCAGGGGATGTGGGCGCGCACGGGCAAACGCGCCTTCCACTCGTCGCGCGGCGCCTACAACCCGGTCGTCTCCGACGGCGAGACGATCTACCTCACCGGCTACTCGTCGGTCGCCGCCTTCATGCCCAA
Source organism: Solirubrobacteraceae bacterium (assembly GCA_036257565.1). Taxonomy (GTDB): domain Bacteria; phylum Actinomycetota; class Thermoleophilia; order Solirubrobacterales; family Solirubrobacteraceae; genus DASSUW01. Next base: position 16,196 of record DATAFH010000032.1, on the reverse strand, counting down.
GAGCGCCGCGCAGGAGCGGCGAGCCGCCGAGCGCGCGAAGAAGAAGGCCGCCGCGAAGCGCAAGGCGGCCATGAAGCGCAAGGCGGCACAGAAGCGCCGCGCCAAGAGGCGCCGCGCCGCCCGCAACCGCGACTGACGCGCGACGTGGCGCCGCCGCCCGCGCGGCTCGGCGCCCATCGCGGCCTCCCCATAGTCGGCGGGCGCGGCGCCGGCGAACGTCAACGGCGGCTCGGTAGGGAGGCTGGAGGAAATGTAAGGGTTTCGACACTCCAGATCGCGTGGGGGTGATGAGTCCCGTGTAAGCGTGACTTTCCGCACCCACTACTTCCGGACCACTCCGAATCGCAACGGAATACCCGCGAATCGTCACGGCACTCCGCACCCTCCCTCAATGCCGCCGTTGACGTTGCCGGCGGAGAGCGGCGGGCCGCCGTTGACGTAGCCGGCGGAGAGCGGCGGGTCACCCGTGCCGCCGGTCGCGGGCCTCGCGGTGGCGGCGCTCGTCCCGCAGCTGGCGGTAGCGCTGCCGGTGGACGGCTCGTGCTCGGGCTCGGCGCTCGCGCTTGATCTCCGCCTTGTCGAGCAGCGGCACCGGCTCGTCGGCGTCCTCCAGCGGCGCGACGAGGCGCAGGCCCGGCGTGTCGACGAGCAGCGCGCCGCCCGGGAGCGGCACGAGCTCGCGGCGGACGGTGGTGTGGCGGCCGCGGTCGTCGCCGGTGCGGATCGCGGTCGTCGCGTAGCGCTCCTCGCCCAGCAGCGCGTTGACGAGCGTCGACTTGCCGACGCCGGAGGTGCCGAGCAGGACGGCGGTACGGGCCGGCTCGAGCAGCTCACGCACCGCGCCGACACCGGTCCCGTCCAGCGCGCTTACCGTGAGCACCGGCGTGTCGTCGAGCTCGGCAGCGACCTCCCCCGCCACCGACGCCGGGTCAGCCACGAGGTCGCACTTTGTCAGCAGGACCACGGCGTCGACGTCGCCCCGCGCGGTGATCGCGAGGAAGCGGGCGAGCCGGCGCGGCTTGAGGTCGCGGTTGAGCGACGTGGCGAGCAGGGCGAGGTCGACGTTGGCGGCGAGCACCTGGGTGCCCCGGCGCTCGACGCGCCGGGCGATCACCCCGCGCCGCGGCAGCACGGCGCGCACAGGCCCGTCGGCGACGACGGCGACGAAGTCGCCGGTGGCCGGCATCGCCGCGGCGCGCCGCAGCCGGCCGGAGAGCGGCGCGCGCCAGCTGCGCACGCCGGTGTCGACGATCGCGCTTCCGCGATCGACGGCGATGGCGCGTGCGGCCACGAGCGACGGGTCGCCGAGTGCGTCGAGATCGGATTGCAGTTCCGCGCGCCACCCGAGGCGCGCGAGGGGATGCTGAAGCAAGACAGGCTCCTGAGCAGGACGAAAGGACGGACGCTGGAGGCCGCGGCCGCGCGAACGCGGCCGGGCCGCTCAGGAGCGGCCCGCGAGAGGAAGGAGCTGTCGGAGAAGCGTAAGCAGAGGCCTTCGCCGAAGAACGTACGGATCGCCGACCTCGAGCGCCAGTGGGGCCAGCCGCACCAACGGCGCATCGACGCGCCGACGCCGCCTACGGGCGCAGCGGCACCCCGGCGCCCAGCAGCGCCGCGCGGACCTCGGGGATCGTGTACTCGCCGTAGTGGAAGATCGACGCGCAGAGCGCGGCGTCGGCTCCCGCGGCGAGACCCTCGACGAGGTGCGCCGGCTCACCCGCGCCGCCGGAGGCGATCACCGGCACGTCGACCGCCCCGCTGATCGCCCGCACCAGCTCGAGGTCATAGCCCTCCTTGGTCCCGTCGCGGTCCATCGACGTCAGCATGATCTCCCCCGCCCCCCGCTCGACCGCCTCGCGGGCCCACTCGACCGCGTCGCGCCCCGTCGGCGTCCGGCCGCCGGCCACGTACACCTCGAACCCGCCTTCCCGCCGCTTCGCGTCGATGGCAAGGACCACGCACTGCGCGCCGAACACCGCGGCCATCTCCGACAGCAGCTCGGGCCGCGCGACCGCCGCTGAGTTGACCGACACCTTGTCCGCGCCGGCGTCGAGCACGGCCTGGGCGTCGGACACCTCCCGCACCCCGCCGCCGATCGTGAACGGCACGAACACCTCGTCGGCCGCCCGGCGCGCCAGCTCAACGACCGTCGCGCGCTTGTCGGACGTCGCCGTGATGTCGAGGAAGATCAGCTCGTCGGCGCCGGTCCTGTCATAGTGGGCAGCGAGCTCGACGGGGTCGCCGGCGTCACGGATGTCGATGAACCGGGTTCCCTTGACGACTCGACCGGCATCGACGTCCATGCACGGGATGATGCGTTTGTAGTGCACGTCCCGAAGAGTAGGTAGACGCCGCGCGAAAGTTAGGCAACGGCTGCCGATGCGCGCTCTGAAGCGGTTAAGGGAGAGTCGGCAGCGATGCCTCCCCAGCTCCCGCTCCTCCCTGGCCGCGGACCGATGCTCGACCCCGAGCTCGCCGCCGCCCACCTCCCACGCCTCTTCCGTCTCGCCTGGTCCCTCTGCGGCTCCCGTCACCTGGCCGAAGAGCTGACGCAGGAGACCTACGCCCGCGTGCTCGCCCGTCCGCGGCGGCTCCGCGGCGTCAGCGACTTCGCGTACCTCGCTTCGACCCTCCGCAACGTGCACGCCGACTACCGGCGCACCGAGCACCGCCGGCCCGTCCCGGTCGGCGACGCGCCAGCGGTGCCCGGCGGCCGCAGCCCGGAGGCGGAGATGCTCGCCGCCGAGATCTACGCCGCGATCGCCGCGCTCCCCGACCCGCTGCGCGAGGTCGTCGCGACCGTCGACGTCGCGGGCGCCTCGTACGCGGAGGCCGCGGCGAACCTCAAGATCCCGATCGGGACCGTGATGAGCCGGCTCCACCGCGCCCGCGCCAAGCTGGTCGGCGCGCTCGGCGAGCCGGCCCCGCTCGCGGCCTGAACAGACCCACCGGAGGCCCCCATGCTCCGAGCCCTCGCCCTTGCCCTGGTCGCGGCCGCGGTCGCCGCCCTCACCGGCGGCGCGCACGAGCCACCCGACGCCGAGATCGTCGCCACGAACAACACGGCACTGATCACCGACCCCGACGATCCGCGCTCGACGAGCAGCTAAACGACTCCGCCCGCCGCGTGACGCGGATCATCGACCAGGGCGGCGGCGCCCCCCGCGGGTCCGAGCTGCTCGACGGCGTGTTCTTCTCCTCCGACCTCGGCGAACGTTCCCGAACAGCCGCTCGCCGCCGACCGCGCCGAGGGCGCGCGCAGCTCGAGGACCGCACGCTCGTGATCACCCGCACCGCCGAGGACGACACGATCGCCCTGCGCCAGGGGCTCCGCCTCGAGATCGACTTCGGCGACGACGGCGTGGTCGACTTAAACGGCGCCGAGGCGACCGACCGCCTGCGCCTGAACGGCCGCGGCGGCGATGACCTGATCAGCACATCGACCGACGCGATGAGGATGACGCTCGACGCTTGCCATCGCCACGCTCGCGTGCAACGAGACCGTCGACAGCACCGGCCTGGAGGCCGCCACGATCCAGCTGGCGGTGGATTAAGAGCGGGGGTCCCGCCCAACGGGCCATTCCGTGTTGGGCGATGTCCCGTTGGGTACCCCCTGGCGGAGTCCCAGCTCGTGCGCCGCGGCGGCCGCCTCCCGCCGCGAGCGCACGCCGAGCTTGACGAGCACCGCGGCCACGTGATGGTCGACCGTGCGGACCGAGACGACGAGCCGCTCGGCGATCTCGGCGTTCGTCAGCCCGTCCTGGAGGAGGTCGAGCACGGCGAGCTGGCGCGCCGTCAACCCCGCCGGATTCGCGCGGGTCGCCGACCGCGGCCCGCGCGGCACCCGCGCACCCGCTGCCCGCAGCCGACGGCGGACCGGCGCCGCGGCGCCCGCCGCGCCGAGCCCGTCGAGGATGCGCAGGCCTTCGAGCGACGGCTCCGCCTCCCCTGAGCCGACCAACTCGAGCGCCCGCTCGTACGGGTCGCCGGCTGCCTCCCACCCCGCCGCCGCCGCGCGCCAGTCACCGCGCAGGCCGGTAGCCCACGGCTCCGGGCAGCCGTCGAACGGCTCAGCGTCCAGCCCGGCGCGCCGCAGATAGCGCCGCAGCTCGGCGCGGAACGGCGCGCCGCCCGGATGCGCGGTGCGGGGGTCGAGCACCGCCGCGACCTCGTGCGCGACATCCGGCGCGCCCGCCAGCCACGCCCACTCCACGTAGGCGAGCCCGGCATAGGCGACGCCGAGCAGCAGCCGCTGCCGTCGGGCGTGCTCCCAGGCGGCGGCGAGCATCGCCCCGGCCGCGGGATCCCCGCGCCGGGCCAGCAACCGACCCAGCCACGGCACGCTGTACGCGTAGAGCATCCCGGGGTCGTCGACGCCTTCCACGAGCTCGCGCAGTCCGCTCAGCGCCGCGTCCCAGCGGCCTCGGCGCAGCAGCGCCACGCAGCGGTGGACCTCGAGGTTGTAGGCGTGCGACCAGAACCCGCGCTCGTGCGTGAAGTCGAGGCCCTGCTGCACGCAGGCGTCGAGCTCGTCGAGCCGGCCGGCGCGGAACAGCAGCTCGCCGAGGTTGCAGTAGCCGCGGGCCGCGTACTCGTAATCGCGTCCCGCGATCGACGCCCGTACGCTCTCGCGCAGCAGCTCCAGGCCGTCGGGCTCGCCCTGCTCGAAGCGCGCGATGCCGAGGTAGTTGAGCGACAGCGCCGCGACGTCGCCGCGTCCCGCCCGCAGCGCCAGGTCGCGCGCCCCCGCCAGGATGCCCGCCGCGCGCTCCGGCTCGTCGGTCAGCGCGAGGATCGCGCCCTCGTAGAGCGACGCATGAGCCAGCGCCGCGGCGTCCCCCGTCGGCTCGAGCAGCATTACCGCGCGCCGCGCGGCGTGCTCGGCCTCGTCGGTCTCGCCGGCCATGAACAGGTGGCGCGAGACGCGTACGAGGCACTCGCCGACGGCCACCGGGTCGCCGGCCTCCTCGTAGAGCCGGGCTGCTTCCCGCCCGGCGTCGACGGCCTCACGGAAGCGATGGGCGTTGTAGAGCTCCCAGCCGTAGCCGTCGAGCACCTCGGCGCGTTCGCGCAGCCCGAGCCGTTCCGCGTGCGGGAGGAGCGCTTCATAGTGCGAGAGCGACTGCCGGTGGGCGCCGGCGTGGTCGGCCTCGCGAGCGGCGGCCGGCCCCATGGCCACGATCGTGTCCACGTCGCCGGCCTCGACCGCGTGGTGCATCACGCGCGCCTGTTCCGGCCGGTCGCCGGCCAGCAGCGCGCGCACCACGTCCCGGTTGAGCGCGCGTCGCCGGAGCGCCGGCAGGCTCTGCTCGATCGCCCGCCGCGCGAGCTCGTGGCGGAAGGCCAGGCTCCCCGGGCGGACCTCGAGCACCCCGGCGACCTCGGCCTCGGCGAGCGCGTCGAGCCCTGGCCCGAGCAGCGCCGCGGCCAGCGCGTCGTCGACCTGGGCGGGCACCACGGAGAGGCGCTGCAAGGCGTCCCGACACTCGGGTCCGAGCCGCCGGACCCGGGCCAGCACCGCCTCCACCACGCTGGCGGGCACCGCCTCCCCCGGCGACGCGAGCGCCTCGGTGACGAAGAACGGGTTCCCGCGAGTGACGCGGTGCAGCGCGGCGGCGTCCGCCCCCGTGCCGTCGGCCAGCCGGGCCACGCCGTCGCGTGTGAGCGGCGCGAGCGGGAGCCGGTGGACGGCCGACCCGGCCAGCACGCCGAGGAACCGCTCGAGCGCCTCGCCGCCCTCGTCGCGGCAGGTCAGCAGGAGCAGCGCGCCCAGCCGGTCCACCCGGCGGGCCGCGTAGCCGAGCACGTCGAGCGTCGCGTCGTCGGCCCAGTGGATGTCCTCGATCACGAGCACGGTCGGCGGCGAGGCCGCGAGCTCGTCGAGCAGCGCGGCGAACACGCCGTCGGCGTCACCGCCCGCCAGCGCGGCCGCGAGCGGCCCGGTCGGCCCCGCCGCGTCCCGCAGCGGGCCGAGCGTGCGCGGCGCCATCAGGTCGTCGCAGGCGGCCACGAGCAGCCGAGCGCGGCCCGTCGCCTCGCTCACGAACGCCCGCACGAGGCTGGTCTTCCCGATTCCCGTCTCGCCCGACACGAGCGCGACCGAGCCGCGCCCCGCCCCGGCGTCGCCTACGGCGCCGCGGAGCACGTCCAGCATCGCGTCGCGCTCGAGCAGCATGTCGCCATCGTGGCGACGTCAGTGCGCGCTGTCGAGCGCCGCCTGCCCCTCGGCGACCGTGAAGCGCTTCTCGTACAGCGCCTTTCCGACGATCACGCCGGAGAGGTTGACCTGGCGCAGCCCTGCCAGCGCCTCGAGATCCTCGCGGCGGCCGATTCCGCCGGAGTACAGGAAGCGCCCCCGCACGGCCTCCGCGACCGCCGCGACCTCGTCGAGGTCTGGACCCTCGAGCTTCCCGTCGCGATCGACGTTCGTGTAGATGAACGAGTCCACGCCGCGATCGTGCAGCAGGTGGATCGCCTCGGCGGCCGGCATCTCGGTCGTCTGCGTCCAGCCCGAGGTGGAGATGAAGCCGCCGCGGACGTCCACGGAGACGACGATCCGCGGCCCGAACGTGGCCACGATCTCGTCCAGGAAGTCGATGTCGCGGAACGCCGCGGTGCCGATGATCGCCCGCTCGGCGCCCGCGCGCAGCGCGTCTCGCACGGCGTCGACCGTCCGCAGGCCGCCCCCGTACTGCACCGGCACGCCGGTCCCCTGGGCGATCCGGCGCAGGTGCTCGAGCGAGCGCGGCTCGCCCACCTTGGCGCCGTCGAGGTCCACCACGTGCAGGTAGCGCGCGCCGGCCTCGACCCAGCTCTGGGCGGCCTCGAGCGGGTCGTCGTGGTACGTCGTGGCATCCTCGAAGCGCCCTTCGACGAGGCGCACGGCCCGGCCGCCCATGACATCGATCGCGGGGTAGAGGATCACGCGGCCACCCGATCGCAGATGCGCGCGAAGTTGCGCAGCAGCTGCAGGCCGTCGCGGGACGACTTCTCGGGATGGAACTGCACGCCCATCAGGTGCCCGCTCTCGACGATCGACACGAACGGCGTGCCGTACTCGCCGAGGCCCACGATGTCCTCGGACTGACCGGGCTCGCAGGCGAACGAGTGCACGTGGTAGAAGGCCGCCGCGTCACCGAGCCCGTCGGTGAGCGGCGACGGGCGCCGGAAGGTGACGAGGTTCCAGCCGATGTGCGGCAGCCGCTCGCCGTGCGCGTCGAGCCGCCGGACCTCGCCGGCGAGGAAGTCGAGGCCCGGCGTGCGCTCGTGCTCGTCCGAACGGCCGAACAGCAGCTGCATGCCGAGGCAGACACCGAGGATCGGCCCGCCGGCCATGTAGCGGTCGAGCAGGGGCTCCACCAATCCGACGGCCTCGATGTTGCGCATCGCATGCGGGAACGCGCCGACGCCGGGCAGGATCACGCCGTCGGCCGACCGGATCACGTCGTGCTCGGCGGTGATCAGCGTGCGGGCGCCGACGTGCTCGAGCGCCTTCTCGACGCTGCGGCGGTTGCCCATGCCGTAGTCGACGATCGCGATCACACTGCTCCGCATGCGCGCGGCAGCCTACCGCTCGTTTTCGAGCCGATGGCCGGCTTTCACGTAAGTGTCCCCTTGGTGGACGGGACGCCGGTCTCGGCCGCGTCGACGGCGACGGCCTGCCGCAGTGCGCGGGCGAACGCCTTGAAGCACGCCTCGATCATGTGGTGCGCGTTCGTGCCCGCCTGCAGCTCGAGGTGCAGCGTGAGCCGCGAGACGGACGCCACGGCGCGGAAGAACTCCTCGGCCGCCTCGTGCTCGAAGCCCGCGATATCGCCCGCCGGGAGCCGCTCAAACCCCTCGACGGACGCGTACGGCCGCCCCGACACGTCGATCGTGCACGCGGCGCGGGCCTCGTCCATTGGGATCGTGGCGTGGCCGTAGCGCACGATCCCGCGCCGGTCGCCCAGGGCCTCGTCGAGCGCCTGGCCGAGCACGATCCCGGTGTCCTCGACGGTGTGGTGCACGCCGGTCTGCAGGTCGCCCTCGACGCGCACCTCGAGGTCCAGCCGGCCGTGCCGGGCGAGCAGGTCGAGCATGTGGTCGAGGAAGCCGACGCCGGTGACGCGGGTGCCCGCCCCCGTGCCGTCCAGCCCGAGCGTGAGCGAGACGTCGGTCTCCCCCGTGGTGCGGGTGATCTGCGCGGTGCGGGTCATGTGGAGGGCCGATTCTCCCGGATCTCCATCGACGCGGCGTGCTGCTCGAAGCCCTCGGCGCGGGCCACGGGCGCTCCGGCGCGCGCGAGCGCCGCGGCGGCGGGGCCGACGCGGACCTCGGCCATGCGGCGGCGGAAGTGGCGCGTCGAGAGTCCGGAGGCGAAGCGTGCCGCGCCGTTCGTGGGCAGCGTGTGGTTCGAGCCGGCCACGTAGTCGCCGAACGCGGTGCCCGACTCGATGCCGACGAACAGGCAGCCCGCGTTGCGCACGCGCGGCGCCAGCGCCTCGGCGGCGGCGCCGGCCAGCTGCAGGTGCTCGGGCGCCAGGGCCTCGGCGAAGGCCAAGGCGGCGTCGATGTCCGCGGCGTGAACGGTCGTGCCGGGCAGCGCGTCGAGCAGAGCGGGGTCGTCGCTCACTGCCGCGGTCAGGGAGCCCTCGCCGTGCTCGGCCTGGGCGAGCAGGTCGAGCCGCAGCGGCGCGGGGTCAGTGTCGCCGGACGCGATCACCGTCAGGTCGCTGGGGCCGGCGAAGCCGTCGATGCCCACGACGCCGGACACCTGCCGCTTGGCCTCCTGCACCCATGGGCTGCCGGGGCCGACGATGACGTCCACGCGCGCGACGGTCTCCGTCCCGTACGCGAGGGCGGCGATCGCCTGCGCCCCGCCTATGCGGTAGACCGCGTCGACGCCGCAGAGCTCCGCGGCGGCGAGGATGAGCGGGTGCGCGGGCGCGGCGACGACGACCTCCTCGACGCCCGCCGCGCGCGCGGTGACCGCGCCCATGATCACGGAGGACGGGTATGGGTTGCGGCCGCCGGGCGCGTAGATGGCCGCCCGGCGCACCGGAACCTCGCGCAGGCGGACGGTCTGGCCCTCGGGCAGCGTGACGCCGGCCTCGGCGTCGAGACCGGCGTCGGCCACGGCCCGCACGTTGGCGATCGCGGTCTCCAGCCCGGCGCGGACCGCGGGATCGAGCTCCACCGCGGCCGGCAGGTCGGCACCGCCGAACCGCGCCTCGTACTCACGGACCGCCGCGTCGCCGCGCTCACGCACGTCCGCCACGATGGCCGCGACCTCCTCCGCCACGTCGCCGGGCGCGGGCACGCTCGCGCGCACGCGGGCAGCGACCGCGGCGGCGTCGTCCACCGTGCAGCTAAGCCGCACGGATGCGCTCCAGCAGGCGGTCGATGGCCGCCGCCTTGAGCTTGTGGGAGACGGGATTGGCGATCAGCCGGGCGGTGGAGGCGGCGATCTCCTCGCGGATCACGAGCCCGTTCTCGCGCAGCGTCGTGCCGGTCGCGGTGAGGTCGACGATGCCCTCCACGAGGCCGGTGAGCGGGGCCAGCTCCACCGAGCCCTTGACCTCCACGATCTCGGCCTGCCGGCCGGTGCGCTCGAAGTGGCGGGCGGCGATCCGGGGGTACTTCGTGGCCACGCGCATGACACCGAGCCGGCGCAGCGCCTCGGCGGCGGGGTCGTCGCCCTCGACGGTGGCGAACACCATCCGGCAGGGCCCGAAGCCGAGGTCGAGCAGCTCGTAGACGTCGCGCTCGGCCTGTTCGGCGAGCACGTCCTTGCCGGTGATGCCGATGTCCGCCGCCCCGGCCTCGACATAGGTCGGCACGTCCGACGGGCGCATCGAGATGAGGCCGGCGCCCTTGAACAGGAGCTTGCGGTCGTTCGTGCGGATCTCGCCCGTGTCCACGCCGAGGCGGTCGAGCAGGTCGAGCGTCTCGGCCATCAGCGCCCCGCGCGGCACGGCGAGCTTAAGCCCCTCGAGACTCACCGACCCTCGCGATATGAAGCCGTTCCACGTTCAGCGCCCACCCGCACGCCGGCAGGTCGCGGCCGAAGCGGCGCAGGAGGTCGTCGTAGCGACCACCACCGCCGATCGGGGCGCCCAGCGCGGCGTCGTAGACCTCGAAGATCGCGCCCGTGTAGTAGCCGAGCGAGCGGATCAGCCCGAGGTCGAAGATCACCCTCTCGGCCACCGCGGGCTCGAGCCGGTCGTACACGGCCCGCAGCGCGGCCGCCTCCGGCACGCCCTCGAGCACCCCGGCGCCTCCACGCAGCTGCGGCACGCGCAGCAGCTCGTCGTGGCCATGGACGGCGACCTCGCGCTCGAGACCCACGAAGTCGCGGGTCACGAGCTCGTGCAGGATCTGCGGCCGGGCGCCGGCCGGCACGCCGAGCCGGTCGAGCAGCCGCGGGTACAGCGACGCGTCGCCGAGGCCGACCCGGTAGTTCTCCAGCCCCACCGCGTCGAGACCGGCGCACAGCACGGCGAGCGCCTCGGCCGTGCCGTCGGGCCCCGGCGCGCCGACCAGCTCGACGCCGGCCTGCAGCATCTCGCGCGCCTGGCCGCGCTGGGGCCGCACGGAGCGGTAGGCGTGGGCGAAGTAGGAGAAGCGCAGCGGCGGCTCGGCGGCCGCGTAGCGCGAGGCGACCACGCGCGCGATCGGGATCGTCATGTCCGAGCGCAGGATCAGCACGTTGCCGTGCTCGTCAAACAGCTTGTAGGCCGGGTCGGCGGCGGCCGGGTCGCCCTGCGTGAGCGTCGCCTCGTACTCGAGCGCCGGGGTGGCGACCTCCCCGTAGCCGCCGGCCTCGAACACCTCGCGCAGAGCCTCGGTGATCGCGCGCAGCTCCCGCATCTCGTCCGGAAGGACATCGCGCGTGCCGCTGGGGATGGGATGGATCACGCCCCGACGCGCTCGATCCGCGCGCCCAGCGCCCGCAGGCGCTCGTCGATCCGCTCGTACCCGCGGTCGATCTGCTGGACGTTGTGGATCTCGCTCGTCCCCTCGGCACACAGCGCGGCGATCAGCTTGGCCATGCCGGCGCGGATGTCCGGGGAGGACAGCCGCTGGCCGCGCAGGCGGCGGTGGCCGATGACGATCGCCCGATGCGGGTCGCAGATCGTGATCTCCGCCCCCATCGTGATCAGCTCGTCGACGAAGAAGAGGCGGTTCTCGAACATCTTCTCGAAGATCAGCACGGAGCCCTCGGACTGCGTCGCGAGCGCGACCGCGATACTCGTCAGGTCGGCCGGGAACGCCGGCCATGGCCCGTCCTCGACCTTGCTCTGATAGTCGCCCGCGTCGCGCGCGACGACGAGCTTCTGGCCGCCGGGGATGACGATGTCGTCGCCGTCGAGCTCGCTCTTGAGGCCGAGCCGCGAGAACACGATGCGGATCATCCGCATGTCGTCCGGCACGCAGCCCTGGATGCGCAGCTCCCCGCCCGTCACGCCGGCGAGCGCCATGAACGAGCCGATCTCGATGTGGTCGGGGCTGACGGTGTGCTCGCAGCCGCCCAGCGACCCCATCCCGTGGACCTGCATCACATTGGAGCCGATGCCCTCGATGGCGGCGCCCATCTTGTTGAGCATGCGCGCGACGTCCTGCACGTGCGGCTCGGAGGCGGCGTTGCGGATGACCGTCGTGCCGTCGGTCAGCGCCGCCGCCATGAGCGCGTTCTCGGTGGCCATGACGGACGGCTCGTCCATCAGGAAGTCGCAGGCCTGCAGCCCGCCATCGTTCGCGAGGATGCGGATCTCCGTGGCGTCGTGCTCCACGGTGGCCCCGAGGGCGCGGAAGGCGTCGAGGTGCGGATCGAGCCGGCGGCGGCCGATGACGTCGCCGCCGGGCGGCGGCATGTGGGCCTCGCCGAAGCGCGCGAGCAGTGGGCCGGCGGCCAGGAACGAGGCGCGGATGCGCTCGGCCAGGGCGGCGCTCACCCGGGTGTCGCGGACCTGGTCGGCCTGCAGCGCGACGGTGTTCTCGTTCTGCCAGTCCGTCCGCACGCCGACGTCGGCCAGCATGTCCAGCATCGCCTGCACGTCACGAATGCGCGGGACGTTGTGGAGGACGATCTCCTGATCGGTCAGCAGGCTGCACGCGAGGAGCGGCAGCGCGGCGTTCTTGTTGCCGGCGGGCACAATCGTGCCGGACAACGGCACCCCGCCCTCGATCAGGAGCTTTTCCATAAGGGTGGAGGGGCTGGGGCCCCGAGGCTGGGCTAGGGTAACAGCCATGTCAGAGCCCCTTTCGCGCGATCAGGCCTGGGACCTTTTCTGCTCGTGGACGGAGTCTGAATCCCTGCGCCGGCACGTGCTGGCGGTGGAGGCGGCGATGCGCGCCTACGCCCGCCACTTCGGCGAGGACGAGGAGCAATGGGGGCTTGTGGGGATGCTGCACGACCTCGACTACGAGCGCTATCCGGACCTCGAAACCGGCCATCCTCGAATGGCGCTGGAGGAATTCGGGCGGCTCGGTTTCTCGCCCGAGTTCGTGCGGGCCGTGGCGTCGCATGCGGACGCTCTGGAGGTCTCTCGCGACTCGCGCCTGGAGAAGACGCTGTTCGCGGTCGACGAGCTGAGCGGATTCGTCATGGCGTGCGCGTTCGTCCGGCCCGAGGGCATTCACGGGATGACGCCCAAGTCCGTCAAGAAGAAGATGAAGACGCCGGCCTTCGCCGCGGCGGTCAATCGGGACGAGCTGCGGGAGGGCGCCGCCGAGCTGGGGGTCGACTTCGACGAGCACGTGGCGTTCCTGATCGCGGCGCTGGAGGAGCGGTCAGACGACCTCGGCCTCGGCGGGCGCGAGGCGGTCGCCTGATGCGGATCGTCGTCTTGGAGGGCGACGAGACCGGCCAGGAGCTGCTCGAGCATGCGGTCCGGGTGCTCGACCCGGACGTGCTCGGCCTCGATCTTGAGCTCGAGCGGTTCGATCTCTCCTTGGAGCGGCGCCGGGAGACGTCGAATCAGGTCGTGCTGGACGCCGCGCGGGCGATGCGCGAGGCCGGCTATGGGCTCAAGGCGGCGACGATCACGCCCGAGGGCAAGGACGACGTCGGCTCCCCCAACCGCATCCTGCGCGAGGAGGTCGGCGGCAAGGTCATCGTGCGGACGGGGCGGCGGATCCCGGGCGTGGTGGGCCCGGTCTCGGGCGTCTATCACCCGATCTCCGTCGTGCGGATGGCGATCGAGGACGCCTACGGCGCCGAGCAGTGGCGTGAGGGCGACGAGGGTTCTCTGGACGAGGTGGCGTTCCGGACCGAGAAGGTCACGCGCTCCACGTGCCGGGCGGTCGCCGAGTACGCGTTCCACATAGCCGAACGCATGGAGGCGCGGGTCTACGGCGGGCCGAAGTGGACGGTGTCCCCCGTGTACGAGGGGATGCTCAAGGAGGAGATGGACGCCGCAGCCGCGCGGCATCCGGACGTCGACTACCAGCCGGTGCTGATCGACGCGACGTACGCGGGGCTGCTGACGGGCGCGGCCGAGATCCCCTTGGTGATCCCGGCGCTGAACCGCGACGGCGACTGCCTGTCGGACATGGTGCTGCCGATGTTCGGGTCGATCGCGGGAGCTGAATCGGTGCTGCTGGCCTTCGACGACGACTTCGCGGTCGACGTGGCGATGGCCGAGGCACCCCACGGTACCGCGCCGTCGCTCATGGGCAAGGACGTCGCCAACCCGATGGCCATGCTCCTCGCCTGCGGGGCGGTGCTCTCCTATGCGGCGGTGGGCGGCGTGGCGGGGGCTGAGCGGGCCTCGCGCGCGGTCTACGAGGGCGTTCTCGAGACCGTGGCGGGTGGCGTGAAGACCCTGGACCTCGGCGGAGCGGCGACTACGACCGAGTTCACCGACGCCGTGGTCGACAAGGTTCGCACGAAGGTCGACGTCTGGTCATCGCTCGGCGCGCGCTGAGCCACGCGAGAGCGGCGGATTGTCGTTCCGCAGGTGGTGCCTCCTGCGGCGCTCGTAGTTGAGGCGCTGGATGGCGAGCACCGTGGTTCCGGCGATCAGGATCGACGCGAGGTTGATGGCCAGCTGCTCGAGCGAGCCGGTCCATCCCGGGCGGTCGTTGTAGGCGGCGGCGACGCCGATGTTGGCGGCCGCGGGAATGGTCGTCACGGAGATCAGCACGCCGATCAGCGCGCCGGACTTGGCGGTCGAAAGCGAAAGCATCCCGGCCGCGCCGGCGCAGACGGCGACGATGACCGAGAAGATGTCCGGGCTGGCGATCAGATCAGCGATCTGGTGGTTGGCAGAGCTGAAGTCGTCAGCCGTGAGGCCCGTGGCCTTGAAGACGTGGGTGGCCGCGTAGACAGCGGCGATGGCGAGCGGGAAGCCGACAGCGAGCGCGACGCCGGACCGGACGGCAAGCTCGCGGCGGTGCGAGATGAGCGCGACGCAGAAGCCGGCGATCGGGCCGAACTCCGGCCCCACGACCATGGCGCCGACGATCAGGATCTCCGAGTCGAGGAAGATGCCGACGGACGCGATCAACGCCGCCAGCACCATGAAGAGCAGGAAGACGCCGGAGAGCTCGACGTTCTCGCTCGTGCGCTCCTCGACCTCCTCCCAGACGACGGCGTCCGCGGGCGCGCCGGGGGCATGGCGCTCGGCCATCTCGGCATGCCGCGAGATAGCGGTGTCGATGAGCTCGAGGGCGATCGACCCGTCCTCGTGGATCTTCAGGCGCTTCAGGTCCTCGATGACCACGCTCGCGTCCTCGCGCGCGACGTCTGCGAGCACCACGTCGCCGTCGGGACGGTGCGCCGCGGCGGGGAGCTGGACGATGTTGATCACCGACGGCGTGCAGTCGAGGATGCCGAGCACGGCGTCCGTACGATCGGGAGGGGTCACGATCCGCAGGTGCACCATCGCCCCGCGAGCGTACCCGCGACCCCCTCTCCCCCATCCGCCGCCCGATCTCACCGCCGCGCCGCCGGCCGATCCCGCGGCCCCGCCACCGCCCCACTCCGCGGCGCCCGCTCCTCGCCCCGCTCGCGCCGCTGCCGGCGCTTCGCGAAGCCGCTCTTTGCGGGGGGCGCCGTGCAAGATCCGTTTCACGCGCGCGTGTCGCGAATGGCGGCGTAGAGCCAAATCTCGCGGCGTTGGGTGGGGTGACCTGGCGCGGGTCAGGTTCCGTCCGACCTCGACCATAGGTTTCCGAACACATGTTCCCCCCGACGACCATCGGCCGCCCGAAGAAGCGCTCGCTCCGCGAGCTGGTGCGCGGCGCCGTCGACACGGCCGCGGCGTTCGCGACGCTGGGTGAGGCACAGGCTCCGGAGCGCATTGCGCCCCGGGCCCCCACCGCCCCCACGCGCGAGCACCCGCACCGCCGGCCACTCGGTCGTCACCCGCGCGCCCGCCGGCCAGGATCGCCGGCGCGACGCGCACAGGTCTGCGTCACGCCGGTCCCCCATCACCCGGCGCGGCGCGACTGACGCCCTGCCCGCCGGCGCCCGGTCTGGGAGGACGGGAAGCGCCGGTCGGGCACGAGCTCCAACGCCCTCGGGCCGCCTCCGGGCGGCCCGAGCGCTTTGGGGTTTGGGGCAACCTCACTGCGATTCACCGAGGGCAATACGCGCGGTGCCTCGGTACTCGAGCTCGGAACGGCGTCGTCGGCGACCTCCGTGGGGTGCGGGGGATGGGATCTTCCCCGGCCCCAGAGGTTCGCCGATCGTCGGCATGGTCGGTCGTCGACGGAGCCCGAAACGACTCGAGCCGCCCGGAGGCGGCTCGTGAGTAACAACGGCGGCGACCTACTCTCCCAGGCCCGTGAAGGCCAAGTACCATCGGCGCTGTGGGGCTTAACTGCTCTGTTCGGAATGGGAAGAGGTGTTTCCCCCACGCTAAAGCCACCGAAATTGTCAAGACCGAGCGGCCGCCGGAGCACCAGAAGTGGCCCGGGCGGCCGGCGCGCACAGGGGCGCGGGCCTTCAAAGCTGCACAGCCTGCCAACAAGCGAATATCAGATCCGTCAAGCCCTCGACCCATTAGTACCGGTCTCCTACGCGCATTGCTGCGCTTCCAGATCCGGCCTATCAACCTGGTGGTCTACCAGGGGTCTTACTCTCTCAAGGAGATGGGAGAGCTCATCTTGAGGTCGGCTTCCCGCTTAGATGCCTTCAGCGGTTATCCGATCCGCACGTAGCTAACCTGCAGTGCCCTTGGCAGGACAACAGATACACCAGAGGTGCGTTC
>DATAFH010000031.1:0-15721 GCA_036257565.1 Solirubrobacteraceae bacterium | reverse complement strand
TGCATGGTCGCTACTGCGAGATGTCGATCGCCTCCGCGACGTCGCCGCCGTACGCCGGCTCGACCGCCCTGAGGAACCCGGGCACGCTGGGGTCGATCTCGGTGATGAGCGTCTTGCGCGACGGCGGGCCGCCCTCCGGCGTGTAGGTCACGGACGGCGTGATGCCGCCGAGGTCGACCTCGCCGAGGTTCTCCTTCGCGGCGAGGATGCCCTCGCGAGTGAGGTCGCCGGACGCGATCGCCTTGCGCAGGATCTGCTCGACGACCATGCCCTGCGAGTACGCCAGCGCGAAGTAGATGCTCGGCGGCTGCTGGGGGGCGTACTGCTTCTGGTCGGCGACGAGTTGCTCCATCCCCGGCGCGTCGTCGGCGCCCCACGGCGCCGAGAACGAGGTGACGATGGCGCCCCTCAGCGCGTCCGCAACCGGGGTTGGCTTGCCGCCGGCGGTCCCGTCCTCGGTGATGAGCTGCTCGACGTAGGAGGGGCCCTGGAGGATCCACTGCGGCGTGAAGCCGAGCGTGGCCGCGGTGCCGACGATCGGGCCGGTGGCGCTGGGCAGTGCGGTGACGACGACGGCCTCGGCGCCGGCGGCCTTGAGCTTCTGCACCTGGGCCGTGAAGTCGGTGTCACCGGGCTTGTAGGCTTGGTGGCCGGCATCGGTGAAACCGAGCGCGTCGCGGGCGGCCTCGAAGCCGCGCAGGCCGTCGGCCCCGTACTCGTCGTTCTGGTAGATGATCCCGACGTTCAGCTTCTCGGCGCCGCCCTTGGTGGCGTAGTCGAGCGCGTTGGCGACGTCGATGCTGTACGGCGTGCCCACCGGCGCGACCGTCGGGTCGGTGCCCCAGATCGAGTCGAACGACGCGGGGATCGTGACCAGCTTCTCGCGCCCGAACAGCGGCTGGATCGCCTTCGTCGTCGGGCTGCCGAACGAGTTGAGGATCGCGATGTCGCCCTTGAGCGCGTTGAACGCCTGCACGTGCTGCTGCGGCTGGTAGCCGGTGTCTTCGACGGCGAGCTCGATCTTCCAGCCGTCGACGCCGCCGCGGGCGTTGAGCGCCTCGAAGTACGCCTGGTGGCCGGCGGCGACCGGCTTGCCGAGCGCCGCGGCGGGCCCGCTGAGCGCGTTGAGATCGCCGACGCGGATCGTCTTGCTCGAGGCGTCGACGCCGGGCCCGGTCTTCAGCGAGCCCTGGGCAGCGCTGCCGCCGGACGTGTCTTCGGCGTCGCCGGTACCGCACGCGCCGAGGATGAGACTCGTGGCCGCCACAGCGGCCACGGCCAGGATGGACGGTCTCACGAGTGAGCCTCCTTCGGTTGGTTGGGAAGCCCCGCCAGCCCCCGTGGCTGGAGGACGAGGAACACGACGATGAGGAGGCCGTAGGCGATCGACGAGAGGTCGCTCACCGACACGCCGCCGGCGGCCTCCTCGGGCAGGAACGGCAGGTTCTTCAGCAGCGTCGGCAGGGCGAACACGACGGCCGACCCGAGCAGCGGCCCCGCCACGGTCCCCATGCCGCCGACGATCACGGCCGCGACGAACTGGATCGAGAGGAGCAGGCTCCACTCGCCCGGCTGCGCGAAGCTCAGGTACGACGCGTACAGGGCCCCGCTCACCCCGGCCATGAACGCCGCCGCGGTGAAGGCGGCGACCTTGACGCGGCGAACGTCGACGCCCATGACAGAGGCGGCGATCTCGCGCTCGCGGACGGCGACCATCGCGCGGCCGCTGCGAGTGCGCCGCACGTTCCACGCGAACGCTGTGGCGCCGGCCAGCAGCGCGAGCGCGAGGTAGTAGTAGAGCCCGTTGCTGTCGATCTGCAGCGAGCCGACGCGCAGTACCTGGCCGGCCGAGAAGTCGAACGGACCGATCACGACGGGCGGGAACGTGCGGCCCTGCGGGCCGCCGGTGAGCGACTCCGCGTTGAAGAACACGTGCTGGCCGATGAAGACCAGCCCGAGCGTCACGATCGCCAGGTACAGGCCGCTGAGCCGCAGCGCGACCGGGCCGACGAGCGCGCCGAACACGCCCGCGACCACGCCGGCCGCCGGGATCCAGAGCGCGGCGCTCCAGCCGAGGTCCTCGCCGAGCTTGGCGCCGGTGTAGGCGCCGACGGCCAGGAAGAACGCGTGCCCGAGCGAGATCTGGCCGGCGTAGCCGGTGAGGACATTGAGCCCGGTCGCGCCGATCGCGGCGATCACCACGAACGTCCCCGTGGTCAGTGCCGACGTCCCGAGCTGGAACGGCAGCACCAGCAGGACGAGCACGGCGGCGAGGAGGACGATCCGCGTGCGCATCACATACGCTCCACGGGCCGCACACCGAACAGGCCGTAGGGCCTGACGAGCAGGATCGCGATCATCGCGATGTAGGGCGCGACGGCGTAGAAGTTGGTCCCCAGCGAGGCGGGCGCGTAGCCGGAGGTGAGGACCTCGACGACGCCGATCAGCACGCCGCCGACGACGGCGCCGACGGGCGACCCGAGGCCGCCCAGCACGATCGCCGGAAACGCGCGCAGCGCGGCGTCGCCGAGCGCCGGCTGCGGCGCGCCGGGGAAGCCGGCGAGGAAGAGGCCGCCGAGCGTGGCGAGCGCGCCCGCCAGCGCCCACGTGCAGGCGTGCACGCGGCGGACGGGAACGCCGACCGACAGCGTCGCCTCCTCGTCGGCCGCCGTCGCCTGCATGGCCAGGCCCCAGCGCGTGTAGCGGTCGAACGCGAAATAGGCACCGAGCGCGAGCGCCGTGACGGCGATGCCCCAGACCTTGACGGTATTGATGGTCACGCCGCCGAGCTGGAAGGCCGCCGAGCCCCACGGGTCGCCGAGCAGGCGCCGGTCGGGGCCGAAGGCGGCCTCGACGCCGTGCGTGACCGCGATGCCGATCCCGATCGTGATCATGACCAGCACGAACGTCGGCCGGCCGGCCACGCGGCGCAGGACCAGGCCGTGCATCGCCGCGCCGGCGAGCGCGAGCAGGACGGTGGCGGCGAGCACGGCGAGGCCGAACGCGAGCCCGACGTCGACGGCCAGCCACGAGACCGCGTAGGCGCCGAGCAGCAGCATCGCGCCCTGTGCGAAGTTGATGACGCCGCTGGAGCGGTAGACGACGGCGAAGCCGAGCGCGACGAGCGCGTAGGTGGCGCCCAGCGAGACGCCCTGGAAGAGCAGCTGGAGGAACTCGGTCATGCCGCCACGACCTCCTCCGCGGGCTCGCCCAGATAGGCGCGTATGACCCGCTCGTCGCCCTGGATCTGCTCCGGCGTGCCGATCGCGATCGGGACGCCGAAGTCGAGCACGAGAATCCGGTCGGCGACCTGCATCACCATCCCCATGTCATGCTCGACGAGCACGACGGTGACGTGGCGCTCGCCGCGGAGGCGGCTGACCACCGCGGTGATCTCCGCGCGCTCGCCCGCGTTCATGCCGGCCACCGGCTCGTCGAGCAGCATCAGCGTCGGCTCCATGGCCAGGCAGCGCGCGAGCTCGACCCGCTTGCGGTGCCCGTACGGCAGCAGCTGCACCTCGGTGCCGGCGTGGCCGGCCAGGCCGACGAACTTGAGCGCGTCCAGCGCGGCGGTGCGGTGCCGGCGCTCCTCGGCGCCCGTGAGGCCGAGGCCGCAGCGCACGATCCCGCCGTGCATCAGGTGATGGCGGCCGACCAGCACGTTCTCGAGCACCGTCAGGTGCGGGAAGACGCCGAGGTTCTGGAAGCTGCGGGCGACGCCGGCGCCGGCGAGCTGGTCGGGGCGTAGCGTCAGGAAGTCGCGGCCGTCGAGCCGGACGTCTCCCTGGTCGGGCTCGTAGACGCGCGACAGGGCGTTGAACAGCGAGCTCTTGCCAGCGCCGTTCGGGCCGATGACGGCGAACAGCTCGCCGCGCGCGACGTCGAAGCTCACGTCCTCGAACGCGGTGATCGCGCCGAAGCGGAGCGCAAGGTCGCGGACCTCGAGGAGGGTCATGCGACCTCCTCCGCGACGAGCGCGTGGCCGCCGCCCGTCCCGAGGTAGGACCCGCGCACAGCGTCGTCGAGCAGCAGCTCGCTGGTCGGGCCGCTCATCACGATCCGACCGCTCTCGATCAGGTGCGCGTGCTGGGTGGCGCGCAGCGCGAGCGTCGTGCTCTGGTCGGCGAGCAGGATCGCCGTGCCGGCGCCCGCGATGCGCTGGAGCGCCTCGGCGATCTCGCCGACGACGATCGGCGCGAGGCCCAGCGACGGCTCGTCGAGCAGCAGCAGCCGCGGCCGCGCCATCAGCGCGCGGCCGATCGCCAGCATCTGCTGCTGGCCGCCGCTGAGCAGGCCGGCCGGCTGGCCGGCCCGCCTGTGCAGGATCGGGAACAGCGCGAACACCTCGTCGCGCGCGCTCTGATCGCGCGCCGTGAAGCCCCCGAGGCGCAGGTTCTGATCCACGGTCAGCCCGGCGAACACGCGCCTGCCCTCGAGCGTCTGCGCAATGCCGCGGGCCACGAGCCGCGACGTGTCGGTGCGCAACATCGAGCGGCCCTCGAAGCGGATGTCGCCGCTCACGACGGCGCCGGCGTGGTAGGCGAGCAGGCCACCGACGGCCCGCAACAGCGTCGTCTTGCCGGCGCCGTTGGAGCCGAGCAGCGCGACGGTGCCGCCCGCCGGGACGTCGAGCGAGACGTCCTCGAGCGCGAGCACCGCACCGCCGTATCGAACCGTCACCTCCTGCACCTCGAGCAGGGCCATCTCTCTCCTCTCTCCCGGTCGCCGGGCGGCGACGAGAGGGGCAACGTACGGCCGGCGGGAGGGGCGGACCTCGGCATCCGGCCCTCAACTTCGGGCCCGGTTCGTTGTCCTCGACTGACAACGGCGCGGCCGCCTGTGCGCCGATGACAACCGCGCCGCGCCCGGTTCGGCACCGGCGCACGATGCGCCCGCCACGCCCCGCCCGTAGCGTCGGGCGCGCGTGAACCTCGCGAACGTCCTCATCGAGCCGGCCCGCCGGCACCAGCGGCGAGAGGCACTGCGGCGCGGCGGCCGCCGGGTGGCCTACGAGGAGCTGGACCGCGCGAGCGGCCACGTCGCGCGGCGGCTCGCCGCCGAGAGAATCGGCTGCGGCGACCGCGTCGCACTGATGCTCCCCAACGTCCCCGAGTTCGCCGCCGCCTACTACGGCATCCTGCGCGCGGGCGCGATCGTCGTCCCGCTCGACGTCGACCTCAACGGCGCCGAACTGCGCGCCGTGCTGGCCGACGCCGGCGCGTCGCTGCTGATCGCCTGGCGCGGGCTGCTGCGGACCGCGGGCGGGGCGACGTGGCTGGTGGCGCCCGGGTCGTTCTTCGACGACGGGGCGCCGGCCGCCGAGCCCGACTACGCGGTCGAGCGCGACGCCGGTGATACGGCCGTGATCGTCTACACGTCCGGCACCACGGGACGGCCGCGCGGCGCCGAGCTCACGCACGCGAACCTTCTGTCGAACGCGCGCGTGACGGCGGAGCTGTTCGGGTTCGGGCCGGACGACGCGGTGCTCGGGGCGCTGCCGCTCGCGCACGCGTTCGGCCAGACGTGCACGCTCAACGCGACGCTGCTGGCCGGCGCGCGGCTCGTGCTGGCGGAGCGGCTGGAGCCGCTCGGCGGCGTCACCGTGCTCGTCGGCGTGCCGTCGATGTACGCGCGGCTGCTGGCGGAGGGCGGCGCACGGCGCACGCCCACGCTGCGCATGTGCATCGCCGGCGGCGCGCCGCTGGCGCCCGAGCTGCTCGACGAGTGCGAACGGGCACTGGGTACGCGCGTGCTCGAGGGCTACGGGCTCACCGAGACCTCGCCCGTGGCGTCGTTCAACCGACCGGCGGACCGGCGCCGTTCGGGCTCGATCGGGACGCCGGTCGAGGACGTCGAGATGCGGCTGCGCGACGTCTCGCCGCAGGGCGTCGGCGAGATCGTCGTTCGCGGCCCGAACGTCATGAAGGGCTACTGGAACCGGCCGGAGGAGACGCGCGCGGTGCTCTCGGACGACGGCTGGCTGCGCACGGGCGACCTCGCGCGCGTCGACGAGGACGGCGCGTTCCGGATCGTCGGCCGCGCGAAGGACCTGATCATCCGCGACGGGCGCAACGTGTACCCGCGCGAGATCGAGGACGTCCTGCACGGCCATCCGGCCGTCATCGAGGCCGCCGTGCTCGGCGTCGCGGACCCGCTGCTCGGCGAGGAGGTCGTCGCCTGCGTGGTCGTCGCCGACGGCGCGACGGCGACCGAGGACGAGCTGCGCGACTACGTGCGCGAGCGCGTGGCGGAGTCCAAGTACCCGCGGCGAGTCTGGCTCGCCGCGGCGCTGCCACACAGCCGCAGCGGCAAGCTGCTCAAGCGGGCGATCGTGATCCCGCCCGGCATCGCCGGAGCGGGGGAGATCGCCGCGTGAGCGCCATGCTCGATCCGCCGTATGATCGGCCCTTGGAGCCCGACCCACTCGCGGCCCTGATCGACGCGCTGAGGCTCCGTCGCGAGGAGACGATCGAGAAGGGCCTGCAGCGGATCCGGACCGAGATCCCGGAGTACCGTGCGATCGCCGACCCGGCCTTCGTCGAGGACGTGCGCCAGCACGTCGCCCTCCACCACGACCTGATGATGCGCAGCGTCCAGGTCGGCCACCCTCCGCCGAAGGAGGAGCTCTCGTTCATGCGCGGGCGCGCGACGCGGCGTGTCGGCCGCATCCCGCTGGCGGCGTTCATGCAGGCCTTTCGGATCTACCAGGAGGAGTTCTGGGACACGCTGCTCGCGAGCGCCGACAGCGAGGAGGCGCGCATCAGCGCGATGGAGGCGGCCGGGACGATCATCCGGTACATCAACCTCGCGGCCGCGGAGGCGGCCGAGGTCTACCTGGAGGCCGAGCGACTGCTGCACGCCCGGGGCGAGCGCGTCCGGCGCGACCTGCTCGAGGACCTGCTCGCCGGGCGCGCTCCCGCCCCCGGCCCCAAGCTCACGGCGGCGCGCGAGGCCGGGCTGGTGCCGGGCGCCGCCTGCATCGTCATCGCGGCGCACCCGACGAACGCCCTGCACGACGAGCGGCAGCTCCGCGCCGCCGCCGTGGCGATGACCCGCGCGGTCGGCGCGGCGGTCGCCCCGGTCGCGGTCGTCCGCCACGAGGAGGTCGTGGTCGTCACGACCGTCGACCGCCCCGTCGAGGCGCTGATCGAGAGCCTCGAGACCGCCCAGGAGCAGCTCGCCGGCGAAGGGATCCTGCTGGCCATCGGGGTCAGCACGCTGCAGGACGATCTCGACCGCATGGCGGAGGCGTACGGCGAGGCGGTGAGCGCGCTCGAGCGCGTCCGCGGCTCGGGCGGCGTGGTCGCGCTGCCGGCGCTGAGCGCGTTCGACTGCCTGGCGCTGTTCGGCGCCGACACCGCTCGCCGCCGGATCCCGCCGAAGGTGCGTCAGTTCGTCGTCGACGACCTCGCCGAGGACGGCGTGCTGACTACCACGCTACTCGAGTACGTGGCCGCCGACTTCAACACCAAGGTCGCCGCCGAGCGGCTGTTCGTGCACCCGAACACCGCGCGCTACCGGCTCGGTAAGATCGAGGAGCGCACGGGCTGCGACCTGCGCCACGTCGCCGACGTACTCGATCTCCTGATCGCGCTGCGCGTCCACGGCGCATAGGCGTCACGCGAAGGCGCCGATGCCGGTGATGTCGCGGCCGACGATGAGGGCCTGGATCGTCTCCGTGCCCTCGAACGTGTGCAGCACCTCGATGTCGCTCATATGCCGGATCACATGGTTGGAGAGCAGGATTCCGTTACCGCCGAGCAGGTCGCGTGCCTCCGCGATCACCTGGCGCGCCTTGCGCGTGTTGTTGAACTTGGCGAGGCCGGCGATCGTGTCGCTGACCCGGCCGGCGTCGGCGAGGCGGGCGAGCTGCATGCAGTAGAGCTGCATGCTCGTGACCTCCGCGAGCATCTTCACGAGCCGCTCCTGGACGATCTGGAAGCTCGCCAGCGGCCGCCCGAACTGGTGACGCTGCCTGGCGTAGGTGAGCGCGATGTCGTAGGCGGCCATCGCGTGCCCGAGCGCGCCCCAGGCGACGGTCCCGCGGGTGGTCACGAGCACGCGGCCGGCGTCCTTGAACGTGTCGGCGCCCGGCAGACGCGACGACTCCGGGACGCGGACGCCGTCGAGCGTGATGTCGGCCTGCCAGACCGCCCGCGCCGCGCCCTTGCCGCCGATCACGGTCGCGTCGTAGCCGGGCGTGTCGGTCTCGACCAGGAAGCCCTTGACCTGACCGTCGTCGGTGGAGCGCTCCCACACGACGGCGACGTCGGCGATCGTGCCGTTGCCGATCCAGCGCTTGGCGCCGTCGATGATCCACGTGTCGCCCTCGAGGCGCGCGCTGGTCTCGAGCGCCACCGAGTCCGAGCCGTGGTCGGGCTCGGTGAGCGCGAACGCGCCGATCTTCTCGAGCCGCGCCATGGGCTCGAGCCAGCGCGCCCGCTGCTCGGGAGAGCCGAGCATCGCGATCGCCTTCATCGCGAGCCCGGTCTGGACGCCGAAGAACGTGCCGAGGCTGCCGTCGCCGCGGTTGAGCTCCATGTGCACGAGCCCGAGCGCGAGCGGGCTCAGGGCGTCGTCGAGCAGCTCGAGCTCGGCCAGCCGGCGGGCGAGCGGCCACGGGAACTCGGCTCGTTCCCAGTAGTCGTTGATGACCGGGAGCACCTCCTCGTCGACGAAGCGGCGGGTGCGCATGAACGCGTCCCATTCGGCGTCGTCGAACTGCTCGCGGACGAGGAAGTGGTCAGTGACGAGGGCGGTGCCGAGCATCATGTGATCTCCGGGAGCGCGAGCGCGTCGGCGATCGCGCGGTAGGCCTTGCGGTTGAAGATGAGCCCGACGTGGCTTCCGGTCACCTCGACGCACTCCGCGCCTTCGATGACGCTGCCGGGCCAGTGGACGACGCCGTCGCCCTTCGAGTAGACGCTGGTGAAGCGCACCCACTCGGGGATCGGCGCCGCGAAGTCGCGCGCGAACACGCACGTGCAGTGCGGGGTGAGGCAGTGCTCGGCGCGGCGGCGGTCCAGGAGGCCGACGCCCCGACGCACCGCGACGACGGCGGCCTGGGTCGGCACGCTGATGCCGAACATGCGCTGCAGGTCGGCGCCGAGCGAGACCGCGTGGGAGACGCGGTCGGGCCGGCGGTGCGCGAGCGCGCGGGCGAAGTGACCGCCCCGGCTGTGGCCGACGAGCGCCACGCGCCGCCCATGGCGGCGGTGCAGCTGCTCCACGCGCTCCTCGATGCGATCGAGTGCCCGGTCCGAGCAGTCGACGTTGGCCACGAAGCCGCAGCCGTACGGGCGGTGACCGATCCGGCGCAGCCAGGAGGCCAGCACGAGCAGCGTGGCATCGCCGGCCAGGAAGCCGGGCATCAGCACCACGGGACGGCCGTCGCCGCGCGCGACGCCGCGACCGAGGAGGACCGGGTCGACCGACAAGCGCGCGAGCTCGAGGGTCCAGCGCGATTCCGCCAGCGGGCGGCCCCACCAGCGCTCACGCGGCATGGTCGTAGCTTCCCGGCGCCTTCCCGCGCGCCAGGTGCGCATCGCTCCCGAGGCTGGCCGGGGCCGGCTTGCGCCCGCCGGACCGCTCCGCCAGCCAGGCGGTCCAGTCCGGCCACCAGCTGCCGGGCGTGATCGCGGAGGCGTCGAACCACTCGGCCGTCGGCGCTTCACTCGTGCCGACGCGATAGCTCGCCCGACTGTCCGGCCCAGGCGGGTTCACCAGGGCTTGGATGTGGCCGCTCGACGACAGCACGAAAGCGGTTGACGCCGCCGAACAGCTGCGCGCTCCGATAGGCGTTCTCCCACGGCACGAGGTGGTCGTTGAGTCCGGCGACGGCGTAGGTGTCGGTGGTGAAGGCGCCGAGGTCGACGGGCTCGCCGAGCACCTCGACGGCGCCCGGGCGCGTGAGCGAGTTCTCGAGCGCGATGCGGACGAAGTCGCGGTGCAAACCGGCGGCGAGGCGGACCGTGTCCTGGTTCCAGTAGAGGACGTCGAACGCCGGCGGCCGGCGGCCCATCAGGTAGTTGTTGACCACGTAGCCCCAGATGAGGTCGTTGGGGCGCAGCCAGGCGAAGACGCCGGCGAGCGCGCGGCCGTCGAGGTAGCCCTTGCGCGCGGATTCGGCGACCGCCGCGGCCGCGATCTCGCGACCGGCGAGCGCGGACGCCGTGCCGGCGCGCGCGTTGTCGAGCGCGCAGACGAGCAGCGTCAGGCTCGCGACATCGTCGCCGGCGAGCTGGGGGAGGGCGCCGGCGGTGATGATCCCTCCCGAACATGCCACGGTCAGGTGGACCGACCGCGACGCCGCGATCTCGGCCGTCGCCGCGCGCGCCTCGAGCACGGCCTCGGCGTACGTGTCGAGGTCCCAGTGCCCGTGCTCGGGGCCGGGGTTGCGCCACGACATCACGAACACCTGCTGGCCCTCGCGCAGCAGGTGCTCGACCAGGCTCCGGCCGGGCGCGAGGTCGAGCACGTAGAAGCGGTTGATCGTCGGCGGGACGATCAGCATCGGCACCTCGTGGACCTCCGGCGTCTGCGGCCGGTACTGGATGAGCTCGAACACGTCGGTGCGCAGGACGACCGAGCCCGCGCTGGCCGCGAGGTTCTCCCCGACGGCGAAGCTCGACGTGTCGACGCTGGTGGGCAGCCGCGGCGAGCGCGAGACGTCGCGCACGAGCTGACGGGCGCCGCGCGCGAGGTTGGTGCCGCCATGGTCGACGATCTCGCGCAGCACGGCGGGGTTGGTGAGCGGGAAGTTCGTCGGGGCGAGGGCGTCGAGCACGTTGCCGGCCGCGAAGCGTGCCTGGCGCTCGTCTCGCCAGTCGAGCTCGGCGTCGGCGATCAGGCCGTCGACCGCCGCGCCCGCGGCCAGGTACACCTGCAGTAGCGAGCGCAGCAGCGGGTTGGTCGTCCACGCGCCGTCGGCGAAGCGCCGGTCGCCGGCGGCTGGGCGAAGCTGAGAGCGCCCCGTTGCCGCGCGCGCCAGCTCGGCACCGAGCGCCCGTGCGCGCGCTGCGGGCCGCCGCGGCCGGCGGGCCAGGCCGGCCACCGTCCGGGCGGCGGCGCCGGCCGGGACGAAGCGGCGACGCCCGCCGACGGCGGCGTCGGTGAGCAGGATCTCGAGTGCCCCCTGGGCGGCGGCCGCGACGCTCACCGCGCCGCCACCTCGACCGGGACCTCGATCGCGCGCTTGAGGATCTTCCCCGTCGGGCCCTTCGGCAGCTCGTCGACGAACCACACGTGTCGCGGGTACTTGTACGCGGCGACCTGTGAGCGGACGAACTCGCGCACGTCGGCCTCGCCGGCCTCGGCGCCGTTCTTCAGCGAGACGCAGGCGCCGACCTCCTCGCCGAGCTCGGGGTGGGGGATGCCGACCACCGCCGCCTCGCGCACGGCCGGGTGCTCGTAGATGACCTCCTCGATCTCGCGCGGGTAGACGTTGTAGCCGCCGCGGATGATCAGCTCCTTCTTGCGGTCGACGATGAAGTAGCAGCCGTCCTCGTCCACGCGCGCGAGATCGCCGCTGCGGAACCAACCGCCCGCGTCGATCGCGTTGCGTGTCGCGTCGGGGTTGCGCCAGTAGCCCTTCATCACGTTGTGGCCGCGGATGGCGATCTCGCCGACGCCCTCCGGCGTGGGATCGAGCAGCCGCATCTCGACGCCGTCGACCGGCGTGCCGATGGAGCCGGGCTTGCGCAGGGCGGGCCGGTTGAACGAAGCAACGGGCGAGGTCTCCGAGAGGCCGTAGCCCTCGAGCACCACGCAGCCGAACGCGTCCTCGAAGCCGCGCAGGATCTCGAGCGGGAGCGCCGCCCCGCCGGAGACACACACGCGCAGCGACGACGCGTCGCGACGCTCGGCATGGAGCATCGCCGCATACATCGTCGGCACGCCCTCGAACACGGTCACGCGGCGGCGCTCGATCAACGCGAGCACGTCGGCGGGCTGGAACCGGGGGATCAGCGCCAGGCACGCGCCGGTGGCCACCGCGGTGTTCAGCCCACAGGTCTGCCCGAACGAGTGGAACAGCGGCAGCGCGCCGAGGATGACGTCGTCGGACGTCACCGAGATCAGCTCGCGCATGACCTCGGCGTTGCGGGCGAGGTTGCCGTGGGTGAGCTCGGCGCCCTTCGGCTTGCCGGTGGTACCCGACGTGTAGAGGATCACCGCGGTGTCGTCCACCGCGCGCTCGGCCACGCGCGGGTCCGGCTCGGCGTCGCCCGGCAGCGCGCTCGCGTCGTCGAGCACCAGCGCCGCGCCCGAGTCGGAGACGTAATGCTCGACTTCGCGCGCCTTGAGCAGCGGATTCATCGGGACGACGATGCCGCCCATCCGCAGCACGCCGTAGTAGGCCATCGCGAACTGCGGGACGTTCGGGAGCATCACGCCGACGCGGTCGCCGGGCCGCAGCCCGCGGGCGCGCAGCATGCCCGCGACCCGCGCGCTCGCCGCATCGAGTGCGGCGTACGCGAGCGCGTCATCGCCGAGCGCCAGCGCCCTGCGGTCGGGGTGCCGGTGCGCGGTCGCGCTGAGGTTGGCTGCGAGATTCATGGCGCGGCAAGCTACGACCCGGGCTCGTCCGAGTGAATGGCGCGGAGCGCCAAAGTCGCGCATCGGCGGTTTGGCCGCCGCCGACAACTCAGGGCTCTCGGCCGAAGCCCTTCGAGCTGCCGGTCATGAGCCAGAGGGACGACACGGGTGCCTCACCTTCAGCAGGCTCGGCGCCCCCCGGCGAACACCCATTGGGCTGATGGAGACCCGTCGCGTCAGTTGCCGTTCGTTGCCTCGTCGCGGCCCTTGTGGCCGGCGGTCTTGACCGTCGTCCTCGGGGATCTCGTAGCGGATGTCTCGACGATCATGTGGCGGCGGGCTCCGACGCGAGCTCGGCGGCGACAGCCGGAGCGCCGGCGGCGACGAGCCAACTCAGCGGGGCGCTCGGCAGGTAGCGCTCCATCAGGCCCACGACGCGATCCGCCTCGTCGTCGCTGAGGTGCGCGCGGCCGCCGGCGACGCGCCCGATCGCTTCGCGCGCCATCAGCAGATAGCGGCGCTGGTCGGACAGGACGGTGGGGATGGTCGGAGCCCCATGGCCGACGTAGAGCGTCTGCACGCCGGCGAGCGCTTCCTCGGCCCGGTCGATCGCCCGCAGCCACGCGTCCGTGTGCCCGTCCGCCAGGTAGGCGTGCGTGCCGTTGAACGCGAGGTCACCGACGAACGCGATGTCGCCGTCGCCCAGCAGCCAGACCGTTTCGCTCTCGCTCTCGCACGGCCCGAAGTCCCACGCGGTGAACCGCATCTCGCCGAGCTCCACCGACTCCTCGTCCGACACGGTGCGGTTCGGGAAGGTCGCAGCGGCCGGCCACTCGTTCCCGAACATCGGGCCCCACTGGGCGCGCTTGGCGTCGTCCTTCGCGCGGATTTCGCGGTCCACGTCGCCATGGGCGATGACCGGCACGTCCTCGCCCGCGAGCAGCTCGGTAACCGTGTTGTAGTGATCGGGGTGCGGGTGGGTGACCAGCACGCCCAGCAGCGGCTTCCTGAGAGCCTCGAGGCGGGCCCGAAAAGCGCGGCCGTCCGACAGCAGCAGCGGCGCGTCGACCGCGACGACACCCTCGGCGCCCTCGACCAGGTAGGAGTTGACGAACAGCCCGCGCTCGCCGGAGCGATACATGTGCACGATCGGTGCCACGCGGCGCACGCTAGGAAGGGCGTGCCCCGAACGCCAACACGAATCCGGTCTAACCCGAGACCGAGCACGTATAGGGAGGAATAGGCTCCTCCTGGCATGGTCGAATTGCGCCACCTGCGCTACTTCATCGCCGTGGCGGAGGAACTGAACTTCAGCCGCGCCGCGCAGCGGATGCACATGGCCCAGCCTCCGCTCAGCGCCGCGATCCGGCAGCTCGAACGGGACCTCGGGGTGGATCTCTTCGTCCGCACGACCCGCGAAGTGAGGCTCACCGACGCCGGACACGCGTTCCTTGCTGGAGCGCGGCGCACGCTGGCCGACGCCGAACGGGCCGCCGAGGACGCCAAGCGCGCGGCGGCCGGCGAGCTCGGGCACCTGCGGATCGCCTACTCGTGGAGCACGCGCTTCGAGACGCTCCCGGCGCTCGGGCGGGCCTTCCGGGCGAGCCACCCGGACGTCGAGCTCCTCGCCCAGGAGCTGTGGAACGCCCGGATGCCGCCCGCGTTTGCCGGCGGCAGCATCGACATCGCCGTCTCCCTCTGCCCCGAGATCGCCGCCGAGCTCGAGCTCGCCCCGATCCGCAAGGAGCACCTCGTCGCGCTCCTGCCCGAGACACACTCCCTCGCGCACCAGGACGCGATCCCGCTCTCCGCGCTCGCCGCCGCGGACTTCATCCTTTTCCCGCGCGAGATCGCACCGCGACTGCACGACGCGTTCATGTCCATCTATCGCCGCGCCGGCTTCGAGCCGCGAGTGCGGACCGAGTCGTTCCACACCGGCTGGGATCTCGGGGTCCTGGCCGAGATCCCCGCTGTCGCCATGGCCCCGCAGACGGTCGCCGGCGGTCTCCCCGACGGGATCGTCGCGGTCGCGATCAGCGAACCGACCGATGCGCTTGAGACGTGCCTGGTCTGGCGCGCCGACGATCCGTCGCACGCTCTCGCGGCATTCGTCGAGGTCGCGCGCTCGGCCTTCGACCCCGGTGTCGGCCGGACTCTGACCTGGCCGCGCTGACGATACTTTCACGCGCCTTCGAGCCGTGAGGCTACGCGGCGGGCGTTGCAGGCCGTGACTCGAACGTACCGGTCACCGCGAAGCGCATGTGCGCACCGATGTCGACCGCGTTGTCGGCGATCCGCTCGAACGCGCGCGCGACCAGGATCATCGCCGTCGCCCACGCGCGCCGTTCGTGGGCATCGCCGAGCTCGATGGCACGGGCGAAGCACGAGCGGTTGAGCTCGTTGACCACGGTGTCGCCCTCCTCCAGCGCCCGAGCGGCGTCGAGATCCTCGTCACACAGCGTCGTGGCGGCGGCTTCGATGGCCTCCTCGGTCGCGCGGCACATCATGAGCAGGCAGCCGTGAAACTCCTCCGTGCCGTCCGGGCTCGGGCCCGCGACCGTGAGGAGCTTCGCGACGTTCACGCATTGGTCGCCCATGCGCTCGATCATCCGGCTGACGTGCAGCAGTGCCGTGATGAGCCGCAGATCGCTCGCCACGGGTGCTTGGCGCGCGATGACGGTGACGAGGTCGGCCTGCAACTCGGCGTACAGGCTTTCCACCTCGCCGTCGCGCTCGATCACTTCGTCCGCGATCGCTCGGTCGCCGGACTCCAGCGCCTCTCGTACCGGTGCGAGCTGGCGTGACACGGCTCGGGGCTCGTCATGGACGGCGTGTTGCAGGCGCTGGAGCTCCGCCTGGTAGGGGACGCGGGTCATGGATTGCTCATCGCCCGCGGCGAGACAACGGCAAACAGCGCTCGTCGCGACTTTGACCGTATCCCGGTCGGCGGATGGGCAAGCGGACGGCCCCGAGATCAGGCCGTAAGATCCCCGGCTGCCGCCATCCGAGCGGGTGACGTACTGGGCGCTCGGACCGCCCCTGACGCGGGCGCGGCCACACGATCCTCACGCGCCGCTCACAAGCGGGTGACATGGGCGCCGCCGTCGCGCGGTCCGATCCCGCGCGACGTGCCTGCGACCGGGAGGAACCCGATGAGACGTGCCCTGAGCCTGCTGGTCATCGCGCT
>DATAFH010000030.1:0-13063 GCA_036257565.1 Solirubrobacteraceae bacterium | reverse complement strand
GCCCATCGACATCGCGATCCCGACGCACATCGTCGCCACGTCGGGCTTGATGAACTGCATCGTGTCGTAGATCGCCAGGCCCGCGTAGATCGAGCCGCCCGGCGAGTTGATGTAGATCGAGATGTCCTTGTCCGGGTCCTGGGACTCCAGGTGCAGGAGCTGCGCGACGATCAGGTTGGCCACCTGGTCGTCGACCGGGCTGCCGAGGAAGATGATGCGCTCGTTGAGCAGGCGCGAGTAGATGTCGAACTCGCGCTCGCCTCGGGCCGTGCGCTCGATGACCATGGGGACGAGGGGCATGGGCCCTGATACTAGGCGGCGGCCGTCGCGCCTTCGCGCAGGCGGCCGAGCATGCGCTCGATCCGGCGCGAAACGCGGCGGCGATCCAGATGCAGCGTGTCGGCCACCTCGCCGGCTGCGGTCCCGTCGACCAGCATCGCCAGCAGCGCGAGGTCCTCGGGGTCGATCAGATGGGCGGCGGCTTCCATCTCGCGCACGTCGAGCGGCGGGAGCGCCGAGCCGCCGCGCGCCACGATGCGGATCGCCTCGAACAGCTCGCCCGGATCGGCCGCCTTGTCGACCAGCCCGTGGGCCGACGCCACCCGGGCGAGCAGCGTCAGCTCGCGGTCGGGATCCGCCGTGTAGAGGATCACGCGCGGAGCGCCGGCCCGTGCGGCCAGGCGGCGGCACACCGAGATGCCGTCGCCCTCCGGCAGCTGGCGCTCGAGCAGGACGACGTCGGGCCGCACCCGCCCGATCAGCTCGAGCCCGTCGTGCGCGTCCGCGGCCGCGCCGACCGGCACGAGGCCCGGCTCGGTGCGCAGGAGCATGGCCAGGCCGGCGCGAACGGCCGGCTGCGGATCGACGATCGCAATCCGGGTCACGCCGGGGACCCTGCCAGCCCGCTCTGAACAGCGCGTAAAGGGCCTGTAAGTACCGTGGACCGCGTGAACGCACTCGAGCTGCGCGGGCTGACCAAGCGATACGACGACGGGCTGCTCGCGCTCGAGGACTTCGACCTCGTGGTCCCGGCCGGCGAGTTCTTCGGGCTCCTCGGCCCCAACGGCGCCGGCAAGACCACGCTCATCTCGGCGGTCTGCAACCTCATCCGCCCGACCGCCGGGGAGGCGCTGGTCTTCGGCTGCCCGCATCACTCGATGGCGGCGCGGGCGCTCGTCGGCCTCGCGGAGCAGGACGTCAACCTCGACCGCTTCCTCGACGTGGAGGAGACGCTGCTCTACCACGGCGGCTACTACGGCATGAACCGCGCGCACGCGCGCCGCCGGGCCGCCGAGATGATGGACGTCTTCGACCTGCGGGCGAAGGCGCGCACGCGGGCGCCGAAGCTGTCGGGCGGCATGCGGCGCCGGCTGTTGCTCGCTCGCGCGCTGATGCACGAGCCGCGCCTGGTGATCCTCGACGAGCCGACGGCGGGCGTGGACTTCGAGCTGCGGCTCGAGCTGTGGCGCTACATCCGCCGCCTGCACGAGACCGGCACCACGATCTTCCTCACCACGCACTACCTCGAGGAGGCCGAGGAGCTGTGCGAGGAGATCGCGCTCATCCGCGAAGGGCGGCTGCTGGCCCGTGACTCGGCCGAGGGCCTGCGCGAGGCGTACGGGGTCGGGTCGCTCGCCGACGTCTATGTCAAGGCCATGGCGGCGCCATGAACCCGGGCCTGATCGCGCTCACGAGCCGCGAGGTCCTGCGCGTCCTCAAGCTGTGGACGCAGACCGTCGCCGCGCCGATCCTCTCGAGCGCGCTGTTCATCCTCGTGTTCGGGCTCTCGCTCGGCGAGCGGATCCGCCAGATCGACGGCGTGCCGTACGACCGCTTCATCGTCCCCGGGCTGATCGCCATGGCGATGGCCCAGGCCGCGTACGCGAACAACTCGGCCAGCGTCTTCCAGGCGCGCTTCGACCGCTATCTCAACGACGTCCTGGCCGCCCCGATGCGCGCGTGGGAGGTCAACCTGTCGCTCAATCTCGGCGGCGCCGTCCGCGCGCTGCTGATCGGCGCCGGGCTGGCCGCGATCGCGCTGCCGATCACCGGCGTCTCGGTCGCGCACCCGCTGGTGCTGGTGCTCTCCCTTTTGCTGCTGCTCGCGCTGTTCTGCTCGTTCGGCGTGGTCGTCGGCATCCACGCGGAGTCCTGGGACCACACGGCATTCGTCACCAACCTCGTGATCCTGCCGCTGAGCTTTCTCGGCGGCGTCTTCTACTCGATCGACGCGTTGCCCTCGCCGTGGCTGGAGATCTCGCACGCGAACCCGATCTTCTACTTGATCAACGCCGTCCGCTACGGGTTCCTGGGGACCGCGGACGTCTCCGTCGCGCTCTCGCTCGCCGTCACCGCCGCCATGGCGACCGTCTGCGTCGCCTGGAGCGCATGGCTGTTCGCCACCGGGCGCCGGCTGAAGCCGTAGCAAGCATGCCCGGCTTGTGGTCAGAACGCGTGCTCAGGCCCGTTCGCGCTGCACCACGAGCGCGAGCGCGACGGCGGCGAGCGAGATGAGCAGCATCAGCGAGCCGATCGCGTTGATCGTCGGCGTCACGCCGAAGCGGATCGCGGACCAGATCCGGACGGGTAGCGGCTGCGGCGACTCGCCCGTGGTGAAGAACGAGAGCACGAAATCGTCGAACGAGAGCGCGAACACGAGCAGCCCGGCGGCCAGCACGGCCGGCCACAAAGCGGGGAGGACCACGAGCCGGAACGTCTGCCAGCGCGTCGCCCCCAGGTCGAGCGCCGCGTCCTCGACCTCCTGGTTGAGCGTCGACAGGCGTGCCCGCACGACGACGGTCACGTACGAGATCGAGAACGTGATGTGGGCGATCATGATCGTGAGCAGCGACAGCCGCATGCCGAGCTGGGTGAAGAGCAGCAGCGCGGACACGCCGGCCACGATCTCCGGAGTCACGAGCGGGATCAGCATCAGCACGTTGGCGCTCGACGCGAACCGCGTGCGCGCCCGCACCAGCCCGAACGCGAGCAGCGTGCCCAGCACCGTGGACACGAGCATCGTCACGAACGCGATCTCGAGGCTCGCGACCAGCGACCCGCGCAGCGACTCGCTCTCCACGAACGCCTCGTACCAGCGCAGGCTGAAGCCGCCGAACTTCTGCACCGACCGCTCGTCGTTGAACGAGAAGAGCACGACAACGACGAGCGGAGCGAACATGAACGCGAAGAACGCGGCCGTGTAGAGCCGCAGCGCCTTCACGTCCGCGCCTCGCGCGCCGCCGAGCGCAGGTAGAAGACCATGAAGACGAGCAGGAACAGCATCATCACCGTGGTCAGCGCGCTGCCGAACGGCCAGTCCTCGGCCCCGAAGAACTGCTGCTGGATCAGGTTGCCGACCATGTAGGTGCCGGGCCCACCGAGCAGCTGCGCGCTCACGAAGTCGCCCACCGCGGGCAGGAAGACGAGCACGCACCCGGCCAGCACGCCCTGAAAGGTGGTCGGCCACGTGACGTGGATGAACGTGCTCAGCTCGGTCCCGTAGAGATCCTTCCCCGCCTCGATGAGCGCCGGGTCCATGCGGTCGAGCGCCGCGTAGACCGGCAGGATCATGAACGCCAGGTAGCCGTAGACCAGGCCGCCGATCACCGCCCACGGCGTGTTGAGGAAGCGCACCGGCTCGCCGAGGAAGCCGTTGATCACGCCCTCGTCGGAGAGGATCGCGACCCAGGCGTACGTGCGGATCAGGTAGTTGACGAAGAACGGCAGCACCACGAGCGCGATCAGCGCCTGCTTGCGGCGCCCGCCGAAGCGGGCGATGTAGTAGGCGACCGGATAGCCGAGCAGCAGGCAGAGGACGACCGTGGCGAGCGCGTAGCCGACCGAACGCAGCAGCACCGGCGCGAACAGCGGGTCGAACACGCGCGAGTAGTTCTCCGGGTACCAGCCGTAGATCGCGCCGCCGAGCTCGTCCGTGGTGCCGAACGAGACGGCGATGACGAGGCCGAGCGGGGCCGCGAAGAAGGCCAGCAGCCAGAAGCCGCCGGGGAACAGGGTGCGTGCCGCGAAGCGGCCGCTCAGCCCGCCTTGATCTCCGTCCACGTGCGATCCCAGAGCCGCCGGCCTTCGGCGCCGAGGTTCTCGAACTGCTGGCCGCTCTCGAGATCCTCGACGGTGACGTTGATCGCGGGATCGTCCTTCACCAGGCCGGCGAACGTCTCGTCGGGTCCCGTGTACGGCATCGGATAGCCCATGTACTCGATGTTCTTCGACGCGTTCTCGGGGTCGAGAATGAAGTTGATGAAGGTCAGCGCGGTGCCGGGGTGCTCGGCGTTGGCGGGGATGGCGAAGCAGTCCGTGCCCAGCGGGATGCCCTCCGAGCACTTCTGGAACGAGTAGTTCTCCGGCTTGTCGACCTGGTTGCGGATGTTGACGACGTCGCCGTTCCAGCCGTGGTGGATCCAGGCGTTGCCGGAGACCATGTTCTGCACGTCGTCGGTCGAGAAGCCGCGCAGCTTGGGCTTCACGCTCAGCGCCCACTCCTTGGCCTTTTCGACGTCGCCCTCGTCCACCGAGTTGAGCTCGGCGCCCGAGACGAGGTTGCCGGCCCCGATGACCTCCTGGAAGTCGTCGAGCAGGAACGCGCGGCCGTCGGCCGTGGGGTTGACCATGTCGTTCCAGGAGCCGGACATGTCACCGATCTTGTCGGCCCGGTAGATGATTCCGGTCGCGTACATCGCGTAGGGGACCGTGTGGTCGGCCTGCGGGTCGTACCAGGGCGTGGCGAAGTAGTCGTACACCGTGTCGGCGTTAGGCAGCTGGTCGAGGTCGATGCGCAGCAGCTGGTTGGCCTTGCGCAAGCGGTCGACCCACTCCGACGAGGGGAAGATGAGGTCGTAGCGGTTTCCCGAGCGCAGCTTGGCCATCATGCCCTGCATCGAGTCGAAGTTCGACTCGCGGACCTTCACGCCGTACTGCTTCTCGAACGCCTTGATCAGCTTCGGCTCGAGGTACTCGGACCAGTTGAAGTAGACGAGGTCGCCGTCGACCTTCGCCTCGACGACGCGCTCGGTCTGCTCCTTCGACGCCTGCTCCTGATTCCCCACGCCGCAGCCGGCCAGGCCGAGCCCGAGTGCCAGGCCGGCACCGCCCTGCAGCAGCTCACGCCGCCGGAGCGGCGCCTTCCACGGATCCCTCGTCATGCTCTCCCTCTCCGACTCGAAGGTGCGACCCCGCGAACGCCAGGCAGTGCCGCCGGACGGCGTCGGCCGTCACCGCGGGATCGTCCAGCGCGAGCAGGATCGCGAACCCGTCCATCAGCGCCCCGATGAGAAGCGCCACGTCCTCGGCGTCGGCGGCGGTCTCGAACTCGCCGCTCGCCTGGCCGTCGCGGATCACGTCCGCGATCGTGCCTCGCCAGCGGCGGTCGAGCCGCTCGCGGATCGCCGCCAGCCGCGGGTCGCGCAGGGCGCGGACCCACAGCTCCATCCACAGCACCGTCTCCCGGTCGTCCTCGACCGGCCACAGCGCGATCAGCCGCGACAGCCGCTCCCACGGGCCTTCCAGCGCGCCGAGCTCGCCGGTCAACCCTTCGTAGAAGCGGTCGTCCGCGAACGCCAGCGCCTCGGCGAGCAGGTCGTCCTTGGAGGGGAACCAGTAGAGTACGCCGGGCGCGCTCGTCCGCGCGCGCTGCGCCACGTCGCTGATCCGCGTGCCCTGGACGCCGCGCTCGGCGATCACCTCGGCGGCGGCGGCCAGGATGGCCGGCCGACGCTCGTGAGCGATCGACGGGCGCGGGCTCATGGGGTTCTCCGAACCGCGATTCAGGAAACCTAGCCGGGCGCCGGGATCGGCGCAAGTCCCGCCCATACCTCATCGCGCGCTCGCTCGATCGACACGGCAGGATCCCCGAGCAGGGCGCGCACGCCGAAGCCGTCGATGAGGGCGAGCACGTGGTCGGCGGTCCGGTCGGGATCGTTGGGAGCCAGCTCGCCGGCCTCGACGGCATCCTCGATCGCCTCGCGCAGCCAGTCGTGCATGCGGGCGTACAGCCTCGCGGCGGTCGGCCGCAGCTCGGGGTGGCGGACGGCACGCAGCCACAGCTCCACCCACAGCACCCACTCACGCTCCTGGGCGCCGGGCAGCGGCAGGCACTGCTCGATCATGTCCCGGAGACGCTGGATCGCGGGCGCCTCGCCGGTGTCGACGGTGCGCACGTCACCTGCGAGTTCGAAGCTGTGCTCGAGCGCCTCCGCGAGCAGGGCCTCGCGGGTGGCGAAGTGGTAGTGCACGAGCGCCGTCGAGACCCCGGCGTCCATTGCGATGCGCGCGATCCGCACCTCGTCGATCCCGTCGCGCGCGATCCGCTCGATCGCCGCGTCGAGAATCCGCTCGCGGCTCACTTGAGGTACGCCTCGGCGACCATGCGGTCGAAGTCGTGCACGGTGCTCTCGGCCTCCGTGTAGCGGCCGGGGGT
Organism: Solirubrobacteraceae bacterium; assembly: GCA_036257565.1. Taxonomy (GTDB): domain Bacteria; phylum Actinomycetota; class Thermoleophilia; order Solirubrobacterales; family Solirubrobacteraceae; genus DASSUW01. The sequence continues at coordinate 6,630 of DATAFH010000030.1, read as the reverse complement.
GTAGCCGCGCGAGCCGACCCCGAGCTGCGTGAGCTCGCACACGTGCCAGTCCTGGCGGTTCACGAGGTCCCAGAACTCGACCGCGTCGCTCGCGTCGAAGCCGTCGTGCTCCATCGTGGACGGCTCGAAGAACCACTCGCAGACGACCTCCGTGCGCCCGGCGCCGCGCGGCCACAGCGTGTGGAGCATCACGTAGTCCGGGTGCAGGGAGACGAGGCAGTTGGGGAAGATCGCGAAGTAGAGGACCTTGCGCGGGTCGACGTCCGCGATCGCGGGGCGGGTGGGGCCGCCGCCGTTGGTGGCCATCGTCGCCGCGCCCTCCGAGAGCGTCATCGAGCCGCCGCACCACGCTCCCGCCCCCTCGAAGTCGTCGCCGCTCATGTAGTGGCTGAGGCGGTTGAGCTCGGGGTGGACGCCCGGGCAGTGCAGGCACTCGGAGTAGTTCTCGACGATCGCCTTCCAGTTGGCCTTGACGTCGTAGTCGATGCGGGCGGCGCGGCGGAGGGTGGAGGTGCGGTAGGCGTCGAGGTGCTCGGCCAGCGCGCCGACGTGCTCGTGCAGGGGCGGGGCGTTGCCGGAGGGGTCGGCGAAGAGCAGGCCGCCGAGGGTCTCGGTGCGAACGGGGGTCAACCCGTGGCACGCGGGGTCGAAGTTCTCGACGGCGTCGGTGTGCGGCGCGTTGCGCAGCGCGCCGTCGAAGCCGTAGCTCCAAGCGTGATAGGGGCACTGCAGGCGCCGCACCGTGCCCTCGGGCTCGGTGACCAGGCGCGCGCCTCGGTGCCGGCACACGTTGTGGAACCCGCGCCCGTCGACGAACAGCAGGCTCTCGCCCGCGACCTCGGCCGTGATGAACCGGCCGCGGCCCTCGAGCGCGGAGACGTGGCCGACGCAGATCCAGCCGCCGAGGAAGAGGTTGGCGGCCTCCCACGCGGCGACGTCGTCGTCGGTGAACGCCCGGGTGGGGAGCATCGACGCCTCGAGCAGGGGGCGCAGCGTCGGCTCGAGCTCTTCGGCGGTGAACGGTGAGCGGGTCGCGACGGCGGTCATGACGGCAGCCTAGCAACTTCGTGCAATTGACTACAAGATCAGGATTGCGTAGGGTGCCGGACATGACCGTGACCTCGTCGCCTCCGACCGCGTCCGCAACGAACCGCCGTCCGCACTCCTACGACGCCCTTGTCGTCGGCGGCGGCCACAACGGGCTGACCGCGGCGGCGTACCTGGCGCGCGCCGGGCAGCGCGTCTGCGTGCTCGAGCGCCGCGACGTGCTCGGCGGCGCCTGCGTGACCGAGGAGGTCTGGCCGGGCCACCGGGTGTCGCGGGCGTCGTACGTCGTCTCGCTGCTGCACCCCAAGGTCGTGGCCGACCTGCGGCTGAAGGACTTCGGCTACGAGGTCCACCCGCTCGACCCCGCGTACTCGACGCTGCCCGCCGACGGCCCGCCGCTGTTCTTCTTCAACGACGAGCAGGCGACCGTGCGCTCGCTCGCGGTCCACTCACCGCGCGACGCCGAGGCGTACCCCGCGTTCCAGGCGCTGCTGGGGCGGATGGCCGACTTCCTGCGCCCGATGCTCCTGCGCCCGCCGCCGGCGCTCGGCTCCCGGCATCCCGGCGACCTGCTCGGCCTGCTGCGGGAGGCGGGACGCGCCGCGGGGCTGACGCGCCGCGACATTCACGACTTCTACCGCGTGATGACCATGTCGGTCGGCGACCTGCTCGACGACTGGTTCGAGCACGACGCCTTCAAGGGCGCGATGGCGTCGACCGGCGTGGTCGGCGTCTGGGCCGGGCCGCGGACGCCGGGCACCGCGTACAACCTGCTCCACCACGAGCTCGGGGAGATCGACGGCGTGCCCGGGCTGTGGGGGCACGTGAAGGGCGGCATGGGTGCGATCTCGGCCTCGATCGCCCGCAGCGCGGAGGCCTCGGGCGCGACCATCCGGACCGGGGCCGACGTGCGCTCGATCGACGTGCGCGACGGGCGGGTGCTCGGCGTGACGCTGGCCGGCGGCGAGGGGCTGCGGGCGCCCGTGGTGCTCTCCGGCGCCCATCCGCAGACGACGGTGCTCGACCTGGCCGGGGCCGAGCACTTCCCGGACGAGGTGGTCGAGGACCTGCGGCGCTACAAGACCCGCGGCGGCTCGGTGAAGGTGAATTGGGTGCTGTCCGAGCCTCCGCGCTACGAGGGCGTGAGCGACGCCGACCAGGAGCGTCTCGTGCGCTCCGGCGTCGCCTTCTGCCCGTCGATCGACCAGCTCGAGCGCGCGTGGCAGGACGCCTGCCGCGGCGTGCCCTCCGAGGTGCCCTACCTCGAGGTCGAGGTGCCGTCGACGATCGACTCGACGCTGACCGACGACGGCTCCGTCGTGATGACGATGTTCACCCAGTACGGCCCGTACGACGAGTCCGGCTGGCCCGAGGGGGCGCGCGAGGCGTACGCCGACCGGTGCCTGGACATCCTCGCCGAGCGGGCGCCGAACGTGCGCGATGCCGTGGTGCATCGGGAGGTGCTCGCGCCGCCCGATCTGGAGCGGATCTTCGGGCTCGTCGGCGGCTCGATCTTCCAGGGCGAGCAGGGCCTCGACCAGATGGCGTTCATGCGGCCGACCCCGGCGCTCGCCCAGTACGCGACGCCGGTGGACGGCCTCTACCTGTGCGGCGCCGGCACGCACCCCGGCGGCGGCGTGATGGCGCTCGGCGGGCACAACGCGGCGCAGCGCGTGCTCCACGACCAGCGCTGGCGGCGCGCGCGCCGGCGCGTGCGTGAGGCGCTGCCCGTATGACCGCGGCCGACGTCTCGGCCCGGCTCGAAGGGGTGCCGCGCGGCACGCAGGATCTTGTGGGCCGGGCGCGGGCGTTCGTCGAGGACGTCCTGTTCCCGCTCGAGGAGAGGGCCGAGCGCGCCGGCGGCCGGCTGCCGGACGAGGACATCGCGCGGATCCGCTCGGCCGCCGTCGACGCCGGGCTCGCGGGCGGGCTGCACGCGCGCGATCACGGCGGCCAGGGCTGGTCGAAGCTCGACTGGGTGCTCGTCGAGGAGCAGTTCGGCCGCTCGACCAACGCGCTGTCGTGGCATGTGCCGAGCGCCTACAACGTGCTGGGCTCCGGGTCCGAGGCGCAGATCGACCGCTACCTGCGGCCGGCCCTGCGCGGGGAGCTGCACGACGCCTACGCGGTCACCGAGGAACGCGCCGGCTCCGATCCGTCGGGCATCGCGACGACCGCGACACGTGCGGACGGCGGCTGGGTGATCGACGGCGAGAAGTGGTTCGTCACCTACGGCGACGTGGCCGCCGTCTACATCGTCATGGCGCTCGCGGACGGACGGCCGACGCTGTTCCTCGTCGACCGCGCGTGCGATGGCATCGAGGTGGTCGACGACCCGCCGTTCACGCACTCCTATCCGCACGGGCATCCGACGATTCGGTTCAACTCGGTGCGGGTGGACGACGACGCGGTGGTCGGCGGCGTGGGCGAGGGCGAGGCGCTGCAGCGAGCGTGGTTCACCGAGGAGCGGCTGGGGATCGCGGCGCGTGGCGTCGGCGCGATGTGGCGGCTGCTCGAGGAGGCCACCGCGTGGGCGCTTTCGCGCGAACAGGGCGGCGCGCGGATCATGGACCACCAGGGCGTCTCGTTCCCGCTGGCCGACTCGGCGGCGGACGCCGCGGCGGGCCGCGCGCTGATGCTGGAGGTCGCGCGGCTGGCGGATGGAGCCGCCGATCCCAAGCTCGTGCACGCCAAGGCGTCGATGGCCAAGCTGTTCGTGAGCGAGGCGGCGTACCGGTGCGCGGACCGCGCCGTGCAGGTCTTCGGCGGGCGCGGCTACATGCGGACGAACGTCGCCGAGCGGTTCCTGCGCGAGTTGCGCGTGGACCGCATCTGGGAGGGCACGAGCGAGATCCAGCGGCTGATCGTCGCCCGGGCGCTCGAGCGGCGGGGCGTGGAGCGGACCCTGCACTAGTGCTCTCCCGCCTGCTCTCTCCACGCTCGGTGGCCGTCGTGGGTGCGAGCGATCGCGCGGGCTCGTACGCGGCAGAGACGCTGCTGAACCTCGAACGGCTTGGCTTTGAGGGAGACGTCTGGGGCGTCAATCCGGGCCGATCGTCGGCGCTCGGCGTTCCGTGCTTTCGATCGTTGTCCGAGCTTCCGGCCGTGCCGGACGCGGTCGTCGTCGCGATCCCCGCGGCGGGTGTCGCCGCGGTGATCGAGGAGGCGGGGGCGCTCGGCTGCGGGGGCGCCGTGGTCTACGCGGCGGGGTTCGGGGAGACGCGCGCGGGAGTGTCGCTGGAGGTCGGGCTGCGCGAGGCGGCGCTCCGGCACGGGTTGCCGGTCTGCGGCCCGAACTGCGACGGGCTGATCGCCCTGCACTCGCGGGCGGCGCTGTGGGGCGACGCGCTCGCGTCGCCGCAGCCGGGACATGTCGCGCTCGTGTCCCAGAGCGGCAACCTCGTCGTGAACGCGCTGGCCACGCGGCGGGGCCTGCGGCTGCACACCGCGGTCTCGAGCGGAAACGAGACCGTGGTCACGACGCCGGACTGGGTCGAGCACCTCGCCCGCGAGCCCGGCGTCCGCTCGATCGCGCTGCTCGTGGAGGCGGACGGGGACGGCTCGCGGCTGTGCGAGGCGCTCGCGGTCTGCGCGGACGAGGGCGTGGGCGTGGCGGTGCTCAAGGTCGGCGCCTCGGCGGTCGGCGCGGCGGCCGCGGCCGCGCACACGGGGGCGCTGGCCGGCGACCACCGGGTGTTCCGGGCGCTGATGGAGGAGGCGGGCGCCGCGTGGGCGGACGACGTGCACGACCTGCTCGAGAAGGCCAAGGCGCTGGCGGTCCGCCGGCCGGGGGCGCGGCGAGACGGGCTCGCGATCCTCACGTGCTCGGGAGGCGACTCGGGGCTTGGGGCCGACGAGGCCGCGCGGCGGGGCCTCTCGTTGCCCGGGTTCGCGCCGGCGACCGTGTCGGCGCTGCGGGAGCGGCTGCCGGAGGCGGCGACGGTCGCGAATCCCCTCGACTACACCGCGCTGATCTGGGGGGAGACCGACACGCTGCGCGACATCGTGCGGGAGGTCGGCGGGGACCCGGAGGTCGGCCAGGTGCTCGTGTTCTACGACCGGCCGGCGGGGATCGACGGCGCGGCCGCGGAGAGCTGGGACGCGGTCGAGGCGGGCATCCTCGCCGGCGCCGCGGTGTCGCCCGTGCCCGTCATGGTGTCGTCAACGCTGCCGGAGCTGCTCGACGACGAGGCGGCGTGGCGGTTTCAGTCGGCGGGCGTGGCCGCGGTGGCGGGGCTGCGGACGGGGGTGGCGTGTGCTGGCTTGCGTGCGCTTGACGGGCCGCGCCTGCGCGAGATCGCCGGTGTTCGCGTGGCGCGCGGGACGGGGCGGTGGCTCGCGGAGCATGAGGCGAAGGCGCTCCTTCGGCGCTGCGGTGTCCCCGTCGTCGGTGGACGGCTGGCATTGAGTGAGGGTGAGGCCCGGGCCGCGCTGGCGGACCTCGGCGGGGCGGTCGCCGTGAAGTTGTCGTCGCCCGACGTCCGCCACAAGTCCGCCGTTGGCGCGTTGGCGCTCGATCTTCGCGATCCCGACGAGGTTGGGGCTGCTTGGTCCCGCATTGCGACACTCAGCAGCCCCAACGTGCTCGTCGAGGAGATGGCGCCCCCCGGCGTCGAGCTCATCGTGTCCGTCCGCAGCGACGCGGTCGTTCCCGCGCTCATCGTCGGCCTCGGCGGCGCCTGGACCGAAGCCCTCGACGACATCGCCATCATTCCCTTACCTGCCGGGGTTGCCCGCGTGACCATGGCCTTGACGTCGCTGCGCGGTGCCGCGCTGCTGGATGGTCTCGACGCTGCGCCGATCGCCGTCGCCATCGCCGAGGCCGCCCTCACCCACGGCCTCGAGCTGCTCGAGTGCAACCCCGTCATCGTCCACCCCGACGGCGCCGTCGTCGTCGACGCCGTCGCCCAGGAGGTCGCCCCGTGAACGCCATCGCCAACCAGCTCGGTGAGGTCGGGCTCCCCGCCCCGATCCACGAGCTCGCCGCCCGCCGCTGGGACGCAGTCGTGGTCGGCGGCGGCCACAACGGCCTCACCGCCGCCGCCTATCTCGCCCGTGCGGGCCAGAAGGTGCTCGTGCTCGAGCGCCGCGAGCGGCTGGGCGGCGCGTGCACGCTGGAGCGGCCGTTCGCCGACCCGGACTACGTCGTCAGCCCGTGCGCATACGTGGTCGGGCTGCTCGACGAGCTCGTCATCGAAGAGCTGAACCTGAGACGGCGCGGCCTGCACTTCGACGTGGCCGATCCCAACCTGTGGGTCCCGTTCGAGGACGGCACGTCGTTCGGCCAGTGGCTCGACGACGACCGGACCCAGCAGGATCTGCTGCGCCTCGGCGTGTCGGCCAAGGACATCGACGGCTACTGGGCGTACGAGCACCTCTTCGACGAGATCCGCAAGCGCCTGCGCAAGGGCGAGCGCGACACGTGGCTGGGCGAGTCGCCGACGCGCGCGGAGATCGAGGAACTGCTGCAGGGCGAGCAGACGATGATCGACGTCGTCTTCGACGCATCGATCGCCGAGGTGCTCGACGATCACATCGGCGACGCGCGGATGAAGACCGCACTGTTCGGCCAGGGCATCATCG
>DATAFH010000029.1:0-6635 GCA_036257565.1 Solirubrobacteraceae bacterium | reverse complement strand
GGGAGCCCGCCACCGCGCCTGAGAGCTGCTGGTAGATCCGGTTGGAGAGCACCTCGTCGCGCGTCTCCGCATCCGGCGCCAGGCGCTCGATCAGCGAGTCGAAGGTGCGCTTGGAGTCGAGCATGAGCGCCCACAGCTCGCCGCTGATCTGCACGCCATGCTGCGAGAAGCGCTCGGGGTCCACGAGCCGCGGCTCGTTGCCGAGCTCCTCGAGCCCCAGCGAGTCGGCGAGCCGCTTGGCCGGGTCGATCGTGACGACCGCGACCTTGAGTCCCTGCTCGGCCATGCCCATGGCCACCGCGGCGGCGGTGGTCGTCTTGCCGACGCCGCCCGCCCCTGCGCAGACGACGATCCGGCGGCCCTCGAGCAGCGACAGCATCGGGAGAGAGTACGGGCGCTCAGCGGATCCGGATCGGCGAGCCCTTGATGTCCGTGATCGCGACGTTGACCGTGCGGCAGCGGCCGCAGCGGATGCGGACCTTCAGGGTCATCTGCTCGTGGCTCATCGACGCGGCGAGCACGTTCCCGCACTCCACGCACACGTAGTCGTCCGGGCCGTTGGCGCGGAAGACCGGGCGGTCGGGGTCCTCCTGGATCGCGGTGCCGCCAGCGGGCGGCACCTCGCCCGGCTCGACCCGCCGCATCACGACCTCGGCCATCAGAGCTTGGCGCTGAGCTTCCCGGTGAAGTCCGTGATCAGGGCGTCGAGCACGCCGGCCACGACGCCCTCGCCCATCGACGCGGCCTTGCCGGTGATCTGCGCGTTGGTGGCGACCGTGCCGCCGCCGTCGTCGCCGATCGTGAAGATCGCGGTGGCGTTGGCGTGCCCCTGCCCGCCGGCCTCGCGCGACTTGACGGTCATCACCGCGCGGTGTGTGTCCGGCTGCTTCTCAGTGACCTCGACCGTGCCCGTGAACTTCATCGACATCGCGCCCATCTTCACGACGATCTCGGCCTTCACCGAGTCGTCGCCCGTCCGCTCGAGGACGCTCCCGCCTTCCACGCAGGGGATGACCTCCTCGAGGTCGACGAGGGTCGCGAAGCTCTCGTCGATCGGCTTCGACGTCGTGAACGGGTGCTCGAGCTGAACTGCCATGGGCTGCTCCTTGTGGTCTGTATAGGCTCCGCGCGTGTACACGCTCGGTCCCGATGACGGAGTTCTCTCGGTGCGGACGGAGCGCCGAGGCACCGTCGCCAAGGCCGGGCACGATCTCCTGATCCATGTGACCACGTGGTCGGCGACGTTGGATCTCGACGCGCCGAGCCTCGCACTCGATGCCGATCCGACCTCGCTGCGCGTGCGCGAGGGGACCGGGGGCATGATGGCGCTCGACGATGGCGACCTCGCCAGCATCGAGACGACCATCAACGACGAGGTGCTGCTGCGGCGCGACATCAGCTTCCGCTCCACGGCGGTCGACGTCGCCGGTGAACGCGTCGCGGTGCAGGGCGATCTGACGCTCTTCGGCGCCACGCGGCCGATCGCCTTCGACCTCATGGTCGCCGACGGGCGAGTGCGCGGCACGGCCGTGGTCAAGCAGAGCGAGTTCGGCATGAAGCCCTACACGGCCCTGTTCGGCGCGCTGAAGGTCGCGGACGACGTGACCGTGGAGATCGACGTGGCCGCGCCTCAGTCGCGGTAGACGGTCTGGGCGTCGAGCCCGCCCTCGACGCCGGGCGGGAGCGGGCCGGTGCCGTGCGCGTAGAGGGCGATGTCCTCGATCGTCTTGTACGCGTCGCCGGACGCCCACGCGCCGTTGTTCCACGTCAGGGACTGCGGGTCGGCCTCCAGCGCCATCCCGGCGAGCAGGCGCGCCTTGTCCTTGATCTTGCCCGTCGCGCTCACGATGGCCGCCGAGGCGCCGTCGGAAGGACTGGTGTTGAACCCGTGGCCGGTGCCGAAGCGGTCGGTGTCAGCGGGCACGACCTTGACGTCCAGCGGGGGCACGCCGAGCTCGCCGGCGACGAGGGCCGCGTAGTCCGGCTCGCGGCCGTCGGCGTCGGTGGTGAGGCTCAGGACCATCTTGCCGGTGGGGTGGACGCGCAGGAAGACCGCGCGGTACGCCGGGTCACTCATCCGTGGCTCCTCTCTCATGCTCCGCGAGGCGCTGCCGCTCCTGGTGAGCGGTCAGGGCGTTGTGGTCCTCCCGGTCGCAGAACGCGGGCTGCGGGCCGCCCAGCGGGTGCGGCGGGACGGCGGGACGGTCGCAGCCGGGGTAGATGCAGAGCTTCGGCTCGGTCATCCGATGCTCCATCCGGGCGTCGTGCGGCCGCGGCTCGGGCCGTAGCCGCTGGGCATGGCGACGCTGCTGCCCGCCACCGGTGTCGCGCTCGCCCATGGCTCGGGCTTCTCGGCCTCGACGTCCGGTGCCTCGACCGACGCACCGCCGATCGCCGCCACCACCTCGCCGAGCGCCGCGTAGCTGTGGCCGCTGACCAGCGCGTCGCAGTGCGGGAGCGCCGCGACCATCCCGCCGGCCTGGACGCTGAACGCGCCCGCGCTCACGCGCGGGTTCACCCAGACGATCCGGTGCGCGAGCCGCGCCAGCCGCTCCATCTCGCGGCCCACCAGCGCCGGGTCGCCGCGCTCCCAGCCGTCCGAGAGGATCACGACCACGGCGCCGCGCGCCATCCCGCGCCGCCCGTGACGGTCGTTGAAGGCCTTCAGCGCGTCGCCGATCCGGGTGCCGCTCGACCAGTCGGGCGCCGTCTCCGCCGCGCGCTGGATCGCTCGCTCGGGAGCGCGAGCGGCGAGCGCCCGGGTGAGCCGCGTCAGCCGGGTGGCGAAGACGAACGCCTCGGCGTTCGGGCTGGCGCCCGCGGCGCACGTGAGGAACTGGAGGTAGGCCCGCGCGTACGGCTCCATCGACCCGGAGATGTCGCACAGCAGGACGAGCCGGCGCCGGACCACGCGGCGGCGCCGGCGCGCCAGCCGGATCGGGTCCCCGCCGGTGTGCAGGCTCGCGCGCAGCGTGCGGCGCATGTCGATCCGCGCGCCGTGCCGCGCTCGCTCGTGGCGGCGCGTGCGGCGCGGCGGCGGCTCGAGCCGCAGCCGCTGCATGAGCGCGTAGAGGTGCGCGAGCTCGTGCGGTTCGAGCGCGTCGAAGCGCTTCTCGGAGAGCCGCTCCTCGTCGCTGGCCATGGCGAGCGGCACCTCGATCCGGCCGCGCTTGCCACCCCCCGCCGACGGGGCGGTGCCGCGGTGGCCGCCCGCCGGGGGCGGCAGATCGGGCGCCGGCTCGTCCTCCGGGTAGCCCCGGAACACGCCGGCGAAGACCGCGTCGAACACCGGCACCTGCGTCGGGTCGTTCACCGCGATGGCGCGCGCCGTCCAGTAGAGCCGCCGGCGCGTGACCGGCCGCACGAGGTCGAGCGCCCGCGCCAGATCGGCCGACCGGGCCGGGGTCATCGGCAGGCCGGCGTCGTGCAGCCGCCGCGCGAAGGCGCCGACCAGCTCGGGCAGGTCGAGCCAGACGGTCTCGACCTTCATCCCTGGCGCACGAGCTCCTCCAGGCCGGCCGCGCGGATCACCTCCTGGTCCTCCCCGTACTTGAGCACCGCGCCGAGCGTGCGGTCGATCGTCGCCGCGTCCAAGGCGTCCACGCCGAGCAGGTCGAGCGCGGCCAGCCAGTCGATCGCCTCGGCGATCCCCGGCGGCTTCTGCACGTCGCTGGCCCGCATGCGCGACACCGCGGTCGCGACCTGCACGGCGAGCACCTCGGCTGCGCCCTTCACGCGGCGGCGGATGATCTCCACCTCCCGGCGCGCGTCCGGGTAGTCGATCCAGTGGTAGAGGCAGCGGCGCTTGACCGCGTCGTGCAGGTCTCGCGTGCGGTTGGAGGTGAGGACGATGATCGGCGGGTGGGTCGCCGTGATCGTCCCGATCTCCGGGATGGTCACGGACGCGTCGGCGAGCAGCTCGAGCAGGAAGGCCTCGAAGTCGTCGTCGGCACGGTCGATCTCGTCGATCAGCAGCACCGCCGGCCGCGGTCCCGGGTGCTCGAGCGCGCGTAGGAGGGGGCGCCGGATCAGGTAGTCCGGCCCGAAGAGATCCTCCTCGCGCAGCGGCGACTCGGACGCGTCGGCCAGCCGGATGCTGATCAGCTGCCGGGGATAGTTCCACTCGTACAGCGCCTCGGCGGCGTCGATCCCCTCGTAGCACTGGAGCCGCACGAGCGGCGTGTCGAGCACCGCGGCCAGAGCGAGGGCGGCCTCGGTCTTGCCGACGCCCGCCGCGCCCTCGAGCAGGAGCGGCTGCGGCAGGCGCAGGCTGAGGAACATCGACGTTGCCAGGCCCTCGTCGACGAGGTAGTCGACGGACGCCAGCCGCTGGGCCAGCGTCTCGATGTCTCCGACGAGCCGGGCGACGTCGTCCGTCACTGCGGCGGCTCGGGACGTCCCTGCATCGCCCTCCACACGCGAGCCGGCGTGCACGGCATGTCGATGTGGTCGACGCCGTGCGTCTCGTGTAGCGCGTCGATCACCGCGTTGACGATGGCCGGCGGCGAGCCGACATTGGGCGACTCGCCGACGCCCTTGGCGCCGAGCGGATGGTGCGGGCAGGGGGTGACGGTGGCGCCGAGCTCGAAGTCCGGGCACTCGAGCGCCGTCGGGATCAGGTAGTCCATGAACGACGAGTTCAGGCAGTTGCCCTCCTCGTCGAACGAGAGGAGCTCCATCAGGGCGATGCCGACGCCCTCCGCGAGCCCGCCGTGGATCTGCCCGTCGACGATCATCGGGTTGATCCGCACGCCGCAGTCGTCGACCGCGATGAAGCGCCGGACCGTGACCTGGGCCGTGTCGGGATCGATGTCTACGACCGCGATGTAGGCCCCGTAGGGGTACGTGAGGTTCGGCGGGTCGTAGATGACCTGCGCGTCGAGGCCGCCCTCCATCCCGTCCGGCAGCGTCTCGCCGGAGTATGCGCGCTCGGCGACGTCCTCGATCAGCGCGCCCTTCTCCGGGTCGCCCTTGACGTACCAGCGGCCCTTCTCCCACGCGAGGTCCTCGGGCCGCGTCTCGAGCATCGTCGCGGCGATCAGCCGTGCCTTGTCGCGGACCTTGCGCGAGACGATCGCCACCGCGCCGCCGGAGACCGGCGTGGAGCGGCTGCCGTAGGTGCCGAGGCCGTAGGGGGAGCGGTCGGTGTCGCCGTGGCGGACCTCCACGTCCTCGGGCGGGATGCCGAGCTCCTCGGCCACGATCTGCGCGAACGTCGTCTCGTGGCCCTGGCCCTGTGTCTGGGCGCTCAGCGAGACGACGGCCTTGCCGGACGGGTGCACCCGCAGGTCGGCGCCGTCGTTCATGGCCAGGCCGAGGATGTCCATGTGCTTGCGCGGGCCGGCGCCGACGCCCTCGGTGAAGAAGGAGACGCCGATGCCCATCAGCTCACCCTTCGCGCGCTTCTCGGCCTGCTCGCGGCGCAAGTCCTCGTAGCCGGCGATGTCCATCGCCACGCGCATCGTCTCGGCGTAGTCGCCGGAGTCGTACGTCCAGCCGGTGGTCGTCTCGTACGGGAACTGCTCAGGCCCGATGAAGCTGCGCATGCGCAGGTCGATCGGGTCGACGTCCATCTCCAGCGCGAGCGCGTCGACCATCCGCTCCACGAGGTAGACGGCCTCCGTGATGCGGAACGAGCAGCGGTAGGCGACGCCGCCCGGCGCCTTGTTCGTGTAGACGGCCTTGACCTTCACGTGCGCGGCCTGCAGGTCGTAGGAGCCGCAGACGATGTGGAAGAAGCCGGCCGGGAACTTGGTCGGCTGTGCGGTGCTGTCAAAGGCGCCGTGGTCGGCGATCACGTCGACCCGCAGGCCGGTGATCTTCCCGTCCTTGGCGCACATCTCCGAGCGCATGACGTAGTCGCGGGCGAAGCCGGTGGAGAGGAGGTTCCCGCTGCGGTCCTCGACCCACTTGACGGGAACGCCGGCCACGATCGAGCCGGCGATCGCGCACACGTAGCCGGGATAGACCGGCACCTTGTTGCCGAAGCCGCCGCCGATGTCGTTGCATTTGATGCGGATCATGTGCTCGGCGAGGCCGGCCACGTGGGCGTAGACCGTGCGATGCGCATGCGGGGCCTGGTTGCCGTTGTGGAGGTCGAGCTGGCCGGTCTGCGGGTTGAAGTCGGCGATGATCCCGCACGTCTCCAGAGGCGCCGGGTGACAGCGCGGGTAGATGATGTCGCGGGTGACGACCGTGTCCGCCTCGGCGAAGGCACGGTCGGTGGCCTCCTCGTCGCCGGCCTCCCACAGCGGGCTGGCGAGGTTGTCGACCTGGCCGGTCTTGTCGTCGCGGATCAGCGGCGCGTCCTCGTCGAGCGCCTTGCGGGCGTTGACCACGGCGGGCAGCGGCTCGTACTCGACGTCGATGAGCGAGAGGGCGTCCTGTGCCGAATAGGGATCGGTCGCGATGACGAACGCGACCTCCTGGCCCTGGAAGCGCACCTTGTCACCGGCCAGCACGGCCTGCGTGTCGTAGGAGATCGTCGGCATCCAGGCGAGACCGAGGGTCTCGAGGTCCTTGGCCGTGACCACGGCGGCGACGTTCGGGTGCGCGAGCGCCCGCGACGTGTCGATGGAGACGATCTTCGCGTGCGCATACGGGCTGCGCAGCAGCGCCCCGTGGACCATCCCGGG
>DATAFH010000028.1:0-46264 GCA_036257565.1 Solirubrobacteraceae bacterium | reverse complement strand
TCGTCCTTACTGATCGCGTGCCGGCCGCGATCCACCCGTAGTGCCGCCCGGCGTGCGACGGCCGGAGCGGGACGTCGGCTGGATCGAGGGTACGGTTCCGTTGATCTGGCCGGTCCTGAAGGCGTGGTTCCGTCCCGACGTCGTGACGAAGGCGATGGCCTCGCGGGCGTCCTGGTCCGGATCGGCGGGCTCCAGGGTGCGGGCAGGGAGCGGGCCGGGCGCAAGCAGCCTCGTTGCCTGGTCGTCGGTGAGGCCGAGCGCGGCCGCCCGCTCGCCGAACCGCAGCCGCTGCACAGCGGGCGTCACGACAGCCGCGAGCTCGTCGTCGGGCTCGGACTTCCAGACCAGTTGCCGCCCGGCGACGATCAACACGTCCGCCCGGCCCTCGCGGAGGGCCGTCTCGCCGGCGGCAGCGGTGCGATAGCGGCGCAGCTCCAGCTGCGCATCGCCGGCGCGGGCAGCCTCGCGCAATGCACCGGTCAGGGCCGAGGGCGTCGCACCCGTGAGGCCGGCGTGCAGCCGCGTCGCCCGATCGTCAGGCCGGAGAGGCGCGCCAGGTACTCGAGCTGCGCCCGGACCCGCATGTGCGGATACAGGCCGCGCTCCTCCGGCATGTACCCGAACTGCAGCCGGGCGGCGTGGCCCACCGGCGTGCCGGCCCAGCGCACCTCGCCCCGGTCGGGCTCGACGAGCCCGAAGATGCAGCGCATCGTCGTCGTCTTCCCGGCCCCGTTCGGGCCCAGTGAGCCCGACCACGCGACCCGGGCGCACGGCCAGGCTGCACCCGTCGAGAGCCACGCGATCGCCGTAGCGCTTGTCCAGGCTCACGACCTCCAGCCCCTGGCCGGCGATCGCCGGACGTCGCCCGGCATCGTGAGACGAGCGGTCCTGCGTGACGGTCGAGAGCTGGTTCATCGAGTGTCCGGCTGGCCGATGGGAGACCAGCGACGCTACGCCCGATGCCACGTGGCCGAAACCGCCGTCCACCGCAGAGAGCGCGCAGGAGAACTACCGATGCCGGTGCAGGACTCGGCCCGGATGCCGCTCGCCCCGCCGGGTGCGACGCTCGGCTCGATCCCTGCGGCGACCGGCCGGTGTGCGGTCGCCCGCGCCTGAAAGGGGGCCGTCATGAGCGTCACGATCCGAGAAGCCGACCGCGTGAAGACGCGGGACGCCGGGGCCGCGCCCGGAGACTCGCTCCGGCTCGCCCCGCTGACGGGCGTCGTGGCGACGCTGCTCGTCATCGCCGGCATCGTCGTGATGGAGGGCGTGGCGGACCGGCCCGAGGAGAGCGCGCCGCCCGATGTCGTGTTGGCCTACTTCCGCGACCGGGACGCGGTGATGGGCGGCAGCGCGCTGTACATGCTCGGCGGCCTGTTCTTCATCTGGTTCGCCGGCGAGCTGCGATCCTCGCTTCGGAGGGCCGAGGGACGCGACGGCCGTGTGAGCGCCATCGCGTTCGGGGCGGGCGTCGCCACCGGGACGCTCATGCTGCTGATCCACGCCGCGTCGTTCCTCGGTGCGCTCTACCACGAGCAGCTGAGCCCGGAAACCGCGCGCACGCTGTTCCTCTATCCGATGGCGATGACGGGCGCGCTGCTGCTCGCGGCGACCGCCGCGGTCGCGCTGCGGACCAAGATCTTGCCGAAGTGGCTGGCGTGGCTCAGCCTGCCGGTCGCGCTCTGGCTGCTCGTCCCGCCGTTCGGCTCACCCGCCGGCACGGACTGGGCCCCGCCGGCGTGGTCGGGGCTGGCCGCGCTCGGCGCGCTCCCGTTCTGGACGATCGCGACCGCGATCGCACTGACCATCAGGGGCCGCGGCCGATGATGATCCGCACAAACCGACGTCGGACGCGCGGCCTACTACGGATGTGACTGAGGAATCGTCTCACGACGCTGGTGGCGTGGAGAACCTCCGCCTGATCTGCGAGGACTGTGGCGTCAAGTGGTTCCTCCCCGCGGAGCGCAGAGAGATCCTTGTGGCCATCCTAACTTGTGCCGCGTGCGGCGGGCAGCTCATCGAGCTCCAGGCCGCCGGCGGCGGCAGCGCGCCGAGCTGGCGCGGCGACGATCGCTGAACCAGCCCACGTGGAAGATCCGGGGCGTCTCGATCTCGCCGATCCGGGATCCCGAGCGCGGCCGCTCGCGCAGCTTGGTCCGACCTGACGACCGCTTCAGCCGCCGGCGGCGCAGCCACCCGCGGCGCAGCTCGTCCGAGCCCCAGACGATGATCGGGAAGGTGAGGAGCACCAGCAGCTCGCGCTGGCCCAGTGGCGGCGGCGCCGAAGATGTCCTGCAGCGGCGGCAGGTAGATGACCATCGCCGCGAGGGCCAGTTCGAACGCGATGCCCCAGAGCAGCCAGGCGGTTCGGGAGGGGACGCCGATGTCGCGCAGCCAGGCGCATGCCGTGCGGGACGCGAACGCGGGCCGATCTGCTGTGTCGCCGTTACAGGGCGCGTGCGTGTGGCACGATCACCAGCGGGCATGGCGCATGGTGGGCGCATTGCTGTCCGACGGATCCGAGGAGCAGGCCGCGAAACCCGCCGAGTCCGCGCGATCCGACGACAAGGAGGTCCGCGTCCTGCGCCTCGTCGAGCAGCACGCGGGCGGGTGCACCCGATCCCACCGAGGTCTCGACCTCGACACCGGCCGCCAGATCACCGGCGTCGTCGAGCGCCTGCTCGAGCGTCCTGCGCGCCTCGACCTCGAGCTCGCCGACGAGAGCTGGGTCCGGAGCCGGGAATCCGGGGCCGGTCATGGCCGCCGGGACGTGCCAGGCCGCCACGGCGCGTACGCTCGTGCCGCGCAGGCGCGCCTCCGCGAGCGCGAACGCGAGCGCCGAGCGCGCGCCGTCGGAGCCGTCCACTCCAACGACGATCCCGCTCACGCTCGACCCCAGGCCAGTGCGCCCGCGATGTCGAGGCTCGAGATCACCCCGGCCGGCTGACCGCCGCTGATCACCAGCAGGTGAGCGGTGTCGTGCTGATCCATGAGTTTCGCCGCCTCTGCCAAAGGTGTCGAGGGCTCCACCGTGACGACCTCGGTACGAGCCGCGTCGGCGGCCGTGTGACCCTCGATCCCCGACTCGGCCGCGCGGACCACGTCCATGTCGGACACGAGGCCCCAGATGAGGTGGTCCTCGCCTGATGCGTCGGTGGCGATGCCCCCGACGACTACGGAGTGCACGTGGTGGGTCGCCATCGTCTGCGCCACGGTCACGAGCGGGACATCGGGTGCACAGCTCATGACGCCGGGACGCATCACGTCGGCGACGGTCGCCCGCTCGAAGGCGGGCATGAGGTAACTGCCCTGGTAGGGCTGGAGCGCTGGTGTCATGGCCCGACGCTAACTCCGTCCGCGCGCGCCGCCATCCGTAGGTCTCGCGGTACCGGACTCGTGGTCATCCCCGATGCGGGCACTGACGGCGCGGCATAGGTTCCGGTCATGTCCGACACGATCATCGCCGGCCTCGACCTCGACGCCCCCCCGCAGGCGCGCGACGCCCTCGCGCTCGCGACTTGGCTTGCGGACGTCACCTCGAGCGCTCTCCTGCTCGTGACGGTCTTCGCCCCCGGCGGCGACGCGTTGAGCACTCAGCTCGAGCGGCGCCGACGGCAGCTCGGGGCGCTCGCCGACCGCCCCGTCGACACGATGGCAGTCGCCGGAACCGCGCCGGCGCGCCTGCTCCACGAGCTCGCCGATCAACGGCGCCCCCGCGCGCTCGTGATCGGCTCGAGCCGCTCAGGCGCCGAGGGCCGGGTCAGCGTTGGATCCGCCGGCGAGCTGCTCCTGCACGGGGGCGGCGCCCCCGTCGTCGTCGCGCCGAACGGGTTCCGGCCACCCTCCGGCCGTTCGATCGACATCGGCGTGGGCTATGGCGTGACGCCCGAGTCCGACGACGCCGTGAGGGTCGCCGTCGACCTCGCCAAGCGCGCCGGCGCGCGCCTTCGCGTGCTCCACGTCCGCGTGCCTTCACCGCACCACGAGATGCAGGAGCGCCGCCCCGGCGAGCACCTCGAGCGCGCCCTGGCGGGCGCGTCCGCCGAATGTGTAGAGCTCGAAGGCGATCCTGTGGGCGCCATGGCGACCGCATCCGGGGGCCTCGACCTCCTCGTCGTCGGGTCACGCTCGTACGGACCGCTCGGTGCGGTGCTCCTCGGCGCCGTGACCCGGCGGCTCGTCCACGCGGCCGAGTGCCCGCTGATGGTCGTCCCGCGGACCCGCGACGCGGCGCTGGCGGTGGCCCTCATCGGCGGCATGGAAGCGGCCGTCGAGGACTGACGGCGCCGCGACGGTAACGCAGACTGCCAGCCGAGGCGGCCGATCGGGGTAAAGTCGCTACGGTCAGATGCAAGACTCAGCGCTCCCTACGCTGATTGCGCTGGGCAACTCCGTCCTCGAGGAAACCGAGATGGAGTTCGTCTTCGAGCGCGTCATTCACGCCGCACGCGAGCTCACCGGCGCCCGGTACGCAGCGCTCGGCGTACTCGACGCCCGCCGCGAGCGGCTCGCCCGGTTCCTGACCGCCGGGATCGACGACAAGACGCGCGAGCTGCTGGGCGACCCGCCGAGCGGCCACGGCGTCCTCGGCGAGCTGATCCGCGATCCGCGGCCGCTGAGGCTCCCGGACGTCGGGCGGCATCCGCGTTCGTACGGCTTTCCCATCGGTCACCCCCCGATGAGCACCTTCCTCGGCGTCCCGATCCTCGTCGGCGGACAGGCCTGGGGCAATCTCTACCTGACCGACAAGGCCGCCGGCGAGTTCACCGAGGACGACGAGCAGGCCGTCGTCATGCTGGCCCGCTACGCCGCGATCGCGATCGACAATGCGCGCCGCCTCGAGCTGGTGGTGGGTCAGCGCGATGAGCTCGAGCGGACCGTTGCCGCCATGCGGGCGACGACTGAGATCTCGCGCGCGCTTGCCGGCGAGACGGACCTGGGTGTGGTGCTCGAGCTGATCGCGAAGCGCGGCCGGGCACTGGTCGGTGCCGGAGCGCTGCTCATCGAGCTCCTGGCCGACCAGAAGCTGCGGATCGCGGCTGTTGCCGGGGACGTCGATCCGGAGATTGTCGGCGCCGACGTGCCGGTCGAGGGAAGCGTGGCCGGCCGAGTGCTGGAGACACGGCGTCCCCAACGGCTCACCGACGAGCTCAACCGCGCGCGATTCGAGGAGACGGGGGTCGGCCAGTTCGGGCTGAAAGCCGGCGCCGGCCTCTTCGTCCCGCTCGTCTTCCGCACGGAGACCCCAGGCGTACTCGTCGCGCTGCACGCCCCCGACATGGGCGAGTTCAGCGACGAGGACGAACGCCTGCTGACGTCATTCGCCACCAGCGCGGCGAGCGCTGTGGTCACCGCGCGGTCCGTGGGAACCGAGCAACTGCTGGCCCGCGAGGCGGCGACCGAGGACGAGCGCCGCCGGTGGGCTCGAGAGCTCCACGATGAGACGCTGCAGGGCCTCGGCGCGCTGCGGCTCTCGCTCGCCGCGGCGCGGCGCATGGCCGATCCTCAAGCCTGGCGCGCGGCGCTCGAAGACGCCGTCACCGAGCTCGACACCGAGATCACGAACCTGCGCGGCATCATCGCCGACGTCCGGCCCGCCGCACTCGACGAGCTCGGTACGGCGGCGGCCGTGGAGGCGCTGGCGGATCGCTTCCGGAACCGTGGGATGGACGTCGAGCTGCACGTCGACCTCGACTGGGAGGCGGGGCGCGCCGCCACACGACACGACGATGAGCTGGAAACGGCCCTCTACCGGATCGTCCAGGAGGCGCTGACAAACGGTCTCAAGCACTCGGGATCAGGGTCGGCGCACATGGAGATCGTCGAGGCCGATGGCCATGTGACCGTGCGCGTACGCGACGAAGGGCAGGGCTTCGACCCTTCCGACCGCCCCGCCGGCTACGGCCTGCTCGGGATGCGAGAGCGAGTCGAGTTGCTCGGCGGAACGCTCGAGATCGAGTCGGCGCCAGGCGCGGGTACGAGCCTGACCGCCAGGCTCCCCGCCCGCCGGCGCGCTGGCGGGACCAGGCTCGACCGCTCGCTGGC
Source organism: Solirubrobacteraceae bacterium (assembly GCA_036257565.1). GTDB lineage: Bacteria > Actinomycetota > Thermoleophilia > Solirubrobacterales > Solirubrobacteraceae > DASSUW01. The sequence goes on along the minus strand of DATAFH010000028.1, from coordinate 40,219 downwards.
CGCCATCACGGCGGGTGCCAGGCGCTCCACGTCGTCGAGACACACGTAGTCCGCCGCCCCTGCGTCGCGCGCGCGCTTCACGTAGGCGGGGTGGTCGTGCATCCCGACCATGATGAACGAGGCCTGAGGGGCGGCTGCCGCGAGCGTCCGCAGCGCCTGCAGATCGTGGTCCGCCACCAGCGGCTCATCGATCACGACCACCGGGGCCTGCGTTCGGGCGAGGAGTCGGAACAGGTCGGCGATGCTGGACGCTGCGGCTATCGGTCGAGCCCCTGGGCTGTCTTCGAGGAGCTGGCACAGAGCCGCGCGGACGCCGGCGCGCCGTGCGGCGATGAGCACTGGAACCATGTCGGGTCCTTGTGTAGGAACGGACTGTGGGAGCACATGGAAAGGATCGGCGTCCGCGGCCGACTTCTCATCGGGGGTGGAAGCTGAACCGGCGGCCGTAGCAGCTACGGAATCGAGCGCACGGCGACGGCCAGCGCCTCCGCGGCCGCCGCCACGGCCCGTGAGACCCCTGTCCCCGCCTCGAAGCGTTCGCCCTCGATGCCGAACACGATGAGCCGGGCTGGCAGGCGTCCGAGCGCGCGGCCGAGCTCGATCGCCTCCGCGAGCCCGATCGCGTGTGTCGACGACGAGCTTCGAAGGTAGGTGGGCAGCGGCGAGGCGGTCGCGTCGAAGCGATGGATCGTCCCGGGAGCCGCGCTCGAGGAGACCGCGTCGATCACCACCGCGAGGTCCGCGTCGCCCCAGAGGTCGAGCAGCACCACGGGGTCGCCCTCGTGCTCGAGCCCGCCGAGCCGCCGGGCGGCGATCAGCCCCGCGGCGTCGTCTCCTCGTGCCGCGTTGCCGATGCCGATGACGACGACGCGCGGCTCAGGTGCGCTCGACATCGAGCGTCAGGAAGTGCGTCGCGCATGAGATACACGGGTCGTGGTTGCGGATCGCCTGCTCGCAGCGGTCCCGCAGCTCGTCATCGAGCAGGCTGACGTGGCGCTGCACGAACGCGCGCAGGTCGTGCTCGATCGCGAGCTGGTTCTGGGAGGTAGGCGGCACGATCCGGGCGTCGAGGATCGTGCCCTCCTCGTCGAGCTCGTATCGGTGCCAGAGCATCCCACGCGGCGCTTCGCTGGCGCCGAAGCCGACGCCGGCTCGCGGCACCACGTCGACCGCGGGCGGGTCGGGCGGCTCGTAGGCGGCGATGATGCGCAGCGCCTCCTCGCAGGCGTACAGCATCTCGACGGCCCGCACGACGATGCTCTGGAACGGGTTGCGGCACGAGGGCCCGACACCGGCGGCCAGCGCCGCCTCGCGCGCCGCCGGCGAGAGCGCCTGAAAGTGCAGGTTGAAGCGCGCAAGGGGCCCGGCGAGGTAGGCGCCGCGGCCCCGGATGCGGGCGTGGAGCGCGTTCGAGTGCGGGACCGGCTCCTCGACGAAGCAGTCGTCGAACGCGCTCGGGGGGATGTCGAGGCCGCCGGTCGAGACGATCCTCCCGAGATCGATCGGGTACTCGCCATCGGCCTGCAGGGCGACGAGCTCGTGGTCGTGCTCGAACTCCGGGAATGGCAGCGTCCCCGTCCAGCGGACGGTCTCGAGCGCCGCCTCGCGGGCGCGCTCGAGGAGCTCGGCCGCCGGGGCGAGCTCGGCGTGGGTAGGGGCCCGGTAGAAGCCGCCGACGCGCACGTTGATCGGATGGATCGCCCTCCCGCCGACGGCGGCCATCAGCACGTTGCCGGCCTTTTTCATCAGCAGCCCGCGCTCGACGACCGCACGGTGGTCGGCTGCCATCGCGATGCCGCTCTCGTATCCGAGGAAGTCGGGCGCGTGCAAGAGGTGCACGTGTAGCGCGTGGCTCTCCAGCCACTCGCCGCAGTACAGCAGCCGCCGCAGACCGCGGATGGGCCCGTCGTCGATGGTGATGCCGCAGGCGTCCTCCATCGCGCGGACGGCGCTGGTCTGGTAGGCGACCGGGCAGATGCCGCAGATCCGGGCCGTGATGTCGGGCGCCTCGGTGAACGCCCGGCCGCGTAGGAACGCCTCGAAGAAGCGCGGCGGCTCGTAGATGCGCAGCTGCACGTCCGACACGGTGGAGCCGTCGATCCTGACGTGCATGGCACCCTCGCCTTCGACGCGCGCGAGGACGTCGACGTTCAGCGTTCGCCTATCCGTGCTCACGGGCTTCGCTCTCCGCGCGGAACGGCTCGGACCCCGCGTTGAAGGTGCGGTAGACGCGCACGAGCTCGCGCTCGCCGGCGCCCAGCTGCTCCATGCGGGTGCTGAGCGAGCCCGTGTTGGGCGTCTCCATCGGACCGAAGCAGCCGTAGCACCCGCGGTCGTACGCGGGGCAGAGGGCACCGCATCCCGTGTGGGTGACCGGCCCGAGGCACGGCGTGCCGTGGGCGACCATGACGCAGACCGTTCCCCGCCGCTTGCAGTCGATGCAGACGCTGTGCGAGCGGACCCGCGGAGCGCGGCGGTGCAGGTGGGCGCCGATGACCTCGAGCAGCTGGTGCTTGTCGATCGGGCAGCCGCGCAGCTCGAAGTCGACCGGCACATGCGCCGCGATCGGCGTCGACGTGGCAAGCGTCGAGATGTACTCCGGCCGCGCGTAGACGATGGACACGAACTCCTCGACGTCGGCGAAGTTGCGCAGCGCCTGGATGCCGCCTGCCGTCGCACAGGCGCCGATGGTGACGAGCGCTCGCGAGGCGCGGCGGACATCGCGGATGCGTTCCGCGTCGGCCGCCGTCGTGATCGAGCCCTCGACGAGCGACACATCGTATGGGCCTTCGACGGCCGCGCGCGTCGCCTCCGGGAAGTACGCGATCTCCACCTCGCCGGCCAGCTCGAGCAGCTCGTCCTCGCAGTCGAGCACGGTGAGCTGACAGCCGTCGCAGGACGCGAACTTCCACACCGCGAGCTTGGGCCGGCTCACAGCTCCCGGATCGCCAGCCACGGCTCCAGCTCCTCCCACGTATAGACGGGTCCGTCCCGGCAGACGAGCGTCGGCCCCAGCTGGCAGTGCCCGCAGTGGCCGATCCCGCACTGCATGTTGCGCTCCATCGAGACGTAGGCTCGATCCGCCGTCACACCGCGGCGGAGCAGCGCCTCGACGGCGAACCGCATCATCACCTCGGGCCCGCAGGTGAGGACGACGGCGCTGGCCGGATCGAAGGTCGCGCGGTCGATGAGCTTGGTGACGACGCCGACCCTCCCGCGCCACCCGCGCCCCGCCGTGTCGACGGTGACTTCGGCGCCCCATTGGGGAAGCTCGCCCGGGTAGAGCAGTTGGGCCGGGTCCCGCCCGCCGTAGAGCACGACGATCCGCCCGTAGCGCTCGCGGCAGGCGAGCAGCCGCACGATGGCCGGCCGCAGTGGTGCGAGCCCGATGCCGCCGGCCGCGATCACCACGTCGGCGCCCTCGATCTCCTCGATCGGCCACGGGCGGCCGAACGGTCCTCGCACGCCCAGCGCGCGGCCCGGCTCCGCCGCGCAGATCGCGGCGGTCGCGGCCCCGACCGCCCGTACCGTGTGGACGAGTCGCGACGGGTCGTCGGGGTCTCCGCTGATCGAGATCGGCACCTCACCGCAGCCGGCGGCGCCGAGCATCGTGAACTGCCCAGGACGAAAGGGCAACGGCGCCGGTCCCTCGAGCAGCAGGGTCCACGTGTCCGCCGTGTCCTGGCGCCGGGCGACGACCCGGAACGGCGCCGGCACCATCGGGCCGTACAGCTCAGCGGACGCGATGGCCGCCATAGACGTCGAGGAGCTGAAGTCGCGTGGCCTGGAGACGCGCGGTCAGCACGGCGGCGAAGCGCCGCATGAGCTGATAGCCGAGCTCGTGGTCGGACTCGCACTTGCCGCGCAGGCAGGCGCCGTCGAACTCGATCGCACTCGTGTCCTCGAGGGCGTGCGCGTCGAACATCCAGCGGTGGGGCTCGAAGAGCCACGACCAGCCGAGCAACTCACCGTCGTGGAGCGTCTCGATGGTGACGGGCTCGTGCTGCGGCACGGCCAGCTCGAGCGCCACCGATCCGCGGCGGATCACGTAGAACCGCCCGGCCGGCTCTCCGACCCGGAACAGCGGCTCGTCCGCTCTGAAATGCGCCATCTGCCCGCAGCCGGCGATCAGCTCGAGGTGCCGCGGCGCGAGCGCCGCAAGCGCCGGCGTAGCGGCGGTGAGATCAGCGATCGACTGCATGGCCCTCGTCGGTGGCTCGGATGGCGGCGACCTCCTCGGTGATGTCGATGCCGACCGGACACCACGTGATGCAGCGCCCGCAGCCGACGCACCCCGAGCTGCCGAACTGGTCGAACCACGTGGCGAGCTTGTGGGTCATCCACTGGCGGTAGCGCGACCGCGAGGACCGGCGAACACTCCCGCCGTGCATCCGCGAGTAGTCGACCGTGAAGCACGAGTCCCACCGCTGATGGCGCTCGACGTGCTCGCCGCTGAGGTCGGTGACCTCCTCGACCGTCGTGCAGAAGCAGGTCGGGCACACCATCGTGCAGTTGCCGCACGTGAGGCACCGGTCGGCCACGTCGTCCCACCGCGGGTGCTCGAGGTTGCGGTAGAGCAGCTCACGGATGTCCGTGACATCCATCTCGCGGCCCATCTGCGCCGCCGCTCGGTTCGTGGCGCGATCCGCGGCGTCGGCTTCAGCGTCGTGCGCGGGCGCAGCCCCCACCTCGGCCACGATCTCCGCTCCGGCCTCGCTGCCGCTCTCGAGCGTGAAGAAGTGCCGCCCGTCCTCGAGGACCTCGGTGATGGCCAGGTCGAAGCCCTCCTTGGCCTTCGGGCCGGTCCCCATTGAAACGCAGAAGCACGTGCCTCCCGCCTGCCCGCAGTTCGTCGCGATCACGAGGACGTCCTCGCGACGGGCGCTCTCGGCAGGGTCGACGTGCGCGCCGCCGAGCAGCACGCGGTCGAGAATGCCCATGGCGTGCAGCTCGCACGAGCGCACGCCCAGGAACGCGAGACGGGGCGTCTCGCGCGGCGGCTCGGCGACCTCCGTGAGGCTGCCGTCCTCGTGGCGGCGAGCGCGGAACAGGCGCACGTCGGGCGGCAGCTGGAACCGCTTCCACGACTGGGGTCCGACGGCGTAGCCGAACAGCGCCGCGTCGTCACGTCGCCTCAACCGGTAGTGGCCGCCGTCCTGCTCGTCCGTCCAGCCGACGGGCAGGTCGTCGGCGGAGCGCAGCTCGCCGTAGACGATCGCGCCGTCCGCGACGGTCGGCCCGATCACCGTGTAGCCGCGCCGCTCGAGCGCGCCGAACAGCCCATCGAAGGCGCCGCGCTCGAGGACATGGATCGGCTGCGCGATCACCCTGCTGCCGGCACGGGGACGAGGACGCGTTGCGCCAGCTCGACGAGACGGCTCGAGTACCCCCATTCGTTGTCGTACCAGGCCACGACCTTGACCTGGGTGTCGTCGACGACGGTGGTCAGGCCGGCGTCGAAGATCGAGGAGTACGGCGAGCCGACGAGATCGCTGGACACGAGCGGATCCTCCCGGTAGGCGAGGATTCCTGCAAGTGGCCCCTGGTCGGCGCGGTCGCGCACGGCGGCGTTGACCGCGTCCACCGTCGTCGCCTGCTCGACCTCGATCGTGAGGTCGACCAGCGACACGGTCGGCGTCGGCACGCGGACGGCGAAGCCCTGCATCCGTCCCTCCAGCTCGGGGACGACGAGCCCGATCGCCTTGGCGGCGCCGGTCGTCGTCGGCACGAGGTTGAGGGCGGCGGCCCGCGCGCGGCGCGGGTCCTTGTGCGGCGCGTCGAGCAGCCGTTGGTCGCCGGTGTAGGCGTGGACCGTCGTCATCACGCCGTGACGGATCCCGAGGGCCTCGTGCAGCACCTTCGCCACGGGTGCCAGGCAGTTGGTGGTGCAGGAGGCGTTGGAGATGATGTGATGGCGCTCGGGGTCGTAGACGTCGTCGAAGTTCACGCCGAGCGCGACGGTCACGTCCGGCTCCTTGGCGGGCGCCGAGATGATCACCTTGCGCGAGCCGGCCTCGAGATGGCCGGCGGCGTCAGCCCGGGCGCGGAAGCGCCCGCTCGACTCGATCACGACCTCGGCACCGACGTCGCGCCACGGCAGCGCGCGCGGATCGGCCTCGGCAAACACAGGGATCTCGCGGCCGTTGACGCGGATCCCGCTGTCGAGCGCTTCGACTGTCCCCGGAAAGCGGCCGTAGACGGAATCCGTGGTCAGCAGCTGGGCGACCGAGGCCACGCCCATCACGTCGTTGATCCCGGCCCATTCGATGTCGGCGCCCTGCTCGTGCGCGGCACGGAACATCGCGCGGCCCGTGCGGCCGAAGCCGTTGATCGCGACTCGTACGGACACTTGTCGACCTCCATCCGTCGGTGTCTGCCGCGGAACGCGGCCCGCTCATCAGTCTCCGGCCGTCGCGAGCAGCGGGCATCGGCCCTTTCCACGGCCGGCGGTCCGTGGATTCCCGCGATCCGGCTCGGGGTCCACCCCGATGCCGTCGGCACCCCACGGTGCTTCGCTCTGGGCGACACGAAACCGGAGGTCACCATGAGCCCGCCCGTGCTGGTCGCCTACGCGACGAAGAAAGAGTCCACGCACGAGGTCGCCGATGCGGTGGCCGCGCGCCTGCGCGAGCTCGGGCAGGAGGTCGACGTCCGCCCCGCTGCCGAGGTCGGCACACTCAGCCCGTACGGCGCCGTCGTCGTCGGGGGAGCGCTCTATGCCGGCCGGTGGCATCGCGACGCCCGCCGCTTCCTGGCCACGCATCGGGAGCAGCTTGCCCGCCGCCCCGTCGCCGTGTTCGCCATGGGCCCGCTGAAGCTCGAACCGGCGGAAGTCGAGGGAGCGCGCAACCAGCTCGATCGCGCCCTCGCCAAGGAGCACGAACTCACGCCTGCGTCCGTCACGATCTTCGGTGGCGTGATCGATCCGGCCAAGCTGCACTTCCCCTTCGATCGCATGCCGGCCGGCGACGCGCGCGACTGGGACGCGATCCGGTCGTGGGCCGACTCACTCGCGGAGATCTTCGCCGCGCACGCCGTGGCCTGAGATGCTCCCCCCGTGAGGTCCGACGCCGTCCTGCTCGACCTCGACGGCGTCCTGTATGTCGAGGACGAGCCCGTCCCGGACGCGCGCGAAGCGGTCGCGGCGCTACGTGACCTCGGTCTCGGCCTGCGATTCGTCACCAACACCACAGCACGCCCCCGCCGGCTGATCCTGGAGCGCCTCGAACGCCTGGGCTTCGCCGTCGCGCCCGACGAGCTCGTGACGCCCGCCGCGCTGGCGGTCCGTCGCTGCCGCGATCGCGGCCACACGCGCGTCGCTCTGCTCATGAACGACGACGTCAAGGAGGACTTCGCCGCGCTCGAGACGGTCGACGACGGCGCCCACGCCGTCATCGTGGGCGACCTCGGCCGTGACTTCGCCTACGAGCCGCTCAACCGCGCGTTCCGCATGCTGATGGACGGGGCGGAGCTCGTGGCGCTCCAGAAGAACCGCTACTGGCTGACGCCGGACGGGCTGTCGCTCGACGTAGGACCGTTCGTGGCGGCGCTGGAATATGCGAGCGGACGCAGCGCCGACGTCGTGGGAAAGCCGGCGCCCGCGTTCTTCGAAGCGACGCTTGCGACGCTCGGCGTGGCGCCCCATCACGCGGTCATGGTGGGCGACGACGTCGAGAGCGATGTGGGCGGCGCGCTCGCGGCCGGCCTCGTCGGCATCCTCGTGCGCACCGGCAAGTACCGCAAGGAGGCGGTCCTCACCAGCGGCATCCTGCCGACGGTGACGGTGGACTCGATCGCCGACGTGCCGGCGCTGCTCACGGATCGAGGCGGAACGGCGGATACTCGTCGCGCATGAGCGCGGCGTAGGCGATGACCCGGAACACCCAGCGGTTGATGCCGACCACGAGCCGGAAGATGTCGCGCGGATAGTGACCCGTGAAGAGCAGCGCGACGGCCGCGAAGGCGACGAGGACGGCGTTGAGGCTCGGTGCCTGCCAGTCGCCGAACCAACCGGTCGTGAAGCCGCCGGCGATGACCGCGAGCACGAGGTAGTGCGGCAGCGCGAGCAGCCACCACTTGACGAGCGCCTTGCCGCGCGAGAGCTCCTCCGGATACGGGACCTCGAGCGTCGCCGGGTAGTCGGCCGCACCGAGCGTGAAGGGCGGATAGCGGTCGGTACCGAGGGCGCCGTAGCTGTAGAAGGCGACGCGCCACGTCCAGCGCAGGACGCCGACGTTGAAGTCGAAGATCACACGCGGGTAGCGCCCGGTGGCGACGATGGCGACGAGCGCGGCGACGGTCAGGACCGGGAAGGCGATCCAGAGCAGCACCAGGATCAGGTAGTGCGGGATGGCGAGGAGCCACTTCACGAGCCACAGCCAGCGGCTGAGCCCGGGATCGACGCGACCGTCGACCGACACGGGATACGCCCCGGGAGCGACCTCGACGACGGCCGCGGCGGCGACGACGCCGGCGAGCAGCAGGCCACCGGCGATCCACGGGAGGATCCCCAGCTTGGCGCCCACGCTGACGTCGGCGGCCACGGCCCTCGCGGCGTCGGCGTTCAGCACGACGACGGCCCAGCGACCGTCGCGCGCCTCCCACTCGACGGTCTGCGTGCCCGGTCCGCTGGCCGACGCAGTCCAGATGCCAACGTCCGCCGGGCGGACGCGTGGAGCGCCGCCGTCGCGGCTGACGTAGCGGTCGACGCCCGTGCGCACGTCACGCAGCTCGTCGTGCGCCGTGCCCGCCAGATAGCGGTCCACCTCCCGCTCGCGGGCGATGCCGACGAAGACGTCGCCGCTGCGGCTCGCGGCACGGATGCGCACGCGGCCGATCCCCTGCTCGACCAGCCAGCTGCCTCCCTCCTCGAGATCGGCGATGTCGACGCCTTTCGCAGTCACGGCGTAGCCGTCGCTCGACACCTGCTCCCGCGGCGAGGTCAGGAACCCGTCGTCGTCGCGCGCGGTGAGATGGACGACCATGAGCGCGCCCCCGCCCGCCAGCATGCCGACGCCGGTCAGCGCCACGATGCTGCCGAGGATCACCAGCGCGACCCGCCAGGCACTCCAGGCGGACTTCTCGCGGGATGGGGAAGGGGGTGTTGGCGCGGTGGCGGACATGCGACGAGCTCCTCAGATCGAAGGAGGCCATCGTCGCCATACCGGCCGCTGCTGCCATCCGCCCGTTCACCGCGAAACGCTGCGGCAAGCTACGGATTACCGCTCGTGACCTGCACGGCTGCGCACGCGCGGCGCGCGCGGGATCCTTGGCCCATGAGCTCGAAGACCGACGGTTCGGCGATCGCCGCGCCTCGGACGTTCGCGTACATCTTCTGCGGCGTCGACGGCAGCCGGCCCAGCCGGGAGGCCGCGCGTCAGGCCGCGGTGCTGGCCGGTGAGAACGCAGCGCTCGTGTACGTTGCGGTGAGCTGGGAGCAGGGTGTCGGCGCGACCGCGGTGGCGACGCTGAGCCACAAGCACGCGCAGGACTGCCTGCGCCAGGCGCGCGACGAAGCCCAGGAGCACGGCGTGAGGACTCCCATCCTCCTCGAGGAGGAGAGCGACGACCCGGCCCGGCGGCTGATGGAGCTCGTCGGCGAGCACGACCTGCTCGTGCTGGGCATGCGCGGACACTCTCGCGCCGGCGGCATCATGGTCGGCAGCGCGGCCAGCGCCGCACTGCATCGATCGCCCGTACCGGTCCTGGTGGCCCGTCAGCCACCCGAGGGTGTGGACTTTCCGTCGCGCATCCTGCTGGCGAGTGATGGCACGGCGCTGTCGGATGCCGCCGTCGGGCACACCGCGCAGCTGGCGACCCGCTTCGGTGCGCACGTCGCGATCATCGCCGCGGGAGAGCACGAGGCGCCGGCCCGCCGTGGGGTCGCCGAGCACGCGGCCCAGATCATGGCCCTGACCGGTGTCGAGCCGGTCGTGCTCGACGAGCCGGGACCCCCTCACCGCGCCTTGGCGGCGGCCGCCCGCGATTTCGAGGCCTCGCTGGTCGTCACCGGCAGCCGCGGCCTGACCGGCGTCGCGGCCCTGAAGAGCGTTTCAGAGCGAATCGCCCACGCCGCTCCGTGCTCCGTGCTCGTGATTCGCCCGAAGCCGTAGGCTTCCAACCGGCCGCTCGTCGTGGCGGAGCCTTCGCCCACGTCCGGTTGCTGCTCGCTCAGCGGTCCAGGGACGGATAGGGCCGCGCCGGGCGCGGCGCGGCGATCCGAATCCGGGCGTCGACCACCGTGGCTCCACCGGGGCCCACGAGCACCGGGTTGCAGTCCAGCTCGGCGATCTCCGGATGGGCGGCGGCGAGGGTCGAGACGCGCACGATGATGTCCTCGAGGGCGCCGACATCGGCTCGTGGCGCGCCCCGGTAGCCGTCGAGCAGCGGGAACGTCCGCAGGGAGCGGAGCATGTCGGAGGCATCGTTTCGGCTCAGCGGGGCGAGGCGGGACTGGACGTCGCCCAGGAGCTCGACGGCCGTACCGCCGGCCGCACACGCGACGACGGGGCCCCAATCGGGATCCGACGTCACGCCGACGAGCATCTCCACACCCTCCGGAGCCATCGTCTGCACGAGGAAGCCGACCGGCTGATGGCCGGCACCGCGGACGGCAGCGGCGATCTGCCGCGCCGCCTGTCCGGCGGCGGGCGCTCCCCGGACGCCCAGGCGGACGCCGCCCACGTCGGACTTGTGCAGCACGCCGGGGGCGATCGCCTTGACCGCCACCTCGCCTCCGAGCTCCGCGGCGCAATCGGCCACGGCCGCCGGGGTGGCGGCCACGGTGGCCTTGACCTGAGGGATGCCGTAGGCCGCGAGCAGCTCGGCGACGCGATCCGGTACCAGCCAGCCACCGCCCTCGGCGAGCACCTCGGCGATGGCGGCCGCGGCAGCGTCGGAGTCGATCCCGGCCGGCGGCTGGTGCGGCTCGTTGCCGCCCCGCCGCCACTCGGCGTAGCGCGCGGCGTGGGCGAGAGCGCGAATCGCCTCCTCGGGCGTCCCGTACGCGGGCACGCCGCCGACGCCACCTGCAAGCGTGGCGAGCGCCGCGTCGTCCTGCGCCATCCACACCGCCAGCAGCGGCTTGCCCGCGGCGCGAGTGGCCACCGAGGCCGAGCGGATGGCGTCTGCGACGTCAGGCGCCTGCGTCACCAGCGGCGGGATGAAGATCGCGACCACCGCGTCGACGGACGGATCGGCGGCCAGTGCCTCGAGAGTCCGGCGGTAATCGTCCGCCGACGCCGAGGCGATCATATCCACCGGGTTCGTCGTGGTTGCCTCGCGCGGGAGGTGCCTGCCGAGCCGCCGCCGCGTCTTGGTGGGCAGCGGCTCGACGCGCAGCGTCGCCGCCTCGCACGCGTCGGCGCAGGCGATGCCGGGGCCGCCGGCGTTGGTCACGATGCCGACGCGGTCTCCCGCGGGCAGCGGCTGCCCGGCGAGCAGGGCGGCGACGTCGAACAGCTCGCCGACCGTGCCTGCGCGGATCACGCCCGCGTGGCGGAAGAGGGCGTCGACCGTCGAGTCGGAGGCCGCGAGCAGCGCTCCGGTGTGCGACGTGGCTGCCCGCGACCCGGCTGCCGACCTGCCGCTCTTGACGGCGATCACCGGCTTCTCGCCGGTCACCCGCCGGGCGATCTGGCCGAACCGGCGTGGGTTGCCGAACGACTCGAGGTAGAGCCCGATCACAGCGGTCGCCTCGTCGCCCTCCCAGAAGCGCAGCAGGTCGTTGCCGGACAGGTCGGCCTTGTTACCGGTCGAGACGAACGAGGACAGCCCAAGCCCGCGGCGAGCTGCCTCGGCGATCGCCGCGATGCCGAACGCGCCGCTCTGCGACGCGAACGCGACGCTGCCCGGCGGCGCGCCAACCGGTGCGAAGCTGGCGTTGAGCGCGACGTCGGGAGCCGTGTTGACGACCCCGAGGCAGTTGGGACCCACGAGTCGCATGCCGCTCGCACGGCAGACGGCCAGGAGCTTGGATTGCCGCTCCCGGCCGCGCGCACCGACCTCGGCGAACCCGGCCGAGAGCACCACGAGCGCACGAACGCCCGCCGCTCCGCACTCGCGCGCAACGTCCACCACCGCCTCGGCAGGCACGGCGATCACCGCCAGCTCGGGCGGGCCGGGGACGTCTCCGATCGAGCGATGCGCCGGCACGCCGCCGACCACGTCCTCGCGCGGATGGACGACCGACAGGTCGCCGCGATAGCCGGCCTTGATGAGGTTGCGCAGAACCGCCGCCCCGACCGACCCCTCGCGGTTGGAGACGCCGATGAGCGCTACCGAGGCAGGGCGCAGTACATGCGAAACCGCCGCCGAGGCCGCCACACGGTCGCGGTCATCGAATCGTGCCCGCGCCTCCTCCCCGAGCTCGGCGGGCAGCTCGACCTCGAGCTGGTTCGGCGCCGAACGGACCTCGACTGCGAAGCCCGAGTCGCGGAACACCTGGATCATGAGATGGTTGTCCGGCAGTACGACCGCGGTGAACGTCTCGATGCCCTCGGCCGTCGCCAGCTCGGACAGGTGGGCGAGTAGCACTGTGGCGATGCCGCGACCGTGCCAGTCGTCCGCGACCTCGAAGGCAACCTCCGCCCGCTGGGGCGTCTCGCGGACGTAGGCGGCGTGCGCGACGATCCGCTCGGGATCGCCGGCGACGGCGACGAGCCCACGACCGCGTCCCGGCTCCAGCGCCGACATGTAGGCCGCGGCGCGGTGGAGGTCGGTGCCTGCGCTGAAGAAACGCAGCCACCGCGACTGGATCGAGAGCCCGTCGAGCAGTTCCCGCAGAGCCGGCTCGTCGTCGGTGACCATCGGCCGGATGCGGACGGTGGCGCCGTCGCGCAGCGCGACGTCGACGGGGGCGGCAACAAGGTTCACCGGAGCAACGTACGGCCAGGCGGGACGCGTGCCATCCGCCGACGACCGCCGAGTCGGTGCGTAGTTCACCGCGGAGCCGCCCGCAGCCGGGCGTCCAGCGCCTCGCGCACGGCGGTGAGCACCGCGCCGGACCCTCGGTCGGTCCGGATCTCGAGGCGGCGCTCGGGCGCCGCATCGAGCGTTTCCCACTCGGACTCCTGCAGGATTGCGACGGCGGCATCGGCGTCCGAAACGGCGTCGGCGCGCGCCGCCCGCACCGCAGCGCGCCGTGCGCGGACGGCAGCCGGCGCCCGGCACTCCACCCACAGCGGGTCGGCGCCGAGCTCGGCGGTGAATGCCCGCCGGTCCGCGCGGTACCGGAACGTTGCGTCCACCACCACAGGACGACCGTGAACGATGCACTCGCGCGCCCGCCGCCCGAGGGCGGCGTAGGTCCGGCGGTTGACCTCCGGCGCGTACGCATCCTCGGGCGCGCGTTCCGTTGGGGCGACGCCGACCAGCGCCTTGCGCACGAGGTCCGACGACAGCAGCGCGGCGCCCGCCCGCTCGGCGAGAGCGGCGGCGAGCGTCGACTTGCCGCTCGCTGCCGGACCGCACACGATCACCAGGGAGCCAAGGCGCACGCGCCAGCCGAGACGCTGGCCGAGGCCGAGCAGCGCGGCGGCGTCCGCTCGCCGTCGCGCAGCGTCGCGCTCGTCGACCTGGCCGGCGCGCAAGAGCGCCACCTTGGCCCGGATGAGCGCCCGCTGGGCGGCGAAGAACGCCACGAGTGCGTCGTCGCCGGGATCGCCGCCGGCCTCCCGGTATGCCGACACGAGCGCCCGAGCCAGCCGCTCGTCGCGTCGCAGTAGGTCCATGACGAGGAACGCGAGGTCGAGCCCGACGTCGATCTCCCGTAGCGCAGGGTCGAACTCCACGCAGTCGACGATCTCGATGCCTCGTTCGAGCACGACGTGCTCGGCGCGCAGATCGCCGTGGCCGTCACGCACCAGTCCCGCGGCGGCCCGATCCAGCAGCTCGGCCCGCCGTCCCGTGAGGAACGCGCTCGCCAGCGCCTGCGAGTCGGTCAGTCGCTCGTCCTCCACGTGGAGCTCCCGCAGGGTCGCGAAGTTCTCGGCGACCATCGCCTCGAGGGCCGGGACCGCCCGCTCGGGCTCCGCTGGCCGCACCGCGGCCGCATGGAACGCGGCGAGCCGTTCGCCGACGGCGCGCACTTCCCTCTCCCCCGCCGCCCCGGCGTCGAGCCGCCGGGCAAGCGTCGCGTCCTCGTCGTAGCGCCGCATCTCGACGACGTACTCGACAGCCCCCGGCGCCGCCTCATCGGCCACGCGCAGCCCCTCCGGGGCGGGAACGAGCGCGCGCACCCCGCGGTAGACATCCGGCGCCAGCCGCCGGTTCAGGCGGACCTCATCACGACAGAACCCGAGCCGCCGCTCGAGCGTGCCGTAGTCGAGGAACGGGAGCGTCACCGGCTTCTTGATCTTGTACGCGCGGTCGCCCTTGAGGAGAACACGCGAGATGTGGGTCTCGCGCAGCTCGTCCATCAGTTCGCGGACACCCCGACCACCGCCGAGGCTGCGGAGCGACCGCCCGCGGCTGGGGCATCCGAGCCGTCGTAGGCAATCAGGATCGGCGGCGACGGAGCCATGAGGCAAGGCTAGGTCCGCAGTCGTCGCGCAACATCGGCAGGGAGCGCGGTGATCTCAGCGGACTGCCCGCAACGCCTCTCCGTAGTTCGCCGCTCAGACCGGTCGCAGCGCGCTGGTCGCCACCGCCGCGCAGAACTGCTGTGCGGGCGTGCAGCCGGCCTCACGCATCGGGATGGCCGGACGCCGTGCCCTCGGGCACGTTCTGGAGCCCGATCGCGAGGAGGACGAGCTCGCCCACCGCCCTCAGCCGGACCAGCCGGCCTCGAGCAGCTCGAGCAACTCGGACACCAGCGGCATCCGCGGATTGGTGCGCAGGCTCGGGTCCGCGAATGCGGCGTCGGCCAGCTCCGGCAGTGCGGCGTCGAACTCGCTGCGCGGGATGCCGAGCTCTGACAGGCTCCGGGGCATGCCCACGACGGCGAGCAGTTCGTCGACGCGGCCGAAGAGCCGTGCTCGGCGGTCCTCCGGCGTACGGCCGCGCAACCCGTGCACCCACGCCATCTGGGCGTACTTCTCCGGCGCCATGTATGTCGTGTAGCCAGGCGCCGGCATGAACTTCCGCGGCAGCGAGGCGTTGTAGCGCAGCACGTGCGGCAGGAAGATCGCGTTCGCACGCCCGTGTGCAATCCCGAACCGGGCCCCGACCGCGTGCGCGAGGGCGTGGTTGACGCCCACGAACGCGTTCGAGAAGGCCAGGCCGGCGAGCGTTGCCGCGTTGCTCATCGCGGTGCGCGCCGCGAGGTCGTCCCCGGCCTCATAGGCGCGCGGCAGCGCGTCGAGGATCAGATGCAGCGCCTGCATGCAGAAGGCGTCGGTGTACGGCGAGGCGAAGATCGACACGCCGGCCTCGAGTGCGTGGGTCAGCGCGTCGACGCCGGTGTCGGCGGTCATGTGCGGCGGCATCGTGAGCGTGAGCCTCGGCTCGACGATCGCGACGTCCGGCACCAGCGAGTAGTCGACGAGCGTGAGTTTGCGGTGGCCCGCCGTCAGCACGGCCGCGGGCGAGACCTCCGAGCCCGTCCCCGCCGTGGTCGGCACGGCGACGAGACGGACCGTGTGCTCGACGTCCGGGTAGTGGGCGACGCGCTTGCGGGCGTCGAGGAACGGGAGCGCGAGCTCGGCGAGCGTCAGCTCCGGGCTCTCGTGGAAGAGCCGCATCGCCTTGGCGGCATCCAGCACGGACCCGCCACCCACGGCGACGATCAGGTCCGGCCTGAGCTTCTCCAGCACCTCGACTCCGGCGCGGACCTGCGCCTCGCTGGGCTCGGGCTCGATCTCGGCGAACACCCGAACGGAGCCGCCGAGATGCCGGCGGACCTCGTCGGCCACCCCGCGTGCCTCCGTGTCGGCGTCCGTCACGAGAAGCGCCTGGGCGGTGTGGATGCTGCGCAGTTGCTCGAGCGAGCCGGGATTGAAGTAGGTGTCGGAGGGCACGCGGAACCACTGCGGCGGCGTCTGGCGCCGCGACACCGCCTTCACGTTGAGCAGGTTGCGGAAATTGATGTTCTCGGTGGTGACCGAGCCGCCCCACGTCCCGCAGCCCAACGAGAACGTCGGCGTCATCGCGTTGTACACGCCGCCGAGCGCCCCCACGGCGGTCGGCGCGTTGACGAGGATCCGGCCGGTCCGGACGGCGACCGAGAACGCCTCGATCACCGCCTCGTCGGTGGCGTAGACGGCCGACGTGTGGCCCATTCCGCCGTTCTCGAGCACGATCTCGGCCGCACGGATCGCGTGGTCGACCGTCGGCGAGCGCACGAGGCCGAGCACCGGCATCAGCTTCTCGTGCACCAGCGGGTGGGCCGCGAGCTCGTCGAGCTCGGACGGGAGCGGTGCCAGCAGGACCTTGTCGTCGGGGTCGGCGTGGAAGCCGGCGACGCCACCGAGGGCGGAGCAGGAGCGGCCGAGGACGCCCATCTCGGGGAGGCCGGCGCCGTCGAACGACACCGCCGCCAGGGCGGAGACCTCCTCTTCGGAGAGCAGTCGCGCGCCCATCCGCTCGAGCTCCGCCACCGTCGCGTCCCAGATCGCGTCGTCGACGATGCAGGTCTGCTCGGCGGGGCAGATGAGCGAGGAGTCGAAGGTCTTGGAGATCAGCATGTCGACGACGGCCATCGGGACGTCCGCGCTGCGGTGGAGATAGACGGGCGCGTTGCCCGCGCCGACGCTCAGACATGGCTTGCCGGCCGCGTTGGCGGCGGCGACGGCCTTGGGCCCGCCCGTGGTCCAGATGAAGTCGACGCCGGGATGGTGGAAGAGGTACTGGGAGACGTCGAGCGTCGGGTCGGGGATCACTTGCAGCGTGCCCGATGGCATGCCGGCGCGCTCACCGGCCTCCTGCAGGATCTCCACAGCGCGCACCGCACTCCCCGCCGCGCGTGCGGAAGGTCGGAAGATCATCGCGTTCCGGGTCTTTGCGGCGACGATGGCTTTGAACAGGACCGTCGAGGTGGGATTGGTGATCGGCGTCAGCGCGAGCACCACGCCGATCGGCTCGGCCACGTACCGGATCGCTCGCTCGGCATCCTCGCCGATGACGCCCACCGACCGCTTGTCCTTGAGGTAGTCGTAGAGGAACTCGGTCGCGATGTAGTTCTTGACCACCTTGTCCTCGAAGACACCGAACCCGGTCTCCTCCATGGCGAGCCGGGCCAGCTCGACCGCGTGCTGGAGGCCGGCCACCACCAGCGCCCAGACGATCCGGTCGACCGTCTCCTGGTCGCCGATCCCACGGAAGGCGTCCGCCGCGGCACGCGAGCGCGCGACCACCCGGTCGAGCCGCTCCAGCTGCTCGCCTTCGAGGCCGCCGGCAGGCTGCGGCTCGCGCGTCGTGGCGGTCACGGCTCAACCCTCCGTATGCGTGCGCCGGCGGAGCTCGGCCGTGACGTCCTTGATCGTCTCGCGGACGCGGTCCATGGCCGAATCGATCTGGGCGCGAGCGTCCTTCTGGGCGTGCTCGCGCGCCTGGTTGAGATTCTCGAGCGCGAGCTCGAGATAGTCGAGCGTGCCCTGCTCCTTCTTGGCCGCGGACTTCTTGGCCGGGGCCTTCCTCGTGGCGGTCGCCATCAGCGATCCTCCTTGATTGGGGTGCCGCCAGTCTCGATGCCCGCAGCGCCCGCGACATCCGCAGCAGTCGCGTGGTCGCGACCGTACTTGTCCCGGATCCGCTCGCGGCGGCGCGCGGCTAGCGTCAGTCGCATGACCACCTCCCACGCGATGGCGAGCGCGGACGCAGCCTGGCTGCACATGGACCGGCCGACCAACCTGATGGTCATCAACAGCGTGCTGTGGTTCGACGAGCCCGTCGACTGGGAGCGCTACGCGACGGTCGTGCGGGAGTGCCTCGTCGAGCGCTTCGACCGCTTCCGCCAGCGCCCCGTCGAGGGCCCGACGGGCCCGCATTGGCAGGACGTCGAGCTCGATCTCGAGCTGCACCTGCATCGCGTGGCGCTGCCGGCCCCTGGGGACCGTCGCGCCCTGCAGACCTTCGTCTCCGACCGCGTCGCCACGCCGCTGGATCGCTCGCGACCACTCTGGGAGGCCTATCTCGTCGACGGCTTCGGGGACGGCGCGGCCGTCCTCACGCGGATGCACCACTGCATCGCGGACGGCATCGCGCTCGCGCGGGTGATGCTCACCCTTACGGACGGCGCCCCTGAGGAGGCCGGGAGCTTCTCCGGCACGTCGGACGGCGGCCTGCCGCTCGGCACGCTCGTGCGCTCGGCCGGCGCACTGGCCCATGAGGCCGTCGCGGCCGCCCGTCATCCTCGGCGCAGCATGGCCGGCGCCGTCGACGACGTCGCGACGCTCGCCAAGCTGCTGTTCTCGGGCCCCGATCCGCGCAGCGCGATCAAGGGCGACCAGCGTGTCTCCCATCGCGTCGGCTGGTCGGAGCCGCTCGACCTGTGGCGCGTGAAGCGCGCCGCGCGCGGTCTCGGCGCCACCGTCAACGACGTGCTCGTCAGCGCGGTCACCGGGGCGATCGCAGAGCACCTGCGCGCCCAGGACGACGTGCCGGACGACGTCCATGCGCTGGTCCCGTTCAACCTGCGGCCGCTCGACGAGCCGCTTCCGCGCGACCTCGGCAACCGCTTCGGATTGGTCCTGCTCGGGCTGCCAGTCGGGACCACGGACCCGATCCGCCGCACGCTCGAGGTCAAGCGGCGCATGGACGCGATCAAGCACGGCCACGAGGGCGCCATCTCGTACGGGATCCTCGAGGTGATGGGGCACACGCCCGCCGCCGTGGAGGGCCGCCTGATCGACTTCTTCTCGGCCAAGGGCTCGATGGTGCTGACGAACGTGCCGGGGCCCGGGCGGAGGCTCACGGTCGCCGGCACGCCGCTCGGCGGCGTGCTCGTGTGGGCGCCGTGTTCCGGCAGCATCGGCATGAGCGTCAGCATCTTCAGCTACGCCGGAAAGGTCACCGTCGGCTTCCTCACGGACGCCGGCCTCGTCCCGAACCCGCAGGCGCTCGCCGACGCCGCCCGAGCGGAGGCGCTGGCGCTGGCGCGGGCGGCGCGCTACGCGTAGAGCGCCTCGAACAGGGGGCGGTAGCGCTCGTAGACGGTCGCGCGCTTCACCTTCAGCGTCGGCGTCAGCTCGCCGGCGCTTTGCGTGAGGTCACGATCGAGGACGGTGAAGCGCTTGATCTGCTCGATCCGCGCGACGCGGCGGTTGACCTCGTCGACGGCCTCCTCGAGCACGGCGTGCACCTTCGCGTCTCCGACCATCTCGGTCGCGTCGGCCGGCACGCCGGCGCGGGCGGCGAGGGCTTCCAACTCATCGGGATCGATCGTCAGGAGCGCGACAAGGTAGGGCCGGTTGTCGCCGTACACGACCGCCTGCGAGACCCAGCGCGTCTCGCTCAGCGCCGTCTCGAGATTCGTCGGGCTGATGTTCTTCCCGCTCGAGGTGATGATCAGGTCCTTCTTGCGGCCCGTGATCGCGAGGAATCCGTCCGCGTCGACGTCGCCGAGGTCGCCGGAGCGCAGCCAGCCGCTGTCGAACGTGTCACGCGTCGACGCCTCGTCACAGTGGTATCCGCCGAACACGTGCGGTCCGCGCATCAAGACCTCGCCGTCGTCGGCGATCGCCACCTGGCTGCCCGGAAGCGGCCGTCCGACCGTCCCGAACCGGAAGCTGTCAGGCGTGTTGAGCGTCGCCGCGGCGCATGTCTCGGTCATCCCGTAGCCCTCGAGCACGAGGACGCCGCACGCGTCGAAGAAGTCGAGCACGTCGCGGCCGATCGGCGCGGCGCCGGTGAGGCCGAGCCGCAGGTTGCCACCGAAGAGCTCACGCACACGTGACAGCACGAGGCGGTCGGCGATCCGTGCCCCGCCCCGCAGCAGCACGCCGGGGTCGTCGCCGCGGCGCTCGGCGGCTCGCACGCGGGCCCCGGTCGCGATCGCCCAGCCGAACAGCCGACGACGGAGCGGATCCGACTCCTCGGCCGCGGCGAGCGCACGGGCGTGGATCTTCTCGAAGACGCGGGGGACGGACGGGAAGTACGTGGGGCGCGCGTCGGCGACGTCGTCGAGCAGGCGCTTGGGGTCGCCCTGCCAGAAGGACAGCGTCGCGCCGACGTCGAGGGCCACGAGCTGCACGACCCGGGCGAGCGAGTGGGCCAGCGGCAGGAACATGAAGATCACGACGCCAGGGCCGAGCTCTTCTTGCAGCCGCTCCTCGTACATGCGCATCGCCGCCACGCAGTTGGCGTGCGTGAGGACGCAGCCTTTCGGCGGCCCGGTGGTGCCCGAGGTGTAGACGATCGTCGCGGCGTCTGCGGGCGCGACCGGCACTGCGGCGACGTCGACGGGCTCGGCGATGGCGCGCAGATCCGACAGTGTCCGCGCTCCGTCGGCCGGCAGCATGAGGAACACGTGCTCGAGCGCCGGCAGCCGGTCGCGGACGCTCTCGACCTTCGCGAGCTGCGCCGCGTCCTCGCAGATGAGCACCCTGGCGCCCGAGTGCGCGAGCACGTACTGGCATTCATCCGGCGAGTTCGTGTGGTAGACGGGCACGACCGTCGCGCCGGCGCAGAGGGCGCCGCAGTCCGCGACGGTCCACTCGGGACGCGTGCTGCCCAGGATCGCGACCCGGTCGCCCGGCCGCACGCCCAGCCCGACCAGGCCGGCGGCGATCTCGCGCGCGGCCGTCCTGAGCTCGGCGAAGGTGGTTTCGAGCCATGCGCCGTCGCGCCGGACGCGCAGGGCGGTGCCGCGGTGGTAGTCGGCGGCGCGCAGCAGCAACTGCGGCAGGGTCGCGGTATGAGGCGCGGATGAAGTAGGAGCGGTCATGGGACGGCGAGCGTCCCACCGCCACACGCCGTTCACATCCGCAGCCACTGCTCACCCTGACCGCGTGGAAGTCACGGATGGCGTGGAGCGGCAATGGTCGTACCGCACTCGTGAGGCGTTCCTCGAGACGGGCGACGCCCACGGCGCCGTCTGGACCGGGCTGCGGCAGACGGCGGCGGCTGCCACCGGCGCCGCCGCGGTCATGGTCGCGGCGATCATCCCGTCCGCGATGACCGACCTGCTGAGCGTGCAGGTGTTCGGCGTCGGCGCGGCAATCGCGATCGTCCTCGACGCGCTCGTCGTGCGGCCGGTCCTCCTGCCCGCCGCGGCGTCGCTGCTCGGCCGCTGGAGCTGGTGGCCGCTGTCGCGGGAAGCGCCGCCCCCGGCGGCGGGTCGGCGGGGAACTACGGACCCGATGCGGTGGCGGCCCCGATGGCGCCGGACCGCGTAGAGCGTAGGTTCGCCTCGTCCTCAACCAGGAGGAACCCCCTGATGGCCGCATCGCACGAGCCTCATCCCTGCATCGTCGCCGGCTTCGACGGCTCCCAGGCCTCGAAGGTGGCGCTCAGGCGCGCCATCGAACGCGTGGGACCCCACGGCAAGCTGTACATCGTCCATGCCTGGGACGTCCCCGAATCATGGCGCGGGCGCGGGACCTACCAGCCGTCCCTGGACCGCGCGCTCGCGGACGCCGAGGCAATGATCGAGCAGGCAGCGGACGATCCGGCACTGCGGGACATCGTCTGGGAGAGCGAGCTGATCGGCGGCCCCGCTGCCCGGTCGATCTCCGACGTCGCGCGCGTCCGCCACGCCGACGAGATCATCGTCGGAACCCGCGGCTTCGGCCGCGTGCGTGCCCTGCTCGGCAGCGTCGCCCACGAGCTGATCCATCTTGCCGACTGCCCCGTCACCGTCATCCCGGAGCGCATGGTCGAGCGGCATGCCGCGGAGCAGGCGGTCGAGGGAGCGGGCTCGGCGTCGGTGTGGCGCTGATCGGGAGCGTGCACGATGATCATCGTTGCGATCGATCCGCATCGGGATGACCAATGCTGTGCGGCTCTCGGCCTGATGCTGGCCCAGGTCAGGGGCGCCCCGCTCGTTCTCGCCTCTGCTTACGCGGTCGATCCCCCGGCCGACAACCTCTACGCCGAGTGCGCCGAGGCGGCACGCGACGCGACACAGCAGGCGCTCGACCGGCTGCGGGCGACGCTCCCGGGTCGCGACGTCGACGTGTCCGCGGTCGCCGTCGCCGACGGCGGCTCGCCCGCCGGCGCCATCCACCGCATCGCGGTTCGCACCAAGGCCGAGCTCATCGTCGTGGGATCCTCGGCCCGCGGCCCCGTCGGCCGCATGCTGCCGGGAGCCGTCACCGACCGCCTGCTCCACGGCGCACCCTGTCCGGTCGCGGTGGCGCCCGCCGGCTTCTCGGCAGACGACGCGTCCAGTGGGCTCGACGTCATCGGCGTGGCCTTCATCGAGCGTGCGGACGGGCGCGCCGCGCTCGCGTGGGCCCGCGAAGTGGCTCGCGCAGCCCATGCGCAGCTCCGGCTGCTCAACGTCCCTGAACGGGGCGATTCGCGGCGTGCGGAACTGCTGGAGCCCGGCGTGGAGCTGCTGGCGGGACGCCCCGAGAGCGCCCTCGCCGCCGCGTCGACGGAGCTCGACCTGCTCGTATGCGGCTCGCGCGGCTATGGCCCGGTCCGCACGGTCCTCATGGGCAGCATCGCCCATGCGATCGTGCGCGACGCGGCCTGCCCCGTGGTGGTCGTGCCGCTCCAGGAGGCCGAGCCGCGGGTCGCCGCAGGGGATGGCAGCGCCACCGTGACGACCTAGCGCCCGGGCGGGCCACCGAGCGCGATCGTGTCCACGAGGAGAAGGACCGCGATCAGCGCGACGAGGACGGCGAATGT
The DNA here is from genome assembly GCA_036257565.1 of Solirubrobacteraceae bacterium. Taxonomy (GTDB): domain Bacteria; phylum Actinomycetota; class Thermoleophilia; order Solirubrobacterales; family Solirubrobacteraceae; genus DASSUW01. Next base: position 17,488 of record DATAFH010000028.1, on the reverse strand, counting down.
ACGGCCCAGCACCTGCTGAGGGAGCCGCCGGTTGAGCGCGGTGCCGACGAGCGCACCCGCCGCCGTCGAGCCCGCCAGCGCGAGCGTGAGGTCGAGCTCGGGCGCCGCCCCCGCGACCAGGTGACTCGCCAGGGCGGTGGTGCCCGTCAGCGCGATGATCACCAGCGAGGTGGCGACCGCGCGACGGAAGCCCGTGCCCAGCCAGACGGCGAGCAACGGGACGACGAGAAACCCGCCGCCGATGCCAAAGAAGCCCGTCAGCACCCCCACGCTGAAGCCCGCCGTGGCAAGGCGACGCAGGCCCGCCTGCGGACAGCCGCCGTCATCGTCGGCGCGGCCGGCGCCGGCGCGCTGCCACGTCGCGCCCGCGGCAGCGAGCATGACCGGGATGAAGGCCAGGACCAGCACGGCGCCGCTCACCGCCGTGTTCACGACGGCGCCGAGGAGGGAACCCGCCGCCGCCGGCGCTGAGAACAGCAGCGCCAGCCGCCAGCAGATCTCGCCGTGGCGTGCCAGCGCGCTCGCCCCCACGGACGCCGCCACGGCAACCACGATGAGCGACGCCGTCGACGCCGGTCCGACACCCTCACCGAGGATGTAGACGAGTACGGGAAGGGCGAGGATCGCTCCGCCGGCCCCCACGGCGCCGACGATGAGGCCGATCCCAAGACCGAAGGGAACGGCGAGGAGGAGCGGGCTCACGTGATCCGTAGTTTGCCGCCTCCACGATGGGTGATCGCCTCCGTCGCGAGTCAGCGAGGCGCGTGGGACGCTCGAGACATGACCCAGGGACCGACGATCGTCGTGGGGATCGACGGCTCGAGCAGCGGCGACGACGCGCTCGCGTTTGCGCGCGCACTCGCCGAGGCGCTGGGGGCCGGGCTCATCCTCACGCACGCGTACGGTCCGGACGAGGATCGCCACGCGGCACACGCTCTCCTTGAGGCTCGCCGGCCCGAACTGGGCGACGTCGACGTCGAACTGGGGCCGTTCGCCGACCGGTCCCCCGTCCGCGCGCTGCGCCGCGTCGCGGCCGCGCGGCGCGCACGGCTCGTGGTCGTCGGCCCGAGCCGCCGCGCGCCCCTGAGCCGCATCGTCCCGGGAAGCACCGCGCAGCAGCTCGTGCATGACACGCCGCGCCCGGTCGCCGTCGTGCCCCGCGGCTGGCGCTCGCGCGCCGCGGCCTCGCTCGATCACATCGGGTGCGGCTATGACGGTTCGCCCGAGGCTGATGCGGCGCTGGCGACGGCGGTCGCGCTGACTCGGGCGGCCGGCGGTCGGCTCGACGTGATGCGCGCCTTCTGGTCGCCGCCGCCCTCCGGTGCGGCGGCGATGGCGATCGTCGCCGACCTCGAGGCGCGTGGGCAGGCGGGGCTGGGACGCGTCGTCCAAGAGCTCCCCCCCGATCTCGACGCCCACGCGCGACTGATGCTCAACGACCCGGCGCGTGCTCTCGTCGCCCGTTCACGTGACCTGGATGTGCTGGTGCTCGGGTCCCGCGCCCGCGGACCGCTGCACTCCGTGTGGGCGGGCAGCGTCTCGAGGCAGGTGCTCAACGAGGCTGCGTGCCCGGTGATCGTCGTGCCCCGCGGCGTCCGGTCCGCGCTCATTGGTCCGGCGAGCACGTGGGCGGCGCAGAGCGAGGGTTCGGTGCCGTCATGACCAGTTCCGCGGTCGATCGCCGCCGCGTGCCCGGGCGATACACGGCGGCCTTGCGCGAGCTGGGGATCTTCGCCGTCGCGTCCCTCGTGTAGTTCGGCGTTCGCGCGATCACCGAGGGCACCGCGGCCACCGCGATGCAGAATGCGATGGATCTCATTCGCCTCGAGCGGCGGATCGGCATTGCGTGGGAGGGCGCGGTCCAGCACGCGATCGTGCTCGGCGGGCTGCTCGTGCTCCGTGGCGTGGACCGGCACAGGGCCCGCCCTACGCTCGTTCGTGCGTGTGAGCTCGAGCACCCCCGCGTCGTTCATCGTGGCCCACAGGGCCGGGAACGACATCGGGCGCCTGCGGGCGGCGGAGGCGTTGCGCCTCCCGCTTGTCGAAGCTGACGTCCACCTCTTCGCCGGTCGCCTCGAGGTGCGCCATCGCAAGACCGTGGGGCCGATCCCGATTCTGTGGGATCGCTGGAGCTCGCCCCGCCGTGGGCACCGCGGATGCTGCTGGCCGATCTTCTCTCGCAGGCTGCCCCGGCACGGAGCTGATGCTGGACCTCAAAGGGCACGACCGCCGCTTGCCGGATCGCGTGCTGGGCGCTCTCGAGACCGGCGGCACGCTCGGACGCGTCACGGTCTGCTCGCAGGACTGGGCCCTGCTCGAGCCGTTCGCCCGCCAACCCGGCGTCCGGGTCGTGCATTCGGTCGGAAATGCCCGCCAGCTCGAGCGGCTGCGCCGGCGTCACGCGAGCGGCCTCGCGGGGATCTCGATCCACCGGCGCCGCTCGCTGGCCTGGCGCAACGTCATCGCCGCCGGCTACCCTCCACGCGGGTGCCGGTGCTCGGGGTGGCGAGCGCCTACGCGGTGGGCGTCGCCTTGAACGCGGCCGCCGTGCTGTCGTTCTCGATCGGCATCCAGGCCGGCGTGCCGGCCGTCAACGCCCTGCTCGGCGTTCTCGCGGCCATGGTGGCGTTCCGCACGCTGCGCCCGCTGGGCGCCATCCGTGACGGCCTGCGTCTGGCCCGAGCCTAGTCAGCGGCCGGCGAGGACGCTCGACAGCAGCTCGACGTATTGACCGAGATGGCGGGGACCCAGGAAGAGGTCGCGAACCCGTGTCTGTGCCGCCTGACCCATGCGTTCGGCGGCGTAGGGGTCGGCGAGAAGGATGCTGGCGCGCTCGCCGAACGCGCGCAAGTCGTCCGCCTCGACGAGGCACCCGGTCGTACCGTCCTCGATCTGGTCCTGGATGCCGCCGACGCGCGAGGCCACGACGGGCCGGCCCTTCCACATCGCCTCGGCGACCGTGAGTCCGAATCCCTCCGCGAGGCTCTTCTGCACCACGACGTCGGCTCGCCGCTGCAGCGCGTTCACCATCACCGCGTTCTCGTCGGCGTCGTCCATCGGAAGCAGCACGAGGTGCACCCGCCGCCGGACCGCCGTGGGCAGCTCGCGCCAGGCGGCCTCCGTCTCGGCGAGGACCTCGCCGCCCTCCGGGTCGTCGGCGACCGCCGTGACGTCAGGCCCGCCGAGGGTGAGGTGAGGCCCGTCCGCCGGGTCGACGTGCTCCGCGAAGCCGGCCAGCACGCCCAGCGGGTCCTTCAACCGGTCCCAGCGCGAGACCTGGGCGATGAGGGGGTCGTCGAGCCGCAGCGGCCGCTCCTCGATGACGCGCGCCGTCCGCTGCACCTGGCCCACGGTGCCGTCGAGCCGCTCGAACGCCGCCCGTGCCGCGTGATGATGGTCGGCGGCGAGCCCGGCGGCTCGCAGGACCGCCGCCACGCTCGTGAACGACATCGTGTGGTTCTTGGGCGAGAACGCGTCGATGGACGGCGGGATGACCGTGACCTTGGCGCGATCGAGGCCCTCCCACTCGAAGGCCTCCCGTGAGAACACGTAGGCGTTCGCCGGCTCGACGTACGGGATGAGGAAGCGCCAGGCCTCGCGGGCCAGGTCGTTCGGCATGTCGAGCCCGATGTGGGCACGCCAGATCACCGGGACGCCGGCGTCCACCAGGTGCGGCACCATCCCGGCCGTCTGCGGATCGTGCAGCAGCACGACATCGCGCGGGCCGAGCCATTCCTCCAGGAGCCCGGCGTTCGACGCGCAGCGCCGCTCGTAGGCCGCCCGCTCCGGCTCTCCCAGACCGCCGCCGTCGCCGAGGTGGCCGTGCAGGCGGTTGTGGAGGCGCTTGGTGATGCGGAAGAAGTCCTCGTCGCCCTCGATGACGACCCAGCGCGCGTCGAGCCCGGCGCCTCTGACGTAGCCGATGAGCGACCGGAGCATCTCCGCCACGCCGCCGCCGCGCGCCGTGGAGTTGACCGACCAGAACGTCCGGGAAGCGAGCAGCTCGCGGCCGCGCCCGATCGTCAGCTCGAACTGCGCAAGGCCGTCCGCCGTGAGCACCTCCTGGAAGCGCTCGGGCGAGAGGCTCGTGACGGGTTCCTCATGCAGGCCCATGGCGCGAGCGTACTCCGGAACCGTCTTTGCCGCCGATCGTCGCGGGGAACCACCCGTGACGCGAGGGCGCGAGGCGGCAACGTAGGCAGTGATGTTGCAGCTGCGCATTCACGGTCGCGCTGGCCAGGCGTGGTGACCGCCGCGGAGCTGCTGTCGGTTGCGGCGTTCCGCGGAGGCCATCACGCGCAGGCGTTCCCCAGCTTCGGCTCGGAGCGCACGGGCGCGCCGGTGGTGTCCTTCTGCCGCATCGATGAGCGCCCGATCCGCGTGCGCCGATCGTGGCGCCCGATGCGTTGATCGTGCTGGATCCCACGCTGCTCCACCAGGTCGACGTGTTCAGCGGCCTGCGGCACGGCGGCCTGGTGCTCCTCAACAGCATCCTGAGCCCCGAAGGGCTCGGGCTCGGCGAGCTCGACGCACATGTGATCGCCGTCCCGGCCACCGACCTCGCGCGCGAGCATCTCGGCCGGCCCTTGCCGAACGCCGCACTTCTCGGCGCCTTGGCCGCCGCCTCCGGAGTGGTCACGCGCGAGTCCGTCGCCGGCGCGATCCGCGAGCGATTCGCCGCCGGGCCGGCCGACGCCAACGTCGCCGCCGCGCAGGCCGCCTTCGATCTCGTCGAGGCACCGAGCCATGCGTAGGCAGCTCGAAGGATCGCGTGCCGTCGCCGAGACCGTAGCCCTGTGCCGGCCGGAGGTCATCGCCGCTTACCCGATCTCCCCCCAGACGCACATCGTCGAGGCGCTCTCGCAGCTCGTGAAGACGGGTGAGCGCGCCCTGCGAGTACATCAATGTCGAGTCCGAGTTCTCCGCCATGTCGGTGGCGACCGGCGCCTCGGCAGCGGGCGCGCGCGCCTACACGGCGACGGCCAGCCAGGGCCTGTTGTCCATGGTCGAGGCGCTCTACAACGCCGCGGGTCTCGGCCTGCCGATCGTCATGACGGTCGCGACCGCGCAATCGGCGCCCCGATCAACATCTGGAACGACCACTCCGACTCGATGTCGCAGCGCGACAGCGGCTGGATCCAGGTCTACGCGGAGCACAATCACGGCCGACCTGCACGTCCAGGCCTTCGGACTCGCGGAGGAGCTGTCGCTGCCCGTGATGGTCTGCATGGACGGCTTCATCCTCACCCATGCGGTCGAGGAGGTCGAGTTCCCGACGCAAGAGCAGGTCGATGCCTTCCTGCCGCCGTTCGAGCCGCGCCAGCTGCTCGACCCCAACGAGCCGATGACGATCGGTGCGATGGTCGGCCCGAGGCCTTCACCGAGGTGAAGTACCTCATGCATGCCAAGCAGATGCAGGCCCCCGACGCGATCCCGAGGATCGCTGGCGAGTTCGAACGGGCGTTCGCGCGACCGTCGGGTGGGCTGCTGCGCACCTATCGCGCCGACGACGCGGAGACCGTCGCGCTTGCCCTCGGCTCGGTCCTCGGCACGGTCGAGGACGTCGTCGACGAGCTCCGCGACCGCAGGGAGGCCGTCGGCGTCGTCGGCCTCAAGTGCTTCCGGCCCTACCCGCTGGACGAGGTGCGTCGGGCGCTCAGCGGCGCCAAGCGGGTGGTCCCCGAGAAGGCGTTCGCCGTCGGCGCCGGTGGCATCGTCGGGCAGAACGTGCGCCTCGCGCTGTCCGGGTTGCCGATCCAGGTCTACGACGTGGTCGGCGGCCTCGACGAATCCACGGCCAAGTTCGAGGCGCGCCGCTGCCTGTCGTGCGGCAACTGCTTCGCTTGTGACAACTGCTTCGGTGTCTGCCCCGACAACGCGGTCATCAAGCTCGATGACCCGGGGCCCTACCGCTACGAGATCGACCTCGACTTCTGCAAGGGCTGCGGCCTGTGCGCGGAGGAGTGCCCGTGCGGCGCGATCGAGATGGAGCCCGAGTGGATCTAACGCGGCTCGACTGACCGGCTTCACGTTGTCCGGCGGCCGAGGTCGTAGTTCGCCACATCTCGAATGGGGATCTCGGGCCGATGTGCGACGGCCTGTAGGGCGGGAAACTGGTGCCATGGCCATCACCGCCCCCACCTCCGCAGCGATCACCACCGAGGCCGTCGTCCGTGGTCATGCGCTGGTCAAGCGATACGGCGAGGGCGCCGCCGCCGTCGACGCCTTGCGGGGTGTCGACGTGGAGTTCGCGCCCGGCACGTTCACGGCGATCATGGGGCCGTCGGGCTCCGGCAAGTCGACGCTGATGCACATCCTCGCCGGGCTCGATCGCGCGACCGAAGGCTGGGTGGAGATCGACGGTACCCGCCTGGACACGCTCTCCGATCACGCGCTGACGCTGCTGCGCCGGCGCCGGGTCGGCTTCATCTTCCAGAGCTACAACCTGCTCCCGGTCCTCAACGGCGAGGAGAACATCGCCCTGCCGCTGCGGATCGGGGGACACGAGCCCGACCGCGAGTGGCTGGACACGCTGATCGACGCCGTCGACCTGCGCGACCGCATCACGCATCGCCCCGCCGAGATGTCCGGCGGCCAGCAGCAGCGGGTCGCCGTGGCTCGGGCCCTGATCACGCGTCCGGCTGTCGTCTTCGCTGACGAGCCGACGGGCAACCTGGACTCGGCCTCGAGTCACGAGGTCCTCGAGCTCCTGCGTCGAGCCGTCGACGACTTCGGCCAGACCATCGTGATGGTCACGCACGATGCCACGGCCGCGGCGGTCGCCGACCGCCTGCTGTTCCTGGCCGACGGCCGCATCGTCCGCGACCACGCCGGCATGCGCGTCGAGGCCATCCTCGATCTCCTGAAGGGCCTCGGATGATCGCGCTCGTCCTCCGCGGGATGGGCCAGCGCCGGCTGCGGTCGGCGCTCACGGCGCTCGCCGTGGTGCTCGGCGTCGCCATGATCGCCGGCACCTACGTCCAGACGGATCAGATCCGCACCGCCTTCGAGGACATCCAGGCGACCGCGAACCAGGGTACCGACGCCGTGGTCCGCCCGAAGAAGGAGTTCGGCGCCGCGTGGGCGATGGGCCGCCCGCTGCCCGAGTCGCTCATCGAGCGGGTCGCCGAGGTACCGGGCGTGGCACGCGCCGCCGGGCAGCTTTGGGATGCGGGCTCGCTCGTCGTCGACGGCGAGCGGATCGCCAGTGACTATGCCCCCAGCACCGTCATGTCGGCCCCGGGCGCCCCGTTCGATCCCACCAAGCCGATCGAGGGACGGCAGCCGGCCGGCCCCGGTGAGGTCGGGGTCATCAGCCAGACCGCCGAGAAGGAGCATCTCCGCGTCGGCCAGCGCGTCGGGCTCGCGACGCGCACGGGCCTCAAGGAGGTCACGATCGTCGGCATCTTCGAGTACGGCGACGTCGCCTCCGTCGGCGGCGCCACGCTCATCACCGCGACGCTCGAGCAGACGCAGGAGTGGTTCGACCGCGACGGCGAGGTCATGTCGGTCATGGCGGCTGGTGAGGACGGGGTATCGCCCGAGACGCTCGCCGCGCGCATTCGCCAGGTCACGACACCCGATCTCGAGGTCATGACCGGGACGGCCGACGCACAGCGGCAGGCAGACGACATCAACGACTCGATCGGCGGCTTCCTGACGCCGATGCTGCTCGCCCTGGCGGGCGCGGCCGTGCTCGTGGGCGCGTTCATCATCTTCAATACCTTCTCGATCACGGTCGCCCAGCGCACGCGCGAGTTCGCGCTGCTGCGGGCGCTCGGGTCGACCCGCCGCCAGATCGTCGCGGCGGTCGCCGGCGAGGCGCTCGTGCTCGGCACGATCGCGTCGGGCCTCGGCCTGGTCGCCGGGCTCGGGTTCGCGAAGCTCCTGGGAGCGCTGTTCGATGCCATCGGCTTCGGCATCCCGCGCTCGGCGATGGAGCTGGCGCCTCGGACGATCGCCGTCGCCCTCGGCGTGGGCATCGGCGTGACCCTCCTGGCCGCGCTCGTCCCTGCCCTGCGGGCCACGCGCGTCACACCGGTTCAGGCGCTGGCCGGCACGCCACCTGCGTCGCCGCGCGCTCGCCGGCTGGCGCCGTGGGCGGCGGCCGTCCTCTCCGTGCTCGGGCTCGGCATGCTGCTGTCCGGGCTGTTCGGCGGCGGCGCGGCGACCGCGCGCATGGGCTCAATGGCCGGCGGCGCCGTGCTCATGTTCGTCGGCATCGCCCTGATGGCCCGCCACATCGTGCGGCCCGTCGCCGCGCTCGCCGGCTGGCCGCTCGAGCGCGCGTTCCACACCCCCGGCCGCCTCGCGCGCGAGAACGCGATGCGCAACCCCGGACGCACCGCCACCACGGCTTCGGCGCTCATGGTCGGCCTCGGCCTCGTCGTCTTCGTCGCCGTGTTCGCTGCGGGCATGAAGGCCACGGTCAGCGACTCGTTCGACCGCCTGATGGCGAGCGATCTGGTCGTCACCAGCCAGAGCATGGAGCCCCTGCCGAACGCCGCCGGCGAGGCGCTCGCCGGCGTGCCCGGCATCCGCGCGGTCACGCCACAGTTCGTCGACCAGATCGAGGTCAACGGCGAGCCGTCCGACTCCGTCATGGACATCATCAACGGCGTCCAGCCGGCTCAGCTGGCGCCCGTGTGGGCGTTCGACTGGCGCAAGGGCGGCTCCGACGAGCTGCTCGACCGGCTCACGGGTTCGGCAGCGCTCGTGGAGGAGCAGTTCGCCAAGACGCATGGCCTCGAGATCGGCGAGGACTTCATCGTCCAGACGCCGAGCGGTGCCCGCGTACACCTGCAGGCGCTCGGCGAGTACCGCGACCCGATGCTCATGCAGGGACTCGTCGTCGAGCAGGCGATGTTCGAGCGCGCCTCGGCACTGGTCGACCCGTTCGCCTACTACATCAAGCGCTCCGACCGGACCGAGCCGGCGGCGGTGCGGCGGGCCGTCGACGACGCGCTCGCCCCCTTCCCGGCGGCCAAGGTGCAGACCACCGACGAGTACCGGGACGCGATCGGTGCGCGGCTGGACCAGATGGTCTACCTGCTCTACGCCCTGCTGGCCATGAGCGTCGTCATCTCGCTCTTCGGCATCGCCAACTCCCTCTTCCTGTCGGTCCACGAGCGCACGCGCGAGTTCGGGCTCCTGCGCGCAATCGGCGCCACCCGCACTCAGGTCAGGCGCGTGGTCCGCTACGAGAGCGTGATCACCGCGCTCATCGGCGGCCTGCTCGGGATCGTCATCGGCCTGCTGTTCGGCTACCTCATGACCGCGGCGCTCGCCGACCTCGGCCTGACCTTCAGCGTCCCGGTCGCACAGTTGGCCGGCTTCCTCGTCCTCGCCGTCGTCGTGGGCGTCCTCGCCGCCGTCGTCCCCGCGCGGCGCGGCGCCCGCACCGACATCCTTGAGGCCCTTCACCAGGAGTAAGGGGAAGCACATTTCATCCCCCGCCATACCGCAATCTACCCACCGCCGGCGGACGCGGGCCGCACCGCTGAGGCAACCGGCCGCTCATCCCGTCACCCCTCGACGGCACGTCGCCTGGCTCGCGAGCGCGGCGATCGGCGCGTTTCTCATCCCGTTTCTCCTCGCCGACCAGCTCGGGTTGCAGCGAGACGTCTACTACGGGATCTACGCAGCGGCAGTCGCCGGCTTGTTCGCCGGCTGGGTCCACGACACCCGTCAGTCGCCACGTGAGATGTTCGCGAGGCGGTGGCGGCTCGCCGTCGGCTTGGGCGTCGTCTTCGCCGCCATCAGCGCGTTCATTGCGATCAGCGCTGAGGGCGACTCACCGCATCCCGGCGGGCTCGAGTTCGTAGCAGCGCTCCTCTGGCGCGGCGTCGTGTATGGAGCCGCCGACGGCCTGCTGCTGTCGGCGTTCCCGATTCTGCTCGTGTCCGCCGCCCTGCGCGACAGCCGCCTCCGTCGGCGAACCGGCGGGCTGGTCGCCGTCGGTGGCGTCGCGATGGTGGCGTCCCTCGCCATGACCGGCATCTACCACGCCGGCTATAGCGACTTCCGCTCCGAGAAGCTGCGCAAGCCGATGACGGGCGACCTCGTGTGGAGTGTTCCGACTCTCGCCACGCTCAACCCGATCGGCGCCCCGATCGCCCACGTCGGCCTCCACGTCGGGGCCGTCGTGGACGACTACGACACCGACCTGTTCCTGCCACCGCACTGAGGTCATGTACGTCCCTCGACACATCGCCGGCGCGGCTGCGGCGCTCATGCTCCTCGGGATCGCGCGCTACAGGCGAGATCTCCGGCGTGACGAGGACCGCCTGGCGGCCGTGGACCGTCGGCTGATCGACACGCCGTTCGGCCGGGTCGAGTACGCGCAGGCCGGTGACGGTCCGCCCGTCCTCGTCGTCCACGGCGTGCTCGGCGGTTGCGACTTCGGCGTTGGCGTCGGCCGCGTCAACGTCCCGGCCGGCTACAGCGTGATCTCGCCGTCGCGGTTCGGGTTTCTCGGCTCTCCCTTCCCGCCTGACCGCTCGCCGGCCGCGCAGGCCGATGCCTTCTCGGCGCTCCTGGATCACCTCGCGATCGGCGAGCTGCCCGTCGTGGCGTTCTCGGCGGGGAGCTCGTCGGCCGTGCAGCTGGCCCTCCGCCACCCGCAGCGTGTCTCACGACTCGTCCTGATCTCACCCAACACACCGCATCGCGAGCCGTTGCCCGAGCCGCCCCGCGTGCTGGCGCCCATGCTCTTCAGCCAGCCGGTGTTCTGGGCGATGCGCCTGCTTGCGCCTTCGCGCCTGGAGGGCATGTCCGGAACCCCGCGCGGGTTTGTCCCCGATGAGCACCAGCGGGCCGCTCTCGAGGAGGTCGTCGACAGCCTTTTCCCGGTCGGCGCGCGTGCGCCCGGGACCATCTACGACGGTTACGTCGGCAACGGCGACATCGCGACGTACCCGTTCGGGGAGGTCACGGTGCCCACGCTGATCGTCCACGCCGAGGACGACACCCTGTCGCCATACCGGGACTCTCGCGCGATGGCCGATCGGATCCCGGGTGCGCAGTTCGTCACCGTCCACCGCGGCGGCCACACGCTGACGCAGCTCGACTCCTGCGCCCGCCGGGCGGTCGAGCGGTTCCTCGCCACAGCCGGTGAGCCGGTACAGGAGCCGGTGCTCGCTCAAGGACGTCGATGACACATGGGCGCCTACCTCTTCTTCATCGTCTTCACCGGGCTGTGGCTCGCGTTCGGCTGGGCCCTGGCCGCACACCCGGCCGCGCTCGACCGAGCGTGGGCCGGCGTGCGCGGTCTGCCGCTGATCGTCAAGCCAGTGGTCTGGATCGCGTTCCTGCCGTGGCTGAGTGGCCTCGCGATCTGGGAGAGCCGCTGGATGACACCGCACGCCCGCGGCGTGCTCGTCGCCTTGGTGCCAGCGGCCTTCGTCGTCTTCTGGGCCGCGTTGACGTTCTCGACCGGAGGAGGCGGCTGATGACCAGCACCAAAGTCCCACCCCGACCGGCTGCCCGCATGCGAAGCTCGACCGCCACCGCGGCCGGGCGGCGTCCCTCCATCCGGAGCCCCTCGGGGCTGTTCGCCTATGCCAGCTTCGCGATCATGGTCGGCGGATGGGCGGCGTTCGGCGTCGCGCTGACCGCCTTCCCGGAGGCGCTTGACGATGTCTGGGCGTCGGTGCGCGGATTGCCGCTGCCGCTCGAGGCGCTGGTGTGGCTCCTCGGCTTCCCGTTTCTCGTCGGCCTCGCGATCTGGCGAGCGTCATGGGACGAGCCGGTCCGTTTGGCCGCGATCGCCGTACTGGCGATCGCCTACACGTACATGTTCGTCCCGCGCAAGCCGAGGCGATGAACGCAAGGAGCTCGGGCGGAGAACCACGGGCATCGGGTCGTGTACAGACGGCTAGCGGTCACTCACATGCATGGTGAGCGATCGTGGAGCTTCAGCCTGTGCCATTCGGCGGTACGTGCGCTCGCGCGCACGCAGTAGCACCGCGGCCAGCGCGGCGGCCAATAGTGAGCCGGCGAGCACGCCTACCTTGACGTGCTCGTTTCGCTCAGAGCCCGCGTCGAAGGCCAGCTCACCGATGAGCAGCGAGACAGTGAAGCCGATGCCGCCCAGCAGCGCGAGGCCGAGGACGTCCAGCCAAGACAGCGACTCGTCGAGTTGGGCTCGAGTCAAGCGCGCGACGGCGGCGGCTGAGGCGGTGATTCCGAACACCTTGCCGACGACGAGGCCGGCGACCACGCCGATCGCTACGGGGTCGCGGAGTGCGTCCCCCAGGCCAGAAAGCCCACCCAAGGACACGCCGGCGGCCAGCAGGGCGAAGACCGGCACTGCGAGGGCGGCAGACAGCGGCCGCAGGCGGTGCTCGAAGTGCTCGGCCAGCCCGGGCCCGGCATCTGGGCCGCCGGCCGCCTCGCTGCGCAGTACAGGCACTGTGAGGGCCAGCAGCACGCCCGCGACCGTGGCGTGCACCCCGGACTCATGGACCAGCACCCAGGCCGTTACCGCGAGGGGGCCAAGCAGCCACCAGGAGCGCACCCGCCGCTGCACGAGCACGCCGAACGCCGCGATCGGAACCAGAGCGAGCGCCAGGTAACCGATGTTGAGGTCGTCGGTGAAGAAGACGGCGATGATCGTGATGGCCAGCAAGTCGTCGACGACGGCGAGCGTCAAAAGGAAGGTCCGCAGCGCCTCGGGCAGATGGCTGCCGAGCACGGCGAGCACCGCCAAAGCGAACGCGATGTCCGTCGCGGCGGGGATCGCCCAGCCGGCGCTGTCTCCGTCGGCGGCTGCCGCGTTGATCGCGAGGTAGATCAGGGCAGGGACCGCCATGCCTCCGAACGCCGCGGCGATGGGTAGAGCGGCCCGGCGCAGCTCGCGCAGATCGCCGGCGACGAACTCGCGCTTCAGTTCCAACCCGGCGACGAAGAAGAAGATCGCCAGGAGCCCGTCGGCCGCCCAGGTGCCCAACGTCAAGTCGAGGTGGAGTGCCGACGGCCCGACGCGAGTGTCGCGCAGCGTCTCATAGGCGTCGCCCCACGGCGAGTTCGCCCACACGAGCGCCACGACCGCGGCGGTAACGAGCAACGCGCCGCCAATCGTCTCCTCACGCAGAACCTCTGCCAACCGTGCCCGCTCACTGGCGCTCAGCAGGCCGAACAGCCGCGCGGGACCGCGAGCCCCGGCCGACGCGGACGAGCGGACATCACGAACCTCGTCGTGCACCGGGCAGATCTACCCCGATGCGACGTTCCTGTTGCTCCGAGGCTTGCTGTTGTGATTGCGCTCGTCGGTGACGTCGACGTGGAGGGGGTGTTCCCGACCGGGCGGCGAGCCGACTCTCTTTGAGGCTGTCGGCCGGGCTAGGGCCTGACTTCCCTTGCTTTGTCGTTCGTCGCCGGCCGGGGATGTCTGATTCGCATCCGAGGCGCTGAGCCTCTGAGACCGCATCAGCGAAGTTCTCCGGGGCGCCGATCTCGTAGGCACCGCGCCCCGCCCCGGCCGGCACCAAGGCGACTGCAACGCTGGGACTGGAAGGACGCGCCGCGAGCCCACCGGATAGCGGGGCGCGCGGTCCACCCCGCCGAGCCGCGCCGCTAACCCAGAACGGGGCCGGCGGTCCGCGGCGACCAGCTGCTCCGAGGCGCGTCGTGCGCCTGCGGCACCCCGAGTCGCACGTCGGCCCGCTCGAAGCAACCCCCAACGCGAGTGGCCAAACGCGTGACCGGGCACATCCCGCGCGATCCTGCGACACATCCTGCCGAGTCCTGCTACGGACGCGGGCGTGTCGGCGGCTCAAGGGCAAACCGCGATCCGCGCGGGTAGCAGGGAGATCCGAGAGGGGTGAGCGACGGGATTCGAACCCGCGACCGCCGGGACCACAACCCGGAGCTCTACCAACTGAGCTACGCCCACCAAGCGCGCGGCCGAGTCTAGCGCCGCGCGCGGGGTGATTCAGAGGCCCAGCGACTTGCCGATGCCGCCGGCTCCGCCGAGCTGGCTGATGAGGTCGCCGGGGTCGATGCCGAGGTTCTGCAGGATGCCGGCGTGCTGGTCGGTGTCGACCTGGTCGGGCAGCTCGCCGTCCGCCTGGCTGGCCTTGTCCTGCTCGCCGCGCGAGCGCAGCAGCTCGAGGATCTGCTCCTTCGGGATCTGCATGTCCTGCTCCTTCGGTCGGGTTCGGGAGGCAGCGTTCCCGGCCGGCCGGGGCGAATATCATCGGCCGATGGAGCTCCTGCAGCCGCAGACGTGGGAGGAGGCGCTGGAGGCCAAGGCGGCCAACCCCGACGCGATGGCGCTGTGGGGCGGGACGGACGTGATGGTGGACATGAACTTCGGCCGCACGCGCCCACCGGCCATCCTCGACCTCACGCGGGTCACCGACCTGACCGAGCACGGGTCCGACAACGGCGTCCTGCGCGTCGGGGCCGGTGTCACATACACGCGCGCGATCGCGGAGCTCGGCGAGCAGCTGCCCGGCCTGGCCATCGCCTCGCGCACGGTCGGCTCGCCCCAGATCCGCAATCGCGGCACGATCGGCGGCAACCTCGGCTCCTCCTCCCCCGCCGGTGACGCGCTGCCCCCGCTGTACGCCTCCGACGCGAGGGTCGAGCTCGCGTCGACCCGCGGCACGCGCAGCGTCCCGATCGAGGACTTCGTCACCGGCCCGAAGCAGAACGTGCTCGAGCCGGACGAGCTGATCGCGGCGTTCAGCGTCCCGCCCGCCCGCGGCGGCCAGCAGTTCTCGAAGGTCGGCACCCGCAACGCGATGGTGATCGCGGTCTGCTCGTTCGCGATCGCGCTCGACGACGAGCGGCGGACGGTCGGCACCTGCCTCGGCTCGGCCGCCCCCACTCCTCGCCGCGCTCGCGAGGCCGAGGAGTTCGCGAGCGCCCGCCTCGACTGGGAGAACCGCACGCCCATCGACCGAGACACCCTCGACCGCTTCGGCGAGCTCGTCGCAGACGCCGCGTCGCCGATCGACGACCAGCGCGGCTCGGCCGCCTACCGCCACCACGCGCTCGCGGTCATGGCCCGCCGCACGCTGACCTGGGCCTGGAACGCCGCATGAGGCTGAGCTGCACGATCAACGGCGAGCCGCGCGAGGTCGACGGCCTGTGGGAGG
This sequence comes from Solirubrobacteraceae bacterium, assembly GCA_036257565.1. GTDB lineage: Bacteria > Actinomycetota > Thermoleophilia > Solirubrobacterales > Solirubrobacteraceae > DASSUW01. The sequence continues at coordinate 2,384 of DATAFH010000028.1, read as the reverse complement.
GCGAGAGCCTGCTGTATGTGCTGCGCGAGCGGCTCGGGCTGCCCGGCTCCAAGAACGCGTGCGAGCAGGGCGAATGCGGCTCGTGCTCGGTGTACCTCGACGGCGAGCTCGTGTGCGCGTGCCTCGTCCTCGCCGGGCAGACCGAGGGCCGCGAGATCGTGACCGTCGAGGGGCTGGCCCCGAGCGATGACGAGCTGCACCCGATCCAGGAGGCGTTCCTGGAGGCGGGAGCGGTGCAATGCGGGTTCTGCACTCCCGGCCTGATCGTCGCCACCCACGACCTGCTGGCGCGCAAGGCCTCCCCCACCGACCCGGAGATCCGCGAGGCGCTGGCGGGGAACCTGTGCCGTTGCACGGGCTACGAGAAGATCCTCGACGCCGTCCGGCTCGCGGCCGCGCGATGAGCGAGCGCCTCGTCCTCGAGCACTGCGCGATCGCCACCGTCGACGCGGCCGGCACGGAGTACGCCGACGGCCACATCGTCATCGACCACGGTCGCATCGAGGCCATCGGCGAGGGCTCGGCGCCCCGCGACGCCGAGGGTCGGCGCATCAACGCCGGCGGCCGGCTCGCCACGCCCGGCCTCGTCAACTGCCATCACCACCTCTACCAGTGGGCCACGCGCGGGCTGGCGCAGCAGGCGACGCTCTTCGAGTGGCTGCAGGAGCTGTACCCGACGTGGGCACGGGTCGACGCGGACATCGAGCGCGCCGCTGCCCGGGCCGGGCTGGCCGCGCTCCTGCGCTCGGGCTGCAGCACGACGACCGACCACCACTACGTGTTCCCGCAGGCCGCCGGGGACCTGCTCGAGGTCGAGATCGATGCGGCCCGCCAGCTCCACGTGCGATTCCACCCGTGCCGTGGCTCGATGGACCTCGGCCGCTCCCAGGGCGGCCTGCCGCCGGACGAGATCACCGAGGACCGCGACGCGATCCTGGCCGCTTGCGCCGACGCGATCGACCGCTTCCACGACCCCGCGCCCGACGCCATGGTGCGCGTCGCGCTCGCCCCCTGCTCGCCGTTCTCGGTCACCAAGGAGCTGATGGCGGAGACCTCGACGCTGGCCCGTGAACGCGACGTCCGCCTGCACACGCACATGGCGGAGACGGTCGACGAGGAGGAGTTCTGCCTCGAGCTGTTCGGCGTCCGCCCCGTCGAGTACCTCGAGCAGCTCGGCTGGCTCGGCGACGATGTGTGGCTCGCCCACTGCGTCCACCTCGACGAGCGCGAGGTCCGCCGCTTCGGGGAGACCGGGACCGGCGTGGCGCACTGCCCGTCCTCGAACGCTCGGCTCGGCGCCGGCATCGCGCCCGTGGCGGCGCTCACCGCGGCCGGGGCGCCCGTCGGCCTGGGGGTCGACGGCGCGGCGTCCAACGAGTCGGGCGAGCTGGCGGGCGAGCTGCGCCAGGCGCTGCTCATGGCTCGCGCGGCCGGCGGGCCTCAGGCCCTGACCGCCCGCGAGGCGCTCGCCATCGGCACGATCCACGGCGCTCGCTGCCTCGGGCGCGAGGCGGAGATCGGCTCGCTCGAGCCCGGCAAGCTGGCGGACGTCGCGCTCTGGCGGCTCGCGGACCTCGACCACGCCGGCATCGTCGACCCGGTCGCCGCGCTCGTCCTCGGCCCCCGCCCGACGGTCGACACGCTGCTGGTGGGCGGGCGCCCGGTCGTCGACCGCGGCCGGCTGCTCACGGGCGACGAGGACGAGATCGCGCGCGACCTCGCCGCCGCCAGCCGCCGGCTGCAGGAGGTGGCGGTATGACGGTCGAGGCCCCGCCACGCGGCGGCATCGGCGAGAGCATCCGGCGCCCCGACGGCGTTCCCAAGGTCAAGGGCGACTTCGCGTACTCGTCCGACCTGTGGGCGGAGGGAATGCTGTGGGGCTCGACCCTGCGCAGCCCGCACCCGCGCGCGCGGATCAGGAGCATCGAGATCGCGCAAGCGCTCGCGGTTCCCGGCGTGCAGGCCGTGCTCACCCACGAGGATGTCCCGGGCCGCAAGACCTACGGGCTCGAGATCCCGGACCAGCCGGTGCTGGCGATCGACCAGGTCCGCTACCAGGGTGAGCCGATCGCGATCGTCGCCGCCGACCACCCGGAAACCGCCCGCCACGCCGCGGCCAAGATCGAGGTCGAGTTCGAGCCGCTCACGCCGGTCACCGACCCCGAGGCAGCCTTCGACGCCGACCCGCTCCACCCCGGCGGCAACCTCCTGCGCCGCGTGCATATCGAGCACGGCGACCCGCACGCGGAGGCCGACGTGGTCGTGACCGGCGAGTACGAGGTCGGCATGCAGGACCAGGCGTTCCTCGGGCCGGAGTCGGGGCTCGCGGTGCCGGCCGAGGACGGCGGCGTCGACCTGTTCGTGTCCACCCAGTGGCTGCACGT
>DATAFH010000027.1:0-3354 GCA_036257565.1 Solirubrobacteraceae bacterium | reverse complement strand
GTGCCCGACGGGCAGCCGCTCGTGTGGGCGCTGAACGCGCTCGGGCACCCGCTGGGCGAGCGCGTGTACGGTCCCGAGCTGATGGACCGCGCCTGCGCGCGAGCCGCCCGGACGGGGCGGAAGATGTACCTCTACGGCGGTCGCAGCACGGACGCGCTCCAGCAGCTCATCCGCAAGCTCCGGTTCCGCCACCCGGGGCTGCGGATCGTCGGCGGCTATTCCCCGCCGTTCCGGCCGCTGACGGAGGCCGAGGAGGACGCCGCGATCGAGGACATCAACCGCTCCGGCGCCGAGGTCGTCTGGGTGGGGCTCGGCGTGCCGAAGCAGGAGAAGTGGATGGCGCGGATACAAGATCGCGTGCAGGCGCCCGTGCTGGTCAGCGTTGGCGCCGCCTTCGACTTCCACGGCGGCCTCGTGCGCCAGGCGCCCGGCTGGATGCAGCGCGCCGGGCTCGAGTGGCTGTTCCGGCTCGCGCAGGAGCCGCGGCGCCTCTGGCGGCGCTACCTGCGCTACAACCCGCGCTTCGTCGCGGGATTCGCCGCGCAGTGGCTGCGCGAGCGGCGGGCCTAGACCGCGTACTCGCCGACGCGGTAGCGGTCGGGGTGGCGCTCGATCCAGTCGATCGTGGGCGCCACGCCGTCGCGGAGTGCGACGCTCGGCGTCCACCCCGTCAGCCGCTCGGCGAGCGCGGGGCTGGAGAGCAGCCGCTCCACCTCGCTCGCCACCGGTCTCAGCCGTGCGGGATCCTGCTCGACGGTGAGCTCCTTGCCGAGCAGGTCGGCGACGAGCTCGACGAGCTCGCCGACCGAGACGTCGGTGCCCGTGCCGAGCTGGAGCGTGCGGCCGACCACCTCGTCGCCCGCCTCGGCGACGGCCATGAATCCCGCCACGGTGTCCTCGACGTACGTGAGGTCGCGGCGGGGATGCAGGGACCCGAGCCGCAAGGCCGATCCCGCAAGCGCCTGGCTGATGATCGTCGGCAGGATCGCGCGCGCCGACTGGCGCGGGCCATACGTGTTGAACGGCCGCAGGATGGTCACCGGCAGCTGGAAGGCGCGGTGGAAGCTGTCCATCAGCTTGTCGGCGGCCACCTTGCTGGCCGCGTAGGGAGACTGTGGCTCGAGCGGGTGGTCCTCCGTGATCGGGACGGTCTGCGCGGACCCGTAAACCTCGCTGGAGGACGTGTGGACGACGCGCTCCACCCCCGCGCTCAGCGCGGCCTGCGCCACGTTCAAAGAGCCGAGGGCGTTGACCTCGAAGAAGTCACGCGGGTTGACGTAGGAGTACGGGATCGCGATCTGCGCCCCGAGGTGGAAGACGACATCGACGCCGGCCACGGCGCGCGCCACAGACTCGACGTCGCGCAGCTCGCCCGCCACGACCTCGACGTCCTCGACCGTCGCCGGATCGAGCCAGTCGAGCGTCCCCCGATCGCCGCGCGAGTTGTAGCGGACGAACGCGCGCACGCTCGCGCCCTCCGCGACCAGGCGCGTGACGAGATGACCGCCGATGAACCCTCCCGCGCCGGTCACGAGGACCCGTCGTGAGGCCAGCTTCGCCATGTGCGTCAGCGTACCCGGGCGCCGACCGTAGGGAGCGCGTCGGCGAGCGCCTCGACCACGAGGTCCTGCTGCGCGTCGGTCATGCCGGCGAACATCGGCAGCGTGATCGCCCGGGCGCCGTACGCGTCCGTCAGCGGCAGATCGACCGACCTCGCGTAGATGGAGAACCGGTGGACGGGCGGGTAGTGAACGCTCGTCTGCACGCCGCGCTCGGCGAGGCGGCGGCGGACGGCGTCGCGATCCCCCTCGACCACGACCGTGAAGAGGTGGTGAGAGGGCACGTCGCCCTCGCCGTCGGGCGGCGCCGCGGTCGGGACGACGCCCTCGACGCCGGCCAGCAGCTCGCGGTAGCGGCGGTCGAGCCGGTGCCGTCGCACGTTCTCCTCGTCCAGGCGGGCCAGGCGAGCGGTGGCGAGTGCGGCCCGCGGCTCGTCGATGCGGTAGTTGAAGCCGAGGGCGACGACGTCGTAGGCCGCCGCGTGGCCGCGGTGGCGGTCCCACGTCAGCGCCGTCATGCCGTGCGAGCGGGTGAGCCGCATGCGGCGCGCCAGCTCGTCGTCGTCGGTGACGACCGCGCCGCCCTCGCCGACCGCGAGGTTCTTGTTCGAGAAGAACGAGAACGCGCCGGCCGCGCCGAAGGTCCCGAGATGGCGGCCGCCGAGCCGGGCGCCCGCGGCGTGCGCGGCGTCCTCGAGGAGCGTCATGGCCGGCATCGCCTCGATCTCCCCCGGGTGCCCCCCGTAGGCCGTCGTCATGACGGCCTTGGTGCGGGGCGTGATCGCGGCCTGCACGGCGCTCGCCGCCGGCCAGGGCCGGTCGAGGGCCGCGATGTCGGCGAACACGGGCGTGGCCCTGGTGTAGGCGATCGCGTTGACCGTGGCCACGAAGGTGAGCGACGGCACGACGACCTCGTCGCCGGGGCCGAGGTCGGCGGCCAGGCACATGAGGTGCAGCGCGGCCGTGCCGTTCGCGACGGCCAGCGCGTGGCGTGCGCCGGTGTACTCGGCGAAGGCGCGCTCGAACTCCTCGGTGCGCGGCCCCATGCTCAGCCAGCCGGAGCGGTAGACCTCGGCGACGCGCGCGATGTCGTCCTCGGCGACGGTGACATCCGCGAGCGGCACGCGCCACATCGGGCCAGCGTAACGGCCGGTAGGCTGCGCCCGCCATGGGTCACGGTGCGTCATGAGGGCCGTCGTGCTCGCCGCCGGGCTCGGGATGCGGCTCCGGCCCTTCACCACGATCCTCCCCAAGCCGCCGCGGCCGGTCGGCGACCGGCCGATCCTCGAGATCATCCTGGGCCAGCTCGCGGCCTGCGGGTTCAGCAAGGCGGACCTCTGCGTGCGACATCTCGGGAACCTGAGCCGGGTCCACTTCAGCGAGGGGACGCGGCTGCCGGCGGGCCTCGAGCTCGACTTGCACTGGGAGCCCGACGAGCCGCTCGGGACGGCGGGAGCGCTGCGCATCGTGCCCGGCCTGGAAGGCACGTTCCTGGCGATGAACGGCGATATCCTCACGACGCTCGACTGCGGGGCGCTGATGGCGCACCACCGCGAGACCGGGGCGCTGCTCACGATCGCCGTGCAGGGCAAGCGGGTGAACATCGACCTCGGGGTGCTCGAGCTCGACGGAGCGGTGGTCACCGGGTACCGCGAGAAGCCCTCGCTCAACTACACGGTGAGCATGGGGACCTACGTATACGAGTCACGCGTGCTCGAGTACCTCCCCGACGGTCCGTGCCAGTTCCCCGAGCGCGTGCTGCGCCTGCTCGACGCCGGCGAGCGCGTCAGCGCGT
>DATAFH010000026.1:0-54188 GCA_036257565.1 Solirubrobacteraceae bacterium | reverse complement strand
CAGCTCGGTGCCGAGCAATGCGTTCGCGAGGCCGCGCTCGAGCATGAGCAATGGACGGGTGGCGGCCAGCACGAGGGTGAGGAGCGGGATGCCGATGATCGTGATGGCGAGGCCGAGGCCGGTCGAGAGGCCGGTGACGAGCCAGATGAAGTAGGCCGTGCCCAGCGGGAGGCCGAGCAGGTTATGGGTCAGCGAGGTCCAGCCGCGGGCGGTGATCAGGGGCCGCAGCGCGACGCGCCACGCGGGGTCCGGGGTCAGGGTCGTTTCCATGCCATCAGGATCGCCTGCAAACGGGCGGTTCGCCCGCCGGGCAACCTGCGTCTTGGACGGTGGCTGGCCTCAGCCGCCAGGTGCGGTCTTGACACGCGCGACCGAGTTTGGTCGAATGCCTTAGTCGCTTGACTAAGGAGGCCAACACCATGAGCGATCAGCCCAGCTCCTTCTACGCCTCGCCCGCGGAGGCCACCACGGCCCCGCCCGAGGAGTTCCTCTACATGGCGTGCCTCCACGAGGGGACCGGCGTCGACGAGCCCGACTTCCTCGCGGTCGTCGACGCCGAGGCCGGGCAGATCGTGCACCGGCTGCCGATGCCGAACGTCGGCGACGAACTGCATCACTTCGGCTGGAACCGCTGCAGCTCCGCCTGCCACGGACCCGACCGCTCGCACCTCATCGTCCCCGGCTTCCGGTCCTCGCGCATCCACATCGTCAACGTCGCCGACGACCCGCGTCGCCCCCGGATCGAGCAGGTGATCGAGCCGCACGAGCTCGTCGAGGCGACCGGCTACACCCGGCCGCACACCGTCCACTGCATGCCTGGCGGCAACGTCGTGATCAGCATGCTCGGCGATCGCGGCGGCAACGGCGCGGGCGGGTTCGCGGTCCTCGACGCCACGACCTTCGAGCTGAAGGGACGCTGGGAGGACGGCGGCGACCGACCCTCGCTCAACTACGACTTCTGGTACCAGCCGCGAAAGAACTGGCTTGTCTCGTCGGAGTTCGGCGAGCCCAACGCCTACGAGGCGGGCTTCGACCCGGCCGACGTCGAGGCGGGCCGCTACGGGCGCCGGATCCACTTCTGGAACCTCGAGGAGCGGCGGCTCGAGCACAGCCTCGACCTCGGCAACGCCGGGCACGTGCCGCTGGAAGTGCGCTGGCTGCACGATCCGGACGCCGAGTCGGGCTTCGTCGGCGCCACGCTGTCGAGCACGATCCTGCGCTTCGCGCGGGAGAACGGGGGCTGGGGCGCGGAGCAGGTGATCGGCGTCGAGAGCGTGCCTCAGGAAGGCTGGCCGTTCCCGGTTCCGGGCCTGATCACCGACATCGTGCTGTCGATGGACGACCGCTTCCTCTACCTCTCGAACTGGCTCCACGGCGACCTTCGGCAGTATGACGTCTCGGACCCCTCCGCACCGAAGCTGACGGGGCGGCTCCAGCTCGGCGGCGTCCTTGGCCGGCCGGTCGACGGGACGCGCGCGCTGAGCGGCGGTCCCCAGATGATCCAGCTCTCGCTGGACGGTCGCCGGTTGTACGTGACCAACTCGCTCTACTCGACCTGGGACAACCAGTTCTATCCCGGCCTTCGGTCGTGGCTGCTGCGCGTCAACTGCGCTCCGGGCGGCGGGATGGAGCTCGATCCCGACTTCTTCGTCGACTTCGCGGACCGTCCGGGCGGGCCGGCCCGCGCCCACGAGGTGCGGCTGCAGGGGGGCGACTGCACGACGGAGATCTTCCAATGACCTGCGCGATCCTGTACGCGCACGTCGGCGGCCTGCCTGTGGAGGAGGCGCTCCTGCAGCTCGCTCCCGCGGGCGTCGCCCTGGCCGCCGCGCTACGACTCGCGCGCCAACGGACGCGCCTGTGGTTCAGCGGACCGCGAGCGGTGGGCCGACGATCTCAACCCCGAGCTGTGCCACGGCCTTCGCCAACGCGTCGACGTCGGCCGGTGGCGCCGCGGTGTCCGGCGGCGCGGGAGTACCCAGGTCCGTGAACAGCCGCTCGAACCCGCCCGGCATCGCAACGGTCAAGACCCGGGCCTGCGGTGATGTCACCACGTGCGCGTGAGGCACACCTCGCGGAAGCGCGAGGGTGTCTCCCGCGGCGAGGTGATGAACCTGATCGCCGATCCGGAAGATGACGTCGCCGTCGAGCACCATGACCTGCTCGTCCTCGCGCGCGTGGCGGTGCAACGGCAGGGCGACACCGAGCGTCTCCTCGGACTCCCAGGCGCCGAGACGCCCGTCGCTCTGCGCCGCCCTGGACGCGGACGAGGACCCTGGTGCCGGCGAACCAGACGGCGGGTGGGCTCGACCCCTGCCGCTCCATCGCCTGACTCTAACGCCCGCCGGTGGCGCGGCGCAGGCGCCCGGAGAGGGTCTTGAGCTGCTCGACCAGCTCCGGCGACCCATCCACGTCCACGTCGACGCCCAGCATGGCGATCCGGAGCGCGAGCCAGTCGAGGTCGTCGTCGGAGGTCCGGTACTCGCAGCGGTGCGCGTCGATCGCCTCGAGTGCACCCGCGATGAACGGAAACCGCGCCGCGACCTCCTCCGCGGAGGCGTGCACGGTCACGCGGGCCTCGAAGCGGCTCCCGGCCGACGCGATGCTCCGCTCGACGTAGGTGGCCGCGTCCTTGGCCGGGAGGGGGCGAGGCGCGAACCCGGTGCCCGTGGCGGCGGCCCGGCTGAGCCGGTCGACCCGGAACGTCCGCCAGGCCTCACGGCGGCGATCCCACCCGACGAGGTACCAGCGTCTCCCGCGATTCACCAGCGAGTGGGGCTCGACCTCCCGGCGCGTCGCGGTGCCGTCGCGGCTGCGGTAGTCGAACCGCACGCACTCTGACTCTCGGCACGCCCCCGCGATTGTCGTGAGGTGCTGGGGATCGACGGTCGGGCCTGCGACCGGCACCGCGACCGTCGCCGACCCGAGCGCGGCGACCCGCCGTCGCAGATGCGCCGGCAGAACTTGCTCGAGCTTGACGAGGGCGCGGATGGAGGTCTCCTCGATGCCGGTCACCGATGCCCGGGCGGCGGTCCGCAGCCCGACCGCGATGGCGATCGCCTCGTCCTCGTCGAGCAGCAGCGGCGGCATCGCCGTGCCGGCGCGCAGCCGGTAGCCGCCGGCCGGCCCGGTCAGCGACTCGACCGGGTAGCCGAGCGCGCGCAGGCGCTCGACGTCGCGCCGGATCGTGCGACCGGAGACATCAAGCCGCGCCGCCAGCTCCGCACCCGGCCAGTCGCGACGAGCCTGAAGCAGCGACAGGAGGTCGAGCAGCCGGCTGGAGGTCTCGAGCATGCGCAGCCGATGATCTTCGAAATCGAGGACAGATGCTGACCTAAATTCGCCGTAGGGTCGTGTCGCCCGTCAAGCGACAAGGAGCGGCTCATGAGCTCGCAGGACCGCTACATCCCCGGAGTCCCGTGCTGGATCGACACGACGCACCCGGACCCGGAGGCAGCGGTCGCCTTCTACGGCGACCTGTTCGGCTGGGAGTTGGAGGACGTCATGCCCGGGGACGCGCCGATCAGGTACTACATGGCCCGGCTCCCCGGTGGAGACGTGGGCGCCATCGGCGCGCGACCGGACGGCGGGCCGGAGACCGCTCGCTGGAACACGTACGTCTGGGTCGAGGACGCCGACGACACGGCCGCCAAGGTCCGCGCCGCCGGGGGCACCGTCGTCATGGAGCCGGGCGACGTGGGGGACGGGGGCCGGATGGCGGTCTTCACCGACCCCGCGGGCGCCGACTTCTCGGTCTGGCAGCCGCGGACACACCGGGGCGCCACCGTCGTCAACGAGCACGGGTCGCTGAACTTCAACGTCCTCACCACCCGCGATCTCGGGCGGGCGGGCGCGTTCTACGGTGCGGTCTTCGGCTGGGACGTCCTCGATGTGGAGGGAGCCCCGATGTGGGCGATGTCCGGCTATGGCGACTTCCTCGAGCAGCGGACTCCCGGAATGCGCGAGAACATGGCCGCCATGGGCGCTCCCAAGCGCTTCGAGGACGTGGTCGCGAGCGTCAACGTCGTCTCCGACGACCGCGCGCAGTGGGACGTGACGTTCGCGGTCGACGACGCCGACGCGATCGCCGCACGCGCGGCCGAGCTCGGCGGCCAGGTCGTCGTCTCGCCGTTCGACGCGCCCTGGGTGCGGATGACGGTCATCAGCGACCCGCAGGGCGCCACCTTCACGGCCAGCAAGTTCGTGCCCGAGAACCGGGACCTCCCGCAGAGCGCAGGCGCCGCCACCGGCGCCTGATTGCGCGCGGGCCTAACCGGCGTACGGCCCGCCGACGTTCCGCCCCAAGGCGGAGCGCGGATCCTCGGCGGGCTGCGGCCGGGGCTTCGCCTCCGTCGTCGCCGTCAGCGGATCGATGCGAGCACCACCCGGGAGCGACACCCGTGCGACCTCCCACCCGTCGCCAGCGGCCCGGGCGATCCAGCGCGCGGCATGACGGTCGGGATGCTCCCGGTTGAGCTCCGCCGCGCGCGCCTCTGCCTGCTCTCGGGTCATGTGCTGAGCGTACCGGGGTGGGCCCGCGGACCCGGCCGCTCCCCAGCCTTGGAATGCGTCGCGCCGGTGGGCGTCGTTCGAGGCGACACGACCACTCCTTCACATGGAGGACCGTTGAGCATCCCGCACGTCCGCCGCCGCGCATTCACATTCGCCGCCCTGTCGGCGACCGGCCTCGTCCTTGCCGCCGCCGGCCCGGCTGTCGCCCAGACCCCCGAGCGGGCTCCCGCGAGGACCGACACGTTCCTCGGCAACGCTTCGCACACCGCCATCTCAAGCGTCGGCACCGCCCTCGGAACGCTCGCGCGCAAGCAGTAAGCGAGCCCGCTGCGGGCTGGTTTGACCCCGGTACTGCCTCCGACGTACGCTCACGGAATGTCGTTCGCCGTGTGAGGCGCCGTCGGCCCGCCTGAGGCGGCGAGCGGCGCCCGGAGGGAAGCTTTCGAGGCACGAGATGGGGGACTCGACGGCGCTTGCACTTGTCGTTGTTGCCGGTCTGGCACTTCTCGTCGGCCTCGTAAGATGGTGGAGCGCGACGTCCGGCGGGATCTGGGCCGCGCCGCTCGACACGGCCTGGCGCGAGATGCTCACGCCCGCGCTGATCGCGGCGACGCTCGTTCTGCTGGCGGTCGCGCGGTTGGTGCACTCGGAGTTCTGGCAGCAGTTCGTTCTCGACTGCGCTGCGGGTGTGGGTGTCTTCGTGCTCGCGTCCCGCTTCCGAGTACAGCGGCAGGCCCGATTGGCACTTCTCCTCGGGCCACTCGCGGCGGGCTGCTCGTGGCGGCACTCGTGCCGCAGGAGCATGGGTACGCCTCCTCGCTCGTCCGTTCGGCTGGCGGAGCTCGCTGCCTGCGAACAGCGGCTCGACGGCGGGTGCGGCGGCGAACAGCCGGGCGTAGAAGATGTCGATCAGCTCGTCGCCCCGGGGGCGACGAGGTCGAAGCTCGTTTCCAGGGCGCCGAGACCAAGGGCCATGCGGAGGAGACGGGAATAGCCGCGCGGCTATTCCCGTCTCTGGCCCTCCTCAGCCCCGGCGGAGCGACTTCGTCGGGCCGGCCTCGCCGCCCGTGGTCGAGCTGAAGTTGTTGCCGTAGGCGCTGACCTTGACCTTGTCGCGGGCCTTCGGCATGCAGCTGCGCGGGACGACGGCCCGGTACGACCCGTCGGACTTCACGTAGCGGAACTTCAGCTTCTTGCAGTCGACGAGCTTGCCGCCCTCGGGCTTGGCCTTGTTCGACATGTAGACGAGGCTCTTCGCCCACGTCGAGCCGGGGTAGCAGCCGTTGTCGACCGCGTAGGCGGCCTTCTTGCCCCAGGTGATGAGGATCTTCATGTACTTGGCCTCACACGGCGGATCGAACCCGTACAAGTTCACCTTGAGCGCCTTCTGGGCGTTGTTGACCACCAGCTTCTCGATGTCACCCGTGCCCTGGACGGTCTGCGACGCGGCGCTCGCCCATGCGGCGAACGACAGCACCGAGACCATCGTCAGGGCGAGAACGAGGTTGATCTTTCGCAATGTGTGTGACCCCCAGCCGGCGGTAGATGACAGGCGGAGACCAACGAGCGGACGGCCGCCGAACTTCCTCGATCAGGCCGAACGGCCACCGGGGTCAGCGAAACGGCTCCGGAGCCAAGGTGGAGAGCGCGAACAGCGCGGCCGGGCACCGCGCACCCCACCCACATCCACCACAGGGTCACGACCAGTCCGAGGGCGATCCACACGCTCCGCATCTCGGGCTCCCGGTTGCCCGCCTCGTCCATGCCGGGATCTTGTCGGCCGGCCGCGAGATGTCACGATTCGGCGCGCCGCATCGTCAAAGGGTCATGAGCGAGATCGTGATCACTGGAGCGAGCGGCGTCGTCGGGTGGCGTGCTGTCTACGAGTTGCAGCGAGCCGGCCATGGCGTCGCCGGCGTCACGCGGTCGCCGCGTGGCCGGCGGGTGCTCGAGAGCCTCGGCGCCCGCGCCGTGTATGCCGACGTCTTCGACGAGGCGTCCCTGACCGCCGCGTTCGCCGGCGCGGACGCCGTCGTGAACCTGCTGACGCACATCCCCGCCGCCGACCGCGTGGCGAGGCACGGCGCGTGGGACGAGAACGACCGCCTGCGGCGTGAGGCGTCCGCCGCCGTCGCGCTCGCCGCTCAGGCGGCGGGCGCCGAGCGGCTCGTGCAGGAGTCGATGACCTTCCTGTACGCGGACGGCGGCGACGCGTGGCTCGACGAGCAGGCGCCGGCCGTCGGCGGCGGCACGACGTCGAGCGCTCTCGTCGCCGAGGCCAACGCGGCGGAGCTGTTCCCCGGCGACACCGTCGTCCTGCGATTCGGCCAGTTCGTCGGGCCCGACAGCGACCTCACGAAGGCCGACCTGGCGGCCGCCCGGGCGGGCGTATCGACCACGGTGGGCCGGCGCTACGGCTACCTGCCGACAGTGTGGCTCGACGATGCCGGACGCGCGGTCGTCGCCGCGCTGGACGCTCCGGCGGGGACCTACAACGTGGTCGACGACGAGCCGGCGACGCGGGGTGAGATCGACGCGGCGCTCGCCGCCGTGGTCGGTCGCCCGAGCCTGCGGCCGGCGGTCACGGGGGTCGTCCCGCCCGAGCTCGAGCCCGTCTCGCGCTCGCAGCGCGCCTCGAACCGGCGGCTCCACGACGCGACCGGCTGGGCGCCGCGAGTCCGCGCCGGCCTCGACGGGTGGCGGCTGATCACGGAGACGCCGCTCGCGGCATGACGGCGGCGGCGCGTTCTCGCGAGCGTCTAGGACGGTGGCGTGAGGCCGGCGGTGGGGGTGACGACCGAGGCCGGCTCGCCGGGCCGGCCGCCCGCCTTGGTGCGGTAGGTCGGCACGCCGACGCAGGTGAACAGGAGGCCCGCGAGCGGCTCCCCGAGCAGCCCGCCGATCTCCGAGTCGAGGAACGTCATGCCCGAGGCACCGATCCCCAGCGCGTAGGCGGCCAGGTGCAGGCGGCCCTCGACCAGACCGGCGGCGAGCTGTGCCTCGCGATAGCCGCGGTCGTCGAGCCGGTCGAGGTCGGCGGCGGCCATGACGACGAAGGCCGCGTCGCGCCCCAGGTCCTGGTCCCAGCAGGCGCGCAGCATCGTCTCGCGAAGCGGCCCGCGCCGCAGCGGCCGCTCGAGGTCCGGCCAGCGGTAGAGCCCCGGCGCCAGCTCCTCGACGGCATGGACAGCTACGAAGTGCGGAACGTCGATGCCGCGTAGCGCGGCGGCCAGGGAGAAGTCGAGCAGCTCGCGCGAGACCGTGGCGGACGGGTCCATACGGCGCGTCGAGCCGCGCTGCAGGATGACCTCGTCGAGCGCAGGGGAGGGGGGTGACGGCTCGTCGAGCGGCGCGCACGGCGGCCACGGGTCGCCCAGCGTGTCGGCGTCGCCGGCGCGCTGGGCCCGCGTGACGAGCGGGAACTCGAGCGGCGCCGGGTCGACCGCACCGGTCGCCGCGTCGCCGCCCGGACGGATCGCCGGCGCGCCGTCGCCGAGCGTGACGAAGGCAACCGGAAACTCGTGCACGCCGTCGGCGCCCACCAGCCGGGCCAGCTCGGCGTCGGCGAAGCGCATCCACAGCCGGGGCTCCAGGCCGCCCGACTCCGCCAGCGCGAGCGCCTGCGAGAGCATCGTGCCCGTGTCCCAGTAGATGTGCCGGAAGCCGCGCTCTGCATACTTCCAGCCGGTGCGCCACGGCACTCCGGTGACGACGAGCGTCGTGGCGTCGCCGTCCGCGGCCGGGCCGATTCTCAGCAGCGCATGGCCCACGGGGTCGTACCAGTGCACCCCGTCCTCGAGCCCGTCGACGCCGCAAGCGGACACGTAGACCTCGAACGGCGAGCGCCCGCCGGCCGAGCCGGCCGCCCGGAACAGCCAGCGGCGCCCCTTCCGGTCCGCCGTGCGCACGACGCCGGCCGACAGGTGCAGGGGCCGGGCGAGCGCCGGCACGTCAAGAGCGGCGCGCGGGGCGACGTGCCGGCCGGCCAGCACGGCCGTCGCCGAGGCCTCGGCCCAGGCCCAGTCGCGCGGCAGCTCGAGCGCCGGCAGCCCTGGTGGATACGCCTTGCACGGAGCCGGGACCCTGTCGAGGTCGCTCGAGACGAAGTCCTGCAGCACCCGTGGGTCGTCGACCGGGAGCGGCCATTCGCGCTCGGGCGAGTACGACGTGAGCTCGTGGTAGAGGCGTGCCGTGTCACCGGAGGCCATGAAGCCAACCTTCTCACCAGACGGTGTCGAAGAGCAGCTCGTACGCCACCGCCTGCACGGCGAGGGCGCCGAGTAGCGGGCGCAGCGGGACCCGCTCCTCGGCGGCGGCCACACAGACGAACGGCGCGAGGAAGAGCCAGATGCGCTCGGTCTCGGCCTTCGTGAAGCCGAGCGCCGCCGCCACGGTGATGACCGCGAAGATGGCGAGCGCGAGCGTGCGGCCGGCGACGAGCGAGCGCAGCGCGAGCCGGCTGATCGGCACGCCGAGCACGAGCAGGAATGCCACCGGCGAGCCGAACAGCCAGTACCAGTACGGGCGCAGCGTGGCGATGCCGGCCCGGTAGACCTCCTCGGTCGAGCGGAGCGTCCCGATCGGGTCGAAGCCCGTGGCCGCGTGCAGGAGCGCGTAGAAGACGACGAGGACCGCGCCGCAGAGCGCCGAGAGCGCCAAGGCCGCTCGCCGCCCCTCGCGCCGCAGCGTCACGATCGCCGCCCACGCGCCGACCGCCAGCAGCGACCAGGCGAAGAACGACCCTGCGGCGAGCGCCACCGCGCCGGCCGCCCGTGCGGTCCAGGAGCGAGCCGCCAACGGCCAGGCGGCGAGCAGCCCCAGCGTCAGGAACACCGCGTCGGCCGACGTCGCGCCGAACAGCAGTGCGCCGGGGGCAAGGGCGAGCAGGAGCGCCGCGACCCGCGCGTCGCGGTCGTCCAGCACCTGACGCCCGAGCGCGTAGGCGAGCGGGCCGCTCAGCGCGCCGACGCCGATGCACAGCGCCGCCATGCCGTCGGCCGAGTCGATCCCCAGCGCGTGCAGTGTGAGCAGCAGGCCCGGCGGATGGCCCGCGGCGTGCACGGGCAGCGACGGCACGAGCTCGGCAAAGCGGTCGATGAAGAAGCCCGCGCCGGGATCAAGCGCCCCGAGGGCGGGCAGATACTCGTTGCCCGCCTCGAACGAGCGGGCCGGATCGAACACCGCGCCCCACTCCGCGGTTCCCCCGCCGCCGGCGGAGAGGGCCAGGCGCAGGACGAGCGTGAGGGCGAGCGCCGCGGCCGCGAACGCCCAGGCCGGGAGCTCCAGCAGGCGGGGGGCGACGAGCAGGGCGGCCGCGAAGCACGCGAGCGTGACGACGACGAGCGGGTCGGCCTCGGGTCGCCAGTCGCCGAGCGCCGGGGGATACGGGACCCCGAGCGGCGTGTCCGTCGCCCGCCGCACGTACAGCCCGACGGCCACGGTCGCCGCGGCGAACGCGGCCGCCGCCCACGGCAGCGCCCGCGCCGCGGCTGGCGCGAGCGCCTCACCCACCCCTGCCATCCTGCGCACGATCGCACGCCGGGCGACAGCCACGATCGCCGGACTCCTGCTCTGGGGGACGGTCGCGGGGTGCGGCTCGACCACCTTCGTCGGCGACCTGCCGCCCGCGGCGGAGCCGGCGGTCTCGCCGCGGCTCGAGCAGCGGCCCGCCGGGCGGATCGTGCCGATAGGGAACGCCCCCGAGGGCGCCGCGGCCGATCCGGTCACGGGCCTCGTCGCGGTCGGGCTGCGCGAGCCGGACCGGCTCGCGCTCGTCGACGGGACCTCCGGCGAGGTCACGACTCGCGTGCCGTTGCCCGGCGCGCCGCGGCACCTTGGCCTGGCCGGCCTCGGCGGGCCGGTGCTCGTGCCGGCCGAGCGGGCGGACGAGCTGATCCGGGTCGCGCTGCCCGGCGGCCGCGCCGACGACGTGCCCGTGGGCGTGTTCCCGCACGACGCCGTGGCTGCGGCCGGCAGGATCTTCGTCGGCGACGAGCGCGGCAACACCATCTCGGTCGTCGACGGCGACCGCGTGCGCCGCATCCCCGTCGCCACGCAGCCGGGCGGGCTCGCCCCCGTCGACGGCGGCCGCGTGCTCGCCGTCGTCTCCGTCCGCGAGCGCGTCGTGGAGCTCTACGACACCCGCACGCTCGAGCGGCTCGGGCAGGCGCCGGCCGGCGCGGGCCCGACCCACGTGGTGCCCGGCAGCGAGGGCCGGATCTACGTCGTGGACACCACGGGCGACGGTCTGCTGGTGTTCGAGACCCGGCCGGAGCTGCGGCTCACCCGCCGGCTGGCGCTGCTCGGCGCGCCGTACGGCCTGGCCGTCGACCCCGAGCACGGGCGGCTGTGGGTCACGCTCACCGCCACCAACGAGGTCGTCGAGCTCGCCGCGGGCGCGCGACCGCACGTCCTGCGCACGCTCCCGTCCGTGCGCCAGCCGAACACGGTCGCGGTCGACCCGGCGACGGGCCGCGCCTACATAACGGGTAGCGCCGATGGAGTGCTTCAGCTCCTCGATCCGCCGCGCAGGAGGTAGACCGCGCCCGACACCGCGAACAGCCCGGCGCTGGCCAGCAGCCAGCGCGTCGCGTAGCCCTCGTACGAGAGTCCGCTGACCGCCCGGTAACCGCCCTCGCCGCGCCCGGCGATCGTCCCGAAGAAGACCGCGAGCATGAGCAGCGACAGCCCTGCAGGCACGCGCACGTAGTTCACCGCCGCGCCCGTGAACGTCCGCGCCGCCCGGTCGGCCCCCGAGTACAGCGGCAGCACCACGAGGTCGTGCACGACAGCGGCGGCCACGAGCCAGACGACGATCCGCACGGCGGTCCGGCCCTCGAGCACCTGCAGGATCGCCCACCCGGCCAGCGGCATCAGCGCCAGATGGGCGAGAAGGTGCAGCGGGCTCGCGCCGTAGACGCGGCTCACGCCTCGCTCCCGAACTCGATCGAGCCGACCCACTTGGTGTTGTGCACGCCGGGCAGCGCGGGCACGATGATGCGAGCCGGGAAGCCATGGTCGAGCGGCAGGTCCGCGCCGTTGACCTTCAGCGCCAACAGGGCGTCCGGATCGCGCACCGCGTCGCCGTCCAACGAGGTCTTCGCCAGGATCCCGGCGGGCTGCAGCGACCGCACGAACGCGCCGTCGGGTCGCTCGATGCCCGCCAGCCGCGCGAGCTCGGAGAGGCGCACGCCGGTCCACTCCTGCGTCGTCGTCCAGCCCTCGACGCAGGCGATCGGGAGCCGGGCGGTGTGCTGCGGCTGCGCGAGCAACTCGGCGCGGGAGAGCGACACCTCGTCGCCGCCGCCTGCCAGCCTCAGCCGGTAGGCGGCGCCCACCATGTCGCGCGTCACGCCCGCGCGCGCGGCCGTCTTGTTGACCGGGAAGTCCTCACGGCGGGGCGCGAGGAACGCCAGCGGCCGGAACGGCCCACCGAGCGTCTCACCCATGTTGGCCACGAGGAGCGCCGCCGAGCCGGCACCGACGAACGCGATCAGGCCCCGGCGGCTGAGCGTCGGCGGATCGGGGTCGACCGGTACAAGGCCGCCGTGCTCGTCGGCCGGCTCCGGCCGCGTGTGCGCGAGGTCGTCGCGCAGCGGCTTCAGCCACCCTCGCGTGCGATACGCGTGCAGGATGGCCGGGCTCTTGACCGCCACGTGCAGCACGAGCGACGCGACGAAGACCACCGCGCCGTAGTAGTGGGCGATGACGAAGTTGAAGTGGAACGCGTACCAGTACTGCGCGTTCATGATCCCGGTCACGAACTCGAAGATCGCGCTCGAGACGAGCAGCGCGATCGCCAGCCGCTCGATGCCCTGCGCAGGGCTCGCTACGGGCGGCCAGGCGAACAGCCGCGGGATGACGGACCACAGCTTGGCCAGCAGCACCGGCACCGCGACCAGACCGACGTTCACGTGGAGCCCTTGGTTGAGGGCGTAGAGCCAAGGCGGACCGGTGGGCCACGAGAAGAAGGTGAGCGGCAGGTCTGCATCCCGGGGCACGACCGCGTTGCTCGGCAGGTCGGGCTCGTAGGCGGCGTGGGAGAGGAACCCGGTGACGGCGACGATCGTCACGAGCACGAGCAGCACCGAGCCCAGCGCGGCGGTCAGCCACGGGCCACGCAGCGGCGAGCGCCAGAACCCGGGACGGAACGGCCCGGGCGCCGGGCTCATGGCGCCAGGAGCTGGGCGAACCAGCGGCCGCCGGCCTCGAACGGGCCGCCCGCCATGAAGCCTGCCGCGCGCGCGAGCGCCCCGACGCCGTCGACCCCCACCCGCGCCCACGATAACCACTCGCTGACCACGCCGGGGGCCTCGAGTCGCACGCGAGTGCGCCGGGTCGGCGCGCCCGGGGGATCGGGCTCCACGAGCGCGGCGCCGCCCGGCAGGAGCAGCTCGCGCGTGCGCCGGAGCAGCGACTCCGGCGCCCCGCCGATTCCGACGTTGCCGTCGAGCAGCAGCGCCGTCCGCCAGCGACCCGCGTGGGGGACGGTGGTGAAGAGGTTGCCGAGCACCACGGCGGCGCCGCGGTTGCGGGCGATCGAGATCGCGACGGGGGAGAGGTCGACGCCGAGCGCCGCCGTCCCGGCCGCGCGCAGGGCGGCCCCGTGGCGGCCGGGCCCGCAGCCGAGGTCGATCACGGGCGCGTCGGTGAGCTCGAGCACGTGGGCGTCGGCGGCGTCGACCGGCCCGAGCCAGCGGTCGAGCGGCAGCGGCTCGAGCGTCCCGTCGGCGAGGCGAATCCGCGCCCGCGGCGCCGGTCCGCCGTCCACGGCCTCCCGCGCGGCGGTGGCGAGCAGGCGCTCGTACAGCAGGTCGGCGGGCAGGCAGTGGGCCGCGATGGCGGTCATGCCGC
Source organism: Solirubrobacteraceae bacterium (assembly GCA_036257565.1). Taxonomy (GTDB): domain Bacteria; phylum Actinomycetota; class Thermoleophilia; order Solirubrobacterales; family Solirubrobacteraceae; genus DASSUW01. Next base: position 40,823 of record DATAFH010000026.1, on the reverse strand, counting down.
CGCCCGCTCCATGTCCGCGAGGCGGCGGGCGAACCGCGTGCGAGGCGCCGCGGCGGCCACCGCGCGCGCGTCCTCGATCGTGTCGACATCGACCAGCGGCGGGAGGACCGCGGTGCGCAGCCCGAGCTCGGCGAGGCGGACGCGCTGCGCCACGGCCGTGCGCGCCTCGCTCATCGGGACGCCGCGGAAGACCTCGGGGTCGGGCTTGCGCAGCCCGATGCCCCAGTAGCCGCCGTCGAACGCGGCGCCGAACACCGCGTCGGCGTGCTCGAGCGCCTGGAGGCCGGCCTCGAGCAGGGCGGGCGTGAGCTGCGGGGTGTCCATGCCGACGAGGAAGGCGGGACCGTCCGCGTCCTCGAAGGCGGCGGCCAACCGCTCGGCCAGCCCGTCGCCGCGCTGGGGAACCGCCTCGAAGCCCGCGGGCACCCAGGGCCCGGGAGCGCCCTCGAGCGCCAGCACGAGCCGGCCGGCACCCCGGGCCGTGGCGGCGGTCGCGAGGGTGTCGGCCAGCGCGGCGGCCGCCAGCTCCGCCGCCTGCTCCGGCGTGCACGGAGGCATGAGCCGGGTCTTCACCCGCCCCGGCACGGGGGCCTTGGCGATCACGAGCAGGGCCGGCGCCATACGGGTGTCTGCGCTGCGCGCGCGGTCGCGGATCATCCGAGCGCTGATGCCATGTCGCGCACGGCGCGAACCGTCCCGCGTACGCTGCCCGTGACCTTCGAGCGCCCGGCGCGTGGGTGGTACGTCACCGGGACCTCCTCGATCCGCCAGCCGGCCGCAGCCGCGCGCAGGACCATCTCCAGCGGCCATCCGTAGCGCCGGTCCTGGATGCCGAGCGCGAGCAGCGCGCCACGGCGCGCGGCGCGCATCGGTCCGAGGTCGGTCAGCCGGACGCCGGTGCGGCGGCGCAGCTCGAGGGCGAGCGCGCGGTTGGCGAGCCGTGCGTGCGCCGGCTGGTCGCCGCGGCGGGCGCCGAGCACGAGCTCGGCCGCCCCGGCGGCCACGGGATCCGCCACGCGGGGCAGCTCGCGCGGGTCGAACGAGGCGTCGCAGTCCATGAAGCACACGAGGTCGTCGCGCGCGGCGACGAGCCCGGCGAAGCAGGCGGCGCCGAACCCGGGCCGCGGCTCGCGGACCACCTGAGCGCCCAGCGACGCGGCAAGCGCTCCCGACCCGTCGGCCGAGCCGTTGTCGACCACGATCGGCCGGTAGCCCGCCGGCATGCGCCCGAGGACCCAGGGGAGCGCCTCGCGCTCGTCGAGCACGGGGAGGACCACGTCAGGCATCGGGCGTCACTACCCGTGATGCGGCTCGCGGCCGCGCCCGGATCACCGGCCCGCTACGGTGCCGCGCCATGCCCGGCCCCATCCTCGTCACCGGCGGCGCCGGCTTCGTGGGCTCTCACGTCGTCGACGCCCTGCTCGACGCCGGGCACGAGGTCCGGGTCGTCGACGCGCTGCTCGCGGCGGTCCACCGCGAGCGGCCCGACTACCTCGACCCGCGGGCGGAGTGGATGGAGGGCGACCTGCGGAGCCCCGCGATCGCCGCCGCGGCCGTCGACGGCGTCTCGGCGGTCAGCCACCAGGCGGCGATGGTGGGCCTCGGCACCGACATCGGCGACATCGCGGACTACGTGGGCCACAACGACCTCGGCACCGCGGTGCTCCTGTGCGCGCTCGCCGCGCGCGGCTTCCCCGGGCGGTTCGTGCTCGCCTCGAGCATGGTCGTCTACGGGGAGGGGCGCTACGCCTGCCCGCGGCACGGGTTCGTGCGTCCCGGTCCGCGGTCGGCCGCAGACCTCGACGCCGGGCGGTTCGAGCCGCCGTGCCCGGACTGCCGGGCGCCGCTCGTGCCGGAGAGCGTGCCCGAGGACGCGCCGGCCGACCCGCGCAACGTGTACGCGGCGACGAAGCTCGCGCAGGAGCACCTGTGCGCGGCCTTCGGGCGCGAGACCGGCGCCGTGGTGACCGCGCTGCGCTACCACAACGTCTACGGGCCGCGGATGCCGCGCGACACCCCGTACGCCGGCGTGGCGAGCATCTTCCGCTCGGCGCTGGCCGCCGGCGAACCGCCGCGGGTGTTCGAGGACGGGGGCCAGCTGCGCGACTTCGTCCACGTGCGTGACGTCGCCGCAGCGAACGTGCTGGCGCTGAGCGCGGACGTGCCGGGCGCGTTCAACGTCGCGAGCGGCACGCCACGCACCGTGCTCGACATGGCCCGCGCCCTGGCCCAGGCGCTCGGAGGGCCGTCCCCCGTGGTCACGGGCGAGTGGCGGATGGGAGACGTGCGCCACGTCTTCGCCTCTACCGACGCGGCCACCGCGCGGCTCGACTTCCGGGCGCTCGAGGACTTCGACGCGGGCATGGCCGAGTTCGCCGCCGCCCCGCTCCGGGCATAGCGCCGTCATGGCCCCTCGTCCCCGCGTCGCAGTCGTCGGCCACGTCGAGTGGATCACGTTCGCTCGGGTGCCTCACGTCCCCCTCCCGGGGGAGATCGTGCAGGCGACCGAGAGCTGGGACGAGGTTGGCGGCTCCGGCGCGGTGGCCGCCGTCCAGCTCGCCAAGCTCGCGGGCGGGGCGGAGTTCTTCACGGCCCTGGGCTCGGACGAGCTCGCCCGCCGCGCGAAGGAGAGGCTGGCCGAGCTCGGCGTGACCGTGTACGCGGCCGACCGGCCCGTTCCCCAGCGGCGGGCGTGGGTGCACCTCGATACCGACGGCGAGCGGACGATCACCACGATCGGCGAGCGGATCGTGCCCCGGGGCGACGACGACCTACCGTGGGAGCGGCTCGCCGACGCGGACGCCGTGTACTTCACCGGCGGCGACGCGGCGGCGCTCCGGGCCGCCCGCCGCGCCCGCCGCCTCGTCGCCACGCCGCGCGCCTACGACTCGATCGCGGCCGCCGGGGTCGACCTCGACGCGCTCGTCCGTTCCGCCAAGGATCCCGGCGAGCAGCAGACCGAGGAAGGGCTCGATCCGGCTCCGGACATCGTCGTGGCGACCGCAGGCAAGGAGGGCGGAGAGTGGATCGGCGAGGACCGTTCGAGCGGCACCTTCAAGGCCGCCGAGCTGCCCGGCCCCAGGCGCGACGCCTACGGCGCGGGAGACTCGTTCGCCGCAGGCTTCACGTTCGCCCTCGCCATCGACCTTCCGATCGAAGAGGCGCTCCAGCTCGCCGCCCGCGCCGGCGCCCACAAACTCGCCGGCCGCGCCGCGTACGACGGCCAGCTGACGGCCGCAGATCTCTGACGGGGCGCGTTGACCCTCGCTCGCCGGGAGGGATACGGTCGGCAGGATCAGCCGCCCGGAGCGGTCCGGGCGTCGTGGCCTCCAGGAGGACCCATGGCCGGCAAGACGGATGCGCTGAAGGAGCGTTACGAGCGATTCGACCGAGGCGATCTCGAGGGGGCGCTCGACCTGTGGGCCGACGACATCGTGTGGGAAGGGCCCAACTCGCCGGACCTGCCGGGATCCGGGACGCACGAGGGCAAGCAGGCGGCGCTGCAGGTGCTGCAACAGGCCGTCGGCGCCTGGGACCGGTTCGAGCTCTCGCCCGACGAGTTCATCGAGCAGGGCGACACGGTCGTGGTCCTCGGGCACACCGATGTCGCCAAGGGCGACCGCTCCGACCGCCTCCCGGTGGTCCACATCTGGCGCTACCGCGGCGAGGACGAGATCGTCCGCTTCCAGTTCCTCAACGACACACTCGCCTCCGCGCGCATGCTCGGCATCGTGTGAGCTTCAGGCCGGCTGCACGGGGATGGTCATGACGAGCGTCGCCGGGACGGGGCGCACCCTCATATGACCTGGATCACTGCGGCGCCCTCGATGCGGCCGTCGCGCAGGCGGGTCAGCGCCTCCTCGGTGTCTTCGAGCGGGAACGGCTGGACGGTGGTGCGGATCGGGACGCGAGGGGCGAGCGCGAGGAACTCCTCGGCGTCGGCGCGGGTGAGGTTGGCGACCGAGCGCAGCACGCGCTCCTCCCACAGCAACCGGTAGGGGAAGGAGGGGATGTCCGACATGTGGATGCCGGCGCAGACGACCGTGGCGCCGGGAGCGCTCGCGCGCAGGGCCGCGGGGACGAGCGCTCCGGCCGGGGCGAAGATGATCGCCGCGTCGAGCGGCTCGGGGCCGGGCGCCATGGCGTCGCCGGCCCACTCGGCGCCGAGCGACCGCGCGAGCGCCTGTGCGCCCTCGTCGTCAGCGCGTGTGAAGGCGAACACGCGGCGGCCCTCGTGCACGGCGACCTGGCAGATGATGTGGGCGGCGGCGCCGAAGCCGTAGAGACCGAGGCGCTCGCCGTCGCCCGCCAGCCGCAGCGCGCGGTGGCCGATCAGTCCGCCACACAGGAGCGGCGCGACGTCGAGGTCGGTCATGCCGGCCGGAAGCGGGAAGCAGTAGCGCTCGTCGGCGACCGCGTACTCGGCGTACCCGCCGTCGACGTCGCGACCGGTGAACCGCGCGTGGCGGCAGAGGTTCTCGCGGCCGGACCGGCAGAACTCGCACTCGCCGTCGGTCCACGCCAGCCAGGGGACGCCGACTCGCTCGCCGTCCTCAGTCGTCGCCACGATCTGGTGGCCCAGGATGAGCGGCAGATGGCCGGGCTCGAGCTCGCCGTCGCGCAGGTGCAGGTCGGTCCGGCAGACCCCGCAGGCGTGGACGCGCAGCAGGATCTGGCCCGGTCCGGGGACGGGCTCCGGGACGTCGGCGGCCCGCAGAGGGCTCCCGGGCGCCTCGAGCAGCGCGGCGCGCATCAGGCGGCCCGGTCGGCGGCCACGAAGTCGGCCAGCGCGTAGACCGGCACGGTCTCCAGCTCGTCGCCGCAGGAGAGCGGTCGAGCGCGCTCGTCGATCCGCCGCGTGACCGTCGCCCGCAGCGCGCCGCCGTCGCCGGTGCGAAGGACGACGACCGCGGCCCCGCCGCCGGGATCCGATTGGACCCCCTCGACCACGACGTCGTCGATCCCGCGGAGGCCCAGCCGGCGGCGGACGAGGACGTCGGCCGCCTGGACCGGCCACGGGTCGCCGGCGCGGCCGCGGAGGTGGTCGAGGGCGACGAGGCCCGCCTCGTAGCCCGCGACGATCGCCGGCCCGGCGGCGGCCGGCACGCGCCCGAAGGTCACCCCGTGCGGGAAGGCGATGAAGGTGGCGGCGAAGCGGTGGCCGCCGATGTGGCCGATCTCCCAGGTCTCGTCGGGCCGCGCCGCCCGCAGGGCACGCGCGAGCGGCCGACCGCGGCGGGCGCAGCAGGGATCGCGCTTGCCGTGCGTGCACACCGCGTATACGGGCTCGGCCCACCGCTGGCCGCCCTCGAGATCGAGGTCGAGCACCTCGGCGGGATCGCGGATCTCGTGACGGGCGAGCCATGGGCCGTCGCGGCCCGTGTCCGCGACGAACACCGTCCGGCGCTCCAGCGCCGCTCGGCGCGAGCTGCGGCGGATGAGGTGGACCTTGAGGCCGAGCGCGTCGGCCCGCGCCAGCAGCGCCCGCGCGATGCCCTCGTCGAGGTCGCTGTGCGTGACCGCGTTGCGGCCCGTCCACGGGCCGGGCTGCTCGAGCAGCAGGAAGCGCCGGGCGGCCGGCGCCGAACCGGCGAGATCCTCGCCGAGCCGCTCGCCGAGGACGGAGCAGGGAGTCGTCACACGAACAGGGTTACCACGCGCGGCCGCGTGCGAAGACGAATCAGCGCCGCTTGATCGGCGCGCGTGCCGGTACCGGCTCGGGCACGCCGCGGCGCGAGGTGGCGGGGGAGGGGCGCAGGTCGCCGCCGTGGTCACGCCGGCGATTCGGCCACGGATCCGAGTGGGCGAGCGGCAGGTCGAGCCCGCCCGACGGGCCGGAGGGCCGCTCCGGCTCGGGCGCGTTCCCACCGCCGCCGCGGCCGTCGTCCGAGTCGTCGTCGTCCTCGCGGAGCCGGAAGAACCAGACCAGCCAGACGATCAGGGCGCCGATGTCGAAGACGCGAAGCCCGACCATGAAGATCCACCCCTCGAGCGTCACTCCACTGCGCAGGCTAACCCCTTCTGCGAGCGGGAGCGAGCCCTTTTTAGGTCTCGAGCCAGTGCTCGAGCAGCCGGCGGGCGATCGCGAAGCGCGGCGGGAGCCCCGGCGGGCCTTCCTCGCGGGTGGCGGCGGCGATCTGGGACCTGCTGAACCAGCGCAGGTCCTCGAGCTCGGCGTCCACGCGGCGGGGCTCCCCGGCTCGCCACGGGGCGATGAACCCGAGCATGAGCGACGTGGGGAAGGGCCACGGCTGCGACGCGACATAGGCCGGCGGGCCGACCTCGACGCCCGCCTCCTCCTTGACCTCGCGCGCCACCGCCTCCTCGAGGCTCTCGCCGTGCTCGACGAACCCCGCGAGCGCCGAGTAGCGCCCGGCCGGCCAGGTGGGTTGGCGCCCCAGCAGCACGCGGTCCTCGTCGGTCACCAGCATGATCACCACCGGATCGGTGCGGGGATGGTGCTCCGTGCCGCACCGCTCGCAGCGCCGCAGGATCCCGCCGCCCTCGACGGCCGTTGGAGCGCCGCAGACCGAGCAGTGCGCGTGGCGGCGGTGCCAGTTCACCAGCGCCGCGGCGTGGGCGGCGAGCCCGGCGTCGGCCTGGGGGAGGAGGGCAGCCGCGGTGCGCAGGCCGACCATGCCGGTCGTGGTGTCTTCACCGTGGGCGCCGACGAGCGGCGGCCGCTCGCCGTCGCGTCGCGGGTCGGCGTCGACGGCGAAGACGGGGCCGGTGGCGTCGAGGCCGAGGAGAAGCGGTTCTCCGGCACCTAGGGAGGCGAGTGGGGCGAGTGCCAATCGCTCGCCGTCTACGCGGATGCCGGCATCACCGGCGATCACCGCGCGGGCGTGCGGGTGGCGCCGTTGGGCGGCGAGCCAGTCGGGGTCGGCGCGGTGCTCCGCCGCGCGGTCGAGGGCTTCGCCGGTGAACGTGATCGGCTCGGGCACGTGGTGTGACGGTAGACCGCGGCCATGGCCGGCGACGACGTCGCGCTCGTGGCCGTCATCTCGTCCTCCGACCCGGCGATCACCGTCGTCGCCGCCCGCATCGTGCTCGCCGAGCGGGTGTCCCGCGCTCAGGGAGCGGGGGTGGCACTCGCCCTGACCGGACTCCTCGCCGTGGCTGCGGCCTAGCGCGACGTGACGGCCAGCCGCGCGCCGAGCGCCACGAACGCCCCGGCGAACCCGCGCCGCATCCAGGTCATCACCTGCGGCCGCGACACGATGTGCCGGCGCACGGCGGCGGCGAACAGCCCGTAGCCCGCGAACACGACGAACGTCACGACCATGAAGATGGCGCTCAGCTGCACCATCTGCAGCACCTCGCTGCCGGAGCTCACGAACTGCGGCAGGAACGCAAAGAAGAAGATCGTGAGCTTCGGGTTGAGGATGTTGATGAGCACGCCCGAGACGATCACGCGACGCGCCGAGCGCGGCGCGCTTTCCTCCTCGACGGTGAGCGCGCCCTTCTCGCGCAGCGTGCTCCACGCCATGTAGAGCAGGTACGCGACGCCGAGGTACTTCAACACCTGGAACGCCACCGCGCTCGTGTGCAGGAGCGCGGCCAGGCCGGTGATCGCCGCCAGCATGTGCGGCACGATCCCCAGCGTGCAGCCGAACGCGGCGACCACGCTGGCACGCCCGCCGCGCGCCAGGCCCGCGGCAAGCGTGTAGAGCACGCCGGTACCAGGGGTCGCCACGACGATCAGCGTGGTGAGCAGGAACTCGACGCTCACGTCACCGTGACCGCGATCCGCTGGACCGCGTTGTTCGAGTAGCCGCCGACGTTCCACGGCGGATCGACCGGCTGCGAGCGGCCGGTGGCGTCGTGCGCGCGCACGCACAGCTCGTGCTCGCCCGCGACCGCCTCCCATTCGTACGACCACGGCGCCCATGCGGCCGGCCCGGGCGCCGGCCCGAGCTCCGCATCCGCCCACGATGTCCCGCCGTCGACGCTCACCTCCACGCGCGTGACCGGCCCCCAGCCGGACCAGGCGCGGCCCTCGAGCCGCACCGGCCCAGGCTCCATGAACCGCCGGCGCGTCAGGAAGTCGGGGATCCCCGGCGGGACCATCAGGGAGCGCGGCTCGATCCGCGTCACCGGCGTGCCGGGATCGTCCTCGCTGGCCCGCATCCGGTAGCCGGAGACCATCTGGTAGCCCCCGAACGGCTCGTTCACGACCGCGATCCGCGTCAGCCATTTGACGCTCGTCATCCCGTACCAACCCGGGACGAGCAGCCGCAGCGGAAAGCCGTGCTGGGGAGGTAGCGGCTCGCCGCCCATCGCGTACGCCAGCAGCACGTCCTCGCGCCGCGCGTCGCCCACCGAGAGGCTGCGCTCGTAGTCCTGCGCGACGCCGCCCTCGACGCCGCGGTCGAGCCCGGTGAACACCACCTCCACGGCGTCCGCGCCGACGCCCGCCTCCTCGAGCAGCGGCGCCAAGGGCACGCCCGTCCACTCGGCCGTGCCGACCGCCTCCGCCAGCCACGGCTGGCTGATCGGCCGAGGATCGAGCTGCGCGCGGCCGTTGCCTGCGCACTCCATGGTCACCGGCATCGTCACCGCCTCTCGGGCGCGCAGGTCGTCGAGCGAGAGCTCGAGCTCGGTCTCGCCGGCGACCGTCAGCCGCCAGCTCTCAGGAACCACGACCGGGATGTCGTAGTGGACGAGTAGGTAGTGCAGGCCAAGCGGCGTGATCTCGTGGCGCAGGCTCTCCAGCGGCATCCCGTGGTTGCGGGCGGCGAGCTGGAGCTCCTCGAGTGAGATCACTGGTGCGAGTACTCCCAGTCGGCCGCCTGCTCGATCACTCCGAGCAGCTCGCCGACGCGGCACACGAGCAGGCGCTCCTCGTCGACCTCGATCCACACCCCCGCCGCCGCCGGGAAGACGACGTGGTCGCCGACCTTCACGGGCATCGCCACGCCGGCCGACTCCCACCAGTCCACGCCCGGGCCGACCGCCAGCACGATGCCGTGCTGGGGCGGCGGCTCGTGGTCACCCGGCGGGACGACGAGCCCGGACCGCCGCACGCGGTCCGGGTCGAGCTCCTTGATCACGACACGGTCGAACAGGGGCCTGAGCTGACGTTGCATCCATGGGGACGATATCCACGTCAGCCACCCGTCACGTCACGCCGCAGGAAGTCCGTCAGCGCCCAACCGAGCGCCGGCAGCGCGTACAGCGCGCACACCCACGCCGAGCGCAGGATCGGGTCCCAGTCGACCGGCTCGCGCAGGATGCCCTGCCAGGCGTTGAACTGCGTCGAGAGCAGGTACGGGTCGAGCGCGTCGAGCGCCGAGATCGCCGCGATGATCTGCATGAAGATCGAGACCATCAGCGTGCCGACCACGGCCGCGGCCGAGTTGCGCGTGACCGTGGAGAGCAGCAGCCCGATCGCCGCCACGGTGGCCAGCGGCAGCCCGTACGCGAGCGTGCCCGCCGCGGTCAGCACCAGCGCCCGGCCGGCGTCGATCCGCGTGCCCGACAGCGTCGTGAGCGGGTCGAAGCCCCACACGAGGCCGCCGACGACCAGGCCGACGCTCACGTAGATCACCAGCACCGCGGCGGTGTAGGTGAGCGCGGCCAGCACCTTGCCGGCGAACACGTGCCAGCGCTCGACCGAGCGCGTGAGGATCGTCTTCAGCGTGCCGTTGTGGTCCTCGTTGGCGACGATGTCGCCGGCCACCAGCGCGGTCAGCAGCGGCAGCAGCCAGAACGCCCCGAACGAGAGCGAAACGAGCGGAATCGCGAAGCCGGTCTCGCGCACGTAGGAGGAGAACGGCAGCTCCTCGGGGCCGCCGCCGGAGTTGTCGAGGGCGAGCGCGAGGATGAAGATCAGCGGGACCGCCACCGCGGCGGCGAACCCGATGTACGTGCGCTTCTGGGCGCGCAGCTTGAGCAGCTCCCAGCGGTAGACCGCGGCGACCCCGGGGCGGCGGCGGGAGCGGGGGAGGGCGACGGTTGCGGCGCTCATCGGACGGCCTCCTCGAGCGCGGGCCGCCCGTTGGCGGCGGACGGCTCGGTCATGCGGAAGAAAAGCTCCTCGAGCGTCGCGGTGCGCGGGACGAGCGCGGTGATGCCGATGTCCGCCTGGCCGAGCGCGAGCGTGATCTCGGCGGCGGTCGCCTCGTCGGCGTGGAAGGCGAGGCCGTCCGAGGTCTGCTCGACGTCGCCGACGACGCGGGCGGCGATCTCCGCCGCCGCGGCGTTGTCGGTCGTGCGCAGCTCGTAGCGGCCCGCGGTGCCGGCGAGCAGCTCGCCGAGCGCGCCCTCGTAGAGCACGCGGCCGGCGCCCACGATGGCCACGCGGTCGCACAGCTCTTCGACTTCCGCCATCAGGTGCGAGGAGAGCAACACGGTCATGCCCTGGGCGGCGAGGCGGCGGATGAGGATGCGCATGTCGCGCATCCCGGCCGGGTCGAGCCCGGTCGTCGGCTCGTCGAGCAGCAGCAGGCGGGGGGCGCGCAGCAGCGCCCCGGCGATGCCGAGGCGCTGGCGCATGCCGTGCGAGTAGCCGCCCACCTTGTCGCGCGCCCGAGCGCTCAGGTCGACGGTGTCCAGCGCCTCGTCGATCCGCGAGCGGGCGCCGCCGCCGTCGAGGTCGGCGACCAGCTCGAGGTTGCGGCGCCCGCTGAGGTATGGGTAGAAGCGCGGTGCCTCGACGAAGCCGGCCACGCCGTCGAGGGCGCGGGCGCCCTCGAGCAGCGGGTCGTGGCCGAAGAGGCGGGCGGAGCCCTCGTCGGGCCGGATGAGCCCGAGGAGCATCCGCAGCGACGTCGTCTTCCCGGCGCCGTTCGGCCCCAGGTAGCCGTAGACGTCGCCCGCCTGCACGGTGAGGTCGACGCGGTCGACGGCGGTGATCTCGCCGTAGCGCTTGACGAGCCCGCGGGCCTCGATCGGCGCCGTCATCACAGGCCCCTCGCCGCGTTCTCAGCGGCGACCGGCGGCACGGAGCCGACCACGGTGAAGCTCACTCCGCCGCGCTCGAAGGTCACGAGCGTGCCGAGCGGGGTCGCGATCTCGGTGCCCGTCGCGCCGTCGATGTTGACGCGGGGGAGGCCTTCGGGGACCTCGTGCCGCTCGCCCGCCTCGCGCTGGAGCACGAGGATGGCCCCCATGCCCTCGCCGTAGACGCTGAGCGCGGCGGGGGAGCCGTTGGCGTCCACGAGGCGGACGTCGGTGCGCGGCAGGCCGGCCAGCTTGTCAGGCGCGCTGAGCTGGAAGCCGAGCCGCTGCTGGACGGCGTTCACGCCACGGACGCGCACGGGCTTGCCGCCGCGGTCGGTCGGCGGGTCGACCGCGATCGTGTCGGTGCCGGCGGGCGGCCGGGCGTCGAACACGCCGGCGGCGATCGGGCCGTAGGAGACGTCCTCGGCCTTCAGCTCGAGCACCGGCTCATCCTGGCCCTGCGCGTAGACGGCGGCGCGCAGCGGCACGCCGCGGGCGGCGTCCCACGCCAGCTCGGCGGCGCCGAGCAGCCCGCCGTCGTCCTTGGGCGCGATGCGCACGGTGTACGTGGGCTCGCCGGCCGTCGACGTCGGCTGGGCGCCGGAGAGCGTCCACGCCTGAGCGAGGCGGTCGAGGCCGCGGCGCACGTCCGCGAGGCTGGCCTCGCCCTCGTGCGCCGCCTTCTCGTCCTTGCGCGGCGCCGGCATCGTGTACGCGGTCTTCGACGTGCTGTCGTAGAGCGTCACGCGCTCGCCGTCGGCGACGATCTGGGCGTCGCCGGACTCGGACTGCAGCTCGAGGCGGGCGCCGTCGCGCGACAGCCACAGCCGGCCCTCGGCGCCGGCGGCCAGCGGGGAGGCGGCCGAGCCGCTCGGCAGCGAGCCGGCGGGGAGAAGGCCGTTCACGAACGTCACGCGTGCGGAGATGCCCTCGACCTTCGGGGCGTTCAGCGCGTCGTGGACGGCACGGTCGAGCGGCTTGGGCTCGGGGGTGTCGCCGCCACCGCTCAGCGCGGCCTGGGCGATGCCCCCGCCGGCGGCGAGGGCGAGCACGACGGCCACGGCGGTGAGGAGGTGTCGGCGGGATGCGGTTCGGAGATGTCTCATGGGGAGGGTGTCCTTCGTCTTATGGTGACGAGGAGCGTTCTACGGGCTCTCTTTGAGAGATCCTTGAGACGCCGTCAGCGCGATCGTGAACCGCGAACCCCGCACCGATACGCGGCCACCGTGGCGCTCGGCGATCGCGCGGACGATCGCGAGCCCGAGCCCTGAGCCGGGGCCGTGCGCGCCCGGTGCGCGCCAGAAGCGCTCGAACGCATGCGCGGCCTCGTCCGCGCTGAGGCCCGGTCCCTGGTCCTCGACGCTGAGCAGCACGTCGCCGCCGTCGCGCTCCACCTGGATGTCGATCCGGCCGCCGGGCGGGCCGTGCCGGCGGGCGTTCCGGACCAGGTTGCCGACCGCCCGCTCGAGCGCCGGGCGCTCGCCGCGCACGACCGCCGGCCCGTCGACCGCCAGGTCGGCCCGCTCGTCGCCTGCCGCCGCCTCGCGGGCGATCTCGGCGAGGTCGACCGGCTCGCCGCGGGCCGGCGCCGCGGCGTCCTCGCGGGCGAGCGCGAGCAGGTCGTCGAGCAACGCGCTGAGCCGCGCGGCATCCGCCTCGATCTCCCGCAGCACCTCGGGATCTGCGCCGTGCCGCGTCGCGTACGCGAGGTTCCCGCGCAGCGCGGTGAGCGGCGTGCGCAGCTCGTGCGAGGCGTCGGCGACGAAGCGGTGCTCGACCTCGCTCGCCCGCTCGAGCGAGGCGAGCATGGCGTTGAGCGTGCTGCCCAGCGTGCCGACCTCGTCGCGTGCCGGCGGCACCGGCAGCCGCTGCGAGACGTCGCCTGTGTGCTCGATCTCGCGCGCGCCGGAGGAGAGGCGCCGCAGCGGGCGCAGCGCGCGGCCGGCGAGGCCGGTGGCGAGCGCGGCGGCGAGCAGCGCGGCGGCAATCGCGGCGAGGACCACGAACCGGCGCGTGCTATCAAGCGTGTCCTCGATCTCCGCGGTCGTACCGGCCACGATCACGGCGCCGCCGGCCGCCGGGCCGCGGCCCAGCTCGCCGAGCGGGGCGGCGTAGAGGCGGACCGGGTCGGTGCCGAGGAGCGCGTCGCGGTACCCGGCGCGCCGGTCCTCGAGCGCCGCACGCACGGCGGGCCCCTCGGGCAGCACGCGGCTGCCGAGGCCGCTCGAGCGGGCCACGATCCGGCCGCGCCGGTCGATCACCTCGACGAGCAGCGAGCTGCCGCCCAGGCGACCTTCGAGCGTGCCCGGCTCGAGCAGCAGGTCGGGGGTGGAGGCGGCGAGCCGCGCGACCTCGGTGGCGCGGCTGCGCAGGGTGCGGTCGAGCGCGTCGTAGAGGGTGTTGTCGAGCCGCGCGAGCACGGCGATGCCGAGGGCCGCCACGGCCACGACGATCGCCGCGGCAGCGGCCGCCGCTACGCGCGCCTGCAGGCCCGCGTGCCTCACTGGAGGCGGAAGCCGACGCCGCGCACGGTGTGGATCAGCGGCGGCTCGCCGAGCTTGCGACGCAGGTAGGCGACGTAGCGGTCGACGACGTTCGGGCTCGCCTCCGCCTCGCCGCCCCAGACGCGCTCGAGCGCGAGCTCGCGCGTGACGACGGCGCGCGCGTTGCGCAGCAGGAGCTCGAGCAGCTCGGCCTCGCGGCGGGTCAGCTCGACGTCGCGGCCGCCGCGGCGCGCGGCACCCGAGTCGAGCTCGAGCGCGAGGTCGGCATAGGCGAGCTGCTCGCCGGGCGGCTGGTTGCGGCGCAGCAGCGCGCGGATGCGCGCGGTCAGCTCCTCGACCTCGAACGGCTTGACGAGGTAGTCGTCCGCGCCCGCGTCGAGCCCGGCGACGCGCTCGGTCAGCGCATCGCGGGCGGTGAGCAGCAGGATCGGCACGATGTGGCCCTTGGCCCGCAGGCGGCGCGTGACGGCGAGGCCGTCGAGCCCCGGCATCGCCACGTCGAGCACGATCACGTCCGGCATCGACCGCTCGACGTGCGCGAGCGCCGACCCGCCGTCCGCCACCGCCGACACGACATAGCCCTCGGCGGCCAGCGTGCGCTCGAGCATCCGCAGGATCGGCGCATCGTCGTCCACGAGCAGCACGGCCTCGGGCATCACGGGAACCTTAGACCGGAGCTGGTGCTTCCTCTCCTAGTCGACATAACGCACGTTCTCGAGCGTTGAGGACGGATATTCGTCCGCTTCTTTCGAGCGCTCGCCTCGAAATGCCGAGAGTCAGGAGGATGCGCCGTCTGCTGCTGCCGTTCATGGTCCTGATGCTGTTCGCCGTCCCGGCGACGGCGCAGGCGGCGTCGCGGTGGGCTTCGCCGGGCGGCGCGACGTCCGGGCCGTGCCTCGCGACGAGCCCGTGCCGGATCGACGTCGCGGTCGGCGGCGCCATGAGCGGCGACGAGGTGATCGTGACGTCCGGCACATACACGCTTGCGACGCCGCTGATTCCGTCCGTGCCGATCACACTGCACGGCGAGGCGGGTCGCCGGCGGCCTCAACTCATCGGCAACGGGAACCTGAAGACCGCCGTGGTGACGTTCGCCGCCGGCGGGACGCTGCGCCACCTCGCCGTCCAGGCGAGCGCTAAGGAGGCGGACGCGCTGACATTGAAGCGGGGCGTCGCTGAAGACCTCATGCTGACGTCGGCGACCGGGGACGGCGGCACGATCACCGGCTCGGCGACGGGCACGCTCCTGCGCGACAGCGTCGTCGTCACGAACGCGTCCCACGCAGGGCTGGCCGGGCTGAAGCTGCGCGAATCCGATGACGTGATGCTGCGCAACGTCACGGCGCTCGCGCCGAACGGCGACGCGTCCGGCGTTCGCTGCGAGGTCAAGTCCGCAGGCCGGGCCACGCTCGTCAACGTCCTCGCCCGCGGGGCCGGTCACGACATCGACGCCGAGAAGGCCGACGGCGAGTGCCGCGCCGTCCACTCGAACTTCGTCGTCGCCCACTCGCACGGAGTCACGGCGGGCCCCGGCAACCAGGAGGCGGTCCCGCTGTTCGTCGACGCCGCGAACGGCGACTACCGTCCCGCGCCGGGCTCACCGACCATCGACGCCGGCACGGCCGATCCGCTCCTCGGCGCCGTTGACCCCGCCGGCTGCGCGAGGATGTCGGGCGCCGCGCCCGACATCGGCGCGTACGAACCGCCGTGCGGCGCCGCCGACGACGTCCTGCCGGCCGTCCCGGTCGACGCTGGTGGCGACCCGTCACCCGAGACGATCATCCGCGGCGTTCCCGCGCCGGTCATCGGCACCACCGTCGTGGTGGCCCCCGGCCGCGGCAAGGTCCTCGTCCGGCGGCCGGGCACGAAGCGGTTCCGCGCGCTGGACGACGCCCGGCAGATCCCGGTCGGCTCCGTGATCGACGCCCACCGCGGCCGCGTGCGGCTCGTGAGCGCAATCGACCCCGGCGGGCAGCTGCAGATGGGCACGTTCTGGGGCGGCCGCTTCAAGATCCGCCAGCGCAAGCGCGGCAACGGCATGACGTCGCTCGTGCTGCGCGGCGGCAGCTTCGCCGGCTGCCGCCAGGCGAGCGCGTCCGGCGCGACCGCGGTGGCCAGCGGAAAGAAGCGGCGCCGCGTCCGGCGCCTGTGGGGCCGCGACCGGCACGGCCGGTTCCGCACCCACGGCCACAACAGCGTCGCGACGACCCGCGGCACCAAGTGGCTGACCGTGGACCGCTGCGACGGCACGCTCACCCGCGTGCGCTCGGGCGCTGTCGCGGTCCGCGATCGCGCACGCCGCAAGACGGTCCTCGTGAAGGCCGGGCACCAGTACCTGGCGCGCCCGGCCGGAAGCCGCCGATGAGCCGGCGTCGCGGCGCGCGGCTCCGCCTGCTCGTCACGGCGGGCATCCTCGCCGCCGTGGTCGCCGGCACCGCACAGGTGACGGGTGCGCTACAGGCGATCGAGCAGGCCTCGGTCGATGAGCGTTTCCGCGGGCGTCCGGCCGCGCCCCCGTCCGACGTGATCGTCGTGGCGGTCGACGACGTGTCGTTCTCGGAGCTCGGCCGCCAGTGGCCGTTCCCCCGCTCGGTCTTCGGGCGCGCGGTCGACCGGCTCCACGCGGCCGGGGCGCGCGAGATCGTGCTCGACGTCCAGTTCACCGAGCCGACCCGCCCGCGCGAGGACTTCGCGCTCTACGAGGCGATCCGGCGCGCCGGCGGCGCGGTCCTGGCCACGAGCGAGAGCGACGGCCGCGGCGGCACGAACGTGCTGGGCGGCGACGAGAACCTCGCCGCAATCGACGCCCAGGCTGCGGCGAGCAACCTCCCGGACGAGCACAGCGGCCGCGTCATCCGGCGCTTCACGCACTCGATCGCCCGGCTCCCCACGCTGGCGGTCGCCGTCGCCGAGCGGCAGGGCCGCGACGTGAGCCCCGGCGCCTTCGAGCCGGGCGGCTCGTACATCGACTTCCGCGGGCCGCCGGGCACGATCCGCACGGTCTCGTTCTCAGCGCTCGTCCGGGGCGAGGTCGCTCCCGGCCTGCTGCGCGACAAGATCGTCGTCGTCGGCGCCTCCGCCCCCACGCTGCACGACCAGCACGCGACGCCCACGAGCTCCGGCCTCATGTCCGGCCCCGAGGTGCAGGCCAATGCGATCTGGACGCTGCTGCACGGCCTGCCGCTGACCACGTCGCCCGCCTGGCTGTCGCTGCTGGCGATCCTCGTCCTCTCCATGCTCCCGCCGCTGATCGCGCTCAAGGTCCGCGCCGTGATCGCGCTGCTCGCCGCGCCGGCGATCGCCCTCGGCTACCTCGAGCTGACCCAGGCCGCCTTCGACACCGGCACCGTGGTCCCGGTCGTGGCGCCGCTCTTCGGGCTCGCGCTCGCCGCCGTGGCGACCGTCGTCGCTTCGCACCTGCTCGAGACCGTCGAGCGCCACCGGATCGCCGAGGTCAACGACTTGCTCGCCGAGCAGGTCCGCGATCGCACCCGCGACCTCCGCGACACCGAGCTCGAGATGATCGAGCGCCTCGGGCAGGCCGTCGAGTCGCGCGACGAGGAGACCGGCGACCACATCGGGCGCATCACGTCGCTCTGCCACCGGCTCGCCCTGGCCGCCGGCCTGAGCGTCGAGGAGGCCGAGCTCGTCCAGCGCGCCAGCGCCATGCACGACGTCGGCAAGATCGCGATCCCCGACGGGATCCTGCGCAAGCCCGGGCCGCTCGCCCCCGAGGAGCGCGCGATCATGCAGCGCCACACGACGATCGGCGCGCGGCTGCTGTCCGGCTCCCGCTCCCCGCTCGTGCAGATGGCCGAGACGATCGCCCGCACCCACCACGAGCGCTGGGACGGCACCGGCTATCCCGCCCGCCTGGCCGGCGAGGAGATCCCGCTGGCGGGCCGCATCTGCGCGCTCTGCGACGTCTTCGACGCCCTCGTCTCCAAGCGCCCGTACAAACCGGCCTGGCCGGTGGCCCAGGCGCTCGAGGAGATCCGCCGTGGCAGCGGAAGCCAGTTCGACCCCCACCTCACCCGCCTCTTCCTGAACCTCGACCTCGAGACGGACGCGGTAGCCTTCGAGGTCCGGCGGATCGCCGACTCGGTCGCGGGGGCCCCGGCCCTCAGCCGTGGCAACGCACCGGCCCACGTGGCCGGTGGCCTGTCCAGGTGACCGCGAGTGTCAAAGCCGCCCAGGCATGACACACAAGTCCTGGGACGTAGCAGTTCGGTGGTGATCTATGACCGGGTGGCGGGGCGGGTCGCTGAGGCCCGCCCCGTCGCATCTAGGGGCCTAACCGACCCAGTTGTCGCCCCTCTCGGCCGGGTCGCAGTCGAAGTGCACGAAGTGCTGGCCCGGGTAGATGCCGACGCCGCCCTCGAAGATCGCGCGGCCGTGCGCGCGGTGTGCCTCGAGCGTGATGCCCGCCGGCGGCGGGACGTCCGTCGCGTAGCCGCGCGTGTGAGCCGAACCGACGACACCGCCGACGCGCGCGTTGTAGGCCTTGGTGCGGAACACGGAGTTGAGCCGTAGCGGCCGGTTGCCGTCGCGCGCCCGCAGGCGCTCGAGCCGGTCGGCGACCTGCTTCGCCCGGAGCTTCGCCTGCTTCTTCGTCAGCCCCTGCTCGCGCATCAGGCCGTCGATGTACCGCGTGCCGTCGTTGCACGCGAACTCCGAGAGGTTGAAGTTGCGCGAGATCTGGCCCGGGAGCACGCGCCAGGCCGGCGTCGCGCGCACGATGCGGCGCATCGCCGCGTCGGTCGGCCACAGGTGGTCGAGCACCTTCGCGAGCGCCTCGTCGAGCCGGCCGGTCACCGGCTGCTTGGCGATCGCCTGCGCCTCCCGTACCGCCCGCTCCCACGCGGGGGTCGCCACGCGGGCCGACGTCGGCGTGCGCACCTCGGTGAGCAGCTTGCGCCGCAGGCCGCGCGTCGTCCCGCGGCGATGGCGCTTGAGGTACCGCGCCAGCGCGATCTTGGACTGCTTCACGCGCCGTGCCTTGTCGCCGGGCTCCAGGACGTTCTGCTCCGCCCGCGCCGGGTCCCGCCCGGGCGGCGCCTTCGGGTCCTTCTTCGGCGGGGCCGGCCTGGGTCCCGGCTTGGGCTTGACGCCGAGCCGGGCGAGCTCGAGCTCCGCGGCCACGTAGCGGCGGATGAGCGCGGTGCGCGACCGGCCCAGCGCGCGGTCGAGCCGCTCGACCCGCTGGAGCAGCTCGGCGTCCGTCAGGTCGTCGAGGTCGCGCGCCGGCGGCGCGGCTGCCGGCGTGAACAGGCCGTTCCCGGCCGCCCCGCCGTCGGGGGGCGGCGGGCTCTCGACCGCCGGCGGCGGTGGCGTGGTGACCTGCACGACGGCGGAGCCCGCCGGAGCCGACGGCGCCGGCGCCAGCTCGCGCTGCTCGGCCTCGACGAGCTGAGCGAGCTTGGCCTCGATCCGCAGCAGGATCGCGGTCATCTCGCTCAGCCCTTCGACGGCGGCGGGGCCCGGCGGGGGCGCCGACTGCTTGTCCTTGAGCCGCTCGAGCAGCTGCCGCCGCCGCTGCCCGTAGGCCGTGATCGCGGTCCATGCGCGATCGGTCTCGGCGTCGTGCTGCCTGAGCTGCTCGACGAGCGCCGGCAGGCGCGCCTTGCGGCGCTTCGGCGGCTTCTTCGAGGGCTCCGGCACCGTCTTGTCCTTGCCGTCCTTCTCCTTCTCGCGCCGGGCGGTCTCCAGCCGGACCGCGCGGTTGAGCTTGAGCGCCGTCCTCGGCCCCACTACGCCGTCGTCGTCGAGCCCGTGGTCGCGTTGGAACGACTTCACCGCGGCCGCCGCCTCCGCGTCCAGGCGCTTGCGCGCGCCGTCGAGATACCGCTCGCGGGATCCCTTCCGCCGCACGTACGAGAGCCGCTTCGTGACCTGCTCGACGCGCTTGCCCTCGTCGCCACGTCGTAGCAGCTGCGGCGGCGCGGGCATCGGCACGCCTGCCAGGCGCGCGTTCCACGCCCGCGCCTTCGCGCGCAGGTCGGCGCTGTAGGCCACCGCGGCGTCGCCAGAGCCGTTGTAGCGGCGGGCGCCGTCCGCCTCGCCGTGCGCGCGCATGAGCGACGCGAGCCGGCGGAAGCCGACGCGCATGTTCACCGCGGGCTTCCAGCAGCCGCCCTCGCGGTCGGCCTCGTCCTGGAACTCCCACCAGGTCAGCTGGGTCGGGCCGACGCCCTGCATCATCGTGTTGCCGCTCGCCTTGCGGCGCCGCTTGTACTCGCGGTAGAGCTCCTCCGTGACGGGCACGACGCCGTCGCGGGCCGGGAAGATGTAGTTGCGGTTGCGGTCGCGGTCGTGACCGAAGACGTTCGCGCCGCCGCCGGACTCCTTCTCCAGCAGCGCGCACGCGAAGGCCAGGTCGAGCCCGGCGTTGCGGGCCTCCGCGATCGCGGTCTCGGGCGCGTCGATGCCCCCGGCGCGCAGCCGCTGGATCAGCTTCGCATCAGCCATCGCGTGCTCCTTCAGGTGCGGACCGGCTCGTCCTCGGCCTCGAGCGCCGCGAGCTCGGCCTCGAGGTCGTCCTCGTCGATTCCCAGGTCCAGGTCCTCGAGCTCTGCGTCCTCGTCGCCGTCGTCCGTGGTGACCTGGACGGCGACGTCGGGCACGCCGGCCTCGGCCTTCTCGGCGGCCACCTGTGCCTCGGCTTCGCGGGCCTCGAACTTCTGCCACCCGTAGAGCCATTGCAGGGCAGGAGCGAGTACGGCGACGGCGCCCGCGATGAAGATCTCTTCGAGCGCACTCTCCGGGACGTTCAGGGACGGGAAGTGCTCGGCGAGCCAGGTCGCGCACGCGCCGGCGGCCAGTGCGCATACGGGGGTCAGCAGCGCCACGATGCGGTTCGGCGTCATGGCTTCCTCCTTGGGCGTGTGTGCGGCGTGAGAGCAGCCGAAGCTCGTGCCAGAGCGACCCTACGCGCGGGGCGAAGGAGGCGTCAAGCCGAGAGCGCCTCGCGCAGGTGGCGTTCGATCGCGGCCGCCGTGTGCGGGCGCAGGCCCGCGAAGCTGTGGCGCCGCCCGCCGATCGTGCGCAGGCTGAGCGTCGCCGCCTGGCGTCGCAGCCGGTGGACGCGCAGGTCGACCGCGGCGACGTCGCGGAACGCGACCGACCGAACGCGCCCCACCGGCGCGTCGTCGAGCAGCCACAGCAGCCGCCGCTCGGTGACCGCCAGCACCGCCCGCGGGCTCGCCCACGTGCTGGCGGGCGTGACGATCCGGACGGCCTCCCGATCGCGCAGCGCCGCGAGCAGCTCGGGCCCGAGCGCCCGCCGCACGGCGTCGGGCAGCCACGCCCCGCGGCGGCGGGTGCCAGGCCGCGGCGCGGTCGCGGACGGCGGCTGCTTGTGCGCCGCCCCCGCGCGCAGCAGGTCGTAGGCGGCGTTGATCTCCGCCATCCGCCGCGCGGCCTCCTCTCCCCCACCCCGGTCCGGGTGCCAGCGCTTGGCCTGCGAGCGGTAGGCGGCGGTCACCTCCTGCACGCCGGCGCCCTGCGCCACGCCGAGGATCGAATACGGGTCCACGCGGGTCATTGTGACGAGCAGTCGACGCCGCAGCGAGCGGGTTGTCCGGGCAGCGAGCTCCGGCTTCCGCCGCCGAACGCGCTACCGTGCTGGTCGATGGCGCGCCAAGGCGTGCAGCTGGGGGAACTGACCGGTCGTGAGCGGGATGTCCTGCTCATGGCGGCCGACGGGCTGTCCTCGCCCTACATCGCCGGTCGCCTCCAGCTCAGCCCCGGCACCGTGAACACGCTGCTCCTGAGCTCGTTCGGCAAGCTCGGCGTCTACGACCGAGCGAGCGCGGTCGCCGTCGCCCAGCAGAGCGGCCTGCTCGGGCGCGAAGTCGTCTAGCGCGCCAGCGCGCCGACGATCTCCTGCCACCAGGCTCGCTCGCCCGGTGAATCCGCCCGCGCCAGCCTGCGGCGTGCGACCCCCTGCAGCTCGCCGGCGGGGCCGACGGCCAGCAGCCGGCCGGTGACCGCGAAGCGGCCGTCGGCGAGCGCGACGAGCGCGCCCGGCTCGTCGCGGCGCGTTCGCAGCTGGTCGACCACCTCGATGCCGCCGACCTCGGTCGGCCGGGACGGGTTGCCGTCCTCCTCGGGGTTCCAGGGGCGCACGCTGGTGACCGCCGGCCGGCTGAGCACGCGCGGGCGCGGGCGCTTGTGGGCCTCGAGCGGCCCCGTGCGCCAGCGGGCGAGCAGGTTTTTGAACTCGACCGCGACCTCCTGGCGGACGATCAGGTGCAGCTGGTCGCCGGCCTGAATGACCGTCGAGCCGCGCGGCGGGATCGCCCGGTCGCCGCGGACGATTACGTTCAGCAGCGCCTCCCGCGGCAGGCCCAGCTCCCGGACCGGATGCCCTTCCACCGCGTGCCCCCGGCGCACCGGGAACTGCACGACCTCGGCGCCGAGGCGGCTGAGCAGCACGGGCTCGACGAGCGGCGCCGGGATCGCCGCCTCGTCGGAGGTCACGCGCAGTAGCCGGGCGACCGGCTCGATCGTCGTGCCCTGCAGCACGGTCGAGAGCAGCACGACGAAGAACGCCACGTTGAAGATCAGCTCGCCGTCGTCGAGCCCCGCGGTCACGGGGAACGTCGCGAACACGATCGGCGTCGCGCCGCGTAGGCCGGCCCACCCGAGCATCAGCCGCTCGCGCAGGTTGAACCCCTCCGCCGCGGTGACGATCACGGCAGCCGCCGGGCGGGCGAGCGCGGCGGTGGTGATCGCCACCAGCGCTCCCTGCCAGGCGAAGTCGATCACCTGCGACGGGAAGACGAGCAGGCCGAGCGTGAGGAACAGGCCGAGCTGGGCGACCCACGCGAGGCCCTCGTGGAACGTGACGATCGTCCTGCGCGCCGGCGTCGACACGGTGCCGAGCACCAGTCCGGCGAGGAAGACGGCGAGGAAGCCGGACCCGTGCAGGGTGTCGGCCGCCCCGAAGGCGAGAGCGCCGGTCGCGACGGAGGCGACCGGATAGAGGCCGGCCGACGGCAACGTCACGCGCCGCAGGAACAGCACGGCCAGCGCAGCGACCGCGAGCCCGACCGCGAAGCCGATCGCCAGCTCCTCGACCACGAGCACCAGCGCGTCGTCGAGCCCCCACGTGTCGTCCTCGAGCGCCTCGATGCACCCGATCACGAGCAGGATCGCGATCGGGTCGTTGATGCCCGACTCCCCCTCGAGCGTCCGAGCGAGCCGGCGCCGCAGCGTCGACCCACGCAGCACGACGAACACGGCGGCCGCGTCGGTGGCGGCCACCGTCGAGCCGAGCAGGAGCGCCTCCAGCGGTCCGAGCTCGGGGAAGATGAGCTCGGCCACGAAGGCGGTGAGCATCGCGGTGACGAGCGTCCCGATCGTCGCGAGGAGGATGGATGCCCGCAGGACAGGCCGGATCTCGTCGAAGCCCGCCGAGAGGCCACCCTCGAAGAGGATGAAGGCGAGCGCGACGACGCCGATCTGGCGGGCCAGCTCGAAGTCGCGGAAGTCGATCAGGTCGAGACCGTCCGTCCCGATCGCCATCCCCAGCCCGAGGACGAGCACCAGGCCGGGCATCCGCAGGCGCCCGGCCGCCAGGGAGGCGGCCAGCCCGGCCGCCAGCAAGACCCCGACGATCAGGACAAGCTGTCCCTCGTCGTTCACGTGGGCCGAACCCTGCCAGAAGCGTGCAGGATGCGGCTACAGGCTGAGCTGCGCCGGCTCTGTCGGCGCAGCCGGCACGAGCAGCTCGGCGCCTTCGACGCCGGCCTTGTTGACGGCCCGATTGGCGGGTGCGACCGACGTGCGCTGGGCGTCGAGCGGCGCGAGCACGCCGTCCGCGTCGCCCTCCAGCCAGGCGGCCTCCTCGTCCGGCCCGGCCAGCACGCACGGCATGCGGTCGTGCACCGGCGCGCAGACGGCGTTGGCCGTTGTGGTGAGGATGCAGGCCGAGAGCACGAGCTCGCCGCCGATGCGCCGGCGGCCCCACAGGCCGGCGAACGCGAACGGCGCCCCGTCGTCCACGGTGTAGCGGAACGGCAGCCGCTCGCCGGGTGGGTGGGATGGCTTCTCCGCCTTCAGCCACTCGTACCAGCCGTCGGCGAGCACGAGGCAGTGGCGCTCGGGCCGCGCGAACAGCTCGGCGAACGGTGCCTTCTCAGCGGCGGTCTCCGCGCGCGCGTTGATCGGCTGAAAGCCCTTCAGCTCGCGCGCCCACGGCGGCACGAGCCCCCAGCGCACGGTGCGGGCGACGCGTGCCCCGTCCGGCTCGGCCGTCGCGATCGCGATCGGCTCGGTCGGGCACACGTTGAAGCGCTCCAGCGCGCCGGGGTCGAGCGCCTCGGGGTCGGCGAGGTCGAACCGCTCGGTGAGCGCGCGCCCGCCGGGCGTGGTCAGCGTGTAGCGCCCGCACATGCCTTTCAGGCTACGACGTGGCGCGGCGCGAGGCGACCGGCGGCACGGTCGCGTCGGGCACCAGTTGCCCGTCCTGCCAGCGGAACGCCACCTTCGCCTCGCCGCTCGGGCAGCACGCCTCGTCGCCGGCCTCGTAGACCCCGTAGGCGAGCGTCACCGAGCGCTTGCCTGCCTTGTCGACGCGCAGCTTGCCGCTCACCAGCGGGTCGTCGGAGCCGACCATCTCGCGCCCGACGAAGAAGAATGCGCGCTGGCCGCCGTCATCCTGGCGCCCCAGAAGCACGTGCAGCTGGGCCGCCGGACGCCAGTCGGCCAGCCGCACCGGCTTGAAGCCCTCGGCGGCGAGCGCCGCCACGGCGGCCCGGCGGGCAGCACGCTGCGCCGACGTGAGCCCGGGCTTCTCGGCGGCCGGCTGCTCCGTGGCCGGCGGCGCGGCCGGCGGAGCGGCCACCTCGTCCTTCGGCCCGGGGATCACCATCACCGCGATCGCCACGCCGCAGCCGAGCAGCACGGCGGTGGCCAGGACCCCGGCCACCCGCGCCGGCCAGCGCCGCCGCGGCGGGATCCTGTAGGCATGAGCCGCCATCGCGGCCGATGGTCCTCGCGCGCCCGCGCGAAGTCAACCCTCCTAAGCGAAGGTCTGAACGAGCAGGAACGCGTTGAGCGCGATGATCATCGCCGCCACGAGCGACGCCAGCGCGGTGGTCAGCGGCCGGTTGACGAGCGCTCCCATCACGTCGCGGCGACGGGTGAGCAGGACGAGCGGGACGAGCGCGAACGGGATCCCGAAAGAGAGCACGACCTGGGAGATGACCAGCGAGCGCGACGGGTCGAGGCCCATCGCCAGCACGGCGAGCGCCGGCGTCATCGTCACCAGGCGGCGCAGCATGAGCGGGATCGTGCGGTTGATGAACCCCTGCATCACGACCTGGCCGGCGTAGGTCCCGACGCTGGATGCCGCGAAGCCGGAGGCCAGCAGCGCGAGCGCGAAGGCGAGCGCCGCCGCGGGGCCGACCATGTCGCCGAACGCCGCGTGCGCGCCCTCGATCGTGTCGACGTCCGGCACGCCGGAGCCGTGGAACAGCGAGGCGGCGATGATCAGCATCGACATGTTGATCACGCCGGCGACGCCCATCGCGATCATCACGTCGATGCGCTGGAAGCGCATCAGCCGCCGCTTCTCGCGGTCGGTCTCGGTCGGGATGCGGCGCTGGGTGAGCGCCGAGTGCAGGTAGATGACGTGCGGCATGACCGTAGCGCCGAGGATCCCGGTGGCGAGCAGCAGCGAGTCCGTGCCCGCGAAACCCGGGACGAAGCCGCTTGCGATGCCGGCGGCGTCGTGGTCGATCATCAGCGTGTCGACCAGGAAGCCGACCAGGATGACGCCGAGCATCCCGGCGATCACGACCTCGAACCGCCGGTAGCCGCGGGTCTGGAGGCCGAGCAGCGCGAAGGCCACGACGGCGGTGACCAGCCCGGCAGGCAGGAGCGGCATCCCGAACAGGAGGTTGAGCGCGATCGCGGCGCCGACGAACTCCGCCAGATCGGTGGCCATCGCGATCAGCTCGGCCTGCAGCCACAGCCCGAAGGAGACCGTGCGCGGGAACCGCTCCCGGCACAGCTCCGGCAGGCTCATGCCCGTGGCGACGCCGACCTTGGCCGAGAGGTACTGGATCAGCATCGCCATCAGGTTCGCGGCGAGGATCACCCACAGCAGCAGGTAGCCGAACTTCGCGCCGCCGGCGATGTTGGTCGCGAAGTTGCCCGGGTCCACGTACGCGATGGCGGCCACGAAGGCCGGGCCGATGAACGGCAGCGCGGTGCGAACGCGGCCGCGCCGGGAGGCCCGGTACGCGACTGTCCGGGCGGCGACGGCCTCGGCTGAGCTCACGTCTGGATCTCGACTCGCATCGCGCGCGCCAGCGCGCCGCCGAGCACGTGCACGGCATCACCGAAGCGCACGAACAGCGGTCCGTCGAACGGTTGCTTGTCGACCACCTCGAACGCGTCGCGTGGGGCGATCCCGCGCTCGGCCAGGTAGCGGAGCATGGCCGGGTCGGCGTCCGACACGCGCACGAACGTCCCCCCCATGCCGGCCTCGAGGTCGGCCAGCCGCCGCGTCGGCTGCTCCTCGATCACGAGGTCGACCGACGGGATCGGGTCCCCGTGCGGGTCGCGCGTCGGGTTGCCGAGCTTGGCCGCGATCAGCGCCTCGAGCTCCTCGGACAGCACATGCTCGAGCACCTCGGCCTCGTCGTGCACGCGGTCCCACGGGACGCCGAGGTTCTCGGCGAGGTAGAGCTCGAGCAGCCGGTGGTGGCGCAGGACCTCGAGCGCCAGGCGGACACCGCGCTCGGTGAGCTCCACGCCCTTGTACGGAACGTGGGCCACGAGCCCGAGCTCGTCGAGCTTGCGGACCATCCCGGAGGCGGACGCCGGCGTGACGTCGAGCCGCTCGGCCAGCGCCGTCGTGCTGACGACCCCGCCGGCGCGCTCACCCAGCTGGTAGATCGCCTTCGCGTAATCCTCGACGGCGGGTGAGAAGGCGGTCTCGCGGCTGGCCATGAGACAGATTATGGCACGCCTAAACCTGGTCTTCTACGCCCGAAGGACAGCGTGACGGCGAACAGGGCGATCGCCGCGAGGGCGACCGACGCGCCGGCCGCCACCTGCCAGTGGTAGGAGACGAGCAGACCGAGGACGCCGGCCAGGCCGGCCAGACCGGCCGCGAGCGCCAGTGCGGCCGGCAGGCGCCTCGCCAGGTTCAGCGCCGCGGCGCCCGGCGCGAGGATGAGCGCCACCACGAGCAGGCTGCCGAGCCCGCGCACGCCGGCGACGGTCGCCACGGCGAGCACCACCAGCAGCCACGCCTCCCAGCGGGCGGGCTGTACGCCGAGCGACGGCGCGGTCGGCCGGTCGAATACGCCGATCGTGAGCCGCCGGTGCGCCAACACCAGCGCCGCCACCACCACCGCGGCCAGCACCGTCGCCTCCACGATGTCGGCGCCCGTGAGACCCAGCAGGTCACCGAACAGCAGCTCGCCGAGGCGCGCCGGCACGTCCGGCGACAGCGCGAGCAGCGCCCCGAGGCCGAAGAGCCCGGTGACGGCAACCGCCACGCCCGCGTCGCCGCCCAGGCGCGCGTCGCGCCCGGCGAGCGCGATCGCCGCGGCGGCGACGAGCACGCCCCCGGTCGCGCCGAGCACGAGCGGCGCGCCGGCCAGCGCGGCGACCACGAGCCCGGGCAGCATGCCGTGGGCGAGCGACTCGGCGGCGTAGCTCTGGCGGTGCAGCAGCACCCAGACGCCGAGCGGACCGCACGCCACGGCGAGGACCAGCACCTCGACCAGCGCGCGGCGCATCAGGTCGCTCGCGAACGGGTCGGTCAGCCAGGACAGCACGGCTAGTGCTCGTGGTGCTCGACGGCGACGGCGCGGTGCTCGCCGATCACGACGAGCTCGTGCCCGTAGGTCTCCTGCAGCACGCCGGTGGTGAGCACCTCCGCCGGGCTGCCGAACGCGATCTGGCGGCGGTTGAGGCACAGCACGGCGTCCCACGCACGCGCCTGCTCGACGTCGTGGGTCGCGACGAGCAACCCCCTCCCCTCCTCCCGCAGCTCACGGAACACGGCCTCGATGCGCTCCGCGCTCACCGCGTCGACCCCCGAGAGCGGCTCGTCGAGCAGGAGCACGGGGGCGTCCTGGAGCAGCGCGCGGGCGATCAGCACGCGCTGGCGCTGGCCGCCCGACAGCTCGCCGAACCGGGTGCGCGCGGCGTCGCCGAGGCCGACGCGAGCGAGCGCGTCGCGCGCCGCGACGCGGTCGGCGCGCGCGACACGGCGCCACCAGGGCGTGCGGCCGTAGGCGCCCATGAGCGCCACGTCGAGTGCGCTGACCGGGAAGTCGAGCCGCGTGCGGTCGGTCTGCGGGACGTACGCGGGGCGACCGGCGAGCTCGACGGTCCCGCGCCGGAGCGGCAGCTCGCCCAGCAGGGCGCGGAAGAGGGTCGTCTTGCCGCCGCCGTTGGGCCCGAGCACGGCCGCGATCCGGCCGGGGTCGAGCGCGAAGTCGACGCCGGCGAGCGCCTCGTCGCCCGGCGCGTAGCCGCCGCCGAGCGCGGCGGCGCGGACCGCCGGGCTCATCGCCGGACCGCCGTGGCGAGGGCGACGACGGCGAAGACCGCGGACGCGAGCACGGCGAGCGCCGGGCCGGGGCCGACGTTCAGCGTGTCGGCCAGCCACAGCCCGATCACGGCCTCGGCAGCCCCGAGCCCCACGGCGCCGAGCCGCAGCGTCCGCAGGTCGTCGGCCACGAGCCGCACGGTGGCGGCCGGGATGACCAGCACGGCGGTCACGAGCAGCGACCCGACGGCGTCCAGCGCGACGACCACGGCCACCGCCACGGCGGCGAGCAGCAGCCGGTCGGCGGCCGCGGTGGGCACACCGAGCGAGCGCGCCGCCACCGGATCGAAGCCGCCCGCCAGCCACGCGCGTCGCAGCGCGGCGTCGAGCCCCAGGACCGCGGCGACGGTGCCCGCGGTCAGCCACAGGTCGCGGTCGCTGATGGCCAGCGCACTGCCGAACAGCAGGCGGTCGACGCCGGCGCCCGACTCGTAGACGTCGCTGGCCAGCACGACGCCGACCGCGAGCGCCGCCACAAGCAGCAGTCCGGTGGCCGCGTCGGCGCCGGCGCGGCGGCCGAGCCGCTCCACCGATCCGGCGTACAGCAGGCCGGTGCCGAGCGCGGCGGCCTGCGCCGGAACCCCCCAGGGGCCGGCGACGACGAGCCCGGGGAACGCCGCGGTGCCCGTGCCGTGTGTGAAGAAGGCCAGCCGGCGGAGGACGATCCACGAGCCCAGCACGCCGCCGAGCATCGCGAGCAGCAGCGTCTCGAGCAGCGCGCGCTGCATGAACGGCGTGTCGAACGGCTCGGGCAGGCTCACGACGGCAGCGAGCACGCCCGGCCTCCCAGCCCTACCACGATCGCGCGCGTGTTCGAGGCGATCGAGCCCAGGTACGTGTCGCCGCTCGAGCCGGGCGGCCCCAGCGTGTCGGCCCACAGCCCGCCGTCCACGCGGGCGCCCGCCTCGCGCGCGATCGCGTCTTCGACCTTCGGGGTCACCGAGCTCTCGGCGAACACGGAGTTGACTCCCTCACGACGGATCGCCTCGATCAGCTCGACCGTGTCGCCGGCCGACGGCTGGGCCTCCGTCGAGAGCGACGGAATGACGGTGCCGATGACCTCGAGGCCGTAGCGCTCGGCGTAGTACCCGAGCGCGTCGTGGCTCGTGACGAGCTTGCGGCGGACGGCCGGGATCCCGTCGATGCACCGTGCCACCGCGGCGTCGAGACGCCGCACGCGTGCGGCGTACGCGCGCGCGTTCGAGCGATAGGCCTGGGCGCCCGCGGGGTCGGCGCTCGTGAGCGCGTCGCGGATGGCCGGCACGGCGCGGAGGACGTTGCGCGGGTCCTGCCACCAGTGCGGGTCGTCGCCTTCGCGATGTACGTGGGCGGAGAGGTCGAGCACCGGCGCGTCGGTGCCCGAGGCGTCGATCGCGTCCTCGAGCCACTCGTCGACCTCACCGCCCGAGCGCACGACGAGCCCGGCGTCCGCCACCGCCTCGACGTCGTGTGGGCGCAGCTCGTAGTCGTGCGGGTCGCTGTTGGCGGCCAACAAGCCCGTGACCGACGTCCGATCGCCGCCGACGTTGCGCACCAGGTCCGCTGCCTGTGTGGTGGTGGCGACGACGTCGAGCCCGGCGGCGGCCCGACTCCCGGCGTCCTCCTCCCCACACGCGGCCAGGAGGGCGGCGAGCACCAGCGCGACGGCGGCCAGGGAGCGCGGCATGGCGGCGAATAGTATTGAAACTCATTCTCATTCTCAATACAGTGGGTGCCATGGATTCGTGGACGGAGCACGCCCATCAGCAGCTCACGCGCGCCGGACACCGCGCCGGCGGCGCCCGCGAGGAGGTGCTGGCCCTGCTCGGGCGGCAGGACTGCTGCCTCAGCGCGCAGGAGATCCATGACCGGCTGCGGGCCGGGGGCGGCAAGCCGGTCGGGCTGGCCAGCGTGTACCGCGCGCTCGACGTGCTCGCCCAGCTGCAGCTCGTGCACCGGATCGACGTCGACGGCGTCGCGTGCTACGAGCCCGCCGATCCCAGCGGCGAGCACCACCACCACGCGATCTGCGACCGCTGCGGCAAGCTCGATCCGTTCGAGGACGCGGAGATCGAGCGCCTGCTCCACGACGTGGGCGAGCGGCTCGGCTACCAGGTGGGCGCGCACGACGTCGTGCTGCGCGGCGCCTGCCCGGACTGCGCCCGCAGCGTTTGACGGCGCGGACAGCGCGTGCGTAGGCTCGCCCCTGGCCGATGGGGAACCTGCGACGTCAATGGTCGGAGCTGGCGTTCGAGAAGAAGCTCAGCATCGTCTTCGTCCCGGTCTTGATCGCGCTGATCGGGATCGCGGTGCCGGTGCTCCAGCTCGCGTCGGGCGACGACGAGGCCGAGGGCGAGCGGCCGCCACGGGCGGACGCACGGCTCGAGGTGGTCGACCTGGCGGTGACGCACGGCCGGCTCGACGTCGAGCCCCGCGTGACCCAGCGGATCGACCTCACGGTGCGCAACCGGGGCCAGCTCGTCTCGATCGTCAAGCGCGTCGGGATGCGCGTGCGGGACACCGGGTTCGTCGCGATCTGCCAGGGCGGCGGCGGCCTCGACGCCTCGAAGCGCTATGACGTCCTGCTGCCGCCCAAGGCCGCGGCGGGGCAGCTGTTCGAGAGCAAGGTCAGCCAGGAGATCGAGCCGGGCGCCGCGGACCGCTTCGTCCTGAAGCTCGACGTGCCCGAGCCCGACCGGCAGCTCGGCCACTACCTCTACCAGCTCGACGTGCTGCTCGAGCACGACACCGCGAAGGAGCCGATGGACGCCGGCACGGTGCTGGTCTCGGCCCCGTACCTGCCGGTGGTCTGGGATTTCTGGTCGGCCCGGAAGGACGAGGGGAGCTTCCAGGGAGCCGGCGCCGCGGAGGTGAGGCGCTGCCTGCAGGACAACGAGGCGACCTTCCGGCGGATGATCGCCCTCGAGGGCGAACGGAGCCCGGAGCTGTCGGAGCAGCTGCTCGTGCCGCCGAGTCGCTGAGCGGCCTCGGACCGGGCTGCACCGTAGGGTGCAGGGCGCGAAACTGCGGATCTTTTCACCGATCCAGGTGTTGAAACACGTCGTGCCCCGCCGTTCCCTCACCCGCAGGCAGGTGCTCCGCGCCGGCGCGCTCGCCGCGGCGGCGACCGGGCTTAGGCCGGCCTCCCCCGCCCTCGCCGCGCGCCCCGCTGCGCTGTTCGAGCTGCCGCTCGACCGGCTCTCCACCGGCGCGGTCCCGGCGGCCTCCGGGGGCTGGTGCAAGACGGGCGTGATCGACGCGCCGCGGCGCTTCGACCTGGTCGGCCTGGTGTGGGCGCGCGGGTCCTCGGCGCACGCGCAGATCCGTGCCCGCAGGCGGGGCGGGCGGTGGACGAGGTGGGTCGAGCTGCACGCGGCGGGCGACCATGGCCCGGACCGCGGACGCGCGCCGGCAGGCACCGATCCTGCCTTCGTCGGCACCGCCGACCAGTTCCAGCTGCGGCTGCGCGGCAACCCACACCGGCTGCGCGCCCGCTTCGTGCGCGCGCTGCCGACCGCACGGGAGGCGGGCCGGCTTGCGCGACGCGGCGGCGCGGTCGCGTACGTCGCCCAGTCAAGCGCGCCCGCGATCATCCCGCGCTCGGCCTGGGGTGCCGAGGCCGTGCCGCCACGGGATGCTCCGCTCTACGGGCAGGTCCAGCTCGCGTTCGTCCACCACACCGTGACCGCCAACGACTACGGGCCCGAGGACTCCGCCGCGATCGTGCTCGGCATCGCGCGCTACCACCGCAACAGCAACGGCTGGAACGACATCGGCTACAACTTCCTCGTCGACAAGTACGGCCAGGTGTTCGAGGGCCGTGCCGGGGGCATCGACGCGGCCGTGGTCGGCGCGCAGGCGCAGGGCTACAACAGCGTCTCGACCGGCATCGCCTGCCTCGGCGACTTCTCGTACATCGCGCAGACGCCCGTGGCCATGGACGCGCTCGCGCGGCTCATCGGCTGGAAGCTGTCGCTCCATGACGTCCCGACGCAGGGCGAGGTGACGGTGACCTCGGCAGGCGGGGCGAGCAACCGCTACCCCGCGGGCACGCCGGTCACGTTCCAGCGCATCTCCGGGCATCGCGACGGGGACAACACGAGCTGCCCGGGCACGGTGCTGTACGGGCAGTTGGACGACCTGCGCAGCGCGGCGGCCCGGTTCGCCGGCCCGCTCACCGGCTTGAGCCTGAACACCGTCACGCGGCTCCGCGGCCTGCGGACCGTGAACGTGTCGGGCTACCTGCGGTTCCCGGACGGTGCCTCCGCCGCCGGCGCGCTCGTGGTCATCGAGTTCGACCCGCGCGGCGCCTCGGGCGCCGCGTTCGGCCCGCTGGCGACGGCCGTCTGCGATGCGAACGGCCGCTACCGCACGAAGCTCGAGTTCCCCTCCTCGGGCACGGTCCGCGCGGTGTTCCGCGGCGACGGCCTACACGCGCCGATGGCGTCGAACCCGCGCAAGGTCACCGTGCTCGCCGACCTGAAGGCGGAACTCGGCCGCTCGCGCATGCGCCTCGGCCGGCGGGTCCGGCTCGTCGGCACCGCGGAGCCCGCGTCGTTCGTGCGGGTGAAGACCCAGCGGCGGCTGCGGCGCCGGTGGGTCCGCGAGCGGGTGAAGAAGATCGGCGTGCGCGAGGGCGGCGCGTTCCACGCCTCGATCAAGCCGCGCGCGCGTGGGAGCTACCGGATCGTCGCGCAGGTCGGGAAGACTCGCCGGCGGCTCTACGTGCGCGTCCGCTGACATGCCCCTCGTCGACAGCACCCTCGTCGTCGACGCGCAGCGCGTGTTCTTCGAGCAGTCGGCCTGACCGCAACGGATCCACGGACGAACGCCTTCTCGAGCGGCTGCCGGCGGACACGCCGGTGTTCGCCAAGGACACGTTGAGCCTCGTCGCCAACGACGAGGCGGTCGAGGCGATCCGCGCGATCGGCAGGACGACCACCGTCGTCATCGGCTTCGAGACCGACACGTGCGTCTCCCAGTCGGCGGTGCAGTTGCACGACCTCGGCTTCCGGGTCGTCGTCCCCCAGGACGCGGCGTACACGACCGGCGACCTCGAGCATCGGCGCGGCCTCGAGCACATGACCCGCGCGGGCGTCGAGATCCACCACTGCAAGGGCGTAGCCTACGAGTGGCTGCGCACGGTCGACGACGCGGCCACCACGCTCAAGGCCGCGGCCGAGCGCTTCGGACCCCCCGTTGCGGCTCTGAGATGCGCACCGTCATCGCCCAGGCGAACGTCACGATCGACGGCATGACCGCCGGGCCGGACGGCGACCTGTCGTGGCTCATCCCCCACGCCGTCAGCCCGCAGATGTCGGCCTACGCCGAGGGCATCTGGCGCGGCGCGACCACGGCGCTGCTGGGCCGCACGAACTACGAGGGCTTCCACGGGTACTGGCCCGCCGTGGCCGCCGACCCCGAGGCGCCGCCGCGCGACCGCGAGCTGGCGCTCTGGCTCGACACGGTCGAGAAGATCGTGTTCTCGCGCACGCTCGACGAGGCGACCTGGCAGAACGCCCGCGTCGCCCGCGACGTCGAGGCGGACACCCGCGCGGCGAAGGAGGCCTACGGCGGCGACATCATCGTGCTCAGCAGCGCGAGCATCATCAAGGCACTCCTGGCTGCCGACCTCATCGACGAGCTGCGACTCAACGTGATGCCGTCGATCGTCGGCGGCGGCCTGCGGCTGTTCGAGGAAGGCCTGCCGCGGTCCGACTGGGAGCTCGTCGGCGCGATCACGCTCGAGACGGGCGGCGTCGGCCTCCACTACCGTCGCCGGCGCTGACCGAGCGAACCCTCACGCAGCCCGAGCTCAACCGCGCGACGCTCGCCCGGCAGGGCCTTGCTCGAGCGCTTCCCGCCCGACGTGCCGGCCGCGCTGCGGCGGATCGGCGGCCTCCAGGCGCAGTACGCGCCCGCGACGTACGTCGGGCTGTGGTCGCGCGTCGCCGGGCTCGAGCGCGACACGGTGACGCGCGCGCTCGAGGACCGCATCGCGAACTGGGCGGGCCTGAAGATCGGCGACGTCAAGCCCGCGCTGGCCCGCGCGGAGCTCCGCCGCTTCCGCGGCCCCGCCGGCGAGGAGCTGCTCGACCTCCCCGACGCTCCGCTGCCCGAGGCCGACACCCCGGCGCCCGTCCGCTTCCTGCCGGTGTGGGACGCCTCGCTGCTCGTCCACGCCCGCCGCACGGGCATCCTGCCCGAGGAGCTCCGGCCGCGCGTGTTCACCATCCGGCGGCCGCACGGCGTCTCCACGTTCCTCGTCGACGGCGCCGTGGCGGGCGCCTGGCAGTTCGAGGACGGCCGGGTCACGCTCGAGCCGTTCCGGCGGCTGGATGCGGCCGACCGCCGCGCGGTCGACGCCGAGGCCGAGCGGCTCGCCGCGTTCGCAGGCTAGGTCAAGGGATGCTGCTCCCAGGCCCGCGGCCCGATCTCGGGGTCGACGCCGAACGCCTCGGCGTAGCGCTCGTGCACCGCGGGCCACTCCTCCAGCGACGCCTCCTCGCTGATGGGCTCGCCGCCGAGCAGGGCCTCGAGCCGCGCGAGCGCGCGGTCCCAGCCGGCGGCGGTGCGAGCGGCCGTGTCGCGGTCGGCAAACACGAGCACGCTGCCGTCGCCGTCGGGGCGCAGCTCGAAGGTGAGCGGGTCGCCGTACCACGTGGCGGCGAGGCGCCGCGGCGGGTCGCTCTGCGTCACCTCGACCGGCTCGCCCGACGGGAACCACTGCGCTAGCTCGGAAGGGTCGGTGAGCGCCCGCCAGACGCGCTCGACCGAGTGGGAGTTGCGCCGCTCGAAGCGCAGCGCCGGGCGGCCGTCGATCGTCTCCAGCGTGCCGGTCATTGCGGGTTCTCCTCCAGATGTCGCTCGAGGGCGTCCAGGCGCCCCGACCAGTGGACGCGGTACGGCTCGAGCCACGCGTCGAGCTCGGCGAGCGGCTCGGGCTGCAGCGCGTAGAGCCGCTGCCGTCCTGCGACGCGCACGGCGACGAGCCGGGCCTCGCGCAGGACCTTCAGGTGCTTGGAGACCCCGGGCTGGCTCAGCTCGAGCCGCTCGACGAGGTCGCCCACCGACCGCTCCCCGCCGCGCAGGAGATCGAGGATCTGGCGGCGGTGCGGTTCCGCGAGCGCGGCGTACGGCGTCATGAGTTCATATTACCGGACGGTTATATGGGACGCCTAGGGAATCCCCCGATGCGGCTCGGGTGCCGGCGCTGGAGGATCGTGCCTCCCCTCCCCTGCCTTCTTGGAGACCCACTCGATGCTGAACAGCCAGCGTGCGCTTCGCCCCCCCGCCCTCCGCGACCTGATCGACGGCGTCGTCGTCGGGCCGGCGGACCCGGAGTGGGACGAGGCTCGCCGTCCGTGGAACTTCGCGCACGACCAGCTGCCCGCACTCGTCGCCTTCCCCGAGAGCGCGGAGGACGTCGTCGCGATCGTCCGGTACGCGCGCAGCAACGCGCTGCGCGTGGCGCCGCAGGGCACCGGCCACAACGCCGGGCCGCTCGGCTCGCTCGAGGGCACGATCCTCGTCAGCACCTCGCGCATGCGCGGCGTGGTGATCGACGCCGCGGCGCGCCGCGCCCGCGTCGACGCCGGCACGCTGTGGCTGGAGGTCACCGCCCCGGCGTCCGAGGCCGGGCTGGCGCCGCTGGCCGGCTCGTCGCCCGACGTCGGGGTGGTCGGCTACTCGCTGGGCGGCGGCGTGAGCTGGCTGGGCCGCAAGCATGGGCTGTCGACCAACAGCATCCTCGCGATCGAGCTCGTGACCGCCGACGGCCGCCTCCGCCGCGTCGACGCAGACCACGACCCCGACCTGTTCTGGGCGCTGCGCGGTGGCGGCGGCAGCTTCGGCATCGTGACCGCGATGGAGATCGCGCTGTACCCGCTCGAGGAGGTCTACGCGGGGGCGATGTTCTGGCCGTGGGAGCGCTCGGCCGAGGTCCTTCACGCGTGGCGCGAGTGGACCCAGACCGTGCCCGACGAGGTGACCTCGTCGGCGCGCATCCTGCAGATGCCGCCGATCGAGGAGGTCCCCGAGTTCCTGCGCGGGCGCAGCTTCGTGACCATCGACGCGGCGATCATCGGCGACCGCGCCTTCGGGGCCGAGGCCGTCGCGGCGCTGCGGGCGCTCGGCCCGGAGATCGACATGTTCGACATGGTGCCGCCCGTCGCCCTCTCCCGCCTGCACGGCGACCCCGAGGAGCCGATGCCGGTCCTCACCGAGCACCGCCTGCTGCGCGACCTGCCCGCCGAGGCGGTCGACGCCTTCGTGGCGGTTGCCGGCCCCGACTCGGGCTCGACGCTCCTGATGGCCGAGATCCGGCACCTGGGCGGTGCGCTCGGGCGGGTCACGGCGGGCCACGGGGCGCTGGCCAAGCTCGACGCCGGCTACCTGCTCTTCGGCGGCGGACTGGCCGCCACGCCGGAGATGGTCGCCGGGCTGCGCGCCGCGCTGCCGCCCTTCAAGGCCGCGATGGCGGCCTGGGAGGCAGGGACGGGCTACCTCAACTTCGAGGAGTCGAGCGTCGACTCACGCTCGTTCTACGACGAGGTCACGCACCGGCGCCTGAGCCGCATCAAGGCGCAGGTCGACCCGGGCGACGTCTTTCTCTCCAACCACCCGATCACGCCCGCGCACTAGGCATGGGCGCCGCGCGGCCGCCGTCAGCGGCGGTCGCGCAGCCACTCGCCGAGCTTCTCCGCCGCGTCTCCGACCTTGTCGCCGGCCTTGTCGACGCCGACGCCGGCCTCCTTGAACAGCGCGCGGAACCGCTCGGCGTAGTGCTCGGCGGCGTCGCCGGCCTCCTCGCGGGGGTCGATGGGGTCGCCCCGTCGCACGTAGTGGCCGTTCATGATCGCGTCGTAGTCGCCGGAGCGGACCCACTTCATGAGCTGAGAGACGCGCTTGACCGGGAACGCGTGCGTCTGGGCCAGCTCGACCCGCAGCCGCGCGAGCTTGTCCCACCCGGGCTCCCACTCCTCGTACTCGTTGGCCTGCCTGAGGAAGGCGTCGAGGTTGAGCTTGCGCGAGGCGGCGCCGCCGGCGAGCACCATCAGCGTGCGGGAGGTGACGAGCGGATCCCGGTTCACGAGCGTGGCCGCCCGGTCGCAGCTCAGCTCCGCCGCGCGGAACCACTCGAGCAGCGCGAGCCTGACGGCGATCAGCGGCAGGCCGGCCATCAGCGGCAGCCGGGCGACGCCGGAGCCGAGCGCCATGAGGATCATCAGGGCGGTCCGGTACAGCACGTGGTCGGAGAGGATGTGGCCCGCCTCGTGGCCGAGCACGGTCCGCAGCTCATCCGTGTCGAGCACCTCGATCGTGCGAGAGTTGACCATCACCATCGGGCGGCCGGAGCCGATCGCCGCCGCGTTCGTGACCGGGAACTGCGTGAGGTAGAGGTCCGGGACCTCGGGGAGGTCGAGCCGCGCGATCGCCGCCCGGTGCGAGGCCCACGCCTCCGGCAGCTGCTCAGAGCCCAGGCGCACGGATCCGGCCAGAAACACCTGCCGCAGCGCGCGCTCGTAGCCGAACTCGATCAGGCGGCGCACGACCGTGTCGAGCATCGGGATCGAGTTGAGAGCCGCGGTGGCGGCGCGATCGGCGGGGTGCTCGTACGCCTTCGGCGAGATGTCCTTCAGGCGCTGGTCGGCGGGCAGGGGATCCGTCATGCGACTCAAGCTAACGATCGCGAAGCCGGATCACCAGACGCAGCCCCGACCACCTTTCGTCCAGCGCCGCGACCTTGTTGTCGACCAGGGTGTTGGCCAGCGCCAGCTCCCGCACCACGTCCTCGGTGAGATCCGTCGGCACCTTCGAGGCGCGCTTCGGCCAGCCGATCCAGAGCCCCGCGTTCGGCCGCATCGCCGCCCGCAGCTTCGGCATCCGCTTCGCGAGGTCCGCCCTCTCGGTGTGGAACGAGACGATCACGTCCGCCGGCCCGCGAGCCGTCCGCCCCATCGCCACGTCCTCCGGCAGCTCGCCGAGCCCTTCAAACTCGTCGGGTTCGCCGATCAGCAGCACCTTGTGCCCCGGCTTGATGCCGAGCTTCCTCGGCAGCGGGGTGCCGCTGTATCCGGCGCTCACGCGCGGACCCAGTCGGGGCGGGTCATCGTGACCTGGTAGCGCCGGCCCGGCGGCACGTTGCGGTGGAGCATGTCGGAGAGCGTGCCCGTCGTGCGGATCAGGTGCCATCCGAGCGGGGAGAACGTGCTCGGGTTGAAGACGCGCGGCGAGAGGAGCGGGTTCGTGAACGCCTGGGAGAACGCGTCGATGGCGACGAGCCTGCCGACGAGCGACGGCAGCACCGCGTTTGGCCGCACGTCCTCGGCGAACAGGCCGGGGTAGAACTCGACGTCGTCCACGCTCTCGTACACGTCGCTGAGGGCGCGCACGACGCGCGGGTCGCTCGAGACGTCCTCGAAGCGGCGGGCGCGCGGGAAACGGGCGAGGCGGCGGTACTCGTTGTACGGGCGCAGGCGCACGGCGCGCGCCTGCCGCACGCTCGCAAGCTCGGCGTCCCAGACCGCGGCCGGCGAGTTGAGCAGTCCGACGCGTCCGGCCCGCTGGCGCGAAGCGTCCTCGAAGCACGCCCCGAGACCACGCTCGACCACCAGGTCGGTGTTGAACAGCGTGTCCTCGACCGCCACCTCGCGGCCCGCGACGCTGAAGCTCGACGGTACGAGGCTGTGCCAGCGGTAGAGGAGGTTGAACTCGATCGCCATCCAGTTCTGCCGGTGCCAGCGCGGGTTGTGGAAGGCGGTCGGATCGGCGAGCAGCTTCAGGTGATACGGCGAGATGTGGTTGATGTACTCCTCGACCACGATCTTGATCAGGATCACCGTGAGGATGTTTCGGGCGGTCTGGAACAGCCGCTCGTCGTCCCAGCGGTACTCGCGCTCGAGCGCCCGCGCGATCCGGTTGTGCTCGCGCAGGAACAGCACGCTCATGATCACGAAGCCGAGCTGCAGGTTGCCGGTGTCGCTGCCGATGGCGAACAGCTGCCGCCGCTGGTCGTCCGTGATCTGGCCCGCGCGCACGACCGTGACCCTGTCGAAGCGCTTGCGGTCGCCGTCGTACAGGTACGGCGGGTACTCCTCGCCGTTCAGCGCCTGGGAGATGAGCTGGCCGCCGTCGCCGGTCCGCAGCTGCTGCGTGACCGCGGCGTTGAGCCCGTAGATCTGGATCAGGTCGATCTCGTGGTTGGACTCGTTGCGCGCCGGGTCGCGGCGCAGCTCGCCGGTGTCCGGGTCCGGGTACGGCCGCTCGGAGCGCAGGAACCCGTCGACGAACCACTCGGCGAAGTACGGGAACAACACCGTGGACTTCGGGCACGGGACCATCTCGCCGTCACGATTGAAGAGCGCCGCCACGCGCTCCGCCGGCGGCAGCGGGCGATCCGGCGCCGCCGGAAGGTGCCGCGAATCCCACGCTCGGTCGGTGAGCGACGCCCACGACGTGTAGTCGCTCATCGTGCTCAGCGGGTTCGGCCGCGTCGGGATCTTCCGAATCGCCCGGTCGACGAGCAACGCGCTGACCCGCGAGTGCAGCTTCGGCACCCGCTCGACCGCATCCCACAGGCCGGCAAACCGCGTCGTCGCGAACGTCTCCGTCCGGTTGGCGAGATCGTCGAGCGACTCCCGCATCGCGATCATCGCCGGCGAGGGACGCCGGCCTCCTCCACGAGCGTCTCTGGGTCGCCGCACGCGGCGATCACGTCCTCCGCGGCCAGACGAGGCATCCCCGAGCGCCCGGCGCGGGCGTACACGCGTCCCGCCCGCGGGTGCTCCTTGACGAAGTCCATGACCGCATCGAGGGACCGCACGCACGAGCCCGGCGAGCCCGTGCTCGCCTCGGCCGCCTGCTCAACGCGAGCGGTGCCCGCCGAGTCGTCGGATCCGAGCTCAGTGGCGAGCCCGACGCCACTCGTGATCAGCGACGCCACCGCGGCGATGATGGCCCCGACGATCGTGGCCCGCATTCCGATCTGAGCGGCTCGAATCGTCGCCTGATCGCTCACTCGTGCGCTCCCTGGACGCCGGCGAGCACGCGCTCCGCGTTCGCGCGCGCCGTGAGCGTCCGCCGCGCCTCGTTGACGAGCAGGGGGCGCGATCCCGGTGGCAATGCCCAAAACGGCGGCACCCGCGATCGCGGCGATCGCGGCAACCGAGGGAACCGCGATCCTCGCCAAACCCTCGCCTTCGGGCGCGAATACCACCTCCACGAGCCGACTCTACCGGCGCGCAGCCGTCTCGGCGATGATGCGGGAGAGCTGGCCTCCCTGCCACGCGAGGGGGGATTTGCCGGGCTCCTCGGACAGGAGTCGGGCGTCCGGGATCGCGGACGCGTAGCGCTCGCCGATCGCGTACGGGTGGCCGGGGTCGGCCTCGTCGCGGCTCGCGACCACCACGGTCGGCGCCCCGATCTCCGCCAGGTCCGACCACGCCTCGAACGGGCGCGAGCGCGGCACGGCGTGCAGGGCGTCGGCGACCGCGTCTGGGTGCTCGTGGGCGGCGAGGCGCTGGCGCAGCACCTTGTCGATCGTCTCCTTCCACTGCTCGGGCACGCCGGGGTCGCCGTAGGCCTCGACGAAGCCGTCGACGCCGCCGGTTCGGAGCCCCTCGGACAGCGCGTCCCAGCGCGCCAAGCCCTCCTCGCGGTCCTCCTCCGGGTCGAAGGCCGGGGTGGCGAGGATCAGGCCCGCGACGCGCTCCGGCTCGTCGAGCGCCAGCCGCGCCGCGGTGTGCGCGCCCATCGAGGCGCCGGCGAGCACCGCGCGCTCGATCCCGCGGTCGTCGAGCACGTTCCGCAGATCGTCG
>DATAFH010000025.1:0-2578 GCA_036257565.1 Solirubrobacteraceae bacterium | reverse complement strand
CGCCCTCGTCATCCTGCTGCTCGGCTTCTTCCTGCTGCTCTTCGGCGCCAACCCCGACGCACCGTTCGCCGAGTGGCTCTATCGGGGCCTGAGGCGGGTCATGGCGCCGTTCCGGGGGCTGTTCGAGCCGGTGAAGCTCGATGGCAGATCCGTGCTCGACGTATCGATCCTCTTCGCGATGATCGTGTACGGGATCGTCGCGCTCTTCCTCCACGCCCTCATCGACTGGCTCACGGCTCGCATCGTCGCGATGCGCTGGGGCGGGCAGCCGGACGGCCTGCCGGGGGATGAGTGAGCATCACGAACACGGTGCTCCTTAGGACCGGCAGGCGCCGGACCGCCGACGCCGCCTGACCGCCGCCCTGGCGACCGCCGCCGCCGCCCTCCCCCTGAATCACACAATCCGCGTGATGCCGGCTCACCTGGCGATGAGCGTTACTTGCATCATGATCGAGGTCGGCGTCGCCACCTTCTCCGGTGCCCATGGGGCGGAGCACGCATACGCGGACGCGCGCGACCGCGATCCCGAGGCAGGCTGGCTCGGCGACGCGGCGTTCGTCGAGGTTCACCGGCGCGGCCGCATCGTGGTTCGCGGCACCGTCCTCGGCCACTACGTCGACGTCGACGGTCTGGGAGACGTGATCGGGCCCGACACCGCCGCCGGCGCCATCGTCGGCGCCGCCGCCGGGCTTCCGCTCGGACCGTCAGGGCTCGCCGTCGGCCTCGTCGGCGGGGCGACCGCCGGGGGAGCCGTCGAGGCGAGCCAGGTCACGCAGCCGGAGGGGCCCGCCTTCGACGCGATCCGCGAGCAGGTGCCCGAGGGCTCGTCGGCCGTTGTGGTGTTCGCCGACGCCGAGCGCATCCGCGCGATGTACCGCGCACTCTTCGCCGCGGCCGACACGTTCGTGCACTACCGCCTCAGCCAGGAAGCCGAGGCGGAGTTGCGGGCCGCCCTTGCCGGTACGTCGACCACTCCCGCTCCCTAGGTGAGCGGGCCGCCCACACTGTCGT
This sequence comes from Solirubrobacteraceae bacterium, assembly GCA_036257565.1. GTDB lineage: Bacteria > Actinomycetota > Thermoleophilia > Solirubrobacterales > Solirubrobacteraceae > DASSUW01. Next base: position 1,567 of record DATAFH010000025.1, on the reverse strand, counting down.
CCGACCACTCGACGAGGCCCGGTCCGGACCTGCGCCCGCTCGTGGTCCGAACGAGCGGAAGTGCGTCCGAGGCCGTCTACGGGCTGATCCTCGCGACGTCGGTGGTCGCCGTCTCGTACGACGCGTCCGACGCCGGGCGGGTCGCGTTGGCGGTCCTCGTCACGGCGGTCGTCTTCTGGCTGGCACACGTCTACGCGCGTCTGCTCGGCAGGGGCGCGTCGGAGGGACGGGGGCCGACGCGGGCGGAGATCGCTTGCGCGCTCCGAGAGCACTGGTCGCTGGTCGCGGTCGTCATGCCGGTCGTGCTCGTCCTCTGCCTGGGAGCGATCGATGCAATCCCCGACCGGGCGGCGACCGTGGCGGCGACGGCCATTGCCCTCGTGGAGCTCGCCGCCGCTGGCGGCTATGCGGCCAGCCATCGCGGGGCGAGCCCGGCTCGGACCATCGTCTCCGCCGCGATCGCGCTGGCGCTGGGGCTCCTGGTCGTGCTGCTCAAGGTCCTCGTGCACTGAGCGCTCATCCGCGGGCGTCCCAGACGGTCCCCTCGGGCGCGTGCTGCTCGATCGCGCGGTCGACCTTGTCGGCGAGCACCAGGTCGGCGACGGTCACCCCGGCGTGGTTGTGGTTCACGAGCGACAGCACGACGCGCCCGTCGTCGCGGATCGCGATGTCCGGGCGCTGCCCGTAGTACGTCGCCGCGTCGGCGAGTTGCACGGCGAAGCCGCGCGCGGAAGCGAAATCGCGGAACTGCAGCACGCGCACGAGCCCGCGCTTGTTCCAGTGCCAGCCTGGACGGCTCTCCAGCGCGCGGCCGACCTCGGCCGCGGTCAGGATGCCGCCGGATGGGCGCCATTCCATGGTCATGCGGTCACCTCCTCGCGCTCGTCGGTCCGCGACGCCGCGCCGGGCACGGCCCAGCGGACGACGAGCTCGTCGCCGTCGGCGTCGAGCGTGATCGTCGAGCCGTCGGGGATGTCGCCGGCCACGAGGGCGCGGCCGATCTTCGTCTCGACCTCATGCTGGATGAAGCGCCGCAGCGGACGGGCGCCATACACGGGGTCGTAGCCCTCGCGCGCGATGAGGGCGCGCGCGGGCTCCGTCAGCTCGAGCTCGAGCCGCCGGGCCGCGAGGCGGCGGCGGAGGTCGGCCACCTGCAGGTCGACGATCTGCTCGATCTCCTCGAGCGTGAGCGGCTTGAAGAGCACGATGTCGTCGACGCGGTTGAGGAACTCGGGGCGGAAGTGCCCGCGCAGCTCGGCCATGACGCGGTCGCGCGCCTGGTCGCTGATCTCGCCCGTGTCCGTGACGCCGTCGAGCAGGTAGACCGACCCGATGTTCGACGTCATTATCACCACGCAGTTGCGGAAGTCGACGGTGGTGCCCTGCGCGTCGGTCAGGCGGCCGTCGTCGAGGATCTGCAGCAGGATGTTGAACACGTCGGCGTGCGCCTTCTCGATCTCGTCGAGGAGCACCACGCTGTAGGGCTTGCGCCGCACGGCCTCGGTGAGCTGACCGCCCTCCTCGTAGCCGACGTAACCGGGCGGCGCGCCGACCAGGCGGCTGACCG
>DATAFH010000024.1:0-14380 GCA_036257565.1 Solirubrobacteraceae bacterium | reverse complement strand
GACATCGAGCGTGAGATGGGCGGACCGATCGAAGCGCGGCCGGAGGCGTACACGGCCCGGACCGTCATCCGCCGGGCCGAGGACATCAAGGCGTCGGGCGTGCGCGGGGTGACGCTGGTGCACGGCGCCGACGACGGCCTCATGCCCTACTCGCAGAGCCGCGAGATGCAGACGCGGCTGCTCGGGCTCGGGATCCCCACCGACATGGTCACGGTCGGCACGCGCGGCGAGGCGTCGGAGCCCGGCACGACGCTGACCGGCAGCCTCGGCGCGCCCGGCTACACGTCACCGTTCGCCGGCCACGCCGACGAGGCGAGCACGACGCACATCGTCGGCGGCGGCTTCGAGCGCCTGTCGGCCTACTTCGGGCGGGGCGAGACCCCGCACTGCCGCGAGTTCGTGGTCGACGGGACGACGCGGACGATGACGCAGGTCGGCCCCGGAGGCTGCTGAGCTCCCCGACGCCCCGGCGTTGACCGCCGGGGCGCCGTTCGCTCGCTACTCGTAGGCGAGCGCGGCGCGCCCATGAGCGCCGTGATCACGGTCTCGTGGCGCACCGTGCGGCGCAGCTGGCGGCGGCTCATGCCCATCGCCCGCAGCGTGCCCAGCTCGCGCCGGCGCGAGCACCGGTGTGTTTGACGATGCCGAACAGCGACACGATCAACGCCAAGGCCAGCAGCACCCACAGGACGCCGAGGATCGAGCCGATCCACTCCGTCTGCTTGGTGATGAACGCGTCCTTGCTCCAGGCCTCCGCCTCCGGGAAGCCGGCCCAGCGCCTGCTTGACGGCCGCAGGCTCGCCGGCCGCCAGCGTGAGCCGGTTGCGCTCGGTCGCGAACCCGCCGTCGAACGCCTGGCGGGAGATCGTGATCGGCCCGAGGCCAAGGATGTCGAGCACCCTCGACTCCTCGATCGCGCGCATCGACATCGCCTGCTACCCGTTCCGGATCCCGCTCGGCGCGCTCATCCGGTGCGGGTCGACAACCTCCTCGCCGACCTCGAGCGCGAGATCGTGCGGACCGGGTTCGAGCTCGCCTGGCCGGACGTCCACCCGTACCAGCTGCGCCGCCCCGCTCAAGCCGCGGGGCTGGAGGTCGATTGCGGTGGCCGGAAGCCCATGTCACCGCGCCTTGCAGACGAGGATCCTCGCGACGAGGGGCCGCTCGCCGACCTCACCTCGGGGGCGCTGTGGACCGTGGCCGGCCTCGTCGGCACCGTCGCGCTGCTCATGCCGGGCGCCGACCGATCGCACCTGGGCTGGGCGCTCGGGATCGCCGCCGTGGCCACCGGCTGGGGCCTCGCGTCGCTCGTGCTTTGGCGGCGGCGGCTGACCATGACCCTCGCGCAGCGCGCCGCCGTGACCGCCGGCGCGCTGCCGTTGGTCGGGCTCGCGATCTGGGCGTCGGGCGGCGCCGCGAGCTTCGTGCAGCCGCTCATGCTCTTCACCGCGCTCTTCATCGCGTACTTCTTCCCGCCGCACCTCAGCTGGCCGCTGACCGCGCTGTTCGCGGCGACGTACGCCTCGCCGCTCCTCTACGAGCACGTCGCCGGCTACCCGTCGCGCGTCCTGACCTTCAGCGCGTCCGTGGCGGGCATGAACATCGCGATCCACATGCTCAAGCAGCGGCTCCTGCGCGCCGAGGCCCGCCAGCGGGCGATGGCCGAGCGCGACCCGCTCACCGGGCTCTCCAACCGGCGGACGTTCGACGCCGAGCTGGCGCGCGCGGTCGCCGAGCCGCGCGGCGCCGCACTCGTGCTGTTCGACCTCGACGGCTTCAAGGGCGTCAACGACGACCTCGGGCATCCGGTCGGCGATGCCGTCCTGCGCGTCATCGCCGACGCCTGCTCGGACGTCATCCGCGAGGGCGACTGCCTCGCCCGCATCGGCGGCGACGAGTTCGCCGTCGTCGCACCTGGGGCGGGCGTGGCGGGCGTGAACCGGCTGGTCAGCGCGCTCGAGGAGGCGATCGCCGGCGCCGACCTGCCGCCCGACGTGTCCGGTCTCGGCGTGAGCTTCGCCTCGGCCGTCGCGCCGGTCGACGCGGTCACCGCGATCGAGCTGCTCGACCGGGCCGACCAGCGCCTCCTCACCCGCAAGCGCGCTCAGTCGAGGTGGGACGTGTCGTTCCAGACCCAGATCGCGCGCCGCTCGCGCTCGTAGCTGACCTCGCACACGGCGCCGGTGTCGAGCGCGAGGTTGCCGCCGTACTCCGGCGCGAGGCCGATCCAGCGGGCGCCGAGCACACGCAGCAGGTGGCCGTGGGCGAACACGAGGGCGTCGCCGTCGACCGCCGTCGCGCGCTCGATCATGCGGTCGGCGCGGGCGCCCACCTGCTCCACCGTCTCCCCGCCCGGCGCGCCGTCCTCCCACACGCTCCAGCCCGGGCGCTCCTCGCGGATCTCGGGCGTCGTGAGCCCCTCGTACTCGCCGTAGTCGAACTCCACGAGGTCCTCGTCGACCGCGCCGTCCGGGAAGCCGGCCATGGCGGCGGTCTCGCGCGCCCGGGCGCGTGGTGAGGTCAGGACGAGCGCGAAGTCCCAGCCCGCGAGCCGCTCGCGCAGGCGGCTCGCCGCTTCGCGGCCGGCGTCGGTGAGCGGCACGTCGGTGACACTCGTGTGGCGGCCGCTCGCGCTCCACTCGGTTTCGCCATGACGCACGAGCACGAGCGTCTGCCCGTGGCGGCGGATCGGCCCCATGAACGGTGAGAGTAGGGAAGCTCGACAGGCCGCGCGGGGAGCGGATAGCGTCGCGGCGGTGCGGGACGCGTTGACCAGTCAAGAGCGGCGCCTCCGGAACCTGCTCGCCGCACACGCGGTGTGGAGCGCGATCCTCGCCGTGGCCTACATCGTGGGCGGCGACACTGCGTCGCTTGGCTTCCTGCCGAACTCGTTCGCAAAGGACGTGCTGTTCGTCTTCCTCTCCGCGCTGGGCGCCGCCGATGTGCGCCGCCGCGGCTGGACGGCGCTCGTGCTGGCGGCGGGCTACGTCGCGCTCGTCATCGGGCAGATCGCCACGCTGGCGTGGGGCGGCGCCCCGGCGCAGGACGTGCCCGTCATCGGCGAGGTCTCCGCCACGGTGGCGCTGCTGGCGTGGATGGGCGTGGACATCCTGCTCGCCGTGCTCTTCTTCGCCTGGTGGGTGGCCGCCGTGCGGGCCCGTTATGGCCTCCGCTATCTGCATCCCGTCGGCTTTCTAGCCCTGTCCTCCGTCGCCGAGGTGCTGATCGAGGGCGACCCCGAGGTGGTCTCCCCCGAGCAGATCGCGCGCAACGTCGACGAGTACCTCGCTTCGCTGGAGGCGCGCTCGAAGGGCCGCGTGCAGCTTGCGCTGATCGTTCTCGCCCTGTGGCCGCTGCTCACGCTGCGCCCGCCGCTTCCGACGCTCTCTCCCGACGCGCGCAAGCGCTTCCTCGAGCGCCGGTTCGTCGGCCCGCTCTCCGGCCACCGGGTCCTCCGGCCACTGCGGCCGCTCCTGCGGGTGCTGATCCGCACCGCGTCGCAGATGGCGTACCTCGGCTACTACGGCGACCGTGCGTCGTGGAGCTCGATCGACTACACGCCGTATCCCAGCCGTCCCGGCGGGCGAGCCCCGGAGCCGACCGATCCGCCCGAGCCGCCGCTGCGGACGCTCACCCTGCCGCCGAGCGGACGCTACGACACGGTGGTGATCGGCTCCGGCGCGGCGGGCGGCGTCCTGGCCTACCGCCTCTCCGAGGCGGGCCGGCGTGTGCTCGTGCTCGAGCGCGGGCCGCACGTCGATCCCCGCCGCTTCACCGACGACGAGGTGACGCAGTACCTCCGCCTTTACAACGAGGGCGCGCTGCAGCTCGCCACGAACTTCGAGCTGCAGGTCCTGCAGGGCATGTGCGTGGGCGGCGGCACGACGATCAACAACGCGCTCTGCCTCGATCCGCCGGAGCAGGTGCTCGACCAGTGGGCGGATCGGGGCGTCGACCCCGACGGGCTGCGCCAAGGGATCGCGGAGGTCCGGGACTGGCTCGGGGTGGTACAGATCCCGCGCGAGATCACGACCAAGGCCGCATGCCGCTTCGAAGCCGCGGTCGACGCGCTTCGCCTGCCCGGCGAGCTCACGGTGATGTCGGCCAACATCTCCGAGGCGTGCCTGGGGACGGGGTACTGCAACATCGGCTGCGCGTATGGCGCCAAGATGACCACGCTGGATCGCGTACTCCCGGAGGCACAGCGCCGGTTCGCGGTCGACGTGCTGCCCGATGTCGAGGTCGAGCGGATCATCACCGACGGCAAGCGCGCGACCGGCGTCCTCGGCCGCAACACGAGCGGCGAGCGGGTCACGGCGGCGGCCGATGAGGTCGTCGTGGCGGCGGGCGCGATCGGCTCGAGCTGGCTGCTGCAGCGCAGCGGGCTGGGCGACGGGCGCGCCGGCCGGGGCCTGCACTTCAACATCAACTCGCCGCTGACGGCCGAGTTCCCGGAGGTCATGGACTCCTTCGCCGGCATCCAGATGTCGCATGCGTACGTGCCGGCACCGGGCATCCCCGGCTACATGGTGGAAACGTGGTTCAACCCACCGGCCACGCAGGCGCTCGCGATGCCGGGCTGGTTCGACCGTCACTTCGCCAACATGCGGCGCTACCGCCACATGGCGTGCGCCGGGGTGCTCGTGGGCACCACCGCGCCCGGCCGCGTGAAGTCTTCGCGGTCGGGACCGGTGATCGACTACAAGGTCTCCGCACAGGACCGGGCCCGCATCGTCGAGGGCCTGGGCACCGCGGGCCGCATCTTCCTGGCGGCCGGAGCCGAGTGCGTCATGCCCGCCACCTTCGCCTTTCACGAGTACCGCACGCCCCAGGCGCTCGACCTGCTGCCGAGCCACGTCAAGGAGTCCGGTGACCTGCTGCTGACGAGCGCCCATCCGCAGGGCGGCAACGCGGTCGGCGAGGTCGTGGACGAGAGCTTCCGCGTGCGCGGCTTCGACAACCTCTACCTCTGCGATGCGAGCGTCTTCCCGACGAGCGTGTACGTGAACCCGCAGCTCACGGTGATGGGCATGGCCCAGTACGCCGCGCGGCGCATCGTGTCCTGATGGAGATCGTCATCGTGGGAGCCGGGACGTTCGGCGCGTCGCTCGCGTGGTGGCTGGCGCGCGGCGGCGAGGCGGTGACGCTCGTCGACCAGTTCGAGCCCGGCGACCGGCGGGCCAGCTCGGGAGGGGAGACGCGGCTGCTGCGCTCGTCGCACGGAGCGGACGGGGACTACACGGCGATGGCACGGCGCGCCCGCACCTTGTGGCACGAGCTCGAGGCCGAGTCGGGCGAGACGCTCGTGCTCGAGCCCGGCGTCGCGTGGTTCGCTCATGGCGAGGCCGGCTGGGAGGCCGACTCCGCCCGCACGCTCACCGCCCAGGGGATCCCCGTCGAGCGCCTGGACCTCGATGAGGCGGCCCGGCTGTACCCGAGCCTCGGCACCGATGATCTGGCGTTCGTGCTGCTCGAGCCGGAGGCCGGCGTCGTCCGCGCGCAGCGCGCCGTGCGCACGCTGGCCGATCGGGCCGCCGCGCACGGCGCGAGCGTCGTGCGAGGGCGGGCACGCTCCGGCGATGATCCGCGAGTCGTCGTCCTCGACGACGGCACGCGGCTCTCAGGCGACGTGGTGGTCTGGGCCTGCGGCGGCTGGCTGTCGCGCCTGTTCCCCGCCCTCGTCTCCATCAAGGTCACGCGCCAGGAGCTGCTGTTCGTCGACGGCGGCCCGGCGTGGGAGGGCCTGCCCGGGTGGGTCGACTACGACCGCGCGATGTACGGCACCGGCGATGTCGACGGGATCGGCGTCAAGGCCGCGCTCGACCTCGACGGCCCGCCGCTCGACCCCGACGAGCCGCTCACCGACGAGCCGACGACCGAGGCTGCCGTGCGCGCCTACCTGCGCGATCGCTTCCCGGCCCTCGAGCACGCCCCGCTCGCCGAGACCCGCGCATGCCGCTACGAGCTCTCCCCGGACTCGCACTTCCTCGCCGCCGGCCACCCGGACCACGACGACGTCTGGCTCGTCGGCGGCGGGTCCGGCCACGGCTTCAAGCACGGCCCCGCCATGGCCGAGCGCCTCGCCGCCGCCATCACCTCCGGCGAACCGCTCCCGCCCCGCTTCGCCCTCGGCCACCGCACCCCTGCCCGAGGCTTCCGCACCGCGGGCTCCTGGACCCCCTGATATTCAGGCCAGGTCATGAGGAGCGAGGACCGCGGCGGCCTGGCGGGCCTCGCGGCGCTCGCGCGTGTAGCCGAGCACGGCCGCGCCCACGGCAGCGATCGGGACGGCGAGGAACGCCCCGACGATGCCGGCCAGCACGCCGCCCGCGGTCAGCGCGAGCAGGATGCTGACAGGGTGCAGCGCGAGCTTGCGGCCGACGACGATCGGATAGAAGACGTTGCCCTCGAGCTGCTGCACGGCCACGATCACCGCGAGGATGACGAGCGCCGCGCCGAGCCCGTTGGCCACGAGCGCCACGAGCACCGCGGCGGCGCCGGCCACGAACGCGCCGACCACCGGGAAGAACGCGGCGATGAAGGTCAGGACGATCAACGGGATCGCCACCGGGACGCCGACGATCAGCAGCGCGGCGCCGATCAACACCGCGTCGATCGTCGCGACCACGAAGACGCCCTGCACGTAGGCGCTGAGCGCCGCCCAGGAGCGGGCGCCGACCTCGCGCAGCGCCGGCTGGCGGTCCTCGTGAAACAGCTCGAGCACCCACTCCCACAGCCGCGCGCCGTCCTTCAGGAAGAAGAACGTGAGCACGACGATCAACACGATGGCGGCGGCCCACTGGGTGAGCAGGACGGCGCCGGTGAGCACCTCGTTGGCGAGCGCGCTGCCCTGGACCGAGGACGAGGCCTCGTCGATCGCGCGGTCGAGGTCCTCCCGTCCCACGCCGAGCGGCTCAAGGATGCCCACGACTTTCGTCGCGCCCTCGTTGACGTTGCTCACCAGCTCATCGCTCTGGGACAGGACACCCGGGATGATCAGCGCCCACAGCCCGAAGAAGACGACGATGGCCAGCAGCGTGGAGGCCGACGCGGCCGGCGCGGGTCGCCAGCGCCGGCTCACCAGCCAACGGTGGAGCGGCAGCAGGAGCGTGGTGAGGAGGACCGCGATGATGATCGGCAGCACCACGAGCATCAGCCGCGCGGCGCCGAGCGCCACGATCACGAGGCCGCCGACGAGGATGGCCGCGCGCAGCGTGACCGCCGACGCCACCGCGAGGCCGCGCGGCACGGCGTCGTCGCCCTTCCACAGCACGGGCGGGGACTCGGCCGGCCGGCCGTCTGAGCGCGGCCGGCGCGACTCGACGGGAGCGGCGGCCATGGGGAGGGGATAGCCGCCCGTCCGCTCGGTCAAACGCGGCGGCGTGCCAAAGATCGCCGCGGAAGCCCCGGATCCAGGATAATCCGGTTGTGCCAGCTTCCGGGGACTCGGTCCGGCGCCGACAGGCGTGCGTCCTGGTCGTGGGCAATGTGGAGCCCGAGGTCTCGCCATGGCTCCGGGCCGGCCGGCACTCGATCACGGCGGTCCGCGACATCGACGAGGCGCGCAAGTCGCTCGACGACACGCCCGCCGACCTCGTGATCGTCGACCGCGCCGGCAAGCTCGACGCCGCCGACGTCTGCCGCGCGCTGCGCGAGGACGGGCGGCTCGAGGAGGCCTGGCTGCTCGCCATCACCGTGCAGGCGGCGGGCCGGATGGCCGACGCGGTGCTCGACGCGGGCGCCGACGACTACCTGCACCGCCCGTTCACCCGCGCGGAGCTGCTCGCGCGCGCCCGCGCCGGCCTGCGCGCCGCCCAGCAGCGCGCGGACGACGCGCTCATGCGGGCGATGATGGACAACGTGCCGGGCGCGATCTACCGCTCGGCCTGGCATGCGGACTACACGCTGGAACTGATCAGCGACGAGATCGAGCGGATCTCGGGCTATCCGGCCGCCAACTTCCTGGCCAGCCGGCGCCGGACGCTGATGAGCATCATCCATCCGGACGATCGCCAGCACGTGCTCGACACCGTCGCCCAGGCCCACGCCGACGGCGAGCCGTTCTCGTTCGAGTACCGGGTCGTGCGCGCCGACGGCGAGATCCGCTGGGTGCTCGATCGCGGCCAGCTCGTCTCCAGCGCGGGCGGGCGGCTGTGGTGCGACGGCGCCATCTTCGACATCACCGAGCGCCGCGCCGCCGAGGAGGCGCTGCTCCGGCGCGAGATCGAGCAGGCCCGCACGGAGGAGCTGCGCGCCTCCCGCGCCCGCATCGTCGAGGCGGCGGACAACGCGCGCCGGCGGATCGAGCGCGACCTGCACGACGGCGCGCAGCAGCGCCTCGTCGGCCTGACGCTCGAGGTCCGGATGGCCCGGGCGCGGGTGGAGAAGGACCCCGCGACGGCCGGGCCGTTCCTCGACCACGTCGCCGACGCGCTCGGCGAGGCCTCGGCCGAGCTGCGCGAGCTGGCGCGCGGCATCCACCCTGCCCTGCTCACCGAGCGTGGTCTGGCGCCCGCCGTCACCGCGCTCGCCTCCCGCGCGCCCGTGCCCGTGGATGTCGTCGGGCTGCCCGACGAGCGGCTACCGGCGGCCACCGAGGCGACCGCCTACTTCACCGTCGCCGAGGCGCTCACCAACGTCGCCAAGTACGCCGACGCCAGCCACGCCAGCGTGCGCGTGGCTCACGAGAACGGCGCGCTCGCCATCGAGGTCCGCGACGACGGCAAGGGCGGCGCGGAGGCGGCCCCCGGCTCGGGACTCAGCGGCCTCGCCGACCGCCTCGGCGCACTCGACGGTTCGCTCTCAGTCGAGAGCCCGCCCGGCGCCGGAACCGTCGTCCGCGCCCGGCTCCCCCTCTGACAGCGCGACGCCGAGCGCCCGCGCGTCCTCGAAGAGCGCCGTCCGCAGCTGCGTGCTGCGCAGCCCGGCGGCCGGATGGTAGAGCGGGAACAGCGTGCGTCCGCGCTCGCTGCGCATCCTCCCGTGCGCCTCCGAGATCATGACCCCGCGGGCGAAGTGGGCGAGCGCGTGGCGGCCCAGCGGCACGACGATCCGCGGCTGCACGAGCGCCAGCTCGGCCTCCAGCCACGGCATGTGGTGCGCGACCTCGTCGCCGCGCGGGTCGCGGTTGCCCGGCGGCCTGGCCTTGACCACGTTGGTGATGTAGACCGCCTCGCGCTCGAGCCCGGCGGCCGCCAGCAGCTCGTCGAGCAGCCGGCCGGCACGGCCCACGAACGGCCGCCCGAGCTCGTCCTCGGTCGCGCCAGGCGCCTCGCCGACGAACATCGCGCGCGCCGAGAGGCTGCCCTCGCCTGGCACCATGTTCGTGCACGTTTCGCACGGTTCGAAACCGCAGCCGCGGTGGCTGCGTATCTCGTCCCTGAGACGGTCGAACGACAGGGGAGGAGGAGTACCCGCCATGAAGCGCATGCTGACGACGGCCATCGTGCTGTGCGCCCTGATCGCACCCGCGGTCGCCGCCCACGGCTACCCCGAGACGATCCCGCTGCCCAACGGATGGCAGCCGGAGGGAATAGCCACGGACGGCGACACGTTCTACTCCGGCTCGCGCGCGACCGGCGCGATCTGGCGGGGCGACCTGCGTTCCGGCCGTGGCGAGGTGCTCGTAGCGCCCTGGGGCGGCGCCGCGCTCGGCCTCAAAGTCGACCGGCACGAGCGCCTCTTCGTGTCCGGCGGCGGCACCGGCACCGCGCGCGTGTACGACGCCGACGACGGCGACCTCCTGCGCGAGTACGCGCTGGCCGAGGCGCCAACGTTCATCAACGACGTGACGCTCACGCGGCGAGCGGCGTACTTCACCGACTCGCACGCTCAGGAGCTGTACGTGCTCGACCTCTGCGGCAAGCGGCTCCCGCGGGAGGCCCGCACGTTGCCGCTGACCGGCGACTTCGCGATCGACGACGACCCGGAGACGTTCGAGCTCAACGGCATCGCCGCGTCGAAGGACGGGCGGCGGCTGATCGCCGTTCAGAGCCGCCTCGGCAAGCTCTTCCTCATCGACCCCCGCAGCGGGGACACCGAGGAGATCGACATCGGCCCAGACGGCGTGCCCAACGGCGACGGGCTCCTGCTCGACGGCCGCACGCTGTACGTCGTGCAGAACCTGCTCAACCAGATCGCGGTCATCCGGCTCGACCGCGGGCTCGACGACGGCCGCATCGTGCGGTACCTGACCGACGACGGCTTCGACGTGCCGACGACGATCGCCGAGGGCGGCCGGTACCTGTGGGCCGTGAACGCGCGCTTCACCACCCCGCCGACGCCGGATACCCCCTACCACGTGGTGCGCGTCAGTCGATAAGCCGACGCTCGACCGCCCAGCGGCTCAGCTCGTGCCGGTTGGACAGCTGCAGCTTGCGCAGCACGGCCGACACGTGCGCCTCCACGGTCTTCGTGGAGATCGAGAGCCGCTGGGCGATCTCCCTGTAGAGGTAGCCGCGTGCGATGTGGCGCAGCACCTTCCGCTCGCGCGGGGAGAGCTGATCGAGCTGCGGGTCGACCTCCCGCTCGGGCAGGCCGCCGGCGAAGGCGTCGAGCACGAAGCCGGCCAGCCGCGGCGAGAAGACCGCGTCACCGTCGGCCACGCGACGCACCGCGTCGGCCAGCTCCTCGCCGGATATCGTCTTCGTCACGTAGCCGCGCGCGCCGGCGCGGATCACCGCGATCACGTCGTCGGGCGCGTCGCTGACCGACAGCGCGAGAAAGCGCTGCCCGGGCCGGCGGGCCGCGACCTGCCGGATCACCTCGACCCCGCCGCCGCCCGGCATCCGCACGTCGAGCAGCACGACGTCGGGCTCGGCGTCGAGCACCAAGGCCAACGCCCACCGCGGCGCCCGCCACCGCGAAGGCGAGGAGGCCGAAGACGGCGATGCGGCCGGCGACACGCGCCGGGTCGCCCTCGACGCTTCCTCCGAACGCTCGCCAGAGCAGGACACCTGCCAGGCCGACCACGGCGATGACGAGCAGCCCGCGGCCGAAGAAGAAGAAAGGAGTACCGAGAAACGTGACGAGCGCGACCCCGAGCACGATCGCGCCGGCCACCGCGGCGGTCCGGCTGCCGCCGCCCGGGCGCTCGGTGCCGTCGGTGGGGACGAAGACGAGCAGCAGCAGGTACGCCACGAGGCCGATGCCGCCCGCGAACGAGAGCGCGACGAAGCCGATGCGGAACAGGAGCGGGTCGAGGCCGAAGTAGCGGCCGAGGCCGGAGGCCACGCCGCCGATGACGGCGTCGGAGCCCGACCGCGTGAGGCGCTTGGGCTCAGGCGGCCGGGGGTCGGTTGGAGTCGTGTCGTCGGACATGGGGCCAGCCTGCCGGGCCGGCGCCCATGTTCCCATCGGGAATGACCCCGAGTCGTCCCGGATCTCTCCCTACCCGGCGGGCGGACAGGGCGCGAGGTGGACGACCTTGGTGTGGGTCATCTCGTCGAGCAGCTCGGGGCCGTAGCCGAAGCCCATCCCGCTGTGCCGGCGTGGTTCGGCGGCGCCGCCCGGCGCTCCGCCGAACACGGCGTTGACCTTCACGGTCCCGACTTCGAGCTCGCGCCACGCGCGCTGGGCGTGCTCGTGCGACGGGGTGAGGACGGTCGCGGCGAGGCCGTACTCGCCGGCCGCGGCCTCGGCCAGCGCGGCGTCGAACGACGGCACGACGCGCACGGCGGCCACGGGGCCGAACGTCTCCTGGCACAGCACCGGGGCGTCCGGCGCCGCTCCCACCAGCACGGTCGGCGGGTAGAAGAACCCGGGGCCGTCGGGGATCTCGCCGCCGGCCAGCAGCTCGGCTCCAGCGTGCACGGCGTCCTCGACGTGGCGGTGCACCCACACGCGCTGGTCCTCGTCGATCAGCGGCCCCATCTCCGTCTCGGGGTCGGTCCCGGGGCCGACCCTGAGCTCGCGCGCCCGGCGAGTGAGGGCCGCGACAAACGGCTCCGCGATGTCCTGGTGGACGTAGATGCGCTCGACCGCCGTGCAGATCTGGCCGGCATTGGCGAACGCACCCAGCGCCGCCTGGTCCGCCGCCCATTCCGGGTCGACGCCGTCGACGATCAGCGGGTCCTTGCCGCCGAGCTCGAGCAGCGCCTTGCCGAGCCGGCCCGCGCACGCCTCGGCCACCTCGCGCCCCGTCTGGACGGACCCGGTGTGGACGACGAGAGCCACGCCCTCATGGGCGGCGAGCGGGCGCCCGGCGCGGCCGTCGCCCTGCAGCAGCACGAGTGCGTCCCCGGGCACGTCGAGCAGCTCGACGAGCAGCGCGGCCGACAGCGGCGTCTTCTCCGACGGCTTGTAGACGACCGTGTTGCCCGTCACGAGCGCCGCCGCGATCTGGCCGCAGGCGATGGCCACCGGATCGTTCCACGGCACGAGCAGGGCAACGACGCCTCGCGGTTCGTGCACCATCAGGTCGGTCGTCTCCCATGCGCCCTGGAGGCTGCGGCCGCGATGCAGCGGCCCGAGCTCCGCGTACTGCTCGATCGCGCCGATGCCGGCCTCGACGCCGCCGAGCGAGTCGGCCAGCGGCTTGCCGCCCTCCTGCGTCTGCAGCTCGGCGAGGTCGCGGGCGCGCTCGCGCAGCCGGCGGGCGCCGGCCTTGAGGATCGCGGCCCGCTCGGCCGGCGCGGTGCGAGCCCAGTCGGGCTGGGCGACTCGCGCCCGACGCACGGCGCGGTCGGCGGCCTCGGCAGAGCCCGCGGGTATCGCCCCGACCACGTCCCCGGTGGCGGGATCGAGGACGTCGAGCTGGTGGGTGGCGGATCGGTGTGGGGCTTCTAGCGTGCTCATGCTCACACGCGCGCCTACCCACTACAGGTCGCTCGTATCCTGACGATGACCGTGAGTAGAGACATGACCTCAGACCGCACCCAGGCCTACGGACGCGTCGTCAAGACCCTCGAGGACATCGGGCCCGCCAAGCTGCAGCCCGCCGAGCAGGATCGCATCCGCGAGGCCGCGGACAGCCTGATCTTCGCTGTCGACGAGGCCGAGTCCCGGGCCGCCCTGGCCGACGTCGAGGAGCTGGCCGCCCACTTGGTCGCCAGCGGCCGCTGGACGGCCGACCGGGCCGACGAGCTCGTGCGCGACCTCCTGGCCTGCGGGCCGGTTACCCCGACCATCTGACGCCCCGGATCCTGGCATCATAGGCGTCGCTGTCCACGGGCAGGGACGCCGATGACCGGTCAGGACGACATCACACGCCGCGACGCCCTCCATCGGATGGCCTCGTTCGCGCTGCTGTGCTCGGTGGGCGGCACCGCTGCGGTCAAGCCGCGCGCCGTGACCTCCGCGGTGCTGCGCGCGCTTGACGGCTCGCCGTTCCGCCCGTTCCGCGCCGAGCTGCCGCTGATCCCCGAGCTGCGGCCCACGCGCCGCACGCGCGAGCGTGACGTCTACGACGTGGCGATCCGTCACGGGACGGCTGAGATCCTGCGCGGCTTCGAGACGCCGATCCTCGGCTACGACGGCCTTTACCCGGGGCCCACGATCCGCGCGCGGCGCGGTCGCGAGGTGCTCGTCCGCCAGCGCAACGCGCTGTCCTTCGACGTGAACGTGCACCTCCACGGCGGGGTGGTGCCCGCGGCGGACGACGGGCATCCGATGGACCTGATCGCCCCCGGGGCGGTCAGGCGTTACCGCTACCCGAACCACCAGGGCGCGGCGACGCTCTGGTACCACGACCACGCGCACGGGCGGACGGCGCGCTCCGTGCACCGCGGTTTGGCCGGCTTCTACGTCATCGAGGACCGGCGCGAGGAGGAGCTCGAGCTCCCGCGCGGGCGGTTTGACGTGCCGCTCATGATCCAGGACCGGGCGTTCAACCGGGACGGGTCGCTGCGCTACGCGTCGAGCCCGGAGCCAGGCTTTCTGGGCGACACGATCCTCGTCAACGGCGCGGTCGCGCCGCGCATGCGGGTGCGCCGGCGGCTGTACCGGTTCCGCCTGCTCAACGCCTCGAACGCCCGCCGCTACAAGCTCGTGCTGGGCGGCGGCCGGCCGATGGTCCAGATCGCGAGCGACGGCGGCCTGCTCGCTCGCCGGCTCAAGCGGCGGTCGATCCCGATGTCGCCCGGCGAGCGCGTGGACATCGTCGTCGACTTCCGCGACTACGCGCCCGGGACCGAGCTCGTGCTCCACAACGACTTCGGGAGCCGCAGCACGGTGGCGGTCATGCGCTTCGACGTCGAGCGCGGCGGCGGCGCCGAGGAGGCCCGGGTGCCGCGCCGGCTGCGCGAGCTTGCCCCGCTGCCCGCGCCGGCGGTGGACCGGCGCTTCGAGCTCTCGCTGACCACCGCGAACGGCATCCTGTGGCAGATCGGCGGGCGCTCGTTCGACCCGAACCGGATCGACGTCCGGCCCCGGCTCGGCACCT